>DATGFC010000001.1:0-19545 GCA_035309485.1 Candidatus Sulfotelmatobacter sp.
CGTCGCTCCCTTCGACGGTGTTCTCGGATACAATGGCCAAGCCGCTCAGTGCCTCGATGCTGCCCTGAAACCTTTCCGGATGCGATACGGATTCATCATCGATAACCGCAAGTGCATCGGCTGCCACGCCTGCACGGTGGCTTGCAAGACCGAGAACCACGTCCCGCTCACCGTGAACCGCACCTGGGTGAAGTACGTCGAGAAGGGAACTTTTCCCAACACCCGCCGCATTTTTCAGGTCACGCGCTGCAATCATTGCGAGAATCCGCCCTGCGTCACGATCTGTCCGGTGACCGCGATGTACCAGCGCAAAGACGGAATCGTTGATTTCAGCTCCGAACGATGTATCGGGTGCAAAGCCTGCATGCAAGCCTGCCCGTACGATTCCATCTACATCGATCCTGACGAAGGCACCGCGGCGAAATGCCATTTCTGCGCGCATCGCACCGAAGTCGGGCTGGAGCCTTCCTGCGTGGTTGTCTGCCCGGAGCACGCCATCATCGCGGGAGATCTCGACGCCTGTGATGGTGAGATCGCGCAACTGCTGGCCCGCGAGCCGGTGCGGGTGCGCAAGCCGGAGCAGGGAACGCGGCCTAAACTTTATTACATTGACTCTGACGAGAGCGCCATTGTCCCCACGGCGGCGCGGCACGAATCCATCTACATGTGGTCGCAGCGCAATGAGAGTCTTCATGGTGGAGGAGCGTTGTATCCTCCCGACAGCCCGCTGCTACAGAAGAACGCCCTGGCCGCGTACGACGTTTCGCACGCCCGGCCCTGGGGATGGCAAGTTCCGGCGTATTGCTGGACGAAAGGAATCGGTTCGGGGGCGCTGGCGATTCCGGCGATTGCCATGCTGTTCGGACAGTTGGGCGCGAACCGGTTGCGAGACGTTGTTCTGTCCACAATCGCGCTGCTCTTTACCGCATTGACCACCGTGTTGCTGGTGGGCGATCTCGAGCACAAGAAACGTTTTCTGCGCGTCGTATTCACGCCGCAGAGCAGATCATGGCTGGCGCGAGGAGCTTTCATTCTCATTGCCTATAGTGGCCTGAGCGGGCTGTTCTGGCTGGGAGCGGTGTTGAATTTGTACAGAGTCACCACTGTGCTCTTATGGCCGACGGTGCTGGTCGGATTCTTCGCAGCGGTTTACACCGCATTTCTTTTTGGACAATGCGAGGGACGCGATCTTTGGCAGACTCCGCTGTTGCCGGTCCACCTGATCGTTCAGGCGCTGTTATGCGGGGCCGGAACTCTGGCGCTTCTTCCTGGCTCAATGGGCGGATCGCCGGCAACCTTGTCGGTGGCAAGAGTGGCGCTTGGCATCAGTCTCGTGCTGCACCTCGGCATTATTGCTGCCGAGTTCCTGATGCCGCATCCGACCGACAACGCCGCGTATGCAGCGCGGCTGATTACCGATGGTCCGTTTGGTGGATGGTTCTGGATCGGAACGATTTCGTTGGGTGGCATCATGCCATTAGGGTTGCTGGTGTTGAGCTCGCAATGGAGCATTGCGCTCTCGGCTGTACTTAGCCTTGCAGGCTTGTTGATTTTTGAGTGGTGCTTCGTTACGGCGGGACAGAGCGTGCCTAACAGTTAGGAGTTCTCTGTGTTCTCTTTGGTTACCGATTTCAAGGCCTAACCACAGAGGGCACAGAGGCTCACAGAGACGCAAAGAGTTATGGAGATTTCTGAATGACCGATTTCATGCGCGACGGCAGCCATCTGGCCTACTGTCCCCCTGTCGAGAAGTGGGATGACTGGGTCGAGTTGGATCCTGAGGCCTGGCCGCGGCGCGTCGAGAAACATTACCAGCTTGTTCCTACGGTCTGCTTCAACTGCGAGTCGGCCTGCGGGCTGCTGGCCTATGTCAACAAGGCAACTGGCGAGATCGACAAGTTCGAAGGCAATCCGATGCATCCGGCGAGCCGCGGACGCTTGTGCGCCAAGGGTCCCGCGACCATCAACCAGATTCATGATCCCGACCGCGTGCTCTATCCCATGAAGCGTGCCGGCGAGCGCGGAGCAGGGAAGTGGACGCGGACCTCGTGGGAGGAAGTGCTCGAGACGTTCGGTGTGCGTATTCGCAAAGCAATTCAGGAAGGCCGCGGCGAAGAAGTCATGTATCACGTCGGGCGCCCCGGGCATGATTTCATCATGGAGCGTACGCTGCAGGCCTGGGGCATCGACGGCCACAATTCGCACACCAACGTTTGCTCGTCGTCGGCACGTTTGGGATATCTGCTGTGGCACTATGCGGATCGTCCGTCTCCCGATCACGCCAATGCCCGTTTTATCCTGCTGCTCTCAGCGCATCTCGAGTCCGGACACTATTTCAATCCACATGCGCAACGGATCATTGACGGCAAAATGGCCGGCGCGAAGCTGGCCGTGATGGATCCGCGCCTCTCGAACACTGCCAGCATGGCCGACTACTGGATGCCCACGTATCCCGGCACGGAGGCTGCGGTGTTGCTCGCCATGGCGAAAGTGATTCTCGAAGAAAACCGCTTTGATGCGGCGTTCGTGCGCAATTGGACGAACTGGGAAGACCTGGAAGTCGATGGTTTCACCGCGCGAGGGAAGAGTTTTGAGACGACGATCGAGGCGCTCAAGAAACATTACGCGCAGTTCACTCCGGAGTTTGCCGAAAAAGAGAGTGGAGTGAAGGCGGAAGTCATCGTCAAGATTGCGCGCGAGATCGCAGCTGCAGGCAGTCGCTTTGCCTCGCACCTCTGGCGGGGCAGCGCCTCGGGTAATCTCGGCGGTTGGCAGCCGGCCCGCGCTCTGATGCTGCTCCACGTGCTCACTGGTTCCGTCGGCACGGAAGGCGGACACAATCTGAATGCCTGGAATAAGTTCGTTCCCAAGCCGTTCAAGAATCCTCCTCCGCAGAAGCGCTGGAATGAGTTGCTGTATCCGAAGGAATGGCCGCTGTGTACGCACGAAATGTCATTCCTGCTGCCGCATTTCTTGAAGGAAGGACGCGGCCGCATCGATACCTACATCACGCGCGTCGTCAATCCTGTGTGGACTTACCCGGACGGTTTTTCCTGGATTGAGATGCTGCGCGACGAGGAGAAGCTTGGCCTGCACGCCGCGCTCACTCCCACGTGGAGCGAGACGGCCTGGTTCGCCGATTATGTGCTGCCCATGGGATTCAGCTCCGAACGCCACGACTTGATGAGCCAGGAATCCTACGCCGGCAAATGGATTGGCTTTCGCCAGCCGGTGAATCGGGTGTTGCGAGAGCGAGCGGGCGAGAAGTTCGAGTACACGTATCAAGCCAATCCCGGAGAAGTGTGGGAGGAAGACGAGTTCTGGATTAATTTGTCATGGGCGATCGATCCAGACGGCTCGATGGGCATCCGGCAGTATTTCGAATCGCCCTACCGGCCTGGACAGAAGCTCACGGTGGATGAATACTACGGGTGGATCTTCGAGAACTCAGTGCCGGGTCTTCCGGAGACCGCGAAGAAGGAAGGACTGACGCCGCTCGAGTACATGCGCAAATACGGCGCGTTCGAAGTCACGCGCGATGTTTACAAGCAGAATGAAAAGCGGTTATCGGAGACTGATCTCGCAGGCGCGACCACCGAGGCGAACGGTGTAGTCACTAAGCACGGCAAGTCCGTTGGAGTCATGGTCGAAGGCAAGGCAGTCGCCGGCTACAACACGCCTTCGCGGAAGCTCGAATTATTTTCAAAAACCATGGCCGACTGGAAGTGGCCGGAATTCACGCTGCCGGAATATTACCGCAGCCACATTCACGGCTCGGCGCGAGCCGCGTCTGTGGGTGAGCGCGCTGAAGATTTCGATCCGAAGTACACGCCCGTGGTCGAGTGGCCGAAAGACGCGCACGGCGAGGTCTACACGCTGCTGCCGATTTTCCGCCTGCCGAACCTGATCCACACGCGCTCCGGCAATGCCAAGTTCCTGTACGAGATTTCCCACAAGAACCCACTGTGGGTGAATCCGGTGGACGCGAAGAAAATTGGCGACGTGCGCACCGGCGACCTGATGAAAGTTCACACCGAGATTGGCTACTTCGTTTTGCATGCCTGGGTCACCGAAGGGCTCACGCCCGGCGTGGTGGCCTGTTCTCATCACTTGGGGCGATGGCGCGTGAACAAAGACGAACAAATCGAGCGCATGTCGAGCGCATGGGTTGATCTAAAAGAAGTCGGCAAGGGCCAGTGGAAGATGCGCCAACTGGAAAACGTCTCGCCGTATGAGAGCCCCGACCCGGAGACCAAGCGCGTCTGGTGGAGCGACGCGGGGGTGCACCAGGACATCACGTTTCCCGTTCACCCGGATCCGGTCAGCGGGATGCACTGCTGGCATCAGATGGTGCGCGTGGAAAAAGCTGGCCCAGGCGATCGCTATGGCGACATTTTCGTCGACACAAATCTTTCCTTCGCCGTCTACCAGCGGTGGAAAGCTCTAGCCCGCCCGGCGCCGGGACCCGGCGGATTGCGGCGCCCACTGTGGATTCCGCGAGTCGTACGACCAGAAGAATCGGCGTACTACATCAAGTAGCGCGGGGCGTTGGGTAGTTTTACTTCGCTGCTCCGCTGTCCACCGGCAAGCTGAAGGAGAACACCGACCCGCTCCCCAACTGGCTCACTACGCCGATGGTGCCGCCGTGCGCCTCGACGATCACCTTCGCGATGGCCAGCCCCATGCCCGTCCCCGGCGCCATGTACCGCTGGTTCTGCCCGCGATAGAACTTCTCGAATATCAGCGACTGCTCGAATGAATCGATCCCAGGGCCACGATCCGCCACGTTCATTACAACGTGATTGTCCCGCAATTCACTCGTAATCTTGATCGGCACTCCGGCGCCCGAATACTTCCCGGCATTTTCCAGCAGGTGCATCAGCACTTCGCGAATACGCTGCACGTCCATGCGAACCTGCGGCAAGTCAGATGGGATCTCAACTTCCACGGGATGATTCTCGAGCGCCGCGTGAGCATCCTCCAACGCGGGATTGAGCGCGTCTTGAATCGGATGAGGCTGCACATCCAGCTTAAACATTCCGGAATCAAGCTGCGCCATCTCCGACGCTTCACCGACCAGGCGATTCAAGCGATCGGTCTCTTCGTCAATGACGGCCAGCAAATCGCGCCGTCCGGAATCGTCGAGCGCGGTGCCTGACAATAAGGTGGTCACGCTGGCTTTGATCGAGGTCAGCGGCGTGCGGAATTCGTGGGTGACCGAATCGAGCAAAGCAGTTCGCAGCCGCTCGTGCTCCTGCTCTGCCCGATTTTTGCTTAATGCCTCCAGAGCTCGAGCCCGCTCAATCGCCAGCCCGGCAAGGCTTCCGAGCGCATCGAGAGTAACCCGCGACAAATCCGCGCCCACCACGCCGAGTGCGCCCACGGTTCGCATCCCGAGTCGCAGGGGAACATACGAGACTCCACCTTGCGTAATGGGTTCGCCACGCAGCAGAGTCGAACGCAGCACGCTTTCTTCGAAGGCAGCGTCGAGGGAGGAGCGGTAAACCGCGGAATGGCCCGCCGCCATGGCTACTACGCTGCGCACAGAGAATGTCTCTTGCACGTATTTAGGCAACGCGTTCAGCAATTCGAGAACGTTGTCCGAAGCCAGCAGCCTCTGGCTCAGCCCATACAGGCGTTCCACCTCGCGGCGGCGCTGTTCCGCTCCCTCGGCCTCCCGGCGCGCCCGTTCCGCGAGATTGCTCGCAACGAGCGCCGTGACCAGGAAGGCAAATAGTGCGATCCAATTCTGGGGATCCGCGATGGTGAACGTTCCAAACGGAGGCAAGAAGAAAAAATTGAAAGCCGCGGTCGCGCCTACGGCGAGCACCACAGCGTAGCGCAAACCCCAGTAAGCGGAAGTCAGCAGCACCAGCACCAAAAACATCAACGCCACTGTCGTCTGATTGACGTGCAAGCGGAAGGCTGCTGCCGTGATTCCTGCAATCGCCGCGGCGACCGTGACGTAGCGTATCGCTTGTGTCTGAGCGGGCGTTTTCACCCCCGCATTGTACACGTGGACATTTTCTCGGTTGTGCAAGCACAATAGCTGCGATGGCCAAGACACCCGAGGAGTGGCTGCAGGAAGTTTCCCCGGAAAAGCCGCGCGGCATCTTCAAGCTCTTCCTCGGCTACGCCCCCGGAGTCGGTAAGACCTACAACATGCTCAGTGAGGCGATTCGCCGCGCCAGCCGGGGCGAAGACGTGGTGGTCGGTGTTGTCGAGAGTCATGGCCGCAAAGCGACCGCCGAACTGGCTGCCAAACTTGACCGCGTTCCGCCGCGCAAACTTGAATACAAGGGCACGGTTTTTGACGAAATGGACGTAGACGCCATCCTGGCGCGCAAACCAGCGGTCGCGGTGATCGATGAACTGGCCCATACCAATATCGAGGGCAGCAAGCATCCCAAGCGCTACGAAGATGTGATCGAGTTGCTGGAGGCGAAAATCGATGTGCTCTCGACGATGAACGTGCAACACGTGGAGAGCGTCGGCCCGACGGTGCAGCAGATCACCGGAGTGCAGGTGCGCGAGACTGTGCCCGACTGGGTGATGCAACGCGTGGATGAAATCGTTCTTGCGGATCTTACGCCGCAAGCGCTGCAAAAGCGCATGGAACGCGGAGATATCTATCCCGTGGACCGCGCCCAGCGAGCGCTCTCGCACTTTTTCCGGCCGGGTAATCTGATCGCGCTGCGTGAACTCGCGCTGCGCCAGGTCACTGGGGTAGTCGATCGCAGTCTCGACGCATTCCTGGAAAAGGACGCCAGCCAACCGGCACACACGGTCCGCGAGCGCATTGGCGTGTGCGTCAGTTCGAATCCGGCGGCGCAATATTTGATCGCGCGCGGCTCGCGCATGGCGCAAGCCATCGGCGGAGATCTCTACGTCTTCTACATTGATGTTGGCCGCGACACCCGTCCTGAAGATCAGAAGACCTTGGCCGAGAATATCCGTTTCGCGGAAAACCTGGGCGCGCGGGTTGTTCGATCTTCCGGCGGCAGTATCGCCGACGGCCTCGCTCGGCTGGTACGCGAGAATCACATCACACAGGTAATTTTCGGCCGGTCCGCGCGGACGGGTTGGCAAAGGTATTTATATTTGTCGGCAATTCAGCGCTTCCTTCGCGACTCTCCGTCGGTGGACGTCCACATCGTGACGCAGGAGGCCCGCTGATGGCGGATCCTGCCCACATCCTCGTCGTGGATGACGAACCGCAGATCACGCGCGTGCTGCGCACCAGCCTCTCCGCCCAGGGCTACGACATCCGAGTCGCCAATAGCGGCGAGATGGCGCTGGAGATCATGAAAGATTGGCAGCCCAGCCTGATCATCACCGATCTCTCGATGCCCTCCATCGATGGCGTGCAACTTTGCCGCACTGTGCGCGCTGTGTCGCAGGTACCGATTGTCGTCTTATCGGTCCGCGACAAAGAGCAGCAGAAAGTGGAGGCGCTCGATGCCGGCGCCGACGACTACATCACCAAGCCGTTCGGCATGAACGAACTGCTGGCTCGAGTGCGCGCCAACCTTCGCCGTATGCCACAGGAGAGCGAAGCCGATCCGGTGATCGAGATTGGCGACTTCCGCATCGATACCGCGGCACGCAAAGTGATGGTCCGCCGCCGTGAGGTTCACCTCACTCCGAAGGAGTTCGAGCTTCTCCTGTTCCTGGCGCGGCGAGCCGGCAAGGTCGTCAACCATCGGACGCTCCTCGGGGCAATCTGGGGCGGTCAGAGCACCGAGCAAGTCGAATATCTTCGCGTCTTCGTCGGCCAACTGCGCAAGAAACTCGAGCCCGACTCTGTGTCTCCCCGCTACATCGTCACCGAGCCCTGGGTGGGATATCGCTTCGAACCCGGCGAGTGAACTGGTCCTTTCACAAGTAGTCCTCGCTCACAACGAGTGCTCCATTTTTGTTCAATGCCCACGTGTGCCCTTCCCAGTCCTGGCCATAGGCGGACTCTCGTCGATTCCTTGCCAGACGTCCTTACGAACTCTTTATGAACTTTTAACCCGACTTTTACGGGTGGTGATGTCAACTCATACTCAGCCTCCGGTAAGGGGTACGCGGGCGAGGCCGTGATGAAACTTGCACTTTTGATTGTGTGTGGCGGAGGAGTGAGCTTCCTGGTGTATGTATTGGCCGCTTTGGTAAGAGAGTATGCCGGTCCTCGGCATCGTGAGGTGGAGGCGTATTTGGCGAAATTTTATCCACTCCGGCGGCGAAAAGAACTCATCGTGATGAATCCTAATGCTGTGGCGCGCAAATTTCCGATAAAGGCCGGGGAGCAGATCGCGCTCGGACTCCTGGTTATTGCCGGATTCGCGATTCCAGCTCACGGGCAACCAGCAATCAATGGTCTTGAACCGGCAAACCCCACTGGCGCCGAAGCCACCGCTAACAATCCGCAACTTTCGCAAGAAGTACTCCAGGAACTCGATGCTATGAAGAAATCATTTGGCGATGTTGTGCGAACTCACGATGCGTCGAAGCGTCTTGAGATTCGCCTTGCACGGATTATTATGCTTACGACTCTTTTGACAATCGGCGTTGCGCCAAGATTGCAGGGGCAGGCCGCCGCACAACCTGCGGATACATCGTCAACGGCATCGCCGGCGACGACCTGGCAGTACGGCGGTTTCGTGGATGCCGGATATCTGCACGATTTCAATGATCCCGCCAATCACTTGTTTCGCAGCCGCGGCACGACATTCCGCGTCAACGAAGTGAATTTGAATATGACCGCCTTGTATCTGCGAAAAGTGGCGTCGGAAGGCTCCCGTTGGGGAACCGAACTAACGTGGCAAGCGGGCAGCGATTCCGAAGTTTTCGGTTATTCCGCTACGGCTCCCAACCTCGACGGTTCCAAGTGGCTGCGGCACCTGGGGCCGACGGACATTTCCTATCTTGCTCCTGTCGGCGAGGGCCTCACGGTGCAGGGCGGCATTTTCAACAGCTTCATTGGCTACGACTCTCTGTATGCCAAGGACAATTTCAGCTACACCCGCCCTTGGGGTGCAGACTTCACGCCGTATTTGATGTTGGGCGTGAACGCGCAATATCCGTTGACACCGAAGTTGAGCGGAGCGGTGTTCATTGTCAACGGCTACTGGCATCTGGCTCATGCCAATAATGTGCCGAGTTCCGGAGGCCAGCTCTCCTATAAGCCGATCCAGAACCTCACGGTAAAGCAAACCGTGCTCTACGGACCGCATCAGGCGGATACCAGCGTGCAGTTCTGGCGTTTTCTCTCGGACAGCATCGCGGAATGGAAGAAGGATCAGGCTACTGTTGCCTTCGAGTACCAAGTGTCTGAAGAAGAGGTCGCGGCCCTCGGAACCCCGCGCGCCTTGTGGATGTCGGCGCAACTGCCCGCCCACTGGGCCTTCAAAAAGCATTGGAGTGTGACCCTGCGGCCAGAAACGGCGTGGGACCGCAATGGCCGCTGGACCGGGTTTTCCCAGACAGTGAAGGCAGTCACCAGCACCGCCGAATACCGAGTCCCCTATCGCGCCGCCACGCTGATCGTGCGCCTGGAGCACCGCTGGGATGACTCGCGCGGCCCGCAAGGCGGATTTTTCAAAGACGGAGAGGAATCACCGGGTGCGGTTGGACTGACTCCCACGCAACATCTTTTCGGCGTCGGGATGATCCTCACATTTGATTCGACGTTTCGCCCCTGAGCGGGGACTGGGAGGATAAGGATGGCAGATCTTGGATTTGTGGCACTGACAATCGTATTTTTCGCAGCCTCGGTCGCATACGTGCATTTTTGCGAACGGGTGAAGTAGGAGGACTTATGGATGTCCAGTCTCTGATCATGCTGATCATCAGCGCGGTGACAGCGATTTATCTGTTCTACGCGTTGTTACGTCCGGAGAAATTCTGAAATGACTGTCAACGGCTGGCTGCAAATCTTCGTATTCCTGGCCCTGATCTTCGCCGTGACCAAGCCTATGGGCGTGTTCATGGCCCACGTGTTTGCGGGAGAGCGGACGTTTCTCGATCCTGTGCTGCGACCGGTCGAACGTCTTCTTTATCGCGTCACAGGTGTGGATGAAAAACACGAAATGCGCTGGACCGAATACGCGACGGCGATGCTTTTGTTCAGTGCAGTCTCCATGCTGGTGCTTTACGTGATGCAGCGCATCCAGGGCATCCTGCCATTTAATCCGCAGCATTTTGGCGGAGTGATGCCCGAGCATCTGGCGTTCAATACTGCCGCGTCTTTTACTACTAATACGAACTGGCAGGCGTATTCGGGCGAGACGACGATGACCTACTTCACGCAGATGGCCGGCCTCGCCTACCACAATTTCGTTTCCGCCGCGGTCGGCATCGCGCTCGCCATAGCGTTCATCCGCGGCATTGCCCGCCGCCAGGTGCAAACCATCGGAAACTTCTGGGTCGACATGGTGCGCGCGAGCCTCTGGGTGCTCCTGCCATTTTGCGTGGTGGGCGCCTTGTTGCTGGTGTCGCAGGGCGTAGTGCAGAACTTCAAACCTTACGACACCGTCAAGCTGGTCGAGCCGCAACAGGTGCAGCGTATTGGTACAGATGGAAAGCCTGTGGTGGACGCCAGCGGCAAGCCGGTCATGGACACCATTTCTACCCAGACGATCGCGCAGGGGCCGGTGGCATCGCAGGAGATTATCAAGGAATGGGGCACCAATGGCGGCGGCTTCTTCAATGCCAACAGCTCGCATCCTTTCGAGAATCCCACCCCGCTCTCGAACCTGATTGAACTGTTCTCGATCTTTGCCGTGTCCGCGGGGCTTACCTACACGTTGGGACGCATGACCGGGTCCACGGCTCACGGCTGGGCTGTGTGGGCGGCGATGGCGCTGCTGTTTCTGGCAGGCGTCACTGTCACCTACTGGGCGGAGTCGCAAGGCAATCCGTTATATCCCGCCACCGTCGCGCAACATGCCACGGCTTCCCAATCGGGCGGCAATATGGAGGGCAAAGAGACTCGCTTCGGCATCGCGAATAGCGCGCTGTTCGCAACCGTCACGACCGACGCCAGCTGCGGTGCGATTAACGGCTGGCACGATTCCTTTACCCCGCTCGGCGGCCTCGTACCCCTCGTCAACATTATGCTGAGCGAGGTGATCTTTGGGGGCGTGGGCGCCGGGATGTACGGCATATTGATCTACATCGTGCTGGCGGTGTTCATTGCCGGCCTGATGGTGGGCCGCACGCCCGAGTATCTGGGCAAGAAAATCGAAGCTTACGACGTGAAGATGGCGATGCTGGTCGCACTCGTCTTTCCGCTGGTGATTCTTTCGCTGACGGGAATCTCTGTGGTGAGGAACTTTGGCACCGTAGGCATTCTCAATCCCGGTCCGCATGGGCTCAGCGAGATCCTTTACGCATTCACCTCGGCGGCTGGTAATAACGGATCGGCCTTTGCCGGGCTCACGCCCAACACGCTCTGGTACGACACCGCGATCGGAATCACTACGTTGATCGGGCGCTTCTTCATGATCATCCCCGTGCTGGCGATTGCCGGCAATCTGGCGCAGAAAAAATATGTTCCGCCTTCGCTGGGGACATTTCCGGTGACGACGCCGCTGTTCACGTTCCTGCTCATCAGCGTAATTCTGATTCTGGGCGCGCTGACTTTTTTCCCGGCCTTGAGCCTGGGGCCGATTCTCGAACACCTGCTGTTGCACGTTGGGAAGACTTTTTAGGAAAACTATGGCAAGCCATCACAAATCTATCTGGGATCCAAAGCTGGTTCGGGGCGCCGCATGGAGCTCGCTGCTGAAGCTGAACCCACGCAACATGATGGGCAATCCTGTCATGTTCGTGGTGGAGATCGGCAGCGTCATCACCACGGTTCTGCTGATCGTTCATCCGCACGCGGAATTTCGCTTCAACCTGCAAATCACGCTGTGGCTGTGGTTCACGGTGCTGTTTGCCAATTTTGCCGAAGCTATGGCCGAAGGCCGCGGCAAGGCCCAGGCTGAAACGCTGCGCAAGGCTCGTTCGGAGACGATGGCCAATCGGATCACGTCCTCGGGCACGGTCGAGCAAGTCGCGAGCGCCAAGCTGCGTGCCGGCGACCTCTGCTGTGTTTGTGCGGGAGAACTCATCCCCGGAGATGGCGAGATTGTCGAGGGCGTCGCCTCGGTAGATGAATCCGCGATCACCGGGGAATCCGCGCCGGTCATTCGTGAAGCTGGGGGCGATCGCTCGGCAGTCACCGGCGGAACGCGGGTGCTCAGCGATGAGATCAAGGTAAAGATCACGTCCAATCCGGGGGAGACGTTTCTCGACCGCATGATCGCGCTGGTCGAAGGCGCCGCGCGCCAGAAGACTCCGAATGAAATTGCGCTCAACATTTTGCTCGCGGGGCTCACCATCATCTTCCTGCTGGCCGTGGTTACGCTTCAACCTTTCGCGATTTATTCCGGATCGCCGCAGACCGTGTTTGTGCTGGTCTCGCTGCTTGTCTGCCTGATTCCGACGACGATTGGGGGCCTGCTCTCGGCCATCGGAATTGCCGGCATGGACCGGCTCGTGCAGCACAACGTCTTGGCTATGTCGGGACGCGCCGTCGAAGCCGCGGGCGATGTCAATACGCTCTTGCTCGATAAAACCGGCACCATCACTTTTGGAAACCGCCAGGCCACTGAATTTCTGCCCGCCCCGGGGGTGTCCGAAAGCGAAATGGCCGACGCCGCGCAACTTTCTTCTCTGGCCGATGAAACTCCCGAAGGCCGATCGATCGTCGTGCTGGCAAAGGAAAAGTACCGTCTGCGCGGCCGCGAATTCGCCGATCACGAGGCAGAGTTCATCGCCTTCACCGCGCAAACTCGCATGTCAGGGGTCAATCTCGATGGCCGCGAGATCCGTAAAGGCGCGGCAGATTCGGTGGCCCGCTACCTCGAGCAAAATAACAATGGAAGCATGCCGCAGGAGGTTCGCGCCACGGTCGAGCGCATTGCTTCTTTGGGAGGCACGCCGCTGGTCGTGGCCGAGAACCGCCGCGCCATGGGCGTGATTCATCTCAAAGACGTGGTCAAGGGCGGAATCCGCGACCGCTTTGCCCAGTTGCGCGCCATGGGCATCCGGACGGTCATGATCACGGGAGACAATCCGCTCACCGCGGCAGCCATTGCGCGCGAAGCCGGGGTGGACGATTTCCTCGCGCAGGCTACGCCGGAGGACAAGTTGAAACTGATTCGCAGCGAGCAGGCCGGCGGCAAACTTGTCGCCATGACTGGCGACGGGACAAACGATGCGCCCGCGCTGGCTCAGGCCGATGTCGGTGTCGCGATGAATACCGGCACGCAAGCGGCCAAGGAAGCCGGCAACA
Source organism: Candidatus Sulfotelmatobacter sp. (assembly GCA_035309485.1). Classification (GTDB taxonomy): domain Bacteria; phylum Acidobacteriota; class Terriglobia; order Terriglobales; family Acidobacteriaceae; genus Sulfotelmatobacter. Next base: position 13,328 of record DATGFC010000001.1, read on the forward strand.
TGGTCGACCTGGATTCCAATCCCACCAAGCTGATTGAAGTCGTCGAAATCGGCAAGCAGTTGCTGATGACCCGCGGCGCGCTCACCACCTTTTCCATTGCGAACGACGTTGCCAAATATTTCGCGATCATCCCGGCCATGTTCGCGGTGACGTTCCCCGTCCTCAATGTGCTGAACATCATGCATCTGAAGACGCCCGAATCGGCGGTGCTTTCCGCGGTGATCTTCAACGCGCTGATCATCATCGTGCTCATCCCGCTCGCGCTCCGTGGTGTGAAATATCGCGCGATGAACGCCGAAGCTTTACTGCGCCGCAACCTTTTCATCTACGGCATCGGAGGCCTGATCGCGCCCTTCGCCGGCATCAAGATCATCGACCTGCTGATCACGGCAGTTGGATTGGCGTGAGGACTGCTATGAAGAAAAATCTTATCACCGCAATTTTGATGACCATCGCGACCACGATCCTGCTGGGAATCGTCTATCCGCTGGTCATTACCGCCCTCGCGCAGGTCCTCTTCAAAGAGAAAGCCAATGGCCAGCTCCTTCATCGGAACGGCGAGGCCATCGGTTCGCGGATCATCGCGCAGCCCTTTACATCAGCGAAATATTTCCACCCGCGGCCGTCCGCCGCGGGCAATGGATATGACGCGGCCAATTCGGGCGGCACCAACCTCGGGCCCACGAATGAAAAGCTGATCAACCGCGTCCGGGCCGATGTTGCCGCGCTGCACCAGGAAAATCCAGGTCAGCCGATTCCGGCCGATCTGATCACCACCTCAGCGTCCGGTCTTGACCCCGACATTTCTCCCGCCGCCGCCGAGTTTCAAATTCCGCGAATCGCCCGCGAGCGCGGCCTTTCTGAAGCCAGCTTGCGCGGGCTGGTGCAGAAGCATACGTCTCAGCGCGAGCTGGGCCTGCTCAGCGAGCCGCGGGTGAATGTGCTGGAGTTGAATCTGGCGCTGGATGACTTCGCCGCGAAGCGTTGATCCGAAGCTTCGGGAAGCAGGGCTGAAGTTCAAGCGGACCTCGATATACGCCGCCCTTTATCAGCTTTCTCGTACCGGAATCCTGCCAAACATTGACGACAACATGCCCGGAGTGCCCGGCATCCTAGTCTCAGTGGGGATAGGGGAAGCCTGTCGGCTGAGACATTTCCGGCCGCTGGACGATGTGCTTCTTCCCGTTCCGGAAAGCAGTTGCCATGAGTACGGGCCCAATTCCGATTCAGAATCCTGACGCAACCACCACGCAACCCGACCGATTGTTGACCGCCGGCTCGTATTCGACAAATGCCTTCACGACGGTTGCCCGCTGGCTGGGCAGAACGGGATCGCAGATTGGCTGCATGTTCACGCGATCCGGTTCCTCGGGCGCATCGCGCGTCCACGAACTCAAGGCGCGGGCGGTGCGCCTGAAAGACGAGCATCCTTTGCCTGTGCTCGGCGCGATCGCGGGAACGGCCTTTGCATTGGGTGTCGGCGCGCGTGTGTGGAGGTCGCGCCGGTCATGAACTCCGACGTGAGCAATGGGCGCAGTCTCGCTGCCATCCTCAGCGACATGAAGAGCGAACTGCAGGAGTTCGCCCAGACCCGGTTCGAACTCTTCAAACGCGAGCTGCAAGAAAGGGTCAAGGCCATCAAAGGGGCGATCCCCGCGGCGGTGATCGGAGCCACTTTCATGGGCACCGCGTTCCTGCTGTTTTCGCTGGCGATGGTCTCGCTGGTCGCGGTGGCGTTCGAAGGCAGTTCCTATAAGTGGTTTTTTGCTTGTCTGATTGTGGCAATTTTCTGGTCCATGATCGGCGCGTTCGCGCTGTTCCTGGCCAAGCAGCGGTTCACGAAGCAGCCAATGGTTCCGGAAAAGACGATGCACGTGTTGAGCGACGATAAAGTCTGGCTGCAAAGCGAAACGAGGAATGCCCTATGAGCGCTTTACCATCTTCCGAGATCCTCGAAAAGCAAGCCGCTGAGCAACGCGAACGCATTCATCACACCGCGCTCGAACTGATCTCAAAAGTAGACGAGGCAAAACAGAAACTCAGCCTCGAGCACAACGTGCGCAAGCATTTCCTGTTTGTGACGTTCATCGCCTGCTCGCTGGCATTCCTTTCGGGATACGTATTCGGGGAACTGTTCGCCAGTCGTTAACTTCTCGTTCCGTAAAAACTCAGCTTAAGGACAGTCCGACTGCAAACCTATGCTCTGCCGCGCGGAGATGTGGCGGCGATGAGGCGTTCTCTACGATTTCGAACCGGCGCCTGCCTCGCTCGTGTGCGAGATGCAGAGGGGGCGCTTCCGGTTATGTCGTTTACCGACCCAGCAATGAATGATGGATCTTCATCGCCGCAGATCACTTTGAGAGTTGTGTTGCATCCGAGACAGAAGAAAAAGTGCAGAGGATGCGCGATCTTGCATGCCGGACAAAACATGTAAGGATCGATGCCTGCGGCACTCTTGGGCGAAGCAATCGCAGTTTTGCGGGGGGGGGGGGCGATCCATGGTGATTTTTACTCATCGGGGGATGGCTTGCTCAAGGCTTTCTAGCGGGAAGGAAAGTCACGATCAAGCTTCAAAACGAAAATGTGTCTCAGATTAATTGCTGATGCAATACAGCAGTAACGGTATGAACGGAATTATAACGTATGGATTGTAACGTCACATTTTCGATTGCTAACGCTAATTCGTCGGATCCGAACGCCGCGATTCGGATAGCCTATTGCGCTGCCCCTCAAAACGGGCGTGCGATAATGACTCTACCTGGCTCAGTCCGGCAACCCGGCCCCGTAGCTCAGTTGGATAGAGCAGCGGTTTCCTAAACCGTTGGTCGGCGGTTCGACTCCGCCCGGGGCCTCCACCCCATCACTTGTGCGAGCCGGTCACTTATCAGATTGGCACCGTCTCTTACAAACTAGCGGCCGGGAGAACGCCCTCGCGAAGTGCACCCTGGTTTTGATATTCGCGGGATCCTTCGCTTTGCTCAGGATGACAAGAGCAGGGTGGGAGCCGGTACTGACGTAATCAGGACGAGCTTGGGAGGCCGGGCTACAATCGCACCACGATGGAACTCAAGCGCCTGATCACGCAGTTTACCTATCGCATTGAGCCGAAGCCCGAAGGCGGATTCATTGCGCACGCCTCCGATCCTGCGGTGCCGCCGCTGGAGGCGGCCACGCGCGAGGAACTGCAACAAAAGATTCAAGCCACGATCGCCGCGGGTTTGGCGGCGCAATTCCCCGGGCTGAAGTTGCCGGCGCAAAACGGCGGGCTCAAGTTCGCCTTTCACATCGAGCGCAAGCCGGGAGGCGAATTCAGCATTCAATCGGCGGACCCGAACGCGCCGCCGATCGAAGGCGCGACGCACGAGGAGATCGAGAGCCCCTTCGCAGAAAAGCTTTTCAAGTTCGTAGGAAAGCATTTCCTGCCGGAATTGTCAGAGGCGCTTGCGAAACAGGGCGGCTCTGGAGACATCCGGGTATTCGTAAACGGGAAGACAGGTCTAACGGTGAAAGCTGGGGAAAACACGATGGGCCTGGGCAGCAGAACCAGCGTCGTGCCCGCCAGATTTTCTCAAGCCTCGGGCACCACTATCGAAGAGAAAGCGGCAGACCGAGCTGCCAATGCAGACTTCGGCAGCGCCGCAGGCAGGCTCAGCAATCGTCCCATCACGCCCGAAAGCAACAGCGGTTGGCTCGTCTTCCTCGTGAGCGCCGCAATGCTGATTTTGGGCGGGCTGATCTATCTGCTTTCGATCCGTCGCTGAACCGCTGTAATCCGCTTAGCGCGAAACTGCTTCGGGCACCCGGACGGGCTTGTCCAACGCTGCTTCCACCTTGCCTTGGGTGAATAGCGCCCTATAGATTCCTGCGCCGAGCGCACCGCCGATCAGAGGCGCAACCCAGAACATCCACAATTCCTGCAATGCCCATCCGCCGGCGAAGAGTGCCGGGCCGGTGCTGCGCGCCGGGTTCACGGAGAGATTCGTCACAGGAATACCGACCAGGTGAATCAGGGTCAGGCAGAGTCCGATCGCGATTGGGGCGAATCCCTTGGGGGCGCGGTCGTCAGTCGCGCCCATGATCACGATCAGGAAGAACGCGGTCAGCACGACTTCGGCGACGAAGCCAGCCAGCATCGAGTAGCCTCCGGGTGAGTTGGCTCCGTAGCCATTGGAGGCGAAGCCGGCATGGACGTCGAAGCTCGGAGATCCGCTGGCGATGATGTAGAGGACGCCTGCGGCGGCCACTGCACCCGCCACCTGCGCGATGATGTAAGCCAATAAATCGGAGGCGGGGAAGCGCTTGCCCACGACCAGTCCGAAGCTGATCGCGGGATTCAAATGGCAACCGGAGATGTGGCCGATGGTGTAAGCCATGGTGAGAACGGTGAGGCCGAAGGCCAGGGCGACGCCGGCGAATCCAATGCCCACGGCCGGGAAGCCTGCGGCCAGCACGGCTGCGCCGCAACCTCCGAAGACCAGCCAAAATGTTCCGAAAAATTCTGCGATTGCGCGTTTACCGATTGGCATGGGAGACCTCCTCCATTGGAATTACAGGAACGTGAACTTTGAGGCCTGAAACTTGAGAGGGCCCAAGGGTAGCACAGCGGAATCCGAATCAGAAGAGGGTGGGTGCTTTCGAGCGGCTCAGGCCGCCCCGGGCGCGAGGTAACAACCTTCCGGGGCATTTTCCTCATCCATATAACGCTCGAAGTTCCGCTTGGGAAGTGCCATTTCGTCGCTCCTGCCGGGCCTCGACTTGTTCTCCGCCCCCTTCGGTTCTGCTTCAGAACGACATTTGATTTCACGCCATCTGGGGAGGAGAACACCATGCAGTACGCATTAAAGGGGAGGAGTCTGTTCGTAGTTTTGGGGACAGCGATTTTTGCGCTGGCAGGGATCGGGGCCAACGCACAGACGGAAACAGTCTTGCACCAGTTTAGCGGCTCGCCGGACGGGGCTTATTTGCAATCGAGCGCCCTGCTGCCTCTGGGCGGCGCGCTGTACGGCGTAGCCGAGTTTGGCGGCGCCGACAACCACGGCATAGTTTTCAGGCTGATCAATTCGAATGGCACGTGGGACGAGACCATCCTCTATAGCTTCACCGGAGGCAGCGATGGCAGTTATCCCATTGGCGCGCTGATCGCCGACAAGGCGGGCAATCTCTACGGCGTGACCACCGATGGGGGCTCGCAGAACGCCGGAGTCGTTTTCGAACTGAGCAATTCTGGGGGTAACTGGCAGGAGACCGTGCTGCACAATTTCGGCTCGGGCTTCGACGGTGCTAATCCCCAAGGTCCGCTCGTGTTCGACTCGCATGGGAATCTGTTTGGTACCACCGTCATCGGAGGCGGCCTGAACGGCGGCACAGTATATGAGATGACTCCCGGGAACGGCGTATGGAATGAAACCGTCCTGCACAGCTTTGGGGGAACCAACGACGGCTTTCTCGTGTATGGTGGACTCACTCTCGATGCCCAAGGCAATGTGTACGGCACCGCGAGTGCCGGGGGCTCCAATCCCTGCATGGGCCTGGGGTGCGGCATCGTGTTTGAACTGGTCGCCGCGAACGGCTGGAGTGAGAACATCCTCCACCAATTCGCCGGCGGTTCGGATGGAATCTATCCCAACTCACAACTTGTCATGGATAAGAGCGGCAACTTGTATGGCTCGACGGTCTATGGCGGCGGGGTAGGGCAGTGCGCGGCAGGGATCGACACTACCAGCTGCGGAACGGTTTATGAGCTTGCGCTCGCGAACGGCGTCTGGACCGAGAAAATTCTGCACCGCTTTGCCGGCGGGAGCGGAGGCAGCCAGCCCAACTCACCACTCACGTTCGATAGCGCGGGAAATCTTTACGGCGAAACGGCGCAGACCAGTTCCAGCAATGGCAGCTTGTTCCGCATGACCCCGCAAACGGGCGGGAAATGGGCCTTCAAGTTGTTCTTTAACTTTAACAGTCTGGACGGCGCCAATCCTGAGGGAGGCCTACTCGTCACCCCGGGAGACGTTCTCTATGGAACGACCATCTATGGAGGAACTTACAGCTATGGGGTCGTCTTTGCCGTGAAGCCTTAGAGCAGGGGTCAGGGGCTAGGTGTGATCTTTCAACACGTTGTTCCTTAGAAGTGAATAGTCCATTCAACTCAAACCGGAGAAGCTGAAGGTGCGAACCAATCCGCTTCTTGGGGAGAGAGACGAATGGACCTCCATCAGAATGCC
>DATGFC010000002.1:0-20043 GCA_035309485.1 Candidatus Sulfotelmatobacter sp.
GAGCAGAGGAAGGGGAACGGCCCCCTTCCCCTGCAACCCCATCCCCAAAATCAACCCCATCCGAACGGCGAGGGCACAACTTTGAAACCGGACATTTCACTTGCTACAAAAACCGGACATTTTAACTTGCTACCGACAGTGTGGGGACAGGTCGCGCAAAAGCTTACGGCCTTGCCGGGTGATCGCGACGTCGAAGATGTGGTAGATGCTCACGCCGATCAGGACGACGGCGGCAATACGATGCAGCAGACCCCGCATGTGCTCGCCCAACGAAAGCATGGAGGTATACCACGAATCGGGGAACTTCAAAGCGAAGCCGGTGAGCACCAGGACGATGAAGCTGGTGAGCAGCACGGCATGCTGCAACCGGAAACGGATCGGCATGCGGCTGACGAACGTATGCTGCATCTTACGCCGCGCGATGACCTTGGCGCGCCAGATGATGAAATTGTGCAGCAGCATGCCGCCGATCACGGCAAAGATCATGCTGAGATAAAAGCGGCGGATCCAGCGCACCGCCTTGCTGCCGACATCGGCGGAAAGTGGGGCGTCGACATGGACCTTGGCTGAAGTGAATTTTTCGGTAACGCCGGGATGACACTGTCCGCAGGTCCGGGCCAGGTTGGCGCGGTTGATCGTGGAACGCGGATCGCTCGAAGGAAATATGCTGTGCGTGCCGTGGCAACTCGCGCAATTTGCGACCACTTGCGAGCCTCCGCGGGACGCCAGCCCATGATAGCTGGCCAGGTAAGTGGTCTCGCGGCGGCCTTGTACTCCAAATTCCTGCGAGAGACGCACGCCTTCATGGCAGCGCGCGCATGTGGCCGGGCCGACGTTCTGCGCGGACACTGGCGAATTGGGATCGTTGTGTGACTTGATCGAGTGAATGCCGTGGCAGTCGGTGCAGACGGGCGCCTGCCAGTTTCCTTTGGCGATGGCTTGGCCGTGGATGCTCCACTGGAATTCTTTAGAGATCTGGTCGTGACAGCGGCCACAGGTCTGCGGGACATTGAATTTAAAAATCGGCGACTTGGAATCTTTAGCGTCGAGAATCTCGTGCGTGCCGTGGCAATCGGTGCAAACCGCGGCTTTTTCCGATCCGTTGGCAACTGCGTGCCCATGGACGCTTTGTTCGTAGGAGGCGACCATCTGGGCGCTCTGGCCGCCATCTTCCATGACGAACTTCTGACTGTGGCAGGCGCCGCAGGTCGCGGGAATATTGCTGTGATGCACGCGCGACTTCGCATCGCTGGCGGGCAGCAGTTCGTGCGGACTCCCATGACAATCGACGCAGGTGGCTGCGTGGCTATTGCCGCCCTGGACGGCTTTGGCGTGAAAACTGCGCTCGTACGCCGCTTGCTCGTCGGCGTGGCGCGTGGCGCACGTAATTTTCTGGGGCGTGGTTTCGTGAGCCGCGCTTTTTACATCGCTGTGGCAGTCCACGCAGGTGAACATGCTGCCGTGAATCGAATCTTTGAAAGCTTTGGGATCGACGTGCAAGCTGACGGGCTTGCCGTTCTCTTCGTGGGTCAGAGAGGCGTCGCTATGGCAGGCGAGGCATTCGTCTGCGGTTGGTTTGGGAGGTTGTTTACCAGCAGCGTGGAGTGTGCCCGCCGCTAAAAGAAGGGTGAGAGTGACTCCAGGCGCAAAAAGATTCCGTATTGTTCGCGTGGACATGCTCTCACCCGCCAATGCTTCAGAATTGAAGTTCTCCAGGCAGCCTTTTAGGGCCGCCAGTGCTAATTACTTGCCCAGAGTACGAATGTAGGTGACCAGGTCCTTGATTTCCGTATCTTTCAGCTTCTCACCGTAGGCGGGCATCTTCGGAGGCTTGCCTTTGGTGATGGCTTCGGTCAGTTGAGCGTCACTCATGCCTTTGATTTCGGCGGAGGCAAAATCTTTCGTGCCCATCTTGCCCCCCTTGCCATCGGCTCCATGACACATAGCGCACTTCGCCTTGTACGTGGCAGCTGCGTCCTGAGCCGCTGCCGGGGAGCTCCAGACTGCCATCAGCCCGCAAGCTAAGAGAACGACCAATCCCACTCGAGTAGAAAGGGTTTTCATGTGTTGCTTCCTCCTGAGGAAGAAATTTGTTCGCACGATATCACAGAGTAGGGATTGCCCATGCCACTGCCTGGCTCCAATCCCGCGAGCAGGATTGCAGTACATCGTGCTTACGTCCAGCACCCTGAGAACTCACTCGCAAGGGTAGGTTCGCATGGCGAGCGTAGGGAACCTATGGCAGAAGTCACGAGGCCCTGTGATAACGATCACAGGGGTTAATCGAGCCGATTGTGATGTTTATCACCAGCCGCCGTGCGAAGCCGCACAGCGGCTGCTCCACCGGAAACCTAGCATGGCACCCATGCAAGCGCTGACGGACTTGTTGACCGAGGCCCCCAAAACTCATAGCTCGAACTGGCAAACAGACAGCGCGCTGACCACTTCATCGGCATTTCAACTGCGTCCTTTGCAGGTGACCTGGGAAGTGACGAGCGCCTGTGAATGGAAGTCCGCGCCGGCGCGCACCGCGCCACGAGCTGCGCGCAACCAGAAACAATTTTCAACCGCGGAAGCTTTTCATCTCGTCGAGCAGGTCGCAGACATGCACGTCCCTTTGCTGGCGCTGACAGGCGGCGATCCGCTGTTGCGCCCCGACTTGTTTCCGATTGTCGAATTTGCGGCCGCGCGTTCGGTACGCACATCCCTGACGCTGTTGCCCACGCCGGCGCTGACGGCAGAGGTTATCGCTGAGCTGAAGGCGTCGGGGCTGATGCGAGTTGGATTCTGGGTGCATGGTTCGACGCCGAGCCTGCACGATGCTTATTGGAAGGTGTCCGGATTGTACCGGCGCACGATCGAACTGGTGGGCGCGTGCCATGAAGTGCAGCTTCCGGTGCAAGTGAACACGATCCTTGCGCGTCGCAACTTGCACGACCTCGAGCCCATGATTGAGCTGCTCACGCGCCTGGATGTAGCGCTCTGGAACGTGATTATCTTTGTCCCCAAGAGCCGGGATGATGTTGGCGAGATGCTCTCCGCCGACGAGGATGAAGAAGTCTTTGCCAAGCTGTATGCCGCTTCCAGGCAGGTTCATTTCCAGATCAAGACCACCGAGGGGCAGCACTACCAGCGTTATCTGCTGCAACAGAGTGCGCGGGAATCGCGCGGCCGGATGACCGAGGCGGATGTCATTACGTGTGCGCCGAAGGGCGTCAATGACGGCAAGGGATTCGTCTTTATTAATCCGGACGGCGAAGTATTCCCCAGCCGGTACCTGCCTATCTCCGCAGGAAATGTTACGGACCAGCCGTTGTCGGATGTGTATTGCAATTCCACTTTATTCACCTCGCTGCGCGACAGTTCGAAGTTGAAAGGGAAATGCGGCCGTTGCCTGATGCGGAATGTCTGCGGTGGTTCCCGGGCCCGCGCCTATGCGGTGACCGGCGATCTGTTCGCGCCGGAGCCCTGCTGCGCCTACGAACCATAGCGCTGATGGCTCGACCATCCCAGGCTCGAGCTTGTTCTACGACTCCGCGATTTGTGATTCCAAGCACATGAGCATGTGATTGCTGGTCTGAGAAAGAACCCGTCCCGGGACTCCCCAAAACCCGCCGCATTCGACAGCCCCTTTCTCGGTCGGCTAGGCGGCGGGGCCTACGTCGTGTGATTTCAATCATCTACCAGTGTGATCGCTGTCGCACGCCTAATTCCGGGAATGCTGGAATTCCGGCCAATTCAGGTGCGGACCGGCTCAGGCGGGCCGCTCAGTTGTGACCCAAATCACAATTCCTCGTGACGGAATACACGGGGTTTCCCAAGCCTGTCTGGCATTCTGACTTCCACGTTGAGGTGGCCTATGGCGCAAGATGGTCGAGACATTCTGGAAGTACTCAAGTTTGAATTGAGCTTCGTGGAAGATGGCGGGTACGGACGCTCGCCGCGCACGCCCTGGCGGGCTCCCTCGATCTTTGAAGATTCCCCCGTATGTCCGAACTTTTGCGATCCGTCGCACGCGCAGCCGTGCGAGAGCTGCCTGCTGGCGCGATTTGTGCCTGAAAATCAGCGGAGCGAGAACGTGCCTTGCCGTTTCATTCCGCTGACCAAGGACGGCCGGACCGTGGATGATCTCTACCGTACGGGCAGCCAGGCGGAGATGGAAGAGGCTCTGGCCAACTGGTTGCGCACCGAAATTAAACGCATTGAGCGCGAGCGCGGTCTCTCTGGCAAAGAGGGAGCTGCGTAGACCGGCGGGAAAGCCGACGCCGGACCTTAACCACACCGAACATCGCAAGGGTTCTCCCAAGGAGATGTGAACAATCATGAACGAAGAACATGCCTATCGAGTCGCAGCATGGTGGACTTCCGGACGTACGGGCCTTGCCAAGTCGGACTCCGCCCCGAACGCCATTCACTTCACAGCGCCGACCGAATTCGGCGGCTTGGAGGGGCGCTGGACGCCCGAGGAACTGCTGTTGGCCGCCATCGCGGGATGTTATACGACAACCGTGCGCGCAATCGCGGGCGGAGCGCAGTTCGATTTTACCGACCTCCAGGTCGAGGCCAGCGGAACGGTGCGCAAAGCCGAGTCGGGTTACAGCTTCACGCAGATTATCCTGCGCCCGAATCTGAAGATCGCGTCGGCGGAAGAAAGAGATCGGGCGCTCGACTTGCTCAAGCGCGCGGAGAAGCTGTGCCTGGTTTCGCGCGCTCTGGGGACCACACTGAAATTCGAACCGCAACTGGAGATCGCGAAGCCGGCGACGATCGGGTAAAGGTGCGGTAAATAACATTGATGGTGCGACATGACGGCCCGACTCGATCGGGCCGTTTCGTTTTGCCAAGGCAATATTGGAGCGGTAGGTAAAAAGCTCAAGACTGTCTGCTTCACTCGACGCAGCGCGGGCAAGATGCCCGCGCTACAGCCGGCGGGACGCCGGCGCTACTGGAGTTGCAGCGAAGCTGAGACTGAGGATGGGTCTTCGGTGGAGCGCAGGCGGAATCCTGCTTTCTTGAAGATGGCTTGGGTCGGCAAATTGTCCCGCAGGATTTCTCCGCACAGGCGCTGGAACTTTTCTTCGCGCGCCACCCGGGCAACCCCGGCGAGCAGTTCGGTACCCAGCCCGCGCCCCTGCCACTGATCCGACACCAACACGGCGGCTTCGGCTTCAGTTCGATTCAAGGCGCTGAAGCGGCCCACGCCCAGCACTTCATGCTGGCCGGTGTCCGGATTCTTGCGGTCCGCCACTAACGCGAAGCCGCGATCGTAGCTGGCAAAGCAGATACGCACCAGGCGTTCATGCTCCACCCGGGTGCTCAGGCTTAAGGAACAGAAGTAGCGGAGATACACGCTGCGCTCAGATAGTGTGTGGTGGAACTGCACCATGAGCGGCTCATCTTCAGGACGGATCGGTCGAATCGTTACCGGAGTTCCGTCTTTCAGCTTCCATTCCCACACGTACTGCGATGGATACGGGCGGATTGCGGCTCGTGGCAACTCAGCAGGCGTGACGCCGGCATCATGCACGACCACGCGCGCGTCGAGAGCGAGCAGATGCTCAGGAGTGGCAAGCAAGGGGTTGATGTCGATTTCTTTGATCCAGGGCTGCTCCATGACGAGTTGACTGAAGCGAACCAGCAGTTGCTCCAGCGCAACCAGATCCACCGGCTTGCGGCCGCGAACGCCCTGCAGGGCGGAGAAGATGCGAGTCTGCTCCATCAATCGCTGGGCGAGCGTGGTATTCAGCGGAGGCAAGGCAAGCGCGTGATCGCGGTACACTTCGACCATCACTCCGCCTGAGCCAAACAGGATGACCGGCCCCATCTGCGGATCAATCGTGCTGCCGAGAATCAGCTCGTAACCATCGCGCCGGACCATCGGCTGCACGGTGACTCCGGCAAAATGCTGCGGTCCCGCTTTCTCTGCTACGGAAGAATGGATTGCACGGAACGCGCCACGCACCTCGTCGGCATTGGCCAAGGCAAGGCGGACTCCATCCACATCTGTTTTGTGCGCAATCGTGTTCGACAGCAGCTTCAATACAACGGGATAGCCGATCTCAGCTGCGATGACGACGGCTTGCTCTTCATTTTCTGCAGTGCGGGTTTGCACCACCGGAATGCCGTATTGCGCGAGGAGTTGCTTGGCCTCGAACTCATTGAGCATCGTGCGGCCGCTGCTGCGCACCTGCTGGACAGTCTCCGCGACATTACGCCGGGCATTGGCATCGATCTCCGATCCGGCAACCAACGCGGGAGTCTCATACAGCCCGCGCAAGTTGTACGTATAGCGCCACATGTACGTGAAAGCGCGCGCGGCGGTGTCGGGATACGAAAAGGTTGGAATGCCGGCCTCATTGAGAATCGAAATTCCCTCCGCAACGCCGTCGCCGCCCATCCAACTGGCGAGCAGAGGCTTGCTGGTGCTGTGCGCGAGTTTCGACATTTGGGCGGCAGTCTGGGTCGGGTCAGCAAGACCTTGCGGCGCGATGATGGCAAGCAATCCATCGCTTGCCGGATCTTTTGACACGATTTCTACCGCCTTTGCCAAGCGCTCGGCATCGGCATCGGCCAGCACATCGACAGGATTGCTGTGGCTCCAGTGCGCGGAGAGAAAGCCGTCCAATTCGCGAATCGTGTCGGGCGACAGCACCGTAAGTTGACCTCCGGTCGCCATGAGCGCGTCGGTAGCCAGCACGCCGGGTCCGCCCGCATTCGTGACGATGCTGAGGCGCGGCCCGCGCGGTCGCGGCTGCTTGCTCAGTACCTCGGCCATGTAGAAGAGATCCGCGATGTTCTGCACGCGGAGCACACCGCAACGCCGAAAAGCGGCTTCGAGGACGTCGTCGCTTCCGGTCAGCGCCCCGGTGTGCGATGCCGCGGCACGAGAGGCCGCTTCCGAGCGCCCCGCCTTGATAACGATGATGGGTTTGCTGAGCGCGATCTCGCGTGCCGCAGAAAGAAAGGAGCGCGCATCGCCCACCGACTCCATGTACAGCAGAATGCTTTTGGTGTGGGGATCGTCGCCGAAGTGATAAATCAGGTCGCCCCAGCCGACATCGAGCATGGAGCCCGTAGAGACGATGGCGCTGAATCCAACGTGCTCGCGCTGGCTCCAGTCAAGGATGGCGGTTTGCAACGCGCCGCTCTGGCTGAGAAATGCGACGCTGCCTTTGCTGGGCATGGCCCTGGCAAAAGTGGCGTTCAGCCCGATGGTGGGATTCATGAAACCCATGCAATTTGGGCCAACTAAACGCAGCGATCCGTGCAAGAGATGTTTCTGAATTTCTTTTTCTAGCTGCGCGCCTGCGGGGCCCTGCTCACGAAATCCTGCCGAGATCACCACTGCCGAGCGGACGCCCGCGTCCACACATTCACCGATGATGTCGGGAACCGTCTGCGCCGGAGTAACCACGAGCGCCAGGTCGACTTCTGCCGGAATGTCGCCGATTCGCTTGTGCGTCTTGATCCCGAGGACTTCGTCCTGACTGGGATTCACCGCGTACAACTTCAGAGGGAACTTGCTCTCGAGAAGATTGGCAAACACGCTTCGTCCCACGGTTCCGGCGCGATTGGTAGCGCCGATGACCGCGATGGAGTGGGGCAGGAAGAGAGGTTCAAGACCCGCGCGCATCGGAAGTGCGGGATAGATCTTGTCGACGTGCGACGGTACAAGCGGTGCGGACACTTCAGTCACCGAATTCCTCCCGCAAATGAAATCTTATTTTTTCATACTTATCGCGTGCAGGTGAGAAGCAATTTTGAGCACAAAAATCCATACTCGCACAGAATGCTCCGCACGTCAGTGATCGCACTAGGACTGCAATCACGTGCTCCGGTGACGGTGATCACAAGCAGAAGTGTGAATGCTACAATTTCAGTCGAGAGTGAGGTGTGCTTTTATGCGCGCCCCTTATGGTCTTAATATTCTTGATAATTGCCTGACATGCCCAGTGCGCGAAGAACATCTTTTCTGTAATTTGTCGGTACATGCTGGACAACGTCTCAACGAAATCAAATCCACTGCCGTCTATCCCAAGGGAGCCATGCTCTTCATCGAAGGGCAGCAACCGCGCGGAGTATTTATCCTCTGCGCCGGGAAGGCGAAACTTTCAACCTCTTCCCGCGAAGGCAAAACCATCATTACCAAATTGTCCGAGGCTGGCGATGTGCTGGGACTCAACGCGGTCGTCTCCAGTCGTCCGTACGAAGTGTCGGCTGAAATGATGGAGCCGGGGCAGGCGAATTTCATCCCTCGCGAATCCTTGTTGCAGTTCCTGAAGGATCATGGCGAAGTAGCATTGCGGGTTGCCGAACAGTTGAGCCGCAACTACTACACCGCGTACGAGGAAATCCGCACCCTGGGCTTGACGACCTCGCCGTCGGAAAAGTTTGCCAAGCTGCTGCTGTCGTGGTCCAGCAAGATCACGAACAACGACGGCGCGATGCAGGTCAAGCTCACGCTGACGCATGAAGAGATTGCGGAGATCATTGGCACGACCCGGGAAACGGTGAGCCGCCTCTTTTCTGATTTCAAGAAACGGCAACTGCTGCAGCTCAAAGGGTCGACCTTGGTCATTCGCAACCGGCCGGCGCTGGAAAAGATTGTGCAGTCCTGATCGGTGACCAGGGCCTGCTCGGGCGCTGCCATTGAGAGGCGTCGCGGGAGAAGTTTCTATCCGCGACGCCCTTGGCTATTGCCTGAAATTTATCCCGCCACTGTTAACACCGGACAAGGTGCCCGGACGATTACTTCATGCACTGCAGACCACGGAACGTGAGCCGCTATTCGTGGCGCCGCACTCCGGTTGGCTCCCATCACAATCAGATCGACGTTGAACGTGGCGGCCGCGCTCAGCAGTCCCTCCGGCAAGAAATCTGTCCCCACGAAATATTCCGGCTCCTGCTCCAAGCCATTGCCCTGAGGCAGGTATTCTTTCAGTTGCTGGAGCGCGCGTTTGCGCGTCGATCCGCTCCATACCTCGATTTCGTCGGCGGCTGCGCTGGCCGGAGCGAACGCGGACAGGCTGGATGAGGACGCCGGTATGGGCGCAATCATGTGGAGCACAATCAGCTTGGCCCGATGCGTCTTCGTCAGGGACATCACGAGTGGCAAGGCTTTCGTTGAGCCAGGGCCGAAGTCGGTTGCGAACAGGATCGTGTGAATGGGAGATGGTGATTCTGGTCTCGCGGCCTCTGTTTTCGGGCCAATAGTCATGACCGGGAAAGGAGCGATCCGCAAAAGTTCCTCTGACACCGAGCCAAGGGCGAGCTTCGAAAAGCCTCCACGCCCGTGCGTGCCCACGACGAGCAGGTCCGTTCCTAACTCGGCGGCAACCGACAGGATTGCGGTTGCGATTGGGCCATCCTTAACCAGGATTGAATCGATCTGCCGCTCCGACTTCAAACCTGCGATCAATTCCGCGAGCTTATGCTCTGCATCGATCCGCTCCAAATCAAGTTCGGGGGGACTCGGCACCATCTCATAGCGCCAATCATTGTGAAAGACATGGACCACATGCAAACGGGCATCGCTTCCAGGGGCCAGAGCGAGAGCTTCGGCGAGCGCGTGCCGGCTAGCTGGTGAGAAATCGACTGCGACCAGAATATTTTTGAAGAGAGAAGTTTGTTGCGGTGTCTTCTGAACGTTCAATTCTGCGAGGGTCATACCCACCTCCACCCTGCGCGCACTGGGAAAGCTTACAGTCAAATCGTACGACGGTTACGCCGAATGTGGGGTGACGGTAGATACGATGGAAGGTGAGCGACATCACCTTGGCGGAAGAAGGCAGTGTGTGCGTGCGAAGGGATTCTATCCGTGGTTTACAATCGCGCGGGAGACGATCGCTATGCTGTAAGTCGTCATCCTGTAATGTTCGAAAACTTATGGATGAAATCCGTTGTGCTGCTCTTTTGTTTGATTTGGATGGGGTGCTGATCAATTCCACTCCGGCGGTCGCACGCGTCTGGAGGCGCTGGGCTCAGGAGCGCGGATTGGATCCGGACGAGGTTGTTTCTCGCGCTCATGGCCGTCCCAGCCTCACCACGGTTCGGGAATATCTTCCGCACGCCAATCACGAACTGGAGAACCGGGAAGTCGAACGGCGCGAGATCGCAGACCTTGAAGGCGTCGTTCCTTTGCCGGGGGCGCTCGAATTATTGAGCAGCCTGCCACAGGATCGCTGGACTATTGTGACCTCGTGCACGCGGGCTCTGGCAGAAGTTCGCATCAAGGCCGCGGGTCTTCCGCTCCCGGCAAAACTGATTACCTCGAACGATATCGTGAACGGGAAACCCCATCCTGAGCCTTTCTTGAAAGGTGCCTCTGTGCTGGGATTTGCTCCTCAGGAGTGCATCGTGTTCGAAGACGTGCCCGCTGGTGTTCGCGCAGGGAAGGCGGCCGGAGCGCGGGTGATCGCATTCACCACAACGGCTCCCGCATCTGCTCTGCGCGAAGCAGGGGCCGATTGGATTCTGGGCAGCACTGCCGATATTCGGTTGCTTCATGCGGGCGACGGTCTTATCTTGAGCTTGAAACCACTGTAGATTTTCGGGAGCGTAGCTTTTCGGGCTGGGGCGTCCCCGGCGTGGCCCGGACGAGTCAAGTATTCTCTATTAATAAGGCCCACCTATATCGCGAATATCCTCGGTAGCTTCCAACTTCCGTTCCATAAAGTGCATCCACTTAGGTCTCACCCCCGTGAGCAGGAGAAAGAAATGAAAAAGCTCTTTGTCGTGTTCGCCAGCCTGCTGTGTCTCATGCCCGCCAGCATTGCTCAGAATTCCCAGCGCGATCAGATTTCCCCTAAATCGGAAGATCGAATTACGCGAGAAGTTCGGCATGAACTGCTGATGCTCCCTTATTTCGGAGTCTTCGACTACATCGCATACCGCGTGGAGGGCAGTACCGTAACCTTGCTTGGCGAGGTGGTGCGGCCTACGCTTAAGTCCGACGCCGAGAATGCAGTAAAACACATTGAAGGTGTGGACCGGGTAAACAACCAGATTGAAGTTCTTCCGCCGGCTCCCATGGACGATCAGCTTCGGGTCGCGCTGTTCCGGGCCATCTACCAGTACCCCGCGCTGCAGAAGTATGAACTGGGAGTGCAGAAGCCAATTCGCATCATCGTGAAGAACGGGCGCGTGACGCTGGAAGGAGTCGTAGACAGCGAAGCGGACAAGGATCTCGCCGGTGTGCGGGCCAAGAGCGTGCCCGGCAGCTTCTCGGTGACCAACAATCTGCAGGTGGCGGAGCCTCGTTAATTTGAGCGATCCAGGGCTCCCCTGTACCCAATCGATTTTGTTCGAGGCGCGGTAAGGGCGAAAGCTCGCGCAGGCGCGTATAATGCTTCCGGATTTGACTTCCGTCCAGAACGGGACCATTCGGAGGAAACGCCATCATGAGTTTTCACGCCATGAACCGCCGCACTTTTCTCGGAACCGCAGCTACTGTCGGTGCTGCCACGTTATTCACCAGCCGTTTTGGATGGGCTGCCGGCGAGCACAAAATTGACAAGCTCGCAGTGCAACTCTATTCGGTTCGCGACCTGATGAAGAACGATTTCGAAGGCACCATCGCCAAGGTCGCGCAGATCGGTTACAAGGAAGTCGAATTCGCGGGATATTTCGGGCGCACCCCCCAGCAGGTGCGAGACGTGCTCGACAAGAATGGCCTTAAGGCGCCCTCCACTCACGTGCAGTACGACGAACTTGACGAGAAATTCCCCAAAGTCATTGAAGACTCCAAGACGATCGGGCTGGAATACATTGTCTGCCCCTGGATTCCGGAGGAACTGCGCAAGTCGCCCGACATTTGGAAGCAGGCTTCCGAAAAATTTAACAAATGCGGCGAGCAGACCAACAAGGCAGGAATGCAGTTCGGCTATCACAATCACTGGTTCGAATTTCTTCCAGTGAATGGCAAGCTGCCTTATGACCAGCTTCTGGCGGATACGGATCCCAAGCTGGTCAAGATGGAGCTGGATCTGTGCTGGATTACGGTCGGGGGCTCCGACCCAGTCAAGTATTTCGAGAAGTACCCCGGACGCTTTCCTCTGGTTCACGTGAAGGACATCAAGAAGGTGCCTAAGGTGACGCAGGCCGGTTCACAGGATTTCGGCAGCTCGCTGAAGGATATAACCGAAGTAGGAAGCGGAATCATCGACTGGAAGCGGATTTTCGCGCATTCCGAGCAAGCCGGCATCAAGCATTACATCGTCGAGCACGACAATCCCAAGCAGCCGCTGGAGAGCATCAAGACCAGCTACGAATACCTTACCAAGCTACGTTTCTAGCAGATTGATGCCACACATGCCGCCGCTTCTGCGGCGGCACTTTTATTCAGACTTGCTTAGAGTGCACATGCAGATTACTCGCTCGCCCAAAATCTACGATGTTTGCGTAATCGGTTCCGGCGCCTCGGGGGGCACAGCGGCCAAGGTCCTGACCGAAGGTGGCCTGCAGGTAGCGCTGCTCGAAGCAGGCCCTCCAGTAGTCCCCGCGAGAGATTACAAAGAGCACGTTTGGCCTTACGAGTTGCCGCATCGGGGCGCGGGAGTTGGGGGCCGTGCGGGCAGGGAGCTGCCAGACGAATTCATGGCCCCGAACGGAGCGTGGGAAATCGATGGCGAGCCCTATATCTCTGCGCCTGGATCGAAATTCCGCTGGTTCCGCTCCCGTATCGTGGGAGGGCGCACCAACCACTGGGGCCGCATCGCCTTGCGCATGGCGCCAGTGGATTTCAAAGTCCGTTCGCACGACGGCATGGGAGACGATTGGCCGCTGAGTTACGAAGATCTCGCGCCGTACTACGACAAAGTGGAATCGTATATTGGAGTTTTCGGGACGAAAGAGAACATTTCGAGCGCGCCCGACGGAATTTTCCTGGCGCCACCGAAGCCTCGCTGTACCGAGACCATCGTCAAAAAGGCCTGCGACAAGCTCAACATTCTGTGTGTGCCTTCACGGCTTGCCATTCTTACTCAGAAACACAATGGCCGCACCGCCTGCCATTATTGCGGCCAATGCGGGCGCGGTTGCGTCACTGCGGCCAATTTCAGTTCCAGCCAGGTGATGATTCCGCCGGCAGAAAAAACGGGCCGCTTCACAATGATCACGGGCGCGATGGCGCGCGAGCTGATTGTCGGCAAGGATGGCAAGGTGGTCGCCGTCTCCTACATCGACAAGGCAACCCGCAGCGAGAGCCGCGTTTATGCGCGCGCTTTTGTGGTGGCTGCCAGCGCTTGCGAGTCGGCACGCCTGCTGTTGAATTCCAAGTCGACACTTTTTCCCGACGGGCTCGCCAATTCATCGGGAGTTGTAGGCCGCAACCTGATGGATACGGTCGGAAGCGACGGCGGCGGGTATTTCCCGCAACTGGAGAAGATGACCGCGCACAATCATGATGGCGTTGGCGGCATGCACATGTATTTGCCTTGGTGGAAGTTCGATCGCAAGAACGAATTCTTGCGCGGCTATCACGTCGAGTTCGGCGGCGGACGCGGGATGCCGAGCGTCGGCGACTGGGACGATCTGTGCGAGACCTTCGAAGGCTACGGCGCTGCCCTCAAGCAGGAGTGCAGGAAAAAATACGGCACATACATTGGCTTCGCGGGCCGCGGCGAAATGATCCCCAACGAGAATTGCTATTGTGAAATCGATCCTGCAGCGGTGGACCAGTGGGGCATTCCCGTGCTTCGCTTTCATTGGAAGTGGGATGACAATGAAATAAAGATGGCCAGGGACATGCAGGAAACCTTCCGCTCGATTGTTGAAACGGCTGGCGGAACGTACATTCCACCGACGCTGATGGATGCGGCGCATCCCTATGGCATCGCCGACGGCGGCGTGATCATTCACGAAGTGGGGACGGTCCGCATGGGTGAACATCCCGCGACCTCAGCCTTGAACCAGTACTGCCAGGCACATGATGTGAAGAACTTGTTTGTCACCGACGGCGCCTGCTTGGTGACGAATGCCGACAAAAATCCGACCTTGACCATCATGGCGCTGACCTGGCGCGCCTCGGAATATTTGCTCGATCAGGCAAAAAAAGGAAATCTGGGGGCCTGACGATGACGATCTCTCGACGAGACATTCTGAAGTCCCTCACAATGACTGCCGCCGCAGGCTCGGTTTTGCGCGTGCTTCCGCTTGAGGCGGCCGAATACGCGCACCGCATGGTGCGGGCGGAGAAGGCCGAGCAAAAGACATACACGCCGAAATTTTTCCCGCCTCACCAATACAAGACGTTGCAGAATCTCTGCCAGGTGATGATTCCTTCGGATGCGAATGCGAAAGGCGCTATCGAGGCAGGAGCGCCGGAGTTCATCGATCTGATCACGAGCGAGAACCCGGAGTATCAGTTGGCGCTCGGCGGCGGTTTGATGTGGTTGGATAACCGTTGCCTCGATGTCTACGGCAAGTCCTATCTGGATTGTCCGCCCGAGCAGCAAAAGGAAATGCTTGATCTTATCGCCTACCGCAAGAACGGCAAAAAAGACCCCAGCCTGGGGCAGGGAATCGAATTCTTCGCCTTCCTGCGCAAACTGACGGCGGACGGCTTCTTCACCAGCGAAATCGGCATTCAATATCTGGGTTATATCGGCAATACGTATGTCACCGAGTTCCCCGGATGCCCGCCCGTGCCGGAGAGCTAAAGATTCAAATTCCACGAATGGATGACAATGCCTTCTGAGGCAAAGGTGTGCAATACGTTCTACGTTCGGACTAGCACGAACGTAACAATGCTCGAACCTGTTTTTGTGGCACCTTGTAGGCTGTGGCGAAGTCTGACAAACGCGATTTTATTGACTGGGATGCGGGCCGCGAGGGTTACCTCCAAAACGGTTCCACTGCCCGGGTTTATGCGCCTCACGCGCAAAAATCTAGCTTAACTCAGTCGGCCCAGCAGCGGGTGCGCTCCATTCGGCGGGAAGAGCGATTCGGTAGTTTGATAGCCGCCGCCGGAATGATCTGGGGCGTGTATATGGCCACGCATGACTATGCCAGCCTCTGGATTTTTGATATCAGCCGGCCAGGTCCGTTGGAAGTGTGCGCGCTGGGGATTCTCGCCTGGCTGCATGCGAAATGGCGCCGCTCATTGAAGTCCGGCTAGCAGGAAACTCCAGCCCAAAGCTCAAGCTTTGTTTCCGAAGGGATCCTCTAACGACGGGCTTTGCGGCGTGAACAACTCCGCCCCATTGTCGGTAACGTGCATGTCGTCTTCAAGGCGAATCCCAAATTCGCCGCGAATATAAATGCCCGGCTCGTTGCTGCTCATAATGTTCGGTTGCAGTTTCGTCTGATTCCCGCGAACCAGATAGGGCCACTCGTGCCCGTCCATCCCCAGTCCGTGCCCCAGACGATGGGTGAAGTACTTGTAGTCGGGGCCGTAGCCGGCATCCGTGATCACTTTTCTCGCCGCGGTATCCACTGCGCCGCATTCTGCCCCCGGACGGGCCGCCGCCAGCGCTGCCGACTGGGCGCGGTGCAGGATGTCAAAAACTTGCTTCATCTTGTCGGTCGCCTTGCCCAGCACGAAAGTCCGCGTGATATCCGATTGATATCCCTCGACCACGCAGCCATCATCCACCATGATGATGGAGCCTTCGCGGATCACCTGCGGAGTGCTGGAACCGTGCGGAAATGCCGTGAATTCCCCTACCATCACGCTTGCGTCGCCGGGGAAGCCCATGCGCGCATAAGCGCTCTCGATCAAATTGGACACATCATGTTGGGTCATGCCTTCGCGCAGTGCCTCGTGCACAGCTTCATAAACCGCGAGCGTGACTTTAGAGGCCAGTCGCATCAGCGCCAGTTCGTGCGCGCTCTTGATCATCCGGCACCCGGCAGTCACGGGCGTCGCGCTGATCATCGTCGCATGAGGGGACGCCTTCGAAATCCCATCCACAAAGACGAAACGGATGGTCTCTTCGATCCCGATTTTCCCGCTTGCCATGCCGCGGTCTTTCAATCCTTGAGCAAAAAGCTGGTATGGGCTTTCGTCTTCCTGCCACAAACGGATGTCGGCCTCAGCGCCCTCGGGAGCGTTCGCAATCTGCTCGTGTGCGCGGCCTTCCTCGAACGCGGGGCACACATAGAACGCTTTACCTTTTGCCGGAAGCACTAACGCGAACATGCGCTCGCCTCCCCACCAGCGGATGCCGCTGAAATAGCGCAAGGAGGTGCCTTCCATCAGGACGATCGCATCGAGGCCATGGTCCAGCATCAGTTTGCGGGCGCTTTCCTGCCGTTGCTGGCGCTCTTCGCGGGTAATCGGCTGAGCGTCCGCTTTCCTCGATTTCAGCCGCGCGATGGATGGCGGCAGAGAAGTCTCGTCGGAGGTGGTAGGGGGCGTTAAAGAATGAGCGGCAAAAGCTCCGGCGGAGATGCCGCCCACTTCCAAGAACCGCCGTCGCGAGATCATGAAGCCTCCCCCAGTCAATGTCGCAGCCCGGCCATTATAGGGGAATCAGAATTCCCCATTTCAGCGTAAGCGCGCGAAAGGTCACCGCTGCGTCGTTGCATGAGAACACAATCGGTAGCTCTCCGCTGCGATATGCTGCCTGCAGCATGGAATCTGGTTTCCAGTGCGCGTCTTGCGGAGAGTGGAATTCCACGATGGTCGATGAATCCGCCGGACGTCGTCAAACTTATGTGGAAGATTGCCAGGTCTGTTGTAAGCCCAATGTCCTGCGGGTCGAGTACGACAATTCCGCGCAAGAGTTTTTTATTACCGCAGAACTGGAGTGAGGGCTGCCGGCGCTCTCAGACCTCAGCCTTACCCCACTTCCCACTACAATGACGCGAAGTCGACGCAACCATTGAATTACTCGTCTTGCTGCGACCTTCGCGCTATAGTTGCCGTGTCCGGACCGCAGAATTGCGGGATAGAAAACGGCTCCTCGAAAGGCCTCATTCATGGCAACAGGTTATAGCGCGGGCAGGATGGTCTCCCACAATATGGTGACCACGCAATTTGAAATTGATGGCTTTCGCGTAATGCGTACCTTGGGAGTCGTACGCGGCATTGTGGTGCGTTCGCGCTCCATCTTTGGCACCATCGGGGCAGGCCTGCAAACCTTGGTCGGCGGCAACATTACACTTTTGACCAACCTCTGCGAAAAGACCCGCCAGGAAGCTTTTGACCTCATGTTGCAGCATGCGGCGGAGCTAGGGGCAAATGCTGTGGTCGGCGCGCGCTACGATGCCACGGAAATCATGCAAGGCGTGACCGAGGTACTCGCCTACGGGACCGCCGTTTTCGTCGAACCCGCAAAATGAGTTGCAGGATTCACGGGCACGTTCCGGCGCCATCCTCCGTTCCAGGACGCAGCCGAATCGTTGCCAGCGTTTAACGATTTAACGGTTCGCCGCACCCTCCTCAGGAACAATCGATGGAGTGGAGATCTGGGTTCCGATCGCGGTTCCGGAGACGACCATCTCCACGCGCCGGTTCAGCTTTCGTCCCGCGGCCGTGCTGTTGTCCGCCACCGGATCAGCCTTGCCCAAACCAGCTGCGCTCACGTCATCGGGAGTGACGCCTTGAGAAACCAGGTAACCGCGCACCGCTTCCGCGCGCTTCTCGGAAAGCTCCTGATTGTATTCTTCGCTGCCGATGCTGTCGGTGTAGCCTTCAATGTGCAGTTTCAAATCCGGGTAGGCGAGAATGATGCCGGAGATCTTCGCCAGGCGCTCGCGAGCCTGCGGTTTCAACGTGTACTTGTTAAAGTCAAACAGCACGTCTGGCATGCTTACAATCAATCCCCGCGCACTATCCCGCGTCTGCAGAACCTGATTCAGCTGAGCTAGCAGGCGGGCGCGCATCTGTTCCTTCTCCTGGATAGCCTGCTGCGCCTGCTGTTGCGCTACCTGCGTCTGATTCTCAGCCTGTTCTTTCTCGCGTTCGGCCTCCTCGCTTTGCTGTTGGGCTGCAGCCAGCTGGTTCTGGGCCTCCTGCATCTTCCGCTGGGCATCCTCGGCCGCTTCGCGCGCCGCCTCGGCTTGTGCCTGTGCCTGCTCCTGCTGGGCTAAGAGCGCCGCGCGCTGCTGTTCTGCCTGCGCTTGCGCCTGTTCAGCCTCAGCGCGGCGGCGGGCATCTTCGTCGGCCTGAGCCTGCGCCCTCTGAGCGTCCTGACGGGCAGCCTCGGCGTCGGCCTGGGCCTTGGCCTGGGCATCGGCGGCAGCTTTACGAGCGGCTTCCTCGCGTTCTGCTTCTTTCTTGCGCAAGGTCAGGACGCGGGCATCCTCAGCCATTTGGGTTGCGCCACGCGCGGCGGTCCCGATGGGCGTGCGCCCCTGCTTACGCTGGAAATAATCCTCGGCGCGCTGCAGCATGTCTTCGGCTTTTTCCAGGCTGCTGGCGGCGTATTGCTGGGCGCCTGCAGCTTTTGCGATGGCGACCGCATCCCGCGCTTCCAGCAGGTCAAGCGGAACCGAGGGTTCAGCTTGTGCCGACGGTAGCTGCTCGGCAGGAACGTCGATCGTATATTCCTTGCCTTCGATCACATCGAACTTGGCATCGATCGGTTCTTCAAAACCTTTCGTGTCGGGAAGGATCTCGTTCTCCGCCACAATCGCATCACTCGGATGCGTAACCGCGAAGTACGGTTCTGCCGTCACGATGAGCCCGAAAGCCTGCAGATCCGTAGTCACCGTCAGCTTGTCCTTGCCATTGCCGCCGGGCAACACTTCCCCCAGGTTCACCGCTCGACCTTCGGGGGTCACTGCCCAGAGAACATACGTCAGATACTGGCCACCCAGCCTGGCAGGACGATCCATGTGATTCAGTTCGGCATCGATCACCAGCCTCCCGGCCTTGCCATCGACTTTGGCGTGCCCGGTAATGGCTGGCATCAGGCTGGTGCCCCTGAAGTCCACGGTGGTGGAGCCGCCGCGATTGCGGTAGTTCACCGCTTTGGCACTCCGAGCATAGACGTTCACCCGGAAGACTGGCATCTGCCAGTTGTCCTGGCTGGCAAGGTTCTGCTGCGATTGTACTTCAGCCGGATTCCCCGGGGCGGGATAGATCGGCGGGGCGGGATTCTGCTGCTGCGCCGTCACAAACGAAGAGAGGAGTGCTACCAACATTATTGGAGACTGGAACCAATTCATGACTCGGCCTCAAAATCTCTGACATAACGTTCGACTGTCTTGGATGAAACTGCACAGAACATGGATGGCGGCGTTCGTTCCCAAGTAGAACGGTAGAGATTTCCACAAGAAAATCCGCGCGGGGTGAGCAGGTCAAGAAAAATCGCAGCGAAAGAAGAGCGAAAGAACCGGGCTGGTTAACACAATGTGTGGTGGTTGCTTACTTGGTTCACCACAAGGCTTCGTACTTTCCCAAAACGGTGCACTAGTGGCACTCGCACCTTCAAGTTTCTTCTTGACAATAAAAGACTTACGGTTAAGATGTGGTACAAAGTGGTAGAAAGTGGAAGCAGCAGTAGGGTTCGTGGGAGTCAGGAGCTGAAATCGAGGAGCCGGTGGAATTCCGACCCAAAAGTTCGACGAACAGCCCGAATCGCCCGAGTTTGACCTTACTTTGCGCCGCTTTTACCTCTTTGATCGATGTTGAAACGCAGTCTCTGAGCCATGTTTCGCGGCAATCATCCAACCCGGGTCGACGAAAAGGGCCGTTTAAAGGTCCCGGCCGAGTTCAAGCGGGTGATCGACGAGAAATATGGCCAACAATTCTACATCACCAGCCTGGATGGGAAGGTTGCTCAAGTGTATCCCTTCGAGGAATGGGAGCGGATCGAGCAGAAGCTGGCAGGGCTCTCCAATTTCAATCCGACGAAGAAGAAGTTTCTGGACCGGACGAACTACTACGGGCAGCAGGTCGAGATGGATGGGCAAGGACGGTTGTTGCTGCCGCAGTTGCTGCGCGAGTCAGGACAAATCAAGGGCGAGGTAGCGGTTCTGGGGAACTTGACGTACCTGGTGGTCAGGAACCTGGAGCTGTTCAAGCGAGAGATTCAAGAAGAAAAGTTTACGCCTGAGGATGAGAAGACGCTCGACGAACTGGGCATCTAGTGGGCG
>DATGFC010000003.1:0-16793 GCA_035309485.1 Candidatus Sulfotelmatobacter sp.
ATTTTTTTGTACGCACGTCTCACGCGCAGTTGTCATATGAGTCCGTTCGCTTTTCCCTGACGAGCGATCGAATTCCTGGCAGCGGCTCTGGAGCGTGCTATGAAGAGTCGCCTGATGTGCGTCTTCCTCTTGCTGGCCGGTTCGGCGGCTGCGCAACTCGATCAATCCAATCTGAACCGCATCGGCATAACCGTCATCAATGCGGACTCACCCCGCGAAAATTATGCAGCCGGTGCTATGGTGTCGGCCGCAGACCTTTCCGTCCCCGCTCGTGCGCGAAAAGAATTCGATAAAGCCAATGCGTTGCTGCGCAAGCAGGACTGGAGCCATGCCGCAAAAGATCTGGCGAAAGCGGTTTCGATAGATCCAGCATTCTCGGGTGCGTACAACAATCTCGCCGTGGCCTACGCCAATTTAGGCGACATCGCGTGCGAGCGCGACGCGTTGCAAAAAGCCATCGAACTCAACGATCATTTCGCGCTTGCCTACGTCAATCTCGGCCGTATGGACATCGCAACTGCAAATTACCGCGCTGCCCAAACTTCTTTGGAAAAGGCATCCAGCCTCGATTCGACCGATGCCACTGCTTTGAGTTTGCTGGCGTACGCCGAGCTCATGCAGGACCATTTTGAGCAAGCCATCGTAGCCAGCCGGAAGGCTCATGCTCTTGACGCTCCCCATGCCCTGGCCCATCGCTTCGCGGCTCGCGCCTTCGAGCAGTCCGGGCAATTCGACAGCGCCCTCGCAGAACTCACGCAGTCGTTGAAAGAGGAACCCTCCGGCCCGCGAGCCGATTCTGCCCGGAGAGAGATTGACACGGTGCGCAGACTCCGACGCTAACGCACGCGCTCCTCAATATTGCGGCTCCGCCGAAACCTGCCCAGTCGAAAGATGCAACTGTTTCGAACGCTCGATCACCCACTGCGGAAATACCGGCGCACCCTGCGGAACTTTGCCCTGTGAAATCGCCCAATGATCAAGCCATCCCGTGCCCTCTTCGCCTACGTAGGTATCGGGCAAACCGTAGGCTGCATCGCTTAAAGCATCCTGCAATGTGATAAAGCGGTACCCTCGCTTGCGCAGCACGTCGAGCAATTCGCCAATGTG
This sequence comes from Candidatus Sulfotelmatobacter sp., assembly GCA_035309485.1. Classification (GTDB taxonomy): domain Bacteria; phylum Acidobacteriota; class Terriglobia; order Terriglobales; family Acidobacteriaceae; genus Sulfotelmatobacter. The sequence continues at coordinate 1,108 of DATGFC010000003.1, forward strand.
ATCGGCCTCGAGATTGCTGGCGTGCAGCAGCAGAATCTGCTTGGGTTCGTAACCCAAAATCTTCACTGCAAGCTGTTCCGAGTACGCAAACACCGCGTCATGGTAGCTAAGGTAATCTTTCACGACCTGCTGCTCCAGAGCCGTGTCGTTGCGCTTCAAGCCGTCTTCATAGATCCCGGCGAATGCCCAGTCCCATCCATCCAGCGTGATCGGAGCGATGCGATACCCGCGCTCCACCAGGAATTCCTCCGCCTGCCGCCGCGTGAGCAGGTCGCGCCCCGTATCCAGATACGGATGTCGGAAATACCGCAGCTTCATCTTGTGCTGTGCGAGCAGCATGCGCGTGACCGTCTCACCTTGAATGACCTCGTCCTCCCACGCCTTCAGGCCAACCTGGTTCAGCGAGGCATGGCTGAACGTATGGTTTCCCAGTTCGAATCCGTAATCGAGCCACATCTCCAGCGCCTTGATGCGCTCATCCACTTGTCCCGGCTTGTAGAGCTTCTTCTCGTTCACGAACCCTACCACGGGGATTTTCTGATCGCGCAGCGTGCCTAGCAGTTTCGTCGTCATCGCCGTGATCTCTGCTGCCGACTGGCGATCCGCCATTGCAGCCGGAAGGTCGTCAATTGTCACCGCAACCTGCCGGTCGAGTTTCTGGGCAGTCTGCGCGTACAGAGGTTTGGAAGGAAGACAGCAAGCCAAGGCGAGGAAAAATAGAGCGAACATTTTCGGTCGCAAATGAGTTCTCCTGGAAATCACCGAGGATTCTAATGCACCCTTCGCGCGGATCTGGCAGGAAATATCGAGTCCCACGCTTGCGAGAAACACTGAACTCCGGTGGCGGACGGACCCGAAGGCTACCTTATCCGTCAAAACACGAGTTCAGTCGCGAACTCCGCACATCATTCCGTGGTACCAGCCCATCCAGAACATGTCGGACTTGGGATCGGGGTGAATGTTGTCCGGAAGTTTCACGCCAGGGCCGAACGCGCCTTCCATTACAAAATGTCCGTATACTCCCTTGAATTTTCCGGTTCCCTTGGCAAACGCCCCATTTGCTTTGACGTCGTAGACTCCCGACGCGGCCAGCGCGTCTTTCATATGCTCGACAAGGAAGTCGGTATTTAACCGAACCGTGTCCCCGCTTCCGAAGTCGAAACTGGCGACCTCGCTTCCAGTAGTCAGGCTTCCACGGTCTACAAGCGTGGTATTGACGTCCACGATATTCGCGTGACGCACGTTGCGGCCCACGGTGAAATCTCCGTTCGCGTACCAGTTATCCGTGTGCCAGCCATACACGGCCCCGCCGAACGGGACGCAGCGCTCTTGGGCCGGGGCTGATGTGGCCGTGAATAGTGCGAGAAAGAAGATCAACATGAACCTGAGTATTTGCTTGCGCACCGCGGGAGCCTCCTTCGCAGACCAACGAGACAGGCTATTTGTACGCCGATCTGAGACGTCCGTCGGTGACCTCCGTCACTGAAACTTCGTGAAACTTGACGTCTGTTGTATAATCTAACTAACTGGTTAATTAAGTATGAATCGAACACTGAATCGTCGGCCCAGATCCCGGCCTCGCATGGGTTCCCGCGGCCAGCCGGAGGAAAGCCGCGCCGCCATCCTGGCCGCCGCGGCCGGAGAATTCGCCGAGCACGGCATCGCCGGTGCCCGTACCGACTCCATCGCCCGCGAGGCCCACGTCAACAAGGCGTTGCTCTATTACTACTTCAAGGACAAAGAGACGCTTTATGGCGCCGTCCTCGACGATGCCTTCGCGGGACTGAAGAATGCTGTTTTTCAAGTCCTCGACAGCAATCTGCCGCCCCGCGACAAGATCATGGCCTACGCGGGCGCCTATTTCGATTTCATTGCTTCCAACCAGCTCTATCCCCGGCTGATGCAGCGCGAAATGATGCGCGCCCGCGAAGGCAAATCGCAGCACATCGATAAGATCATCAACACCTACATTCGGCCCATCTTCGCCCGCGTGAGCGAGTTGATCCGCGAGGGAATCTCTCATGGTGATTTCCGTCCGGTGAACCCCGCGCACTTCGTCCCGTCCATGGTCGCTATGATCGTTTTTTATTTCAGCAGCGCGCCTATGATGCAAAAGATTGTCGGCTTCAATCCACTCGTGCCCGAGCGCGTGGCCGAGCGCCGGGCCGCTGTACTCGATTTCATTTCTGCCGCATTGTTCAAGTCCAATGCCATGCAAGGAGCACGCTCATGAGCGCGCGCAACAAGTTCTTCATTCTGCTCGGAATCATCTTCGTCATTGCCGCAACGTACTATTTCTTCTCCACCGACCACTCCCGCGACCTGGTCTTGATCGGCACGGTTGACGCCAACCAGGTCATCGTCAGCGCTCAGGTCGAAGGCCGCATTCAGAAGTTGCTCGTCGATGAAGGCACTCCGGTGAAAAAAGGCGATCTCATCGCCGTGCTCGATCCCTCGGAATTGCAGGCGCAGGAGGCGGCCGCCAATGCCACCATTGCCAGCCTGCAGCACAAAGTCGCCGAGATGCAGCACACCGAGGAATCCACCTCCGGATCGACTTCCAGCGATGTAGCCAATGCGGAAGCCAAACTATCTTCGGCGAAAGCCCAACTGTTGCAAGCCCAGGCCTCTCTTGACCGCGTGCAGAGTGACAGCCGCCGCACCATCGAACTGGCTAAAGCGGGAATCGCCTCCGATCAGGAGCGTGTGCAGGCCGAAACCAACCTGCAAGCCGCGCAGGCCACGGTCCAGGCCCAGAAAGACTTGGTCAATGCCGCGCAAGCGGACCTGAAATCTGCGATTGCTCGCACTCATCAAGCCAACGCAGCCAAGAGCACCGTCGCTGCCACGGAAGCCGATCTGAAGAATGCCATCGCGCAGAAGAATCAGGCGGCAGTCCGCCTCGGTTATACCAACGTGTATGCGCCGGTCAGCGGAACTGTTTCGGTGCGTGCCGCGCGCCAAGGGGAAGTGGTCAACATCGGCGCCCCCATCGTCACCATCGTTGACTTGACCGACACGTGGGCCCGCGTCGCCATTCCCGAGACCTACGCCGACCACATCGGGTACGGGGATGTCCTTCGGGTTCGTTTGCCCGGTGGAACTGTGACCAGCGGCAAAGTTTTCTTTAAAGGGGTGGAGGGCGATTTCGCCACCCAGCGTGACGTCAGTCGCCGCAAGCGCGATATCAAAACCATCGTGCTGAAAGTTCGACTCGACAATCCCAAGGGCGCGTATGTCCCGGGCATGACCGCTGAGGTGCTGGTCTCGCCCGACCAGATCAAGAACACCGGCACTCAGAGCGCGAAGGCCGCGGAGCAGCAATGACGCCAGAGTCCAATCCCAAAACCAACGGCAACGCTGCGCTGGAGAAGCCGGTCTACGATCCCAACGCTCCTTCGGCCATCGAAGTCGAGCACATCGTGAAGAAGTATGGCGACTTCACTGCCGTAGATGACGTTTCCTTCAGCGTAAAGGAAGGCGAGATCTTCGGATTGCTCGGACCCAACGGGGCAGGGAAGTCGACGCTCATTCGCATGATGACGACCCTCATCCCGATCACGTCCGGTGTGGCTCGCATCGCCGGCCACAACGTGGCCAAAGAAGCCAATGCCGCGCGCCGCCTGATCGGCGTTATCCCCCAGGCGCTCACCAGTGATCTCGACCTCACCGTCGAAGAGAACATGAATATCTACGCCAAGCTTTACGACGTACCGCCGAAAGAGCGCAAGAAATCCATCGACGAACTCCTGGAATTGGTGGACCTCACGAAATGGCGTGACGCGGCCACCAAGACGCTCTCCGGCGGCATGCGGAGGCGTCTCGAAATCGCGCGCGGCCTGGTGCATCATCCCAAGATTTTCTTTCTCGACGAACCCACCACCGGCCTGGATCCCGTTTCGCGCGTCGCTGTCTGGGAGATGTTGGGCAACATCAAGGAACACCGCCGGCTCACCATTCTCATCACCACGCACTACATGGATGAAGCCGACCGCCTCTGCGACCGCATCGCCATTGTGGACCACGGCAAACTGGTCGCTCTCGACTCGCCCATGGCACTCAAGGCGAGCGTGCCCGGATCGAACGTGATCGAAGCGCAGTTCGACAATCCTCCCGGCGATTGGGAGCAGAAGCTGCACGCGCTCGACGAAGTCACCTCGGTGCAGCACGAAGGCGCAGGCATGTTCCGCGTTCTCACCGGCAACGGCTCGCGCACAACCACGCAGCTGGTGGAAATGGCGGTCCAGAGCGGCGTTCCAGTCAAATCGCTCTCCGTGCAGAACACCACGCTAGACGACGTCTTCGTCCACTACACCGGACGCCAGCTTCGCGACGAGCTACAGAAGGCGTATGCCTTTGTAATGCCGCAAAGGCCAGGGTTGCAACCGTGATGCTCAGTGCCCCTCTGTGTCCTCTGTGGTTAAGATTTTTGGAGCTATGCGATGAATCGAATGATGGCCATAGTCGAGCGCGAGATGCGCAAGTTCTTCCGCTCGCCCGCATTGATGCTGGCGTCCATGATTTTTCCCCTGGTACAGCTCATCATCCTGGGCAACGCGTTCGGCGGAAAGATTCGCGACGCCAAGATCGCCTTTGTTGATCAGGACCGCGGCCCGCAGGCGGTCAGAATCCGCGAAGCCTTCGACGCGGTGCGCGCCAACATCCGCACCTTCGTCCCCATCGACTACGACAATGAGAACCAGGCGGTGCAAGATGTCCGCAATGGCAAACTGCAGGGCGCCATCATCATTCCGCCGCAATACTCGCAGCACGTCTACGAGGAAAATCACCCTCGCATCGGCCTGGTCGTCGACAACAGCGACAACTTCATGAGTTCGGCCGTCGAATCGGAGATGACCAGCCTGGTCGACGCTCTCAACCAGCCCACGATTTCCCCTCGCATCCTGCAACAGACTGCGCTGCAGATCGTCGAACTCTATCCCTATATCGAATACATGAAGTATCTGCTGCCGGGTTCTCTTGTCCTCGCGATGTTCGTCTCAGTCATGATCGGCGGCGGCATGCTCTATATCGACGACAAAGCCCGTGGAGTGCACGAAGGTTATCTGGTTACGCCGATCACGAAGCTCGAACTGGTTCTCGGCCTGAATCTCGCTGGCGCGATCAAGGCCGTGATGACCGGAGTGATCATCGTAGCCATTGGCTCGATGCTCGCCGGAGTAAGCACAATTTTCAATCCCCTCACAATTTTTGGCCTGATCATCATGATCGTTCTGACCTCCCTGGCCTTCAATACGATGATGTTCCTGCTCATGGTGCGCATTGAAGACCCGCTGGTGCCGCGCGCCATGTTCGGCATCCTCAACACCCTGCTGTTCTTTCCCAGCGGCTCGGTCTATCCGATCCAGGCGTTTCCACCCTGGCTGCGCGTCATCGCCAAGGGCGATCCCTTCACCTACGCCGTCGATGGCTTCAAATGCCTGCTGCTGAAAGAAACCGCGCTCTCCGCCGTGTGGGGAGACATGCTCTACCTGACCATCTTCGCCGCCGTAACCCTGAGCATAGCCATCCCGCTGTTCAAGCGAACCCTCTAAACAGATTAAGTAATTGTGTAATCTTGTAATTGTGTAATTGAAAACCCTATCCTGAGGCCGAAAAATTACTCAATTACTCAATTACCCAATTTCTCAATTTGTCCCATTTTTCCTGCTGGAACTTTTCCCTCGAGCCCCGTGTCCGTTATGCTAGAGACGTATGACCCTCCTGGACGCCAAGGAATACGATCCCGAAAAAGCGCGCAAGAAGAGAACGAAAATTATTTCGCTCATCCTGATTGTGCTCGTGCTTGCGTTCTTCGCCTGGTGGTTCCGTTTTCTGCCGGAAGAACATATCGTGGGGAAGTTTTTTGACGACCTCCAGCGACAGGATTACAAATCCGCCTACGGCATCTGGATGCACGATCCCAACTGGCAGCAGCATCCGGATCAACACCCCAAATACCCTTTCAACGATTTCTACCGCGACTGGGGACCGGGCGGGGAATGGGGCCTAATCAAAACTGCCAAAGTCTATGGCGCGAGCACCTGCCCGGGGCCGGGCAGCGGCGTTGTCGTGGATGTGATCGTCAATAACCGCGCGGAACACGCGCAAGTCTGGGTGGAAAAATCCGATCACACGCTCAGCTTTCCACCCTGCGAACTGATCTTCCGCTGAGCTCGGCCTATACCTGCGCCTGCGTTAGCGCTCCCACGGTCTTGGCCAGGCTCGCTTCATCGGCAACGTTCAGGCACGTCTTGGATCGATCGATCTGCCGCATCAGCCCGCACAGCACTTTTCCCGGACCCACTTCGATAAAGGTCTGCACTCCGTGGGCGATCAGCAGATGCATGCAGTGGTCCCACTTGACCGACCCTGTGACCTGCCGCACGAGCGTGTCGCGCGCGCGCACGTTATCCGTCACCAGTTCCGCGTCCACATTGCACGCCACGGGGTATACGGGTTTCTGCATGGCAAGCTTATCTAGATCTTTTTCCAGCCGGTCTTGCGCCGGCTTCATCAGGGAACAGTGGAATGGCGCGCTCACCGGCAACAGCTTGGCTCGCTTCGCGCCGCGTTCGTCCGCCAGTTTGGCGGCCCGCTCGACGGCTCCCGTATTTCCCGAGATCACGATTTGTTCCGGTGAGTTGATGTTCGCCGGCGAGCAGACTTCGCCTTGCGAGGCATCCTCGCACACCGCCGCTACCTTCTCCAGATCCATTCCCAGAATGGCCGCCATTGCTCCAACTCCGACCGGAACGGCCTCCTGCATAAACTTCCCGCGCTGGCGCACAGTACGCACCGCATCCGCAAACCTGAACGTCCCTGAAGCCACGTGCGCCGCGTATTCCCCGAGGCTGTGCCCGGCAACGTAACTGGGCCGCGGAATCTGCGTTTCCACAACTCGCAATGCCGCCACCGCCGTCGTCAAAATCGCCGGCTGTGTAATCTCCGTCAACCGCAACTGCTCCTCAGGCCCTTCAAAACACACCTGCGACAGTTTGTAGCCGAGCGCATCGTCGGCTTCTTCGAAAGTTTGCCGCGCGGCCGGAAACTTTTCGGCCAGTTCCTTCCCCATCCCGACCACCTGCGACCCTTGGCCGGGAAAGATGAGTGCAATGGAGTGGTTTGAAGCGTTCATCATGAAATGTCTTGGAGCGGCTACCCGTAAAGCGCCGCTGTTTAGCTGGGCTGCGCTACCGCTGGTTCCGCGTGTGGATGCAGCGCCGCCAGCCCCCGTTCAATCGATCGGTTGACGCCGGTTTCGTAGAATTCCGCCGCCACCCGCACCGCATTTTTCATCGCATTCGCGTTGGAAGATCCATGGGTGATAATGCAAACTCCCTTCACTCCGAGCAAGGGCGCGCCGCCGTACTCCGTATGGTCCAGCCGTTTCTTGAAGTCTTCAAACGCGCTGCGCGACAACAGCGCTCCCACCTGCCGCGTGATCGTCGCCTTGAGCGACTCTTTCAGGGCGGTTCTCACCAGGTTGGCTACGCCTTCGGAAATCTTCAGCGCAACATTTCCCACGAACCCGTCGGCCACAATCACATCCACTTCGCCGTTATAAAGGTCGCGCCCCTCAACATTTCCAACAAAATTCAGCGGAAGCTGCTTGAGCAGATGAAACGCCTCGCGCGTCAGATCGTTGCCTTTGCCTTCCTCTTCGCCGATCGAGAGCAAACCCACGCGCGGCGCGCCCGCTTTCTTGCCGAACATCGCTCGAAAGTAGACGTCGCCCATCACCGCGAACTGCTCCAGATTCTGCGGCGTGCAATCCACATTGGCGCCTACATCCAGCAGCATCGCCGGATTTCCCGGCGCAGTAGGGAACACCGCCGCCAACGCCGGACGATCTACTCCCGGCACAGCCCCCAGCACGATTTTCGCCGTGGCCATCGCGGCGCCCGTATTGCCCGCCGTGACGAATCCCGCGGCCCGGCCCTCGCGGACCATGCGCAGGCCCACCCGCATTGAGGAATCGCGCTTGGCGCGGATCGCCTCGATCTTCTCGTCCATGGTGATGTATTCGCTGGCGTGGACAATTTCGATGGGCAGCCGGCCCGCTCCTCGGTGCCGGTCCAGTTCGCCCTTCACCACGCTCTCGGGGCCAACGAGCGCAACCCGTGCTCCGTACTGACGCGCAGCTTGGATCGCGCCCTCCACCTCTGGTTTAGGCGCTCGGTCCGAACCCATCGCATCCAGCGCGATCACGCTAGGCATGGTGTACAAGAATTATCTGGCTTCTTCAACGTCGAGAACTTCGCGTCCCTTATAGTAACCGCACTTCGGGCAGGCGCGATGCGGCATTTTCTTCTCATGGCAGTTGGGGCACTCGGACAGGCTGTGAGCCTTCAGTGAGTCGTGGGCCCGCCGCGTTGACGTGCGCTTTTGGGAATGTCGCCGTTTTGGATTAGGCATGTTGGTAGCTTCCTTTTACCGGGGCAACGCCCCAAAAAATGTAATTAGCATTTGGCTAAGCTTTGAACCAGCCACTGATGGCTCATCGCTGATTCTCAGGGTTCCAGCCGGCTCCGAACGTCCTTCAACGCCGCCCATCGCGGATCTTCCACCTCGATGGAGCACGAACACTGTTCCTGATTCAGGTTCTTGCCGCACTGCGGACACAGCCCCCGGCAATCTTCGCGGCACGTAACCTTCAGCGGCAAGGCCAGTAGAACTTGCTCGCGCAGCACGTCTTCCAGCAGCAGCCCTTCGCCCTGATAATACCCGATCTCCGCTTCGGCGTCGGTCACCGAGAGCTCATCTCGTCCCGCATCCGCTCCCAAAGGACGGTAAAGCAACTCGAAATCCCGCTTTACCTCCTGCCGCACCGGTTCCAGGCAACGGGCGCATTGCAATTCCAGCCCTGTCGAGAGTCGACCCCTGAGCCGGATGTCTTTGATTATCTGATGTTTGCCGTGATGTTCCTCGACTACCTCGGCATGCCCCGCGGCCTTCAACGGCCCGCGCTGCCGAGCTTCACTGCCCAAATCGATCGCATCGGGCTGAAGCTCTTCCTCAAAATCCAGGGGATGGAGTTCCAATTCTCTGATGTTTAGGAACATGGCGAAACCTCCGCTCACCCGCCCGCGGAGCACGCCAAAGAGGCGTAAGTACCGCAAGGATCAAGACTTAGAATAATTGTTAGGCAGCTGGAGTGTCAAGGGAATCGGCGTTGCCATCGGCCTATGGAAGTGCTAGGCTTTCCCTAGGAGAATCCTATGGCAACGCTCTATGTCGAGAACGTTCCCGATGATGTCTACAAGGCCCTGCGCAAGCGCGCCAAGGCCAATCGCACCTCCATTGCCGCAGAGGTCATTTCCTTATTGGAGCAGTGGATTCCCACCGAGGCAGAATTGAAGCGGCGAAAAGAGTTTTACGATCGACTGGCTGAACTTCGCGCCAAGGCGCCCCTCACTCTAGGTCCACACCCCTCCGCTGAGGAGATGATTCGCGAGGACCGCGAGAGGTGAGGGCCGTCGTTCTGGATGCCAGTGTTGCTGTGAAATGGGCGATTCCAGCGAAGGAACCGCTTTCGGACGAGTCAGCGCGCTTGCTCAAGCGTTATACCGCGACTGAGATCGACTTCGTTGTGCCCGACATATTCTGGGCTGAAGTTGGCAACGTGTTGCGCAAGGGAGCGCGCCGAGGCAGGTGGAGTCAAGACGATGCTGAGAGCATCGCGGCGGACATGATCGCCCGTGGTTTCGCCACCGTGCCGTCTCAGGCGCTGCTTCCCGAAGCCCTCAAAATTGCTTTCACCTATGATCGAAGCGTTTACGATTGTCTCTACTTTTCGTTGGCCGTTCAGTTGAGAACAGAATTAATCACAGCCGACGAGCGCTTGGCCAATGCTTTGGCGGGGCGGTTTTCTATAAAGTGGCTCGGGGCCCTGTAGATTGCGCACTCCCAAGCTTCACTCGCTCAATCCCAGTCCCTCCACGATTCGCACCGCCGTTTCCTCGAAAATCATCTTTCGGTCCACCTCGATCGTGTTCTTGTGCAAATAGCGCGGGATGTACCACGCCACCGCCGCCACCGGCAGCAGGCTCAGCAGTCGCACCGGTTCCAATAGCGCCGAGGCTTCAAACTCCGGCATCGACACCGCATACAGCAGATATCCGAACCCGAACGACAGCAGAATTACGATCGAATGTTGCTTGAACACGGGAAGTGTGCAGGTGAAGGGAAGCTTGCGATATCGGATCAGAAGCAGGTTCGTGAGCAACAACGTCCAGGTCGCCACCAGAAATGTGTGCAGCGCCGCAATCACGACGCCGCTCAACCAGGTATAGGCCGCAAACGTGACCACCAGAACCCAGGGCAACACGGCAGCCAACATCACTTTCCTCGCCAGTCCTTCGCATTCCTCTCCGCCCGGATGTAGCAGCAGTTGGAAAACCCAGTTGGCGCGCAACTCGGCCGGGATTTCGAAGATGACGCGCAGCCCCATCACCATCAGAAAACTCAGAATAAAAGGGATGGCGAGCGCATCCGGCGTCAGCGCCGCCGAGCGCAATGACCGAGTGCTCTCGAACGCTGCCAAAAGAGCTTGTGACGCCAGAACCAGGCCTAATCCACACACCGCCGTCAAAATCAGCCGGTGCGCTTCGCTTCGCACTAATGTCTTTGCGGCAAACCGGAAACACCCTTTTTCAAACGGCGTCTTCAGCCACAAACGTTCCAATGCATCCCAGAACCGCTTCCATGGCCGGTGCCCGACGCTTGCCGTATCCGCAATTTCACCGATCAGCACAAAGTGCCGCCGGTATCCCACGCCATACAAGCCAAACGCAATCCCTGCCAGAACCACAATCGCCGGCAGCGGCCAGTGCGCCAGTTCACTCATCACCGGAGTTGCCCGCCCTCGCAGCCACTGGCACAAAGGCACAAACCAGCAGGACGGTACCAGATAGGTCCACAGAGGCATCGGCCCTTTGATCCGCCTTAAAAGATCCGGCACCGCAAAAGATGTCGCGAGCAGCGCGACCAGATACACCACCACCACGCCGCGTATGTAGGTCGAAGCCCGGTGAAATGCCCGCGGTGAAAGCACCGCCATCAGAAGCCCCAGCAGCGAGAACACGGCAAAGAAAGAAAAAACGCTGGCTCCAATCACTCCCACCGCGTGCACGGCGGCAAACTTGAAGAAGAACAGAAAATGACTCTGCGACGCCGTGACCACCATCGGGAACAAAATGCAAGACGCCGCATTCACGTCGAACGCGACCAGCCCCACCAGAAACAGCACCGCCACCAGGTTCGCCAGCATTATCGTCCGCGTCGAAATCGGCAGTGGAACCAGGTTGATGTAGTCCCGCCGGTCAGGAAAGATCGCCTCCCACCGCCACACCGCGACCGCGCCGGTCACGGTCATCGAAAGCACAATGAAAAAATATTCGTCGGGAAACGCAATCAGCAACGTATCGACGTTGCTCTGCCCGCGCAGCCATTGCAGCAGGGAACCGTACTTGTTGAATAACAGAATCGACACGAACCCGCCGGGCATGGCTAGCAAGGTCAGCACCAGCCCCACGCCCAGGTCCAATCCTTCGCTGTCGGAGTCTCCCCCGCCTCGAAAGATCCGCTCCACGAAGAGCCGCACCATCCGCCCAAACGGACGCTCGCGGTAATATTCCCACTGGTGCCGGATGATCTCGCCGAGCATCTCAGGCCGCCTTCATCACGCTGACGATGTCGCGCGCAACGCTCATCGTATCCACATCTTCCACCAGGTGAAGAAACGTATTCTCCAGCGATTGCCCCAGAATCTGCCCGATATTGGCCACGGAATCCTGCGCAATCACCTCGCCCTTTCGCAGGATCAGCACGTCCGTGCAAACTTTTTCCACAACCTCCAGCACGTGCGAGCAATAGAACACGAGCTTGCCTTGTTTTCCCAGTGTTTGCACAACATGCTTAAAGATCAGCGCTGACGTAACATCCAGGCCGGAAAGCGGCTCGTCGAAAATGAAAATTTCCGGATTGTGCATGATTGCCGCAATGATGAGAATCCGCTGCCGCATTCCCTTGGAGTAAGTGCCGATACTCGCATGCCGGTGCGGATGCAGCGAGAACAGCTCCAGCAGAGAATCAATCTTTACCTCCATGTCTCCTCGCGGCATCCCGCGCAGGGTCCCGATCAGCTCCAGGTACTCCCATCCCGTCAAATACGGATAAAGATTGGGTTCCTCCGGCACATACCCCAGACGCGCCCGGTACCCTGCAAGATCCTCCAGGATGTTGTGTCCGTCGAACAACACGCTTCCCCGAGTCGGCTCCAGCAAACCCGTCAGCATCTTCACCGTCGTGCTCTTCCCGGAACCATTGGGTCCGAGGCACCCAAGTACCTCCCCGGGACGCAACGTGAAGGACAAATCTTGAACCGCCGGGATAGAGGAATACCGCTTGGCAAGATGCACCGCTTCAAGCATGGCCGACCTCACATGACAAAATGTCGGACGGTGGCGCGAAAGATGACAGCGTGGAAGAGAACCCGAACTCTTAGACACCACAGCGGAGCATTAAGGTCCAGTGCTGAAAAGAACCGAACACTAACCATTGACGACTAACGACTGACCCCTGACCCCTGACCACTAACCACTGACCACTAACCACTGACCACTAACCACTGACCACTAACCACTGACCACTAACCACTAACCACTGACCACTAACCACTGACCACTAACCACTGACCACTAACCACTGACCACTAACCACTGACCACTAACCACTGACCACTAACCACTAATCCCTGACCCCTGCCCCCTGACCCCTGACCCCTGACCCCTGACCCCTGACCCCTGACCCCTAGCCCCTGACCCCCGCCCCTCAACTCAAAATCGGCAGCGCCCGAATCCTCTTCTTAGTCGCCGAATAGATGGCATTGCACAGCGCTGGCGCGACCGGCGGCACGGGCGGCTCGCCTATACCCGTCGGAGCCTCTTGGCTCGGCACCGCATACACCTCTACCGCGGGAGTCTCCTCCATCCGCAGCGGAGCGTAATCGTCGAAGTTCCCCTGCACCACGCGTCCCTTATCGATCGTGATCTTTGCTCGCAACGCATTCGCCAGCCCATATACGACCGCGCCCTGAATCTGCTGTTCCAGAATGCTCGGATTCACCACCTGCCCGCAATCCACCGCTGCCACCACGCGATGCACACGCGGCTGATCATTATCCATCGTGATCTCCACGACCTCTGCCGCATAGGTTGAGAACGATGCAAAGCACGCCACGCCCCGGTGATGTCCCGCCGGCAGCGGTGTGTCCCATCCAGCTTTCTGAGCCGCCAGCTGCAGCACAGCCCGCATCCGCGCCGTGTGCCAGATCGTGGTGAAGTAAGGCAGATCCTGCCCTTTGGCGAGCAAATGCAAACGGTACTGCACCGGATCTTTTCCCGCCCCCACCGCCAATTCATCGATGAAGCTCTCCAGCGCGAACCCCGCCTGCAGCGCGTACACCGACCGCATCCAGCCAAGCGGCACCGGCGTCTCCGTCATCACGTACTCAATCGAATAGTTGGGAATCTCGTACACCGGCCCCGCCTCATCCGGCAGATCGGGATCCACCCCGTTTGGTACCGGCAACCCTTTTTGTCCGCTGATCGATGGCGCAATAATGCGGTGCGTCAACGCGACCGGGTACCCCGATCCATCGAGCACCGCGCTCAGCTGATGCAGACTCGCCGGACGATAGGTCGAGAAACGCATATCGTCTTCCCGCGTCCAGATCACCTTTACCGGAGCGTTGATCGCCTTCGACACCAGCGCCGCCTCAACCGCGTAGTCGTGCTCCAGCCGCCGTCCGAATCCGCCGCCCATCAGCGTGACGTTCACTTTCACCTGGTCCGGATCAAGCCCAATTGCCGTTGCCACCGAATCGCGGCAATCCTGCGGCACTTGCGTCGGAATCCACATCTCGCACTTCGATCCCTGATAGCTCGCCGTACAATTTCCCGGTTCCATCGGCGCGTGCGCCATGAAGGGCAGTTGGTACTCCGCGGAAATTCGCCGCCCTGCGGCTTTGGTTACGTCGCCGGCAGCGTACAAGTTCGCGCCCTTCTTCGCCGCCCCTTGCTTCAGCGATTCCATGATGGCCGCGGTATTCAAATCTTTGTTCGGCCCCTCGTCCCAGGTCACATTGAGCACGCGCCGGCCTTCCATCGCGCTCCAGACGCTATCCGCCACCACTGCCACCGCCGAATCTCCAATCTTCCCTACATAGCTGACGCCGGATACTTTCTTCGACTCCTTATCGTCGAAGCCGGAAACTTTTCCGCCAATGATCGGACAGCGCGACAACACTGCATACTTCATCCCAGACAAACGGAAATCGAGTCCGTAGACAGCTTCGCCCCTGACCTTGTCAGGAGAATCCACCCGCGCCAGCCGCTGTCCAACAATCTTGTAATCCTTGCTCTGCTTCAGCGGAACGTCAGTCGGTATCGGCAGGGCGGAAGCTTTGCCCGCAAGGTCTCCATAACTCAGCGTCCGCCCCGACGTCGTATGCTTGATGTGCCCCGCTTCGGCCGCACACGCCGAACGCGGAACATTCCACGTTAACGCCGCCGCCGAAATCAGCATCTCGCGCGCCGCCGCTCCCGCCTTGCGCATCGGATCCCAAGTGGTACGCACGCTCGCGCTCCCGCCGGTCGTCTGATCCCCATACAACGTGCTTGCCCCTGCCTGCTCGATCTCGATCTGCTTCCAGTCCGCCTCGAGTTCCTCGGCCAGAATCATGGGGAGCGCAGTCCGTACTCCCTGGCCCATCTCGGACCGGGCGCACACCACCGTGATTTTGTTGTCGGGAGTGATTCGCAAATATGCATTCGGAGAGAAAGCGCCTTTCTGTCCCTCTCCATGCGGCAAGTAGAAACCAATCACCAGTCCAGCCCCGGCAGCAGCACCCACTCCCAGGAAGTCGCGTCGTGAAAGCGGACTCATCGCGCACCTCCGCTGCCCGCCGCCCGGTGAATTGCTTTGCGGATTCGCTCATACGTCCCGCAGCGGCACAGGTTCCCGTTCATTGCCTGCGTGATCTGGTCGTCGTTAGGATTCGGCGTCTTCGCCAGCAGCGCGGCCGCGCTCATGATCTGCCCGGTCTGGCAGTAGCCGCATTGCGGAACTTCTTCGGCAATCCACGCCTGTTGCAGAACGTGCATGCCATTCGCGCCCAATCCTTCAATCGTGGTCACGCTTTTGCCCGCCACCTGCGACACCGGAGTCGAGCACGACCGGATCGCGTTGCCATCCACATGCACGGTGCAAACGCCGCATAATCCGGCCCCGCAGCCAAATTTCGTTCCCGTGAGTTCCAGCGTGTCGCGCAGCACCCACAGCAGCGGAGTTTCCGGAGCGACACTAACGTTCTTTTCACTTCCATTAACGCGGAATGTGATATCAGCCATGGCAGTCCAGTTGTCTATTTTGAAAACAGCACAACATCGTATCAGGGATCGCCGCAGCGTAGCAGATCGCTACTGTCAATGAATAAGTGGTGATGAGATGAGATGGAGTGGATGGAGTGATCGTTAAACCTGAAGATGTTGGGTCACGGGGTGCCCGCCCTCATTGGGGGGGACTGATCACTGATTACTGATCACTGGTCACTGCTCCCTAATCCCTGACCCCTGACCCCTGACCCCTGACCCCTGACCCCTGACCCCTGACCCCTGACCCCT
>DATGFC010000004.1:0-16473 GCA_035309485.1 Candidatus Sulfotelmatobacter sp.
TGCGCCAAGTGCCACACGAACGGTGCCGACGGCAAGCCGCAGTACGTGGGTATTCCGTTCAACCAGTGCTCCGATTGCCACAAGGATCCGCACCACGGCAGCTTTGCCCAGGGATGCCAATCGTGCCATAACACCAGCGGCTGGAAGAAGGTTTCACTGCAATCGGTGAATGAACGCTTCGACCACTCCAAGACCAAGTTCCCGCTGCAGGGCAAGCACGCTAGCGTTGATTGCGCGCAGTGCCATGCCAACGGTGACTTCAAAAAGCCGCTCGCATTCCAGAAGTGCATGGATTGCCACCGGCCCGATCCGCATAAAGGCCAGTTCGCCAAGCGCGCGGATGGCGGGGAGTGCGCCTCCTGTCATACAGTGAATGGCTGGAAGCCATCGACGTTCACGGTGAAGGAGCACGCCTCCAGTGCTTACCCGCTGCAGGGCGCGCATGCGCGCCTGGAGTGCGCAAAGTGCCACCTTCCGAAAGGCAAGGACACCTTATTCAAAGTCAAGTTCGAGCGCTGCACGGACTGTCACGCCGATAAACATGCGGGGCAGTTTGCCGCAGCGCCTTACTTCAACTCCTGCGATCGCTGCCACAATCTCGAGGCCTACAAGCCTTCCACGTTTAGCCTGACAAAGCACAAGCAAACTCGCTTCGTGTTGACGGGCGGCCATGTCGCGGTGCCCTGCTCCGACTGCTACAAGGAATCGGCAGAGTTCCAGCCGAAGGCCGCGGTATACCACTGGAGCAACCTGAACTGCACCAGTTGCCACGCCGATCCGCATAAAGGTCAATTCAAAGATCGCATGCAGCAAGCGCGTGCGGATGGTTCAGTGGCAGGATGCGAAGCCTGTCACACCACCAAGACGTGGAAAGAGCTTTCCGGCTTCGATCACTCCAAGACGAAGTTTGTATTGCTGGGAGCGCACCGCGCGACGCCGTGCATGGACTGTCACAAACCTCCAAACCTTGAGACCAAGTTGATTAACGTGGACTTCAAGGCCGCCCCGACAAAGTGCGAGGACTGCCATGAAGACATCCATGGGAAACAGTTCGCCGTAGCCGACGTTACCCGCTGTGCCGAGTGCCACAACAGCATGAAGTGGAAGCCGTCACTCTTCGACCATGAGAAGCGAACTACATTTCCCTTGCGTGGTGCTCATCAGAATGTCCGCTGTACCGAGTGCCACAAGTTGACGAAGGTGGTGGCAGCCAAGACCGTTCTGTTCTACAAGCCAACACCAAAGGATTGCGCCGCCTGTCATGGGGCCACGAATCCAGTGCCCAAAAACAAACAGTCTGGATTCTAATCTTCCATAAACTTTCTTCAGCTTTGACCAGAACATCGTTGTGCTCTTTCGGGAGACTGAAGTTGTACAACCTTCCAGTATCGAAACGCAGCGTTCTCGAACATACTCGAAATGCGCTTCGCGGGCGCATGAATGCGGAGTTTTTGTACGCTGTCCAGTTTTTTTAACGCCTAGTAATAATGGCAAAAAGTGCGAGGCAACGCGCAGAACTTACATTTCACTCATAGTAATCGTGAACGTCACAGGAATTTGACCGATGAACGAATCGACGCTCAGACAGGGCCATGCGTAACCTTCGCACAGAGGGTTCGAGTCGTTATTCTAAGTGGACAGAGAATTGCATCCGTCGTCTTTAATCTTTCTACCGTCTTATTTTGAATTGCAGTGACCAAGCAAGGGGCCGGTCATGTGGGCGTGTCGGGGCGTTCTTAAGTTGGTGGTGCTGCTGGCGGTGGCGTCTTCCGGAATTTTCGGAAGAGCGCAGGAATCTGCGGGTACTCACAGCCCGCACGGAAATTTAAGCACTCCTTGCCAGAACTGCCACACGGCGAGCGCCTGGAAACCAATTCGCGCGGTTCCTGAGTTCGACCACAATCAGACTCGTTATCCATTACGCGGCATGCACCAGTCTGTGACCTGCGTGCAGTGCCATGTGAAGCCGGTGTTTTCGAATGTCGGGCAGCGCTGCCAGGATTGCCATGCCGACATTCACCGCCGGCAACTGGGAGCGAACTGCGAGCAATGCCACACGGTGCGAGGCTGGCAAGTAACGGTGAATCAGATCCAGCAGCATAACAATCGCTTCCCGCTTACCGGAGCGCACGCGGCCGTGGACTGCGACTCGTGCCACAAAGGCGCGGCTAGCAGCCAGTTTCAAGCAATGTCGACTGAGTGCTATTCCTGCCACGCGGCAGATTTTAAGTCAGCGACAAACCCCAGTCATGTCAGTGGCGGCTTCTCCACAACTTGTAATAACTGCCACGGAACAGACAACTGGTTGAGTGCGAACTTCGATCACGCGTCCGTCGGGTTTCCATTATCCGGCGGCCACGCCGTACCGCCGCGGCTATGCGCCGATTGCCACATCAACAACAATTACAACCTCACCAGCACGGCCTGCGTTACCTGCCACCTGAAGGATTATCAGGGAACCACCAATCCCAACCACGTGGCGGCCGCTTTCGCGCAGACCTGCCAACAATGCCACAATACGACTTCGTGGTCGAATGCGTCATTCAACCACAACGCGACGGCGTTCCCCCTCACCGGCATGCACACCGTTCCACCACGGCAGTGCACGGATTGCCATGTCAACAATAATTACAACCTGACCAGCACGGCCTGCGTTACCTGCCACCTGAAAGACTTCCAGGGAACGACCAACCCGAATCACGTTTCGTCGAACTTCCCGCAAACCTGCGACCAGTGCCACAACACGACTTCCTGGCTGAATGCGACCTTCAACCACAACAGCACTGGATTCCCCCTGAGCGGCGCGCACACGTCGCCCCCGCGGCAGTGCACGGATTGTCATGTCAACAACAATTACAACCTGACCAGCACGGCCTGCGTGTCGTGCCACCAGAACGACTACAACACCGCGACCACGCCAGTGAACCACATTGCGGCGGGATTCCCGACAACGTGCGAGACCTGCCACGACACCGTGCTCTGCACAGACGCCACGTTCAATCACACGACGACTGGATTCCAGCTGACGGGCGCGCACACCGTCCCGCCGCGGGTGTGTACTGACTGCCACACTAACAACAATTACTCGCTGAACAGCACTCTCTGCTATTCGTGCCATCAGAAGGACTACACCGGCACGAACAATCCCGCGCACGCGGCCGCCGGCTTCCCGACCACTTGCGAGTTATGCCACGACACCTCGGTGTGGACTGATTCGACGTTCAATCACAACACCACAGCCTTCCCCCTTACCGGCTCCCACACCGTGCCTCCGCGTGTTTGTGCCGACTGCCACGTCAACAACAATTACACGACGCTGCCCACGACCTGCATCGGCTGCCACCAGACGGACTACAACAACACCGCAAATCCGGGGCACGCGGCACAACCGCAGTTCTTCCCAACGACCTGCCAGAACTGCCACAACACCACAGCCTGGAGCGGCGCTACCTTTAACCACACGCAGTACACGCCGTTCCCGACCAGCCACGGCAATGCCGGCAATGTGTGCTCGACGTGCCACACCAATTCGAATAACTACTCCGTCTTCCAGTGCACTGGATGTCATGGCGGCAATAACGCGAACAACTTCCAGCACGACAACGTGCCGGGGTATGTCTACAACAGCATCAACTGTTACCAATGTCATCAGAGCGGTCAGGGTGGCGGATAGCTTTGGCGTAAGGGTTGCTAAGAAGTTAAGAAACGAGATGGCGGAAGCACCGAGTGTCAGGCTGCGAATGGAACGCCACCGAAAGTCAATCAAGCATGAAGGCAGTGCAGAAACATCTGGGGACCGTGATGCTGTTGCTGTCTTGTGCCGCGGCACAGACCGGTACGACGGCAACGTTGCAGCGCGTCTCGGCGGTCCGGGATGGCGCCAATTTGCGTGTAGAAATTACTCTCAGCGCCCCAGTTAAGCCTTCCGACGAAACTGCCATTCATCCGGATCGCATCCTGCTCGATTTTCCTGATACCACCAGTGACGCCGGCAACAGTAGCGTTGCAGTCAATGCGAATGGAGTGCGGCGAGTGCGGATCGCCCGCCACAGCGAAAGCCCCCTGATCACGCGAGTGGTTCTCGATTTGGATCAGGCGCATCCCTACTCGGTGAAGGTAGAAGAGAACCGCATCATCGTCACCATTGCTCCGGCAGAAAATTCGCGCATGGCTTCACGTGGTGCGCCGGTAGCGGCGACGACTGGCAACTTGATTGGCGTGTTTCGCAGGCATCGAGATTCGAAGCCTGTGATGGACACGCCCACGGAAAATTCCGCGCCGATAGCACCGCCTCCGGCAATCGCGGGTCCGGCATTCGAACCGCCGGCGGACAATTCCGCTGCTGCCTCCGTGCCAGCGCAACCCGCGCCCGCTCCACAGAAGCCGTCGCCCGCTGCGACTCCGGCCAGCGACGTTGTACAGGCTTCTTCTACGCCAACACCCGCTGCCAGCGCTCCAAAGCAGGAGGTGGCGACCACCAGTCCGCCGGCGGTAATGCCATCTGCCCCGCCGGCTTCTGCTTCTGTTCCGATTGAGGCATCGAACGTGCCGGAGCCTGCAAGAAGTGAAAAGGCGGTCGAACCCGCTCCTCCAACTCCCGCGGAAGAGCCTTCTGTCGAGCCCGTCACGACAACCACGCTCATCGCTCGTACGGATGATCCTAACCTGCGCACGGTTTTCAAAGTGAAATATGTGGCTGACGGGGTCGTCTATCTCGACGGCGGACGCGCCCAAGGCTTGAGCGAAGGCATGAAGTTGGAAATCGAGGACACGAATTTACCAGCGAAGCAGGGCGACAGCGTCAACACTGCTGACCCACGAGTCGTCGCGGAACTCGAAGTCACCGGCATAGCCGAGACTTCCGCAGTTACCGACATTCGCGCGCCCAAGCGGCCGGTGAAAGTCGGCGACCTTGCGTATCTTTCCAGCGGCGATGCCGAAGCCCTGGTGCAGCAACGCACGCTGAGCGCTACTCGACAATATCCCGCGGTGATTTCATTTACGGAAGGCGACACGCTCGATGAGGAAGCCCGCTCCGAAGTGCCGCGCCCGCCGCCGCCGTCTGTGAACCGCGCTCGCGGACGAATCGGCTTCGACACAATCGAAACCATCAGCCATGGTACGAGCA
This sequence comes from Candidatus Sulfotelmatobacter sp., assembly GCA_035309485.1. GTDB lineage: Bacteria > Acidobacteriota > Terriglobia > Terriglobales > Acidobacteriaceae > Sulfotelmatobacter. The sequence goes on from DATGFC010000004.1 coordinate 5,129, forward strand.
ACGTCACCAGTTCCGACGTGGGGATGGTTTTCCGCGGCGATATTACCCGCATTGGCGGTACCTACTGGAATCTCAGCGGCTACTGGCGTGGACAACTCACCAAAGCTTCCGCCGCCAGCCAGCAGACGCTTCAGAACCTGATCAACCGCACGTACCACCTTAACATGACGTACGACAATCCCAATTCAACGCTGGTGGCGGGATTTGGGCGCTTGTTCCTGCCGTGGGCTCCGAGCCTCGACACCATCGACGGCGGATATTTTGGGAAGCGGCTTTCGAAAGGCAGCGTGATCGGAATTTTCGGAGGGTCCACACCCGATCCTTCGTCCTGGGACTACAGCCCGAATCGCGTGATCGGCGGAAGCTTCATCAACTTCGAGGGCGGCGAATTTAACGGCTTCCACTACAGCAGCACCAGCGGCGCGGGCGTGAGCATGGTGAACTGGCAGATGGACCGGCCGTTCGTGTTTTTTGAGGATTCTGTTTCCTACAAGCGCACGATCGCGGTCTACGAATCGGCGCAACTCGACAGTCCGACGGGAAACTCCGCTACGCCTTCTCCCGGGCCGGGACTGGGCCGCAACTTTTTCACCTTGCGCGTCGATCCGCTTTCACGCGTGGAACTGGACTTCAACTACAACTACTTTCGCGATATACCCACGTTCGATCCCACCCTGATCGGCACCGGGCTGCTCGACAAGTACCTGTTCCAGGGATTCAGCGCAGGGGGACGGGTCGAGGTGTTGAACCAGGTATGGCTGTCCACAAATTTGGGCCGCAGCAGCGGCACCGGGGATGCCAAGAGTTCATTGAACCAGATGTACGGCATCAGTTTCGGCCGCATTCCATTCGTGAAGATGCGGGCCGACGTGCACTACGCTCGCTTCAACAGTTCGTTCGGGACCGGCGACTATGAGGCGGTTTCCCTGTCGCGGCAAATGAGCTACCGGCTGCGTCTCGAAGTTCTGCTGTGACAACAGAAGTTCGCGTCTCCGATCACCACCAACACGCGCGGGCGCTTCGTGACCGGCACGGTCGAGACTACGCTTGGGCCGCACTACTATCTGCAAGGAAATTTCACGACGAACCGAGGGGATATGAGCTATGACCAGCTCATGTTCTCGATCGGCTACCGCTTCGACTCGAAGAGGAAAAGCGAATGAAGGACCAAGCGCAGATGGTCACGCACGCCGCACGGATCGCCGGCTTCGTTCTCCTTGGCGCCTTCACGGCAGGATTTTGCCTTGCCGGCACTACACCGGCATCTCCTGAAGCGCAGAAGCTAACGGATTTGCTGGCCCGAACCGCCAGTCAAACAGCTGTCTTCCTGGATCAGTTCTCGGACGTGAAGTGCACCGAGCAAGTACGCCAGGAAAAGCTAGGCAAGGACGACAAAGTGGAACTGAAAGAAGATTCCACGTACGACTATCTTGTCATCCTGACCAACGCTGGAGGCGAGCTCAATCTCTCTGAGTCGCGCATCCCGGTAAAGCAAGCGAAGCGGGATCGTCGGAATACTTCGATGCTGCTGAGCAATGGCTTCGCCACCCTGTTTCTGATCTTTCATCCTTACTATGCGACGGCGTTCAAGTTCACCCCGGCGGGAGAGGAAAGTTTCGGGGGCCGGACCTTGCAGAAGGTCACCTTCCAACACATCACAGGAATGAAATCGCCCGCCGCTTTGGCCCTGCGCGGTCGGGAATATCCTCTGGAACTTTCGGGCACGGCATGGATTGATGCGGAGACCGGGTCGATCGCGAAGCTGGAAGCCGGAATCGCGGACACTTTGCAGGATGTTGGGCTGAAGTCGCTCGATTCTGAGATCGATTTTTCGCCGGTATCGTTCTCCGATTCCAAGCAGGTGTATTGGTTCCCCACCCAGGCCCGCGTGGAAGTCGAAACGCCAAAGCAACACTGGCGTAACTTGCACCAGTTCACGTCATACAAGAAATTCTCAGTAACCACAGAAGAGCAGGTCAAGACGAAATGAGCGCGAACGCTACAGCAGCAGCCCGAGTGGCGAGCGGGACGAAATCTGTTCCGGATACGGAGCGAGGCCATCGTCTGCGCCTTCGAGCCCTCTACATCCTTGCCTTTGCCACCAATCTCGCCATCTTTTTTTATGGGTTCGATTATTACAAACTGTCGGCCCTTGATCGTCCTTTCTCCCCGAAGCATCACCTGCTGCGGCCCAGCGGGCCGATCGGCTTGTATTTGGGATTCATGGGCGTGGCCTTGTTCGTGGGCATCTTCTTGTATCCGATCCGTAAGCATTGGCCCTGGCTGGGCACGATTGGCAGCACTCGGCACTGGCTCGACATTCACGTGCTTATGGGACTGACTGCGCCTTTCATCATCGCGTTCCATTCCACGCTGAAGTTCAAGGGAATTGCCGGCATGGCTTTCTGGATCATGTTCGCGGTATCGGCAAGCGGAGTCGTGGGTCGCTATCTTTATGCCCAGATTCCAAGGAAGGTCACCACTGCAGAGCTGTCGGTAAAGGAAGTGCAGGAACTGCAGGAGACTCTGGCACAACAACTGGCGGCCCAGAATGTGCTGCCGGCGGCCGATCTGCGCACCCTGCTGCGCATGCCGGACGCACATCGTGTAGCACGGCTGCCTATCGTCATTGCGCTGATCTACATGATGATGCTGGACGTAGTGCGCGTGTTTCGCGTGGCACGGCTGCGCCGTCACGCACTGCGTTTTGGAGGATACGTCCAGACGCTGGCAGGATTTCTACCCACGCGAAATCGGGAACTGGAGAAAGCAATTCATGCTGCAGCCGAAGAGGCGGCACTCTCCAAGAGAATTCTGTTCCTGTCGCGCTCGCAAAAAGTTTTCCATCTCTGGCACGTCGTGCACAAGCCCTTCAGCTATGCTTTCGCCGTACTCGCCCTCTTGCACATCGGACTGCAGTTTGTTCTGGGGTATTTCTGAGCCAGACACATGGACACGCTCATCACTTATGGAATTGGCGGAGTGATTTGCTTCTTTTTTCTGATCGTCTATCTCAGGCGGCTGAAGAAGACTGAAGCTCGAGCCCGCGAAGCCGCCGAAAAAGGCAAGCTTTTTTCCGAAGGGCCGAAGGCGCAGCATCCCCACATTGATACGAACTACTGCATCGGCTGCGGAACCTGTACGAGCGTTTGCCCGGAGGGCGATGTGCTCGCCATGATCGGCGGCAAGGCGGTTATCGTCAACGGACATAAATGTATCGGCCACGGCCTGTGCGCGGATGCGTGTCCGGTGGGCGCGATCACGATGGTGATGGCCAGCCCCAGCATGGCTGCCGACATGCCCTATCTCACGCCCGAATACGAGACGTCGGTCGCGAATCTTTTTATTGTAGGAGAACTCGGCGGACTGGCTCTGATTAAAAATGCAGTCAATCAAGGGCGCAGTTGTATAGATACCATTGCTGCGCGGCTCAAGGCGGCCAGCGCGCCGCAACCGGTTCCTGGAGTCTATGACGTCTTAATCGTCGGCGCTGGACCTGCGGGAATCAGCGCCTCTTTGCGCGCCATTGAAAACGAGCTCAATTACATCACACTGGAGCGCGACGAAGTTGGGGGGACGGTCGCCAAGTATCCCCGGCAGAAGCTGGTGATGACCAGCCCCGTGGAATTCCCCATGTACGGCAAGTTTAAGAAGATGCAGCTTTCGAAGGAAAATCTGCTGGCCTTCTGGGACATGGTTCTGAATCGCGCTGACTTCAACGTTTCTACCGGGGATAAAGTTGAAGACATCCAAAAGGACGAGAAGGGTATCTTCACGATTGTGACCGCGACGAAACAGTACCGCGCGCGATCTGTGGTTCTCGCGCTCGGCCGCGCCGGTGAGCCGCGCAAACTCGGAGTAAAGGGCGAGGATCTACCCAAAGTGATGTATCGCCTGATCGAAGCAGACCACTACATCAACAAGAAGATTTTAGTAGTGGGCGGCGGAGACAGTGCGGTGGAAGCGGCGATGGGCCTCGCCAGCCAGGCCGGCAATCAAGTAACACTCTCCTACCGGTCCGAGCGTTTCAGCCGCATCAAAGAACGAAATGCCAAGCGGATTGAAGAGTTCATGCGCTCGGGCAAAGTGCGCGTGCAGTTCAATTCGTCGCCGGTTGAGTTCAAGCCGGAGTCGGTAATCATCGAGGTGAACGGCGGCAAACAAGAGATCCCCAATGATTTTGTGTGGATTTTTGCCGGAGGCACTCCACCGAATGCCTTCCTCAAGAAAATCGGCGTGGGATTTGGCGCACGCGATATGACCCTCGAAGCCAGCAAGGAAGCCAAACAGGCAAGCGCGGAGAGAAAACAGGTTGCTCAGGCGCATGCCGCACCGTCCCGCTAGCGCTGCGAGTGACACCCACTTATTTCGCCACAAAACATGAAAGGGCTTCCGCCGCAGCACCAAAAAAGCAACCTAGGGAACCTGCGGCGCGGCGTTCTACGATCCCCGTGCCCCGGCTGCGCCGACCTGCTTCTTCCATCGCTGAGCGTCCACGCCCATCACCAGGAGCCACAGGCACAGCGATATTTGCCCGACACCTGGAAAAACCAGGATGTAGGGCTGCAGAGAGCGTACGAGCGGTGGTGATAGAAACGGCATGTAGCTCAAACCGGCAAGTACCATCAGTACGCCGAGAATCCGCGGCAGGAAGGCGGACTTGAAAATGAGAATGCCGACCGAAAGCAAGTACAATCCGAAAAATACTAGTCCGATATTGTGGTACGCCGCGGCGCGCAATCGTAGAAACACGAGCGCCAGCGCCTGCAACTGTTCCACAGTGAAAACGGTCAGGTACGGCGCGCCTCCCAAAAGGACCAAGGGGGCCAGATGAAACAGGCTGCTGATGGCATGAACAACGCTTGCCACAAGGCCGAAAAAAGCTGCGACTAACGAGAGGCTCTGGTTCACTGGCTTAAATAACTCGTACAAAAGAGCCGCCAACGCAATATAGCTCGCAAACGCGATGATGTCGGTCGCGAAGCCCAACCGCCATAACGGCTCGTGCGCGAGAATATTATTCGCCGTCGCCGCGGCGTTGTCCGACGCCACCAGCCGGTTACGAACGAAGATCTCGACGAACATTCTCGTCAGTATCGTGACCAAATAAAACGCCCCGGCGATCCTAGCGTTGAGACGGGGCGACACTTCTGCAATCCGTTCCATGACGATTGCGGTGCTCATATCCGTTTCTCCTTACTCGCGAAAAGGACTCGAACCCGCGAGCGAATCAGAGGGGGCCACGATAGCGACGCAGCCGGACTGCTGCAGCCAGGAACGCCACTCCAACAAGCAGGCCAATCCACAGCCCCGGGCTGCTCAAAAACCTGTCAGGAGTGATATGTGTCATCGGGCCAGTGGGAAACATATCTCCGGGACTCTGGGCGATAGCTGGAGCAGCGCCGATCAGTCGCGAGCCGACCAGCGCCGCAAAATGCGCTGTGCGGAACGCGATCATCTCGACGGCGCCGATTGCGACCAGCGGCAATGCTGCCCATAAGAAGGCCGCACGCCGCGCCCACCCGGAAACCAACTGGAGCCAGCAATACACCGGGAACGGCCAGAGCGCATGCGCCGTCAAGATGTGATAAAGCAGCAGCCACGACATTTGGAAGAACCCTAACTGCGTCCACAGGGTCGCGACACTCAAACCGCTTCCCAGCAATACTGCGCTGCTGATCAGCAGCATGGTCCAATGCAGGGCCAGCGTGACCGCGATCGTGACCAGAGGCAGCAGAACGAGGGGGATGCTGGCTTTGGCCATTACCGTGGTGAGATCGGAAACCGGCAGCGACTTCCAGAACAGGATGCTGCGATCGCGGCGCTCCCCGTGCAGCGCATCCAGGCAATAAAACACACTTACGATGATGCCGGTGAGCATCATGAGACCTGCGGCAAAGTCGTACGGCATGGAAATCGCATCGCGGTAGCGCACCGGGTCGAGCGACACCAGAGCACGCACCTGTTTGGGCAAACGCGGCAGGCTCAACAAAAAGCCGAATAGAAAGACGGCGGCCACTCCCAGCGGTGCGAGATAGATCGAACGATTCTCCCAAAATTCGCGCTGGACCGACCAATAGAACGGTCGTGTTGCGCCCATGGCAGGAGCCATCGCCTGGGAATCGATCCGGGGCTCATGCAGCGCGTTCGATTGAGTGTTCATGTTGTCATTCCTTGTGCGGCTTGTTTGCCCATCACAGCGATGAAAAGATCGGCAATGCTGGGCGTGCGTACGTCGCCCATTGCGCGAACTTGCTCGCGATCGGCACGATCGAAAATCATGATGCTTCGCCCCAGTGCCTGGCGCTCGTGGATCGGCTTGAGCGCCCGTGCTGCGGCAATGTTCTCAGGATTCACAGTCGCTTCCAGATAGCGCGATTCGAACTCTTCCATGCTGCAATGGAAAACGATGCGCCCGCGGTCGATGAACATGAGATCTGTGAGCACGTCCTGGATCTCGTCCACCTGATGGGTGGTCACGACAATCGTGCGGCTGCGGTCGTAGTAGTCGTTCAGCAGGGAATCGTAAAACTGCTTGCGATAAAGAATGTCGAGCCCTAGCGTCGGCTCGTCCAGCACCAGCAATTTCGCGTCAATCGCCATGATCAGGGCCAGGTGCAACTGCGTCACCATGCCCTTCGACAATTCCCTGATCTTGCTGCGGCGCTGGATCGTGGTCTTCGCCAGGAAGGCTTCCGCCTTCGCACGCTGGAACCGCGGGTGCACGCCGGCGACGTAGTCGAGTATTTGCGAAACTCGCATCCATCGCGGCAGCACCGCAACATCGGCGATGAACGAGACGTCGCGCATCAGCTGATCACGCTCGTTCCAGGGATCGCGCCCCAGGACCCGCAGTTCTCCTTCATAAGGAGTGAGCCCGAGAATCGCATTGAGCGCGGTCGTTTTGCCGGCGCCGTTGGGACCGATAAGCCCGAGAATACGGCCCTCATCGACCCGCAAATCCACTCCATCCAGCGCCACGGTTGTGCCGAACACCTTGCGCAGGCCTCGTGCCTCTATGCATGCCATTGGTTCAGCGTTCCCCCTTTGTGGTCTTGGCCGCCCGCCGGTTTCCAGATGCCAACAGTTCTTCCGGTTTCAGTCCCAACCGCTGAATCGTCGCGTAGACCCGCGGCCATTCTTCGGCCAGGAACTTCTGCCGTTCTCCGTTCAACAGCAGATTCCGGGCTCCCGTCTTCACGAACATACCCAGGCCTCGTTTGCTCTCGACAAACTGCTCGTCCACTAACTCCTGGTAGCCCTTCAGGACGGTGAGCGGATTCACACGATACTCGGCCGCAACATTACGCACCGAAGGCAGCGGATCACCTTCGTTGAGCACGCCGTCGAGTATCATTGCGACCACGCGATCGCGAAGTTGACGGTAAATCGGCTGACTGTCGTTCCACTCACGGTCCATCCGGGTTTCCAGTTCGCTCTTTTGAGGGATATTCCCTGTTCAGTTGGTACGCTTCATGTCCAGGCGCGCGACCATGGGCGGCTTTCCTTCGAGAAAAAACGTCCATTCCTCGGTGTGATGGTTTGCGTCAATGATGTTGAACACCGCGTGCTGCATGTGTCCGCCTTGCGTGCTGCTGTAATTGCCCACGTCGACGAGGTCGAATTCCAAGGTCTTTCCGTCGGGCGACAATTTGCCTGCCATGCGAGGCCGATTCCCGGCGTCGCAGTAATGCGTCAGGAGCAAACGATCTCCGTCCAGATAGAACATGGTGATCGGATCATCCGGGCCTTCTCCCTTCATCTCGTGGACAATCGCGTTGCCCATCGAAGTCACGCGAAGGGTGGCCTGCATGGGTTTGCCTTCGTAGCTGCCTTGCCAGGAGCCTGCCAGAGTTTTGAGTTTATCGAACGACTTTTGCGCGTCGGACTGGGCAAAAGTCAATGTAGAAAGCGATACCAAGAGAAGGTACAGCACGAAACGTGCGGATTTCATTTTTTATCTCCTTGAGAGGTCCTGATTTCCTGTTGGCTGTGGGGGAATTATTCCCCCGGAAGTCGCGAACGATGACCTCACGTAAGCTTCAGTACTGTTATACTTAACTACAACACTATATATCATGTCAAGTACTTTTTGAATTTGCGGCAAAATACTGGAACCTCACATGGGTCACTGCCGGTGAAAGGAGACAAGGAGGGGACTCCATTGGGAGAACGGACTGAAGAGTTCGCTTTTAATGGGTGGGGCTGGGCACGCCGAAGAACACGAAAGCGCTAAGAGTTGACGGCGGAGAGCTGACAGGTGGTAGCCAAAAATAAGAGAGTTCCGAGGTGATGTAGGATCCATTCGTCTCGGCCAGTAGCTCGCGTTTGACCCTCGCTCGACCTGCTCTCGCTGCCTCCCTTGCGGGGCGCAACGCGCGATCTTCGCTTGGGCTCCGGGCTCACCGCCAACCGGATAAATCTACCCTACGCCTCGGAACTCTATCCTGCCTTCAACATTTCTTCTCCGTTCTCCTCGACCAGCGCTTTGCTATAGACCCTTGCTTGCCTTCCTAGCCAATCTTTCGATTCACCAGGTGACTTCGCTCGAGCCCCGGACGCCGCACCAACCGGAAAAACTTAAGAAGCTGTCAAAGAACGATCTTGTTGTACTCCTTCTATTTTTTCAGTCAACGAAAAATCGCAGGTTGTAAGTACATGCATTTTCAATCGAGTGCAGCCCGTCCACAAGCACATGACCGAAAATGGTGCAGACCGGAAACGCATTTCCCGCAAACCCCTTGCCGGACGCGGCTTTTCGCAGGATTCTTTGTCGGAAATCAATTTAGAGCCATGCCCGAGCCTCTCTCGTCACGCTGTGAAAATCCAGCACTTGCCGTAGTGGGTAAGGAGTTTAAGAATCAGGGAGTGCTATGCGACTTCAACTTTTTCGTCGAGGAGGCGCTTATCGTTCTCGTCGGAGCCGGACAGTTCGAACGAGTTGGTCATGGCCGCCTTACCCTTCTCCACGCTGGTGATGACGTAGGAGCAGCCGATCCAGTGGGCCTCGGCGAAGTCGGTCGGGGACCACTGGGCGGGATGGTCGGGATGGGAATGATAGAAGCCGACGATGTCCTCGCCGCGGCCACGGCCTTCACGCTGGATTCGCACCAATTCCTTGGGATCGATGTTGTAGCGGTTGTGCGCAGAATCGGTTCGGGTGTTGCCGCAGCGCGCAGTCGAGGTCACGACGCGGGTGCCGTCGTCGTCGAAGCGCCCAAGGAGAACGCCACAGCATTCATGCGGGTAGGTTTCTTCTCCGTGGCGGCGTAGGGCTTCGTAGTCTGCGCGTGTGAGTTTCAGCATCAATCAAGGAAATTTCAGTGTGAACAAGTAAATGGAAACCTGAGGCCGATGATTTTCATTCAACAATCAAAATTCAACAATTAACAATTTCTTATCCTTCCGTCCAGAAGCGTTCGCTCAGGTATTTCTCACCCGAGTCGCACAGGATCGTGACGATGACGGCTTCCTGTCCACGCCTCAAAGAAAGCCCCTGAGCAATCTTCAGGCAGCCGACGACCGCGGCAGCGGCAGAGATTCCTACCAACAGTCCGGCTCCCCGGGAGAGGTGGCGGCACATGGCGTAGGCGTCTTCGGTGGAGATTTCCAGATTCTGGTCAGCCAAGGAGGGATCGTAAATCCTGGGAACGATCGCGCTGGCCATATGCTTGGCGCCTTCGATTCCGTGAAATGATGAGTCGGGCTGCAGCGAAACGCACTTCACCGCGGGATTCAGTTCTTTGAGCCGACGGGTGGTGCCGACGAACGTGCCGCTCGTGCCCAGCATCGAAACGAAATGCGTAACCCGCCCTTGGGTCTGCTGCCAGATTTCATTGGCGGTCATGGAATAGTGAGCTTTCCAGTTGGCCGCATTGGAATACTGGTCGGCGTAAAAGTACTGGTCGGGGTGGTTCTCGGCCAGAGAGCGGGCCATGCGGATCGCGCCGTCGGAACCGTCTCCGGGATCCGTATAAATAATGTTGGCGCCGTAGCCTTGCAGAATCTGCTTGCGCTCGCGCGAGACGTTTTCTGGCATGCAGAGTGTGACCGGGAATCCCTCGGCAGCGCCGAGCATCGCATAAGCAATACCTGTATTGCCGCTCGTGGCGTCGAGAAGAATCTTGCCAGGACGAAGATGTCCGGTGCGGCTCGCTTCGGCAACGATGTTGGCGGCGGCACGGTCTTTCACTGATCCGCCGGGATTACACCACTCTGCCTTACCCAAAAGTGCTATGCCCGGCAGATCGCGGGTCAGCGCGTCGAGGCGTAGCAGCGGAGTGTTTCCGATGCGCTCAATCAGGCTGTGCCCTAGGGTTTCTCCTAGTCCTGAAGCAACTTCCCGAGGTTTAGCGTACTGTTCCAAGGATGAGACTGCGGCCGTTTTGGTAGAGCCCTGTGCCATAGTTGAACCCGATCGCCATGACCAACGTAATGTGCTATGTAGTCCGAAACAGGGTATGTAGTAACTTGTTTAGATGAATCAGATTCGCCCGGCGATGCAGCTCATGTAAAGTTACGTCCGGTCTTTATAAAGTACGCATCCAACTCAGAGAGCACAAGCCGGGTAAGGAAAGGTGAAGTAAATATCAATGGCTAAGACAATTGAAACACGAACCTACGAGGAAGCGCTAGCCTGGCTGCGTGATCACGGGTTCGACGTGACCGATGCACCGGGAACCACCACCCGGGTGTTCCTGCGGAAATATAATGTTTCGGCGGCGATTCAGAAGACGCCGGAAGACGGCATCAAGATCTTTGCCTATCCCGGATGCCTGGTTGGCAGCGAGATTTCGAAGTTGGTCAATCGCGGCTACCAGCAGTTCCTGAAGACTTCGAAACAGGAAATTCCAGCCACCGCCGAGCATTTGAAAGCGCTCCAACAGTTCTCCGAGGAATTGAAAGAAGCTTTGGGCCTGCCCAGTCTGTATAACGAATCGCTCGGAACCGTAAGCGAGGCGTACCAATACGACCGCGTCGAGAATCGGGATAAGCCGCCGGTCGAGCGCCCCAAACGTCCGTGGGAAGTGGCAGGTAAAGAAAGGGCAGTCGCGGCGAAAAAGGGAAGAGCGTAGCTTCAGGTTTCAATGTTCCAGAGTTTCAACGTTTCAAAGACGCTCGCTTTTGGTTTTTACTTTGAAACAATGAAACTTTGAAACCTACTCTCACTGGTTCTCAACTGGCTTCACGTCAGGTGCATGGATAGGCATATGGCTGGCAACATCCTGATCGGCCTTCTCCTGCAATTCCCTGGTCGTTCGCAGTTCTCTTTCCGCGTCGGCTTTCCTGCCCAGAGCCTGATAAAGGCGCCCGAGCTGATAGTGAGCATTTGGTTCACCGGGCTC
>DATGFC010000005.1:0-63036 GCA_035309485.1 Candidatus Sulfotelmatobacter sp.
AGGGGCGGGAGGCGCTGGGAGTGGAGCGCAGATCAGGCGACCGGCCGGTTTGCCGTCGGGGCGCATCTGTTCAGTGGGCGTGAAGGCTGAACCGCAGGCGGTCTGCACTTCCTTACTCACAGCTTTCTCGCGCTCAAAGGCTTGGTCGGCCGCGCGTGCGGCAGTCACGCTTTCCAGCGCGGCGCGAAAATAGAGGATCTCCAGTTTCTCGGGGATGACGGGCGGCGGCGCTGGTTTGGCGATGGATTCTTGCGGTGGCGCTTGAACGGCTTCGGCAAAGGGCTTAGCTTTCAATTCCGCCGTGGACATCGAAGCTGGCAACGGAGTGACGGAAGTATCCTTTGCGGGAGCCGGAGCGGAAGTCACGAGTCCCGACTGGTGAGCATCCTTAGGCTTCGGCGTCTCTGCGGCGACGATTGTCGTTACTATCCACACTACGACCACCAATGCGCCGATACAGTAGGAGGAAATCCTCTCAAGTCTTCTCTGAAGTCTTCGATTCATCTGTTTCCTTTCTGGCGCAATGATTCCATTGCCCGCCTGCTTGACATTTTGGCGCATGGCCGGATCTTAAAGTTCCTATCGGAGTAACTCTTTAGAGCCGAGCGCGACTCAGCTGTTACAGCTATTCCAGGATCGTCCTCAGTGATTGAGATACAGCCTGGAGCCTCTTCGTCGCCAAAAGTTGGAGGCCCGTAGCGCGTAATTTCCGGCGGCTTAACCGCGAGATGGGAAGCGATAAGACCGTTGTGGGCGACCGTCCATACACCCCATAGCATGATGGTCAGAACAACTCCTGCGAGAACGTGCGTCAACCTTTTGAGCATCCTGCCTTCCTTGTCTGTCAGTTGTGCAGAGCGGCGTAGGATCATTCTGGATCTCCGATGGTCAGGGTGTGACCGTTACGTTTGCGTCTGCGATGTTCATCGAACGCTATCCACGTCACTGTGACTATTACGAACACACTCATTATTGCGATATCACTCATTTAATCACCCTCACGTTGTAAGCACTTGCGCTTGGGGTCACAACCGTCAAACCGCAAACTTTGACGGTGACAGTGTTGGAGCCACTTACGTAACCGTACCACACTGTTCCGTCTCCAGGATAAGTTATAGGTGTTGCCACCACACCCATTCCAGTGGTCGCTCCTGTCACCGTAGCCGTCCCTGAGTCACATACTCCGGCAGTTACCGCACCGCTGATGGTTCCTGTTGTTCCTGTCAAGTCTAAGGCGAAGGTTCCCGCCATGTCTGGCATAGTGAAGAGACGAGAGGCAGTCAACCCGGTTGGATCGAGCGTAGCCATTACCGAGGATGCCTGGGGAAGGTTCTCATTTCCAAACCTGAATTTTCCTTGGTCATTCACGCCAGCAAAAACAGACGGGAAAGTAGCATTCCATGTCTGAGCAGGATCTAACCCGGCTACTTGCCATTCCACATGAGCGTTGTTACCGGAGACTCCTGGGTACGCCCTGTTAAACATCCAAGTGTTCCGCGCCACTGATCCGGTCCAAACCGAGGCGTTGTACCAAATCAGATTAGAACTTGCGTTCGTGGCGGGTGAGGAGCTTGCCGCTATTTTCGTGGCCCCAAACGACCCAAACGCTGTGTTGTTTGCTCCATCATTCATCTGAACGCCCGTTTCAATCATCGAGCCATAACTGACAAATGGGTCTGAGGCATGGTGATAATTGACAACTTCTTCAATGGTTCCGCCTCTCCCTGTGTCTGTAGTACTCCCGGCATTCATGGCAAATTGTAAGGTGTCGTTGCTGGCAGATTTAATAGTAACTAGCGGGCCGTTTGATCCAGCCCGCGACCCATCAATTGTGAAATGTCCAACGGCGGTAATAATTCCTTTACCGTCTGGGTTGTTTACATAATCTACCGTAACTTTTGCAAATCCCCCGGTGCTAAGATTGTCGGTGCTTTGTCCCGTGAGACCGACAAGGGCGGTATCGTAATCAGCGCACACTCCGCCAGCCAGGGCAGCTCCCACAAAGTTATAGCAAGGCTTCTTTGTTGTTGAGTTTGTGGGTGTCGCGGTTGCTAGGAAAGCGTTCCCTGTTCGAGTTTCCCCGATTGAGAAGCCCGTGTTGGCACTATCTACAGCATAGCCTGTATCCCAAGCCACTGTGTCTGCACCGCCGCCAACCGCAAGGGCACTTACCAAATTGAACCCACCTGAAAATTTACGCGCCCCGGAGTTGGTGACGTTCATAAACTGGCGATACGTTCCACCAGGGGTCCAAGCCGCAATGTTGTACTGAAATCCGGTCACGTCAGGGTACGGACTTATCGCCACTTCGATATTATCCGCCGCCGTCCAAGTGAAACTGTTGTTCTCCAGAATCACGTTTCCGGTGAATGAACCTGCGGAGCTTTCTATCAGAAGCACCCTCGCACAAGGGCGAATCGTATACGCACCCGATCCAACCCCGTTACCACGATAGGCCATATCACCAGCAACGGAGTAGGTGAAAATTCCAATGCTCGTGGCCGAAGTTACACTCGTGATCTGGTACCAAGACCGCAGAATGTTCGCGCCGTTGTCAAATGGTGTGACCGTGAAGTTATCGTTAGTCAGCGAGACGCAGCCGATATTGGTTGCAGTTCCGCCGACCATATTGTTCGCCCAGGTAGTCCCTGAGCCGGTGAATCCACCACCGGAGATTGACGCCACAGTGCCGGTCGTGTAGCTCGTAGCCGACATATCGACCAATACCCGGTCTTGTCCGAACTTGCTGACATCGGCAACCGCCAGGACCGTAGCTGGCGTGACGGTCACTCCGTTGGAATGGGTATAGCGAAAGATGCCGGAAATGCTTCCGGCCGCACTCGCTGTGATCTTGACGGCTTCAAGATTGGGAGAGCCCGATGCAACCTCCTGGCCGATGATGACGTAATTCCCGATGTTGCAGCCTGTCGAACTTGCAACAGTGACGGTCTGAACCGCTATGTTTGCTGTGATGGATTGCGTGCTGGTCGTATTGCATGTGGATGGAGTCACGACACTACTGATAGTTGTCAGCGCCAGAGACGGTTGCTGCTTCGAATAAGAGACGGTCGAAAAGCACCCGTCGCACTCATCGCCATTGACCGGACCACCGGCATATTGGTTAGTAATACTCATCAGTCCGCTGTCGCTCATGCCGTATGAGATTTGGCCGATACCAAACGGGATTCTCTGGCCAGAGCCGTAGCCGGTCTGCGAGAGGTTCAGGGTTAGGAAGGTAGTCTTAGCTGTCGTCGCGCCACCGTTTGTCGCCTGACCGTTGAGAATTGTCTGTACAATTTCTAGCCCGTTCTGATCCGAGAAGTTCGGATTGGATGTGCTGGAGTCGGTCGTGAATGCGAACCGCGCGCCTCGGCGGTCGTTGGCGTCGTTGCCTTGCAGGGGATTGATAAGGGATAGGGATAGGCCGGGATTGTTTTTATCCCAGGTGAAGCCAGCCGTACCATTAAACGAACTGGCATCGTTAAACTGAAACTGCGTGGTTGAGCCTCCCGGAGATCCGCCGCCGCCGCAAGCTCCTCCAGAGTCTATAGTATTGCCGTTCGCGTCGAACTTTACGCAGTCGCCAGTCGTAGTCGTGCCGGTGGACAATTGTAGCTTGGTCCCGTTGCCTTGAAAGGTTTTGCCGAGTGTGGCTGTGACGGCTCCGGTCGAAGCTGAATTGGTAATTAGCGTTCCGTCACCCGTAAAAGACGACACGCCGCCGCTCCCTCCGCCGCCGTTCCATGCTCCGTTCTCACGGCGCACTACGGCCCCAGTGCCGCCGCTGGCCGTTGGATTAGCCGCAGTGCAGTCCGAGCAGTAGACGATAGCTCCGTTGGCGGGCGTGCCGAGGTTGGCGAAGGTTTTGGAGTTCAGCAACCGCTGGTCAGAATCTTTGGTCTGCGCAAAGAGCGCGGAAAATAGAAGGATTGAGATGACGATTGTTCTCATATGGGCTCGTTAATTCACGCGGCAAAAACTTCCTCTCTTAACCGTCACGGTATCTGCGGCCGTGGCAGTCGAGACGCGAATTGTGAACACGCTTGCCGTGCCGGACGGCTGCTCAATGAGGCCATCGAGATCAGCATTCCAGTTGGTCGTGATCGCGGATGGTGTGCCGCTCACCACTGAGACGGCCGTTGTCGCTGTGTTGGCGACGACATTCGCCGCCGCAAAGACGCTCGCGCTAGTGTAAATCACACCCTTAGCGGCGTAATTTGTGGGCGCTGTAGTCGCGTTCTGAGTGCCAAAGGCTACGGCAGCGGCGGCGCTATTCTGGTGATAGATGAGATGGCAAGAGAAAGAGACGTTCAGCGCCGTTGAGCCGGGAAGTGTCCAAGTGAGGCCGGTAATCGCTTCGAGTGCCGTACCGACGCCCGATGTCGTGAAATCCGCATTCATGAAGACAACCTGCGGAATCTCGGCGACCTGGTAGGCGAGGAAGTCGGCGGTGGTCGAGAACGTGGGCGCTGCCGCAGCGGCCGTCGCATTATTCAGCCCCGCGCGCGCGGCGATCGAGGAACCGAAGTCTCCGCCCACCACGGCGCTATACGTAGGGTCGGTCGCGCTTCCGTGCAGGACCGTATTCGCCGCGCCGATTGCGAGTCTACCGAGCGCTGGAGTGGAATTCGCGACCAGCAGATCGCCGCGGGTGGTCAATGGCGTATCGGCTAAGGCAAGTGCGCTATATGCGGGCGTCGAAGCCCCGCCATGAAGTAGGGTTGTAGCCCCTCCAACGGCTAGCCTAGACGGTATACCATTTACTCCGGCTACGCTGAGATCTCCTTGGGTCGTGAGGGCATTTCCGGCCCCGCAAGATGCGAAATAATTGGTACCGTCGGATTGAATAAAGCAGTCCGAAGGAATCGTAGCGCTGGCCGCTTCAAGGGTCAAACTGCTGGTGCCACCGTTTATATTCTGTCCACTCCGAGCGATGGTGACTACGCCAGAACCGTAGTTGACAACCTGAATATAAGAACCAGCCACAGGCTGCGAACCGGAAGCGACTAGTGTGATGGTGAACGTTCCAGAGGCAACAGAGATCGTCTTGGAACAAGTGAAATCCACTGCGACAACCTGATAGGTCGTAGTCTGCGGATTGATGGCATACGGCGTCGCGCAATTCGTTCCACCCTGCGCGAGCGGGAGTGGAGCGGCAAGATGAGTAGCTGTGACTTGGTTGGACGTGTTAATGTCGGTGCCCGTGAGCGCAATCGAGTTGTTCACTTGTCCCGACGTAATCGTATTGGCGGCGATGTCGGCGGCTACGATGGTAGAACTGGTAACTGCCTGAGTCGATCCGGCGAAATGGGCAATTCCTACCCCAGGGCTTGACGCTGTGACGGCCGTGGAAGACGGAGCAATCCCGGCTGTCGCTAGAGTCGTCCAGGCGGGAGCGGCGCTTACTGAGCCTGTGCCGGTCTGAGTCAGGACGTTCAGAGCGCTGGTTGTGTTCCCCGCCAACCGCGTTGGGGCAGGCGTGGCGTTCTCATACATCAGATCACCGAGCGTTGTTAAGGGATTCGCGAAGCCGCCCGTCGCGCCCACGATAGTCACCTGAGACGGAGCGCTGGAATAGTTCAACGTCAGCGCCCCGGTTGTCGTGTTAACCGTGGAGTTGCAGGCCATCGCAATCCCCGAACCGTCCAGACATTCGCCGATGAACGGGTAAAGCCCCTGTCCATGCGTCGCCGCCGCGATGGTTGTCCCACTCGCCGGTATCGTCGTATTGCAGCCACTCGCGCAGAGCGTGTAGCCCGCGACCCCCGGCGTGTTGCCACCTGTACCGATGAAGGTCCATGTGTTTGGTGCGAGGCAAGCGTAGGGACCCACCGTTCCAGTGGTTAGGAACACCACGTTGGGAGAGCCGCTGGCCGTGCAAGTCGCCGGCAGGGATGTAACGTTTGTGATGCCGTTGCCTGTGCCGCCGCCTGGAGGAATGTACTGCGCCCATAGAGAAGCGGCGCAGAGGAAAAGCAAAACCAATCGCATTAGGATCTCCTTCATTGCACAGCCACAACCTGAGTTGGGCCTGGATTTCCGCCGATGATGAGACGGTAGTACAGCACGTGCCCCGGCAGCGCGGGAATCAGGATAGAACCGCTTACCGGCGTGAGAGCTGCGTCAGTCGGAAACGGGAAACTGAACGGGCTCGCTTCGTTGATCGTCGGGCTCACTACTCGGCAGTTTTCAGCGCGGGTCGTGCAGTAGAACTTATTCGCGTGGTCGTAGCCGGTCTCATCGTATCCGAACTCTGCAATGCACGTGCTTCCAGTGGGACACTGGACAGAAACTGGTACAAAAGTGGACCTAGAGACCGAATCGTTCGCTGGAGGCGGCAATTGGACCATCTTCAGAGTCGTATCGTAACCGTTGGTCACATAGCTGCCAAACAGCCCGAAGAGCCCGTCCGGCGTTGGCAGTATCTTCGAGTACACCTGTTGCTGCCCAGGCCCCATGCCGAGCCAGCCGAGGTAGCGTTGCCGTGCTGCCGCGCCGTCAGATGAGCCCATGTAGACCTGTCGGCCCTGACCTCCCTCGGTTGGTCCGGCGAACGCGCACGGGATATTCAGGTTCATCTGGGAAGCCCAGCACTGCGTCGGGCTGTCAACCACATCGAGGTACGGAACGGCGACGTAGAGCGTTCCCTGCGCCGATCCGATGCGGCATTCGCCAGCCTTGTAAGCGTAGCAATAACGGTACGCATTGGCGTCGGTGATTGTATTGCCCAGCGTGGGACTGGAAATATCGATCAGCATCCGCCGCCCGACCCACACGTTGAGATTCTGATGCTTGATGTCGGGAGTCCCGCTAATGGTCAAACTATAAACGCCCGTGGTCCCGCCTTGCAGTGAGGCTCCGAACGGGCTTCCGATGGTTTGCCCTGGAGATTCCAGATCACCCCCAGTCGCGGCGTTGAAGGTCGAAAAGTCAAATGCGTACTGCTTTAGAAGCGCGGATGCCGCCGCTTGGTTCGTGTTCGAGTAGGACTGGATAGCCAAGTCCGAATTGTATCCGGCGAACTTCGGCCCTTGTATTTGATACGAACTGCGCGGATTCGGAATGGAACTCCACGGGAATTGCGACTGAATGTTGTAAATGAAGGAGAAGTCCGGTAGTTGCGCCCCCGCGCCAATGATGCTGGTCGCCTGCGGTCCCACATTGGTAGCGTCGAAATGCCCGGTGATTAAATTGAAGTTGTAGGCGTAGCCATTATTGCCTGCGATATCCACGAGCAGAGCAGAGCCGCCAGCGCAGCCGTCGCGCGGAACCATGTGGTATCCCCAGCCATTTGCGTGCTGGAGTTGCGCCGCAGACTGAATGCCGTCCTTTGGCGGAACGGACTGCGCGTTACCGAACGCGCAATAGGAGAAGTTGGCATTACGTTGCATGTACCACTGGTAGGTGCTCCCGCTGACAAGCGTGGGCGTAGTCACGACCATGAAGCCCTCGTCATCTTCCCCACCAAATCCGCCGGCATCGCCCGAATTGTCCTTCCCAAAGTCGCCAACTTCAAGGCCGCTGGTTCCACCGGCCGCACTGATATAGCCCCAAGATGAGTTGTATGGGCAGGGCTGCGCGGCCGCCTCTGCCGCGCCCGCAAAGGTGTTACACGGCAACTGTCCCTGGACAAGTACGCACTGGTTGCCGACTGCCCCGCGAGCCACTACCCACGCTGGCAATCCACCAGGGCATGTATTGTCATAGGTTCCATCAATCGGCCAGGGGAGCGCGGTATTCGAGCTAAAGACGCCGCCGCGGCTCACGGCAGTGATTGTCCCGGTGTAAGGGCCACTATTGAGGATGGTCGAGGTCCCGGCATTTAGCGTGTGAGTCGAGAGCAGAAAGGCCGATCCGTTAGCCACGGTCGAACCAAAGAGCGGCGTGATGGCGTGTATCCCGCTGTACCGCAGCGCTCCGTTCGAAACGTCCGTCCCGCCAGCCGTTGAGTCATCCGTGCGCCATGCCTTGTAAAAGCCTCCAGGGCCAGGACCGGAACATACCCCGGCGCTCGAGGTGCAGAACGCGAACATCCAGCCAGTGACATTCTGGCCGCCTGAAAGGACGTAGAGGATCATGAACGGACCAGCCAGGCCAGCCGTGTTGAAGCCGGTGAGCGGCCCCCACAATGTTTCGCTGTAGTTGGTATTCGCAAGGATCTGACTGCGAAGATCCTGACCGCCGACAAATGGCGTTAGGTTCGTCCACGTCAACTCGTTGGTGACTGGCGCGGCGATGGTAGTCGAAGAATATGGAGTGTTCCAGTGAGTCCAAGGGAGCCAGCCGCACGCGCTGCCGCCGCATGATGTTCCGGTCGCGTTGTACTTCACTTTGAACAATCCGGTATGGCCGCCGTTTGTCGGCTTGGTCACGTACATAAGGGACGGGTCCACCGGATCGAACTGGGGAGTAGTGGGACCAAGGTTCTGAATCGCGCCGCTAGGGCAATCGTTCGAACTCCCGTTCGTGCAGCCGTTGTTCGGAAACTGAGAGATCAGTCGCAACGAAGGAGAGTTCGTGCCGCTGGTACAGGAGAGGTAGAGCGCTCCGACCTCCTGCCGGTTGCTTGGGAAGATTGCCGGATAGCCCGTGCAGCCGTCTGAAGCCGTCACCGGAACGATAGCATGGCCGCCTGTCCAAATATCCTGGGGATAAGACTGCGCGACTTTCCAGCGGGCGCTGAAGGTGATCGTCCCTGTCGCGTTGGTCTTTTGCAGGATTGCCGCTAGTCCAGCGGAGTGGTAGTAGCAGCCGGTTGAGCCGGATGAACTCACCGAACATCCAGTGGACCCTACCCCAATCGTTAGATTCTCCACAAGCGTTAGGTGTGTCCCATTCTGCACGCTGGCAATCGTGCAAAAATCATTCACGCAAGCGCCACCTGAATTGGCGCTCCCGCCAGGGATGAGCAGTTTGGTTCCGGCTACCCAGTCCTTGTCAAAGTATGCGTTGACGCTTTGGGCCGTATTCCCAATCGGTATGCTGTGACCGAAAGCATCGCTCACCGTGTCGGTAAGCGTTACGACTCCAGCCGAAGCCGTCACATAGCCTTGGTGCGGCATGGCGGCGCGTGGAAGAGCCTTTCCGCCCCACGATGCGAAGTAGGCGCTCGGGTACGTGCTCGGCAGTGTTCCCGAGGCTGCCTGAGCCGTATGCGGAAGCGCGACCGTCTGAGCCGGAGTGTACGCGGTTTGGCAGGAATCAAGCGAGAGAGCGCCTTGGACTGTTCGGTTTGTCCCGCTGGCATCTGATCCGGCGCCGTACAAGTCCAGCGCAAGATCGGTCAGGTTATTGTAGGGCCAGTACCCCGCCGTTGCGCCGAACGTGGCGGAATTGTTGTACACGCTCCCGTCAACCCCAAGATAGACGCAGACCGTATTCGTATTCCCCGTCGTGGCCCCGGCTCCGCTATAGGCTGCGATATTCGAGAGGTTCGTCCAACCCGTTCCGCCAGAGTACCAGAGGGGCTTGATTGGCACGATGGCGCTTGAACCCCAGGCGTTCGGGTCGGTGGAGTAAATCTTTTGTCCGGTGTGCGGCTCGATGCAAGGCTTGGAAAAGTCCGTGTATTCGCAATTGCCCATCTGTCCGAAGCCATTCGGATCAAGCGGAGGACCTTCCGGCGCGATCCCGGCTGTAGTCGCCGTGACGAACTCGCCTGTCGCCGGAGCATCGCCGGTAACAGTGACGTAGTAGTGCGTTGAGGCCGCCAGCGCCCGCGAGTGCCATTTGCTATCAGGCGCACTGCCAGTTAGGGATTGCTGAGAGGTACGCAGGCCGATACGGAGGATGACGATAGTGTTTGATCCGCTGACTGTCGTCGGCACTGCGAGGTGCGCTGCCTCTTGATCCGCGTTGGCGAACAGTGCGGGGTTCACATCGTCAAGGATGGTTCCAAATGCCGGATCTTCGCTCACCTTGATTGCCGTGAGAGGATTCGCGGTAGGGCGCGTCACGGCCACGATTGCCTGGGTCGGCGTGGTGGAGATCGAATTGATGGTGGTCGCGGCCTGAGCTATTGGAATAAATACTAGCAGTGCGGCCGCGAGGAACATACAGAGCAGTAACAGAGCCCACGCTTTTAGGAACGTACTAACGAAGTCTCTCATTGGACCAGGAAGCTCATGATGTCAACGTACAGATCGTTGTCCGTAGAGGAACTGGAACCATAGGCGTACCACTGATTCGGCGCTGTCGTGAAGTGGCCACCCACTGCCTCAGTGAATCCCTGCGACCAGTTCACCCCGTCAGGGCTTGTCTGAATTGTGATATTGCCAGTAGCGCAACCGGCAACCGAGCACGTCAACTTCGCCCACCAGATCGTGCCCATGCCGATGTAGGTGAAGGTGTTTGAACTGAGAGTGGAAGCGAAGGTCGTTTGATTGGTGAATGAATAGAGCGTCAGGCCGCTCGAACCGCCTTGAAGGTGGTTGTAAAAAGGCTGCGCGATAAAGACCAGTTTCCCAGTGGCAGACTCCCTGAACCCAACGCCACATTGCGGATACACGCTATTGGCTGAAGGAAATGCCGAGCAGTTGACGGCCACGGTTAGGGAAGTATTGCCGCCAGCAATGGCCTGCCCTACTGCTATGATGTTGTCGCCTGCCGCTGCTTTCGCTTGAATCACCTGGGTACCGCCGCTTGCGTTGACGGTCGAACTTCCCGCCGTTGTCAGGATCGTTAGCCCACTCGCAGGAGTGCATACCTGGAACGTCGGCCCACAATACGAGGTCCCGCCAGAAGTCAGGTAGAAGCCTGAGGGCGTGGGACCGCCGCCTAAGGCATTGAATGAGATCGAATCGGAAGTGATTACTGGAGTGATCGTTGCTGAAGCCACGAATTTGCCGCGATTACTGAAGACTGCCCGCAGATCAGTTCCTGTCGAGTCCCATGTATTCGCCGTCGCATTCCAGGAGGCGAACACAACTCCATCAGTAGGGGCTTGAGTCGCATTGAACACGGTGCAACCCGAGCACGCGACGCTCGTGAAATTTGCCGTATTGACATAGACTCCAATCACTCCTGAAGCATCGCCCGCGATGTAGGCCAAGCCTGTGCCGGTCGTTAGAGTGACCGTGGAGGCGGCGGTAAATGTCCAGACTCGCGTTCCAATGCGAAAGGCGCAGGGAGTCGTGCTCGAAGCGCCTTGACAGATAGTCAGAACGGTAGCCGATGTGCGCGTAATGAGCCAGTCGTTTAATTGGGATGCCCACGAAGCGCCGCCACCGCCGCCTCCTCCTTGTTGCGTCCATACACAGGCCCCGGTACCCGAATTCTCGTAGATTTGCTGTCCCAGAGTAGCCGATAGGACCATTGCTATTTCGCCGGCGGCACAGCCTGTAGCTGGCAGTGCGCCAACATTGGCGGCCGTTTTCGGGATGAAGTGAAGACTCGCGCTAAAGTCTTGCGTGCCGGTCGTGACCGTGTTGCTCTGATTAGTCTGGAAAACCGTCGCCGGGAGCCGTGCTGCGGGAAGCGTGCCGCTGGAAATATTGGAAGCGTTCAAAGCGTTCGTGGTCGCGGAAGGGGCGAATGCGACCCCGCCTGTGCCCGTTACCGTGAAATTTGGCGCGGTAAACGTCACATCTCCGCCTGGAGTAAACGCCGCGAAAGCCGTCGAAAGATTGTAAACCAACTGCCCGTTTGAACCTGGCGCTGTTACGAGCCCGTCGATGCGAGCCCAATTCGGAGCCGTTGAGCAGACTGTTGAGTAACAGGCGTAGGTGTGCAGGCCCGACGTGTCGTAGTAGAGATCTCCCTGTACGCTCAGCGGGATTGACCCTGGTGCTCCTACTCCTGTCCAACGTGCGACTTTGCCATTGCCCAGGAAAAGAAAGGCGTTATTGATGATGGCTCGACCATTGGAGACCATATCCGAGCCTTGCATGGGGATGCCTGGGACTTGAGCGACGGCCCCCTGCATAGCCATGAAGAGGCAAAGGGCCGTGCCAGTTAGGAGTCTCATCTTATCTCGCTATCATACTCCAAACTGTACACAAAGTTTACACGATGCTTTTTCGTGACATCAGGTGTATAGTGAAAGGCAATGGAAAGAGCGATTACAGTGCCAAACGGACATTACGCACGTTCGGCATTCCCGATGGAGACGCCCTCCGGCGGTAGTCCCTATTTCGGATGGCTTGACGATGATGGGCAACCGAACACGATCAAGGTCGATTCCGTGGTCTCGGTGTTCCCAGATCCGAAGCGTTATGGCCAGCAGTGCGTGGCCTTGGCGAACGGTGGTCTCATGATTATGACCGCCGAGGCGAATCAGCGGCTCTTGAAGCGATTAGGTTGGACCGAAGGAAAGATGGTTCAGAAGGTGAGTGCATAATGGATACTGCTGAGCACGAGATTCTGATTCTGGTTGCCGCGATGATCGCCCAAGGGCGCCCGCACTTCTCCGAGGCGAACATCAAGACCATGGTGAAGCTAGCAGCGAAGTCGCGACGGGAGATCTACGTTGCGGCGCAAGCGGAACTTAGCACAACTGCGCCTCCCATGACTGCGCCTCCGATAAATGAAGCCGCTGAGGCAAAACTAAGATCGGAGTTGGCGGCCTTTGAACCGCAATGAAGTCAATCCTCAAGAACCTACCCACTGAATCCGTCCGGGCGGCGGTTGACCGTGAGGATGAGCCAGCTTTCCGCGCGCTCGCGAAAGACCTCGCCGACCCGCGCCTGCTCTCCAAGCCTGTTTCCGTTCTGCTGAACAAAAACAAGATCGGCGCTGCGAGGTTTTTGGAGGTTTGGCGAGACCATCACTGCGCGGAGGCCGTCGCACTCATCAGCCCAGAATTGCCGCCGCTGTTCCGCGATATCGTGAACGATGCCAGGAGCATCGAGACGTACTGCACAGTTTGCGATGGAACCGGACAGCCACGAAAGGGAAGCACGACGATTCAATGTCCGCGCTGTAAAGGGCATGGAACCGTGATGCTGCCAGGCGATAAAGAGTCGCGTCGGTTCCTGCTGGAGATCTCCGGTCTGACTGGGAAGCGCGGGCCACAGGCCGTTATCCAGCAGAATTTCACGCTGCCGACTGGCTCAGTGGAGCGAACCACTGCGGAGGTCGGTCGCATCCTGGATAGCACTCTTGATATCATTGATGCTTCAGAGGGAGACGATGAGAATGCCGGGACTAAATGGCAACACGATGACGAAGGAACAGGATCTCTCGCGCAACGCGAGCCAGAGCCTACCGCAGCCGACTAAGGGCCGTCCAAAGATGTTCCAGGCGGAAGGCGCTGGCGGTGCGAAGATGACGAAGCCGATCAAGAACATGGCGATGAGCCTCGCCGACAAGACGAAGCGCAAGCTGTCGATGAAGTAATGGACGTAACCATCGCCCGCCTCGCGCCTGCTGTCAAGCAACTGGAGCGCATCGCCGACTCGCTTGAACTGCTCGCGGCGCTCTACAAAGCCGAGTGCGATGCTGTCGGACTCGTGGCCCAACCCAAGAAGCGCATCAACGATCCAGCGGAAGAGGATGATGTCACCTACACCGACCCAGAGCAGGAGTTCCTGCGTGAGTTGAAAAAGCAGTACGGCATCCTCTCGCCGGAAGAGAAGGCTCTGATGAAGGCGGGGCTCAGTGAGGATACGGTAAAGGTTCTGGAAACCAAGGATGAGGAGTGAGTGTACTCCCCGCTCATCGTAGACCAGAACACTCACAAGGTCCAGAAGGCCCTCAAGCTCAAGCTAAAGCGCCACAAGCCAGCCGTTAGTATTGAACGCGCCAAAGAGATCGACGCGCTTCTAGCCAAGAAGAAAGCCATTACGAGCGAAGATCACGATTTCATTCACAACGAGCAAATCCTCTGCAAGCTGGATTTCCAGTACTGCGCCAACCGCTATCTGACCATCAACATTGATGCAACGGTCGGCGGCGGCGCTGGCCCTCTCAACTACTGGGAGCCCCAAGAGATGCTCATGGAAAAGATCGGCAAGAAAGAGGAAGAATGCCATGAGCAACGCTCTCGTGGAGAGCCCGTCGATGGCATCCTAGTAGCCTGCAATAAATCGCGGCAGATAGGCTTCACGATGATCTGGCGCTGCCTGTCGGTCCATCGGCTCGTGCTGAACGACCACACGCGCGGTATGGCTGCCAGCCTCAATTCTGATCTTATCCGCGAAGTCTACGACCGCGACAAGTTCATGTATCAGGAGTTGCCATCATTTCTCAAGCCAGCCATCGTCTACGACGTGAAGGATGAGCATCTAGCCTTCGCAAACAATTCCCGCCTCATCTATCAGGAATCCTCGCAAAAGGGCGCAATGGGAATATCGCGGCAATTCGAGATCGGCCACTTGACGGAGGTCTCGCAATGGCAGTATCCCGGCGTGATTCAGTTCGACCTGATGCCTGCGATTCCACAGTCTATCAACACGCTGTTCGGCATGGAGGCGGTGCCGGCCGGCCGCGGCAACTTCTGGCACGAGTTCACCGAAGATTGCAGAAAGGGAAAACATCCGCGCTGGACCTACATCTTTATTCCCTGGTACGCCGAGCCGAAGAAATACCGCCGCCATCCGCCGACCGATTGGGAACCAGCCGAGCAGTCCATCCTGCACGCGAAGAAAGTCTCGGAGACCTCGCACCTGTACACGCGCTGGCAACGGTATTTCCTGCCCAAGGATAACCTCTACTGGTGGGAAACGACACGCGAGGAATACCGGCGCGCGGGGAATCTCAACTTCTTCCTCTCGAATTGGAGCGCCACTCCTCAGGAGAGTTTCCAGCATTCGGGGCGTAGCGCATTCCCGACAGAGTTCTTGGAGCGATGCCGTAATCGGGCGCATGAGGGAATTCCCTACGATATCGCCACATCCACGAAGGCCCCATCATCAGGTGAACTTCAGCACATGAGGTAGAATACGGATATGCCAGCCGTAAGTAAAAAGCAGCAGGAAGCGATGGCTATTGCTGAACATTCACCAGGGAAACTCTATGCGAAGAACAAGGGCTTGCTGAAGATGAGCAAGGGGCAGTTGCACGACTTTGCTTCCACGAAGCGCTCCGCACTTCCAACGATGGCGAAGGGCCGTGCCTGACCTAAAATCCTCCCACATCAAATCCGCCGAGTACGATAAAGAGTCCCACGAGTTGAGCATCGTCTTCGAGAATGGCAAGCGCTACCGCTATCCTGGCGTGCCTGAGTTTCACTACAACAATCTGCTGAAGGCGCACTCGGTCGGCAAGTACTTCCACGCGCGGATTAACGGCACGTACAAGGGCATCAAGGTTTAGAGAGCTCGCGCATCCGGTTCGCGATGTAGGCCCTACCCTCCGCAGGCGTCCGACTCAGATGCTTGCCGTAGAACTTGCTGAAACCAGCCTCAATCGAGTGCCGGTTCGTCTCCGCGTCTGAGAGGGCCTCGACCTGTTCCGGCGTCATGCCCATCTTCATGAAGCGCTGGGCGAGAACGGTGTCCTTGTTCTCGGAGACCGGCTCCAGGACGGTACGTGGGTCTTCGAGGCTTCGAGCGACTGGCGGTTGAGGCTTCTCGCCGGGAGGCTTCAATTCGATGGGCTGCTTCGGCTGCGCTCCTTCTGCAACATTGCGCTCCATGCGCGCTTTGATCTCTGCGAACTGATCCTCAGGCACGTTACCGCCGCGCCACGCTTTCGGGGTTCCCGGCGCAGCACTCGCGGAAGTGGCGGCTTCCTCAGGCGGAGCGAGGCTAATAGCGCGATTCGTTGAGCCACGAAAGACTGGCGGCGCTTCCGTTGGAGGCGGCGCAATCGGTCCCGGCGCACGCTGGGTAGACGGTCGAACGGGTATCGGTTCGGGAGTCGGCAAAGGTCCAGGTGCTCTTTGGGTAGAGGGGCGTATTGGCGGAGGCGGTAATTCAATTTGCCCTGGAATGCCAGTCGGCTGCCCCGGACTCCACGTAGGGCTAGGGCTTTCGGGCAACGCAATTCCTGCGGATTTCCGGTAGGCATCCAAGAGGTCCCTGCCGAAGGGAACGCGTCTTGCGCCGAATTCCATAGCCTTGTTCGCCAACCATGACCCTTGACCGCTCGGAGAAGCTGAAGGCTTGAGTCGTGAAAGAGCCCTACTGAGTGGAGCGCCTATACTCAGACCCATCTGTACTGCGCCGGGAATGCCTGCAAGCATCCCCCCGCCTTCCTCCGCAGGAGTGCTATAGGCGAGAGGGCCATGATCCCCGCCCATCCCTAGCATGATGTCGCCTTTCTTGACTCCAGTAGCCGGGTCGTCCCGATCTGCGATGATTTGCCGGAGACCATTGCCGTGCGAGATCCCATTAGGATCGAGTAGGTATTTTCCAGCCCCAGTCAGCGCTTGCTTGGCAATATCCCAGCGCGTTGGCGCAACAGTCGAATGCGCGAGTTCGGCTTGCACTCCTGGAGGATACTGGAACTTGCCCTGTGCTGCACCGGGAGGAGGAGGCTGTACACTCTGGTGTGCCCCACTGACTGCCTGCTCGATTTCCTCTGGCGTGGCATCATCGGGGATGTCGGCAGTTACCACCATCTGCTTGCCGTCTACTTCCGCCGTGATGCGCTTGACGGCCATTACTGTGCAACCGGCTCCACGCTCAGAATCTTGATGCGGCCTGCACCTGGAGGTATCAAAGTCTGTGGTGTATTCGGCGCATTCTTGCCGGGATACTTGCGGTGAAACTGATTGGCCGCGTCCTGCACGTCAGTAAGGTTCTGGCGCACATTCTGCAATTGTTCCAACATCAACTTGTTTGAGCCTGTCGTAACGTTCGGCAAATGCTGCATCGCAAGCTCAAGCGCTTGATAGGAACGTGAGCCCCCCTTCAACACGCGCGCCGCCCCAATCACCTTGCCCAGCTCCAAATTGTTGATGAGCTTAGAGGCGTCGGTCGCCAACCCGTACTTGTAGCCAAGGCGCTGAAGCGTGCGCGTGAACGGCATATTGCTGTTCTCGCCATCGGCTTTAATCATCGCGATGGCTCTATCGACCATCTTGATAACCGGCGTGGTCTCAGCCATAGCCTCAGCGCCCTTGGCATCGTACTGGTTCTCTATGTCGCGCTTCAGAGCAGAATCAGATTTTATGCCCTCGAAGGTTCTCGTCTTCGGAACCCCTCCGCCCCCGCTTGGCTTCGGTGCTCCACTTGGAGGAGTCAGATTTATCGGGCCTTTCGGCGTGACTTTTTGCTTTGTCGCCGACGAACTGCTCGTCATGTCCGCATATGTTACATTACCTTGAGCGTCCTCGCCAATCTTCACGGGCTTAGTGGATGACGTGCTCGAAGTGGTGGGGAGCATTGCTGGGATGGTCCCCACCACAGGCGTAGCGCCGGGAGGCGCATAGGGATTCACCCGGTTCACCGTTGTCTGTCCATTCGGCCCTACCGTCGTAGGACCGCCTACCGTCTTCGGCGTGATGCGCGAGAAGCCCTGAGGTTCCCCATTAACCATAACCGCCGATACGATGTCTCCCTCCTTCAATGGCTCACCCGTCATGAAGTCCGTTGGGAATACCGCGCGCTCACCTTCGCTTAAAGCTCGCTCGCCGCCTTTGCTCACGACAGGCCGATAGTCCCGCTGAATCGGCGCGCCAGTCCGGAGTTGCGCACGCTGGAATGGGTCTAGTTTAGCGAAGTCTTCAGGCCCGACAAGGCCGATATTCTGCTCAACTTTGGCCTTGTTAGCGGCCAAGCCCATCTCGGCGGTCTGCTGCGCTTTAGCCCTTTCCGTTGCAAGGTTGCGCTCCGTTAGGCTCATCCAAGGGCTGGGCGACGCTGGAGCGGCCGCAGCCGCTTGAGCGACTGGCGGGGCCACTCCTGCTCCTGCGGCGGCGTTTACCGGGCTGGATTGCCCTCCTGTGCCCCCTTCTACGGCATCCTCAGCCCCTTGTACCCCTTTGCTGACTTCAGCGGGCGGTTGGGCAGGTGGAGGCGTCACGGCTGGCATAGCGCTGCCTGGAGGCGGCAAGACTGCCTGTCCTGGCGTTGGCGAGCCTGCGGCAGGCGCTCCCATGCCTGGAGCCGTCTGCGCTACACGGTTTTGCGCTTCCTTTAGGTCGTTCTGCGCGGCCTGGGCATCGACGGCTTTACCGTGATGATGAACCAACTTCCCGATTGCACCGATGAGACCGCCGAATTTCTCGTGATCCTCCGCTGGCCCAATGTCGAGCTGCTTGACCCATTTGTCATGAGCAGCCTGTCGTTCGGCTCCCGTGAGTTCTGGATTTTCCATCCAGTCTTGACGAGACTTTTCAATCTGCTGTAGCCACTTATTTTGACGTTCCTGTGACTTAATCCTCGCGAGTTCGGCGAAATAGGCATTGGCTCCCATAGGGCTAAGGAGTTGGGAATCCTAGCGATTTCATGATAGGGCCACTCCCTAGAATGTCTCCCGTAAGATTTGAGAGTCCTCCAGTTAGCAAGCCTGTATTGGAAATATCCTGCGAGACATTCTGTTGCCGCCGCTGTAAGAGAGCCTGTAAGGCCGCTTGCAACTGCTGAAGCCCGACCCCCTGCTCATTCACGCCGATTCCTTGTTGCCCGAGTCCGATCTGAGACTCATTATTCGCTATGCCTGTCAAGGCGCTGGCGGCTTGCGGTTGCAGTCCGAGAATAGAGTTGCTCACCTGTGCCGACTTCTGAAATGGCAGATTCGCGCGTACCGTCGAAGCAAATCCGCCCCTCGGCATCATCTGACTAGAACTCTTGTTTGCAGCGTCATATTGCGCGTTTACGTTTGCCACAGTCGGGGCCAGTGCGCTCGATGTCGTATTTGGATCACCGGCGAGTATAGCCTTCCAATAGTTGATCGGGTCGGTGAATTGATTCAAGCCTGTCGCGGTAGTTCCTGCGCCGGATTGCAGGAGTTGACCTCCAGCCTGGGTCTGGTCGCCGCCGGTAGTAGCCCCGCGATTCGTAAGTGATTGGAGGTAAGCGGCCAGCGAATCGCCAGAACTAGGCTGCGGCGCAAGCGGAGCGGCTGGACCCGCTGTCGGCGAACTGCCCAAAGGATTAGTGAAGCCGCCCATGACGCTATGATACTCCTTTTAGAGGCGAAACCAAGGCCTTCGCTCCAAGTTTCGGGGTTGCCCATCGGTATTTATCGTGATCGCTCCGGCGCCGAACGTGTGACTATGTTGAGGATCAACGATCGGGTGAGTATGCGGATTGACGGCGACTGATGAACCAGCGGCCGGTGTAACGCTCACTGATCCGGTTAGAGGTTGGGTGTCTGATATTCCAGTGGCCGCCGCGTTGGTTGAGCCGCCCGCTGCCGTTGTCGGGGGGGTAGCGGCATTCGGGCCACTGTTTGGGCTGCCAGCCTTAAGAT
Source organism: Candidatus Sulfotelmatobacter sp. (assembly GCA_035309485.1). GTDB lineage: Bacteria > Acidobacteriota > Terriglobia > Terriglobales > Acidobacteriaceae > Sulfotelmatobacter. Next base: position 19,300 of record DATGFC010000005.1, read on the forward strand.
AGGACGCATTGGCAGCTACGCTCGTCAGATCCGGCAAAGTTACGTTCGTCGTCGTCCCATCGGCGTTCAGGTAGGCAACGGTTGAACCGTCATAGAGGTGCCAACCAGTCGTGGGGTTCGGGTCAACCTCGCGCATGATTGGCCCCTCGCCAGCCCGTCCATCATCTCCAGGCCCCCAACCCCAACTTGGACTTGTCCAGCGCAGAATATGCCGGTAATCTGTGACCTCGGCCAGCAATCCGTTATCATAAGCCGTCAGAGTTGGCTTGAGCGAAGCTAATTGATTTTGGAGGCGCTGGTAGATCCCCGAAGCGTACAGCCATTGATTTACCGGCCCTCCAGCGGATGCAATCGTTACCACGACATATAGCAAGTTCCGGTCGGTCTCAAAGAACTGCGTGCCAGCCGCGTAGTTGCCAGGCGGAAAGTCGGTTATGCGCTCCGAGTGAGTGCCGGACAAACCGGGAGAGACCGACGTTGGCGCTGTGACGCTTCGGATGCTGGACTGCAGTTGGTAGATATTGCTGAATGCCTGATCGAAAGCGCGTTGGAGTGTCTGTATGGAAGTGTCAACTAATTTAGGCGCTGCACGCTGAGGAAGTCCCTGCTTCGCCATTAAATCCGTGCTCCGATAATGCGAGAGAAGTCTCCAAAAGGTGCAGCGCCAACGAATGGTCCAGGTGATCCCCACGGCTTGATGCGCAGGTTTGTATCCTTCACGAACAACCGCACGCCCTTAGCCGATGTCACGCTGTACTGCTTCCAGCGCGACTTTTGAGGAGCGAGCACCTGATACGGGCGCACGTAGGTTGCTGATGGAGGCAGGTTGTAGGTCGAGACTCCGTACTCCGTCGTGATGGAGAGAACTTCTGCCGCTGTCGCTGTCGGTGCTGACTGATATCCAATCCAGCCATCTCGCAAGAAGCTGAAGCCTGGGAAATCATGGTCGGTCGCCTGCGTTATCCAGTTCGATGCCAATTCCGGCACGGGTTCCCAAACCCACTCCGTCTCTGGCACAAAGATCCGCGCCGCGCCTTGCGGAATGATTTGAATATCGTGCGCAATGAAGGGCGTAACGAAGGAGAATGGAATAGTCGTCTTGCCGTTAAACCGTGTGGCGGGTAGGAGTGGGCCGAGTTGCCCTCCATCGAAAACAATCTGGAAAGCGACAAGAGCGTTTTGAGTGTCGGCCGTCAGTCGAACCCCTTGAAAGAACTTTGCGCCAACATTGCCCAGCGTCATGATCGGGCTGAATATGGCCGCGAGTTCTGGGTAAGGATCAAAGATCCATTCCGTGCTCCAATAGCGCAGTTGCGAGTTGGGCAACCAGCGCATCAGGTGCGCCACTATCGGCGGATTGAACGCTACCGCTATTTCAAACTGCGCATTTGTGGAAAGTGAAAAGGATTGGCCGCTTTCCCCGCCGTCCGTCTGGAGATCAAGCGACACGCTATTGCCGGCCGTATCGATTTTTAGAAGCGCGCCGCGGAGATATTTAGCGCCACGATGCCCTCCGTCATCCCAAGGAGTAATCAATCCGGCGAAGTCGGGGTATTCGTCGAAGATCCAGCGGATTGAATGCTTGCGCCAATGCCCTAACGGTATCAGGCGAACCTCGGATGACAAAAACGGTGTTCCAAAGGCAAATAACGAGAGCGTTTTCCCCGACTGAACAAGCGGAAGCGTTGAGATGACAGTACCGCCATCCGCCTGGACCTGGGCTTGCACAGTTGATCCCTGGGTATCTCCCTCGATCGCTACGCCGCGAATGTATTTATTGGTCGGCCACTTGTCCAGGTAGAAATCTTCGTTGATATCGAGGTACTCCGGGTATTGATCCCAAACGTAGCGGACGTTGAATATCTCACAGGTTTTCGCATCGGTAGGAACCAGCCGCATTTCCCGGCAGACAACCGGAGGAACGATGGAATACGGTAGTTCTGTCTGCCCTGGCGCTGCAAGCGTGATGGTTGCCGCAACCGACCCTCCATCGTACTGCACCTGAACCGTGCGATTGCCAGAGAGGATGTAGAATCCTCCGGCAGCGTTTAACGCGCCTGGCGAATGATCTAGAATCGCAGAAGAGCCGACTATGGATTGAATTGAATATGTTCCCTGCGTAAAGCCTGCGCCTCCGACCACCTGAAGGATTGACCCAACATCACCCGCAACAAAGGTGTGGAGGCCGCTACTCACTTTCAGCGGATTGACATTATCGACGACTAAATCCTGAATTAGAGGCAGAGCACTGACATTAGCCTCAATCACAACCGCTTTCAAGAACTTCGAGCCTGCTAAGCCGTCGTCGGTCCAGTCCGTAGCCCGCTTCTGGATGGTTTCTGGCTTGAGAACGTAACTGGGTTCCCAATCGCTAACGGTAATCTCGACCGTGCTCGACCAGTGAAACCAGAGGCCGGCGGTCCTATCAAGTTGGCCCAGCCCATTCCCAACGTCGATAATCAACTGCCCGTAGGCGGGAGTATTGAGCGTTCCAGAACCCAGTTGAATTGTGTTCAGGCTTCCGAGCAAACGCGCGGTTACGTTAGTATTGTTCGTCAGGCCGCCAACGACGGCATCGCCGATCAGTTTGGGCGCCCGATAATCTCCGAGCAGATCCGCTCCCGTCATTACCGCGCATTCAATCGGCTGCCCAAAATCGGAATTGCCAAAAAAGTGGCCCAGTGACGATCCCACCCCCACCAGCACATCATGAGACGCTTCTTCCCCAAAGCGGTAGACATACCCAACATTGAGCGATGCAGGGTAATAATCTATGATCCAGCCGTTCATGATATGGCTGTCGCGTACTAGCGTCCGACTGAGGCCTGTTGTGAATTCCACGTAGTCGAAGTAGAGAACGCCGTCATACCACGTGAGCCGCCACGTCTTTTGATTGTTAGGATCTGGCGTATACAGCAGGAGTTGGGCTCCGGGAGCGCCTTCTGGATCAGGAATGGCGACGATCTCTCCGTTCAGAGAATCGTGCCCGAAGAGTTGGTACATCTGCGCATCGCTGATGTTCTTTGGCAGCCCGCCGCCTGATTCGTAGATCCCATCCTTGGCGACAAAATAGATGAGGTCTCCCACGCAAAAGGCCCACGGCGCAGCGAGCCCTCGCGCGCCAGGGATGACTTGTGCGATGAATTGCCCCGCGTTGATGAGATCCGGCGTGACCTCCCACATGCGCTCATTCGACCACACGTAACAGCGACCATTCCAGATGCAGCCATTCTGTAGGATCTCAGACGGGGAGCAAAGTTCCAGAGAATTTGTTGGGGAGGTAGTATCCGGGTCGTTGCCGTTCGTCCAGTAGAGCGTGCCAGGATTACGCGGGTCTCCGCATCCGAACATATAGAGGCCGAACTGTCCAGCGCCATATGGACCCCACATGTAGGGCAATGGGGCTCCTGCTTCAAGCGCTCCGTCAACCTTCCATCCGACAGCCCCGAGATTTCCAAGGTCCTGATCGACGAAGAGAATAGATGAGGATACGATCGCGCTGATAGTGCATTCTATATCGTTAACGGTGATCGTCGTTCCGTGAATCCAGTTGGGATTGAACTGCGCCGCACTATTCACTTGCGAACCATGACCGCCTAAAGCTCCTGGAACGGTTGCCTGCGCCGCATTTACGCTTCCGGCTGTCCCGGAGCGTGGCACATCGCGTACTAGAAATGGTTGGAATAGCACATCTCCAGGCTGAACATCCAGCGTTTGCGCCGAGTCCAACTGCAAATCGGTGAAATTGTCGGTCACCGTGCCACCTGAAGAATTCACGACTGACCCTACGAAAGCCCACGCCTGAAGTGTTCCTCCGAATCGGTAAAGATCCCAGATGTATTCAGTACTCAAAGCTGTGTTCGGGTCGGGGAAAGACGCCTGTTGATTCGTGAGGCTCTGAGGCGTGTAGGTCGGCGCGCCTGGGGCGGATGTCGAGCCCGTCACAAGATGGCGCAATACCCATCGCCACTGATAGCCTGTGCCTGTGATGCTGCCTGCCGAGAATGTCGGGATTGGCGAGACGCAGTTCAGCACTGGTCCAGCGTTATCGACAAAGGATTGCGGGATGCCGATCGTGTAGACGGTCGGGATTCCAGCGCTCAGGTAGGAAGAGGAGTACTTACGCGATTGATTAGAGTCTCCAACATACAGGAATGGTGTGGGGTTCTCTTTCGGCGAGAATGCAACCATTGACAGCGGATTCCCGCTAAAGCCGGAATCTATCTGCGTGAATGTCGAGCCGGAGATTAACTGGTCTCCCCACCAGAGCGTTGTGTTATAGCCGACGAATCGCCGCGTTCCGCCGGATGAATCCGGGTTGGTATCGTTCAGCGTGTAGCCTGAATGCAGGTAATCGGTCGGCCCTGTCGCTCCGAAGGAATTGGACGTGAGCGCAAGACCCGGGCGGGAAACCAACTCACCAGCGCGATACTGGCGCACATTGTAGAGCCAGCCAAATTCTCCGTCCCCAATCGCATCGAGAGAACGGTTAAGGTTCATCCCCTTGCAGAAGAATTTGGAGTATTTTCGCGAGTAAGCGGGCATGTGCTATTTCGCCCACCATAACGTCCCGTCAAATACTAGAATTACCGGGATGCCTACGACTGGAGTCAGGTTATTCCCAATGTTACCGCCCGTGACGACGCGCCATGTAGAACCCGCAGCCGGTATCAGTGTGACCTGGATTCCAGCACCGACCGCGCCAGCGTAGACTGGCTTCAGACTGATCGTGTTGATATTTGTGGCTCCTGTGATCGTCGCTACTTGCGAGGCAGCCATCGTAATTGAAGCCGCTGAAGGAACGATGCCGAGATAGAGCTTGTTGACCGAGAATGGCAGATTGTTGGCGTAGAGCACGCCGTAGGTAGTGTTGTCCACCACGAATGTCGTGCAGTCTATAAAATTGTTCCCGATAACCGAAACGACTCCCGCCGCAGTGTCTATTTGCAGTCCGACAACTCCGCCTCCCAAGCCAGCGGCGATGCGGTTGTTTGCGATGATGACGGCCCGTATCGTCCCACCAGCGTTGAGAAGCGAGATCCCGACTGAAGCCGTGAGTACGTAGTTGTCGGCGACCACCATATCGCCGGAACCTTCTCCACCAGGGCCTAGGGGATTCCCTTGGAGCACGATGCCGCCGCCTAGATCGTGGCCTATAACGATATTCCCCGTCACTTGCTGGGGAAATGTGACGCACTCAATGCCGGTCGTGTTGTCGCCGCCGCCTGCGTTTCCGTTTGGCTTAGGCGTAGTGCGATAGACCTGATTATTCGCGACGATCTCCATCGCGCCAGCGACCTGTCCACCGCCGTTATAATTGTTCTTGAAAAAGTTCCCCGAGACTATCGCCCGATATGCCGAGATGAGAATGCCGCCGCCAAAGTTCGCCGCTCCTGCGGTCGGATAATTCGCCTCGATATGGTTCCCAATGATTTGCACATCTTCGGCAAACGGGTTGGCGCCGCTCTGCACGAAATAGATTCCGACTCCGCCATCCGTCCCTCCAGGTCCCCCGTTGTCGTGGATGTAGCATTCGCGGATGAGCCAGCGATTCTGAGGTCCAGCTACTTCGATGCCGAATTTGTTGGTAAATCGGCACTCCATGCCGATGATGCTCACTCCGTCGATGCCGCTGGTAGAAAACGTAGCGCCTGCGTAAACGCACGCCCCGTTCGCATTGTTCGTCCCGTTATTTGCGCGGTTCCCATCCAGCGCAAAGTTTCGCAGCGTTAGGCCAGCGCCGACCGATGTACCGATGTAAATCAGGCCGGAATTGATATTGGCATTTGCTCCGGCAATGACCAGACTTGAACTTTTGCCCGCGCCAGAGATTGTGAGGAATTGCTGGTCAATGACGAGTTGCGCGTAGAGCGTTAGGGTCGTATTGGCTGGGATGCGGATATCCGCACCGGTCCCGCCGTAAATGATCGCCTCGCGCAAACCTCCTGAAGCGCTGGCAATCGTCCACGCGCCGGAGTGCGAGTTCGCACAGTTCACGATCACCGTGCCAGATGCGCCTCCCGATACAGCCGTACCGCCCGTGATGAGCACGGCTTCGGCGGCCCCAGTTCCACCAGAGATGTAGAGGTAGTGGCTCCCGTCTGCACCGTTCACACCCGGAGGCACAGGCGTAAGAGTGATGACGTTCGCGCCGGGGCTGAGCGACGTTCCAGGAGCCTGCGGTGCGAAATTGAAGTCGAGGACGTTCAAAAATGGGACATTCTGAATCTGTCGAAGGGTGTAGTCGTTTGTCGCCGGAATTACTGCGCCTGTGCGCGAGTTGCCGAGCGGTCCCCAACTCGTCACTCCCGTTGCGACGCCACCCGGATCGCTAAGAGAGATGTCGCCTAGCGTGAATGGTACTGGCACTCCAGCCCCGCTAAACTTCACGTCGTACCGGCCGTTCGCCGCGTAAAAAAACCAGTAGCCCGTCTGCGTAGCCGTGAAGGGATTAGCGAGGGGCGTGATGCCGTTGTCCGAGTAGATCGTAGCCGTCGTGAGGGTCCCTGTCAGATACACGGTTACGGTAGCGCCCGGAAACGATTTCTGGACGTCGCCCGTCGTGGCTCCCGTATAAGCGCCACTGGCGACTGACACGTTGACAGTGGACCCGCCTTGCTCTACGTTTCCGAAGGCTCTCAGCATTAATTAATCCCCTGGCCGACCAGCGCGGCCTGTTGTTTCTCTGGACTCGGCATCCGATCAGGTTTGAATCGCCGATCAATACTCGCCAGATCTCGCATGGCAACGAGGTTCCGCGATTCCGCACGTAATGCCGAATTCATCTGCACGCCGAGCTTTACCATGGCCTGCCAGCCGTCCATCGTCTCCATGAATTCCTGTCCAGCCATCTTGAAGGCGGCAAGGTGCTTAGCGTACCGGAGAATGACGCCGAGTTCTTCTCTGCCAACTTGTACGAATCCGCCCGGAGTTGGCACAACAGCGTTAGCTACGACATCCATCGTGACGCCATGGGCTCGCGCAGGAACAGGCCCGAAGGCAACAAGATTCTGGCCGAGCATGGCCCCAACCTTGGGCTTCTGCCTTGCGCTACGCCACGATGGAATAGCGTCTCGCATCTGCGTGTAGGATGTCATCCAGAATGGCTGACCCTCCAACTGGACATCTAGCACAGAACTGCCCGCCCGACAGGCGATGACGCCCTCCTGATAGCGCGATTCACAGTATTGAGCGCGGTACGGGTCGCTGGCCTGTCCGTCGCGGCCCAACAGATCCGCCAAAACACCCCACTTCACAACCCAGGAATAGTCGTCGGGGATTCCGAGCGTAGTCCCAGTGAGGGGGTTGAATGGCCCAACCGCGCTGATTGTAGCCAACTCCAGCAGTCCGCTCTGTATTGGCGGCGGCGATAGGCGCAAGGTAAGCGCGGGAGTTTCCGAGAGGGTATAGACCAGTGGGCGACCTGGAGTCTGCTTTGCCAGCGAGTTGCTCCCTGAATCGACCGACCATTGGTCGTCCTGCCATAGCGAGTACTGATTCCCTGAGCCATCCGCGAAATTCGCGTGCCGTACCGCGATTACGTTATCCGGCATTTGAACACGGTCTTCCGGTGGCGTGATGGTTACGACTGCCCCAAGGCCAAGTTGGTCCCACGTCGCGATGAGTTGGTCCCATGTCATCGTGGCTTGGTCCCATGTCAGCCCGAACCCACCTGTAAGCGATACGGTGCATTCGGTGTCAAGCAGGAATTGGTTCGTGCGCCTCGTGATGGCGTCTGCTACATCCGAGAGTGAAAACTGGTCGGTTCCATTCCAGATATTCCCAGTAGGCGGCGATTCGAGTAAATGCAACGCGCACGTTGTCGCGATATCGGTATCGAGCACGTTGTACGAGCGCTGAGGGATCAGCTTTGGCAGGTCGTAGAATGGGACGGTTGGAGCAAGCTGGAATGCAGCCCGAGCGCGATAGAACCGACTCAGGCCGGAGAATGTGCGGACAGCCTCAGTGAGATAGATGGCGAGTTCGGCGAAACTCCAGTACAGATTGTTCGGGTCATCAAGCAGCGCCGCGAGTTGCGCGACTGCCTGCACCTGCGTGATGTAGGAGTACGCCATTCACGCCCTTACAGATCTCCCTTTTTCTCTGGACTGTTGTGATCGTATGTAACTTCCTCTACAGCATTCTTGCTGTGAGTGCGCTCTGGGACGCCGTAACCGACCGCCCCGTTTACCTGCGTTCCCTTGGGCGGCTTGCACGATTCCTCACGCTTGAACGCTGATGGGCTGGTGATTAAGTCTTTCTCGTATTTAGCCATTCAGATGCTCCTTTCTGTAAATCAAGTTTACACCATGCAGGGTTGTTTCAGTGATTGAAGATACCACGCCAAGGTCTCCTCGATGCCCTCGCGCACCGTGCGAGGCGTCCACGTCATGCACTGGCGCAGCCTGGAGATGTCGAGCAGTTTGCGTGGCGTGCCATCCGGCTTGTTAGGATCGTAGCCGATCAATCCCGTGTAGCCCACCACCAAGCGGATCATGTTAGCCAGCGCCCCGATAGTCTGATCGGTTCCCTTGCCCACATTCACCATGCCCGTTACGCCGGACTCGGCCAAGTACACTGCCGCTTCCGCCAGATCGTCCACATGCAGGAACTCGCGCCGCGCTACCCCTGTGCCCCACAGCGTCACACTCTCGGCGCCGGACTCCTTCGCCTCCACAAATCGCCTAATGAGTGAGGGCAGCACGTGGCCCGTCTCCAAGTCGAAGTTATCCCCCGGCCCGTAGAGGTTGCACGGCATCAGAATCAAAGACTTCATGCCGTACTGCTTTTCATACGCCTGAAGCATTTTGATTCCCGCGATTTTCGCGATCGCATAGGGCTCATTGCTCGGCTCGAGTGGTCCGGTCATCAGCGCCTCTTCCGGGATTGGCTGCTGGGCGTCTCGTGGGTAGATGCAGGAGGAGCCGAAGTAGACCAGCCGCGCGTCGCATCTCCGCGCCATTTCGATCACGTTCAACTCGATGCGAAGGTTGTCTTCGATGAACTCGGCCGGATAGCTGAGGTTGGCTTGGATGCCGCCCACCTTCGCCGCACACAAGAATATGTGAGTTGCGCCAAGATTCAGCAACCCCGCTACAAGCTCGCGTGTGTGGCGCTGGTCGCGTAAATCGCCGCAATCAATAAGCACATCTGCGTGACGCAGATTACCCAACTTGCGCATCAGCGCCGAGCCGACCATGCCGCTATGTCCCAAGATGCAGGCCTTCATGTTTTGAACTTTGCCCCGACAAATCGAAGGTGTAACTTTTTAGCTATTCTCTTAAGCGCCTTAGTCGTTCCTCCACTTTGAATCTGTTTCCGCCCGTCGTTGTTATGGTGTCGTCGAGTTTTCATACAACCATTGAATTCACTTCTGAAGTTCTCTCCAAGTGCGAACGGCGAACAACCCAGCAGGTTTGTCCTCGCCACTCCACATTTTCCTGACCAAATTTGGCGTCTACCGTCTTCCACACGCCGGGGAAATGAATGTCGGAGCCGCGATTGTAATCGTGACCGGCCGCCCATTCAGGCTTTACCTCATCCCACCATGCGTGTAAGTCTAAATCTACTGCTTGCGCTTCGTGTTCGGCGTCGATAAATACGAAATGCGGTTGTTTGGTAGGGTGTCCATCATATATGTTCTGTGCCCAATTTTCAAACATACGAGCGGCTTTCACGCTATCCGCCCGTACAACATTCACCCAATCGGCCAATCCCGATTCGTACAGGTGGTAGCAGAACGCCGGGAACACGCCACCATGCCGCTTGGCGCACTCGTAGGCAACCCGCTCCGATTCGACTATCGGCGCATCCTCCTGGTAGATAAAGTGGTGCTCTGGGTATGGTTGCCAGCGGTCCACCGCGACGACCTGGATGTCCTTGCCGGTCTCCTTGATGCGCTGTGCAAGGTAAAGCAGCGATCGCCCGAAGGCAACACCGACCTCCACTACAAGCGACCCTGGCGGAGTGGTAAGGGCGACCTCATCGTAGAGATCCATCCAATCAAACCAGCCTGGGACTGTCTGCCAATAGTCGGGCTTATAGTTGCTCACTGATTCCTCTCTCGGTTTAATAGCATCGTTTCGACATGCGCCCAGAAACGGTCGCTAGCCTTCGGCTCTAATTCTTCTTTCAATTCGAACACATGGCAACTACAATCGAGATCCCTGCATCCCGTGTAACCGGGGCATTCGGTATCCCCGCCATGCTTCTCGTAAGCGTGTCCGCAAACGCAATCAGCTTTTGGTTCGAAGTTCATAGCAGTCCTCTGTACTCCAATTCGGCGACCATCCATGTCTCCCGGACAAGTCCGGGGTAGCTGTCCGGCCCGTTTACGTCGATCCGCAACTCTTCTGGCGATCTTGCCGCATCGTGCGTCTGTACCCAGATCGAGCGGCCAAAGTACTGCGCCCAAGTCTCCTGCGCTATCGAGCCCGCGGTAAATCCGCAGTTCATCGATCGCCCATAATCCGGGTAGACCATGTAAAGCCCGTGGCGGTACATCAGATAGTGAGCCGAATAATCGAACCCTTTCGGCTCGACCTGCTTGCAGTTCCAATCGGGTTTCAGGCATTGCAAGTAAGGCTCACGAAAGAATGCGGTTCCCCCGCAGGTATTGATTCCGGGGCACAAGTGAAGCAAGCGCGGATCTGGCGGCCGTTCAGTGTAGTGCGCCGGGATCGTCTCGTGGTAGAGTGTGCAGCCAATTATCTTATCGGATAGTCGGCCTGCTGCTAGCGCTTGCTGACACCAGTCGAGCACTACGAATGAATCGACGCCCAGAATCACGTCATCCTCGACGTACAGAGTGCAACGTGCCCCGAGATCGAAGGCGGTCGAAAGCATCCAGCCAGAGGCATCGTGTGCACTTGCGACCGATGTTGGTTCGCACCACACTTGCAAAGGAATATCGGGGTTCCTCTCGATGACTCCTTCGACTTCTCGCGCAAGGTCTTCGCTGCGGTCCAAATTCCAACAGACGGCTATCTTATCAGCCCACGGATGCCAGCGTTGGGCGCGACAAATGGATTCCAGGCATAGTCGCGTGTGAAACGGGCGCCGACATGTGGAAACCGTGACGATATTCACCGCAACCTCTCTGTGAGCGCCCTGACGATATCCTCTGCATCCCATTCGCGAGGCTTCGGTTGCCGATAATATGTCACGTGCCCGCCGTACCACGGATCAACGGTTCGCTCCGGCATCCCCCACCGCCAGCAGGAAGATTTCGGCAAAAGAATCAGAGTCGGCACGCCCAGTAATCCGGCCAGATGCGCGACCGCAGTATCAACAGTCAGAACGAAGTCCATCGAACTGATGTAATCTGCAGTTGTTCGCCAGGAGGCCATGCAATCAGATTCTATTGTTAGCGCTCCCGGTTCGCGGAATTCATCAGCGTTATGAAGGCCAGCACGTTGAGGCGACAAGGAAAACATAGGTTGCGGGTCGCGCAGTTTTTGGCAGATGGCATCGGCAACAGTAACCGGCAGAGACTTGGTGCGCACGGGGCTAGTATTCTCCTCAGAGCGCCAACAAAAACCGATGCGCAAGGGTCCGTAGCGACCGATAGTTTTCTTCCTGGGGGCGATGGCCGGAATATCGGTCCATTTCTTCATGCCGAGGATGATGGGCAGGCTCATAAGCGAGATGGAGACCTCTTCGAGATCGAACGTCTTGACATCGAAGGGAACCTTGCCGCCTTCTGCGATCGTGACCTCATCGACGCCGAGCGCCGCCCAATCGCACCAATCGGCAAGTTGCCGCCAAATCACCAACCGTACACGTTCAGAACGTGCTTTGAGCAACTGTAGCCAGCGATGGAACATGAAGAAGTCGCCGTATCCGCCCTCTGGAATTACCACTACGCGCTTACCGGGACTCCCGTCCCATACTTGGCTGCCGAGCGACGGCCACCAACTCGCTCTCAGCCGTCCGTACTCCCACAGTGGTCCCGCTGTCTCGAATTCCCCCAACCGCATCAAGTTTTGCGCCAAGCCTAGCCCTATTTGCTTGCGGATCTGATCTCCGCATCCTTCAGAGCGCTCCCATGCCAATTCAGAGCACCGGCCTGCGGTCATGAAATCGCCCTGATCTGTGGCGACTATTCCAAAGTTGTGATAGCCTGCCACGCGCTCCGGGTCTAAGCGAATAGCCTTCAGAATGCAAGCAGTAGCAGTATTGAAGTCGCCTTTTAGTCGCGCTTGGATGCCCTGCTCAATAAGGCGACTGTATTCCCAATTGGGTTGCGTAGGGGCGAGACCGGGGCATGACGCCGTAGTGGCTGGAAGCATGAATGCTTATCGTACTTTAAACGGCGTGACTCTGCAACCAGTTTGAATCGCCCCAAGGAAGTGGCGCGAAGGGAAGTTGGGAAATATCGTAACTCACTGACTGGACGTAAACCTCATCATCCTGGCGCTCTAATTCCATAATCATTTTGTCCACGCGGCCTTGCTGCACCTGTGCTAGTGGCAAGTTGAAGTAAGGATTAGGCTGTTCCGCCGTGCCAGGCCAACGCGCGAGATCGCCGAGTGCCGCTTCCATTAGCACGTCTCCGCGAATGTACAGCGGTAGCGTGGCACCGGGATCATCCAAATCAGGCGGTCTGGATTCGTATAGGAAGGGATAGACGTAAGGGCTCTGATTATGCGGCCAAAGTTCGTACCGCGGCAAGCCCGTAGTTGCCTGCGGCGTCGCCTGCACGATGAAGATATCGTTAATGTTGAACGTGAAACCTACCGGCCAGTAAATTCCAACGCCGTTGCTGAGCGGATTGCCGATCACTCCATCGGTGGTCACATTCCCCGACATCGCGCCACCGTTGAAGGACCACGTAAACGTCGCGGTTCCTGCCGCGCCGCCAGTTGTTACTTTGATCGCATAGAGGCCGTTCGCCGGGGCCGTGTAGGAGGTATTGCCCATCAACGCCGGAGCATTGCCAGTCCCGATGATTTGCAAGGGCTGCGAAACATTGCCCTGGTAGCCGAGCGCATAATCGCGAAAGCTCACGACATAGGCTTGCTGAAAATTGGCGCGTTGCGCGTCGTAGGCATTGATCTGGCGCTGGTCGATATTGAGGTTGAGCTGCCAATTATAGTTCGGGTCCCATAGCGTCGTGAACGCATGAAAATCGCTCGGAGGTGTGAAGTAGCACTGGTAAATCTGATAGGGAGTTGCGGTAAATGATTGCGTGAACGCCCAAGGCTGGTTCAGCAGCAATTGGGTCCCGGAAAGCACTTGCTGAATATCGTAAATCGGCCCCGTGGTTCCACACCGGAACTGCTGGCCGACCATCGCTTGCGTCCATGCGGTGCCGCTGCCGGTCACGAGTGACGATCCGATATTAAGGGCCACAACGCCGGTGTTATACAAATTTGGGACGATGAATTCTCCGGGCTTGATGAGCCAACTCCATCGCCGACTTTCCGCAATGCGCCGAAAGGCGTTACGGACGAGATTCTGCGAAAGCACTGGCCCCGCTGAGGGGCAGCGAAGATGCACCGCCCCCCAGATATCAGCAAATTGATCGACCATGGGTCAGTGGCCGACGACTTCTAACTTTGAAGCTGTTCCACTGCCCGTTAGTGTAATCCGCGTGCCTCCCGTTATTGCCGCGTAGGCGACTGCGGTAAGCGCGGAGTTTGGATCGGCATTGAACGAGAGCACCTTACGAAGCGGTACGTCCAAGGTTTGCCCTGTTGTGAATGTGACGCTCGGGTATAGCATTTGACGCTGGTTCCCGATAACGTTTTCGGACGGTTTGGTGTTGACTGTGACTGCTGCCATTCATCCTCCTTTTACAGCAGATTCTCGATGTTAACGTCGCAGTTCGCCAGGTTGCCGGTGAACGTGGATCGAAAGACGCCGATTGTCTGGTACGTCGGCGCCGTTCCCGCTGCGATATTTAGCGCAACTCCGACACTGGCTGCGACATTCGCGACGGCCATATCTCCGATGCCTGGGCTCACCCCGGTAATCAAAACCGGGATATTGCTGCCCTGAATCAGCATGCAAATCCAATTTCCGGCCGTGGCGATATTGCGAATGATTCCCGCCACTTCATTGCGCCAGGCGTTCGTAGTCGCGCCGTTGACTGCGTTCGCCACTACGTTGGTCACTTGCGGCGTTAAGCCCGTCTTTGTCATCCAGAACATGACTTGGCCGATTATCGGCGGCGTCGCTCCAGGATCGAGCTGTACAATGGTGTAAGTGTTTCCGTTCCACTGGAAAGTGTTGCCGGCCTGTCCTGGATACGGAAGGGTAGCAACGTTGAAGGTGTCCGGGTTGCCGGTCACTCCGAGATGAGGCACTTCTTGTCGGTATGGCATGTGATTGTCTCCTTATCCCGTGATTCCGTACAACTGCCTATGATAACGCGGCGAGAAGGTCACGTTACAGGCCAGTAGGACTTGCCCGACGATGAGAGTGTTGCCGGCCGATGGCTTGAACCCTGTGAAGCCCATGCCGTACTCCTCATCGTTGGTCATGTAGAAGTTCATGAACGGTTTGCGCGCGTTCAGGAAGAACAGCGTCTCGCCAGTGTTGCCAAGCGAGCCGACTGGGTAGACGGCGGCCGGGTTGCCCTGCGATTGGCGCAGATAGGTGAGCGCGATCGGGTCATTGGTTCCCGCGCCAGATGGCCCGGTCAGATAGGAACCGGGGGCGTAGCGCGATTTCATGATGACCGAATTGTTAAATTTCAGGCCGTTGAACCCGATCTTCGGGTCCTGGGTGTCGTTGAAGCGTTGCTGTGTCTGGAACTTCTCCTTAATGTAGGAGTAGCCCTTCACAGTGGTAACGCCGATGTTTGGTTCGAATTCGCCAGCGCCGAAAGTACAGTCGCCATAGACCTCTTCGAGCGTGTTGTACTCGATAGTCCCGTTGACGTTGGTCGGCGGGGAATTGTAGGCCGCACCGATGGAGCCGCCGCGGGTAAGTGTGCCGTATGTGGAATACAGGTTGCCATCCCACGAGGCGGTAGTGTTGTCATTGAGCGCCTCAGCCAGTCCATTCGGCTGAGCGGCGGTTGTGCCCGTTCCGCTCATGTAGAGCGAAATCGCAAGGTGGGCGCCCAACGTCATATAGGCGGCCTCCATGCGCGAATCGATCAGCCTGAAGGCGGCGTTTTCGCCCTTGTTTATCACCTGAATGTCTTCCTTGGAGAGCGTAACGCCCACCTCGAAATACCTTATGGTGAATTGGCCTTGCTGCTCGATTTGGATCTGCGTGGTGTCGAACTGCTTACCCGGCAGGTAAGAGCCGCCCACGAGCCCGTTATAGATGAAATTCTCCCCTATGAGTCGCCCGCCGTCGAAATCCTCTCGAAGGTTTTCTTTAGCGTAAGCGGCTGTCGGGTCGTTCTGAAAGCTTGCTGTTACTTGTGAACCCGGATCAATTCGGGCGGGTGATCGTTTCCGTCACCTCTGCACCTTTCCCATCGGTGCAGTTCAGACTATCACATGCCGTTTCCGGCCCCAAGGGTTTAGTCGTTGCGGCTGCAAAATGTTGCCTGAGCCAATATGCCATTCTCTTAGAGCAGACTGGCATTCCTTCTGGCGGCTCCATCGCTTGCCTCTGGTTGCCCGGTTTCGGTGGGTGTCCCATGAAATTACCTCGGGTTTATACAACGCCTCTCAATCGCTAACGTTGTCGATCAGTTTTGGCTTCTTGCGAATGAAGCGTTTGGTGCTTACGTTTATCTGGTCTAATTCGGCCATTCGGCCACCTCATGAATTGAAGTGCCGGATGAGCGAGGATGGTCCGGGTGTTACGCTGACTTCTGCCAGGTTTCGCGCATCGAACTCAGGAAAGCTTCCTTGGCCTCTTCGTTCTGAGCGTTCTCGTTATAGTCCTTTTGGTGCCTGATTTTGGTCAGGTCTTCGAGGACGGTCGTCGGCTCAGGACGTTGCTCCGAGGGCATCTTGTTGCGGGACCGAAAATCACGCTCCCACTCTTCCCTGTCTTTCTTGCGCTCTTCTTCGCGCTGTTTCGTTCGGACTTCCTCCAGTTGAGGTTTCGTCCAGCGTTCATAGGCGACCTGAAGATCGGTAATCTTCTGTTCGCGCATGAACTTTTCGAGTTCCCCGACTGGCAAGCGCTTTCCAAACGTGTCGCGATACTCATCCCGAATGTCGCCCATCGTGCGCTCGTAATCCACGAACGCTCCCGACAGTGCATTGTTCCGTTGCTCCAGGAGCTTTTCAATCTCCTCGCGCGTAAGTCCTGCGGCGCCGGCCGCGGCCTTCTTTTCTCCAGGCGTCGATTCGTCGTCTAACTTGCCGAACCGCTTCTCGTACTCTTCCAAGGCGGTAAGTTTGGAATTGGCGAATTGGATTGCGGGTGTTGCCTGTTCTTTGTACCACTTCTCGTAGGTCGCCAATTTCTCTTCGAACTCCCGTTTCTTGTCGAGCGCCGAGCTGTACTCGGAGTGACGCGCATAGCCAGTTGCTACCGCGCCAGCGAATTTCTCATTCTCAAAAGCCTGAAGCACTGCGGTCTGCTGTTCATCAGAGAGACCGTGTTCCTTCGCCAGCTTCGCAAATTCTTTTTTCGCTTCTGCCGCTGTCATTCGTCGTAATCCTTTTCGTCTGCCAGCATCCTACCCGGAGAAATCGCCAGCCTTGCGGGCCTGATTCTCGCTGAGCGCTAGACGCCTAGGCTAATTGGCTACTGTACAGGGAGTTTACACCTATGTTTGACGGGATGTCAAATCATTGTCCGGGTGGAGGCATCGGGAGGACCGCTGGCCCCGGCATGGGCGACGGTCCTCCCGGTGCAGCCCCGGCAGGGGAAGGCATGCCCGGTGGAGGCAGGATAGCTGAAGTTGGCGCGAGTCCAGGCCCAGATTGCAAGCTGCCGAGGATGGCGGCCTGAGCGGCTTGCAAAATTTGAGCCATCGGCGCGGAAAGATTGGGATCGGCGGCCACGGCATCCCGAATGCCCATTTCGATATTCTTCATGCTCATCATCTTACGGACGAATGGATTGGCCGAGTCGCGCCCCATACCGGGGTCGTTCTGGTCCCGGTCGCTGCGGTCCATCAGCGCCTTCATGTGCTTGTGCGCGGGGCGCGTAGCGTCGGGCGGGAGGGGCGGTGGACCAGAGAGCCGGTTATCCTCCGACTTGTCGCGCGAGCCGGGTCCCGAGACTGAGAGGATATCAGGCACGGAGACTTACTTCGCCAGATTCTTGTGCATCGGCGTGACCATGAAGCCACTACCCTTCTTGCCGCCGCCGTGGGCGAGCTTCTTGGGCTCATGCTCCTTGCGGGCCATATGGCCGCTCTTGCCCTCGTAATTGTGGCCGCCCATCTTCTCGTGCTTTGCCATTGCGTTCTGTCTCCTTGCGTTGAATTGTACTACTTTTTGGCTCGCATGTGCGCGAATGTTTCCGCCAGCCGCGCCTGCTTGCCGAGTCTGCCCTTCGCGTGTTCCTCTTTCTTGGCGAAGCCAGCCGTGGACATCCCAGCCTTCTTTGCCTTCGCCGAGAACGCGCCGGGGCGCTTTACAACCTCATCGCGCGGCTTGCCGAATATTGTTCCAGCCATTTGCTCACCTCGTATGGTACGTTACCCAGAGCACATCGTTAATCGTGCCGAACTGGTAAAAGATTTTTTGCAGATCGTAACTGTTAATGTCCGCAACGGGCGGGAACAATTGACCGGCTCCTTTAGCGATAGGGAGTCCACGTCCTGTCGCCAAGGTGGGACCGCCAACATTCACAGGGCTCGTATTGCCCGGATCAGCTATGAGTTGAACCCAACAGGCGGAAGTTCTAACCGACAAGAGGGCGTGAGGGTTTGTATCGGCCCCCGTAATCTTTGCAAGATCATGTACCACTATTCGCTCCTTTCACTGCCACTGCGAACTACGATTCAATTAATCGGTACATTCCTGGCCGGATCTTCGCTCAACAAGGCCTGATTAAAAGCCTTGATTTTACCCGCTAGATCCTGCCTACGACTTACCTCTTCTTGCCCAATATTCTTTCCTCCTCGCTTGATTAGTCCAGCTAATTCCATCGCGAGAATGGCCCTGACGCTCTTTTCTCTTAGGTAGGGGAGGATTGCCGAGAGAACAATGCTTATGTTTGCGCCTCGGACTTGCCAATGAAATCGCTCGCGGCGAGCGCCAGAAGGAGGCGAGGAAAGATAAATTTCTCCGCCAAAATTCTCATGTATCCATTCGATGACCGAGGGAGAGCACATAGTGACTGATAGTTGGAGGAACGTGCTCATGCCTCTTTTGGGATACAGTACGACTCTGGCATAAATGCAACCTTCACCATCAATAATTCCCGCCATGTAGGCTAGATCTACCGATTGGGAGGGCACTTTTACCTCAAGTCCTTCGCATGGAGAATGGCCGCGTGCATATCCTCGCCAGCCCTTGTTTTCTCCCTTGGCGTTACGATAAACTGCGGCTGGTTCTCCACAACCGCAAGCGCATGTACGAATCTCTCCACGCTTCATCATGATTCTTTTGTCACCTGCCTTGGCATTTTCTGTCCGCTCGCCTTTCGGCCTGCCGCGCTCACTTGCATCCCGAGCCCCATCTTTTGCTCAGCCATTAGTCTATCAGTAATTGTGCCAGCCGGTGCATCTCCCACGTTTGGAATCTCCAGCGCTTCGAGCAAGGTCCAGTGATCGATTAACCCAGCTCGCGACAATTGCAGGAGCAAGAGTTTGTGTTCCATTGCCGACGCCGCCAGCAAAGAACCAGGCGCGACGTGGAAGGCCACGCTCCGCATGAGTTCCTTCGCCCGGTCTTGCCGCGGCAAGGGGCCACGGTCCAAAGCCGCTCGCGTGGGAATGCCGCGCCTATCCATGTCGCTGCGATGGATGTAATCGGGCAGGAACGTTCCAGGATCGAAGTCGAACCAATCGGGCGTAACCGCGTTCGGGCCGCAAATCTCCATCCACATTGGCTCTGTGTAGAATTGGAGGAAATTGTACGCCATGATCGTCGCGAACTCGCGTACATAGGCTTCGAGTGCCCGCGACCGAGCTCTCACGGCTGGACTCATCGCCTCCACAATGCGACTGATCGTGTCATCGCTCGGCAGTTGGTTGAGCTTCATCAACTGCCCGAGGTCGGCCGCGCCGGACAGTTCCTTGATTTGGCTGATGATGAACTGCACTAAGTTCATGATCGAGGCGTCGATAGGATTGCTCTTGACGATCTCGACGCCCTTACCGGACATCGGATTGAAGCGAATCTTAAGTCCGGCGCGCCGAGTGTCAATCTTATTCAGTGCCCCTTCTGAGATGGAATTCTTGTCGGCAACGATATCAGGGCGCCCAATCTTCTCGACTTGATCGTCAATAACGCGCAGGAGTCGGTTAAGCGTCCCTTGCAATGGTAGCGTGTCCCACAAGCCGCCCTTGCCTAGAAACGTCCAGGGCCATGGATCGAGCGTTAGCTTCGGCAGTGGGAACATGCCGTGCCAATAGCGATTCGGCCCGTCGTATAGAGGCTTCTTGTGCGTGCGGCAGAATTCCACCATGCGCCCGCGCGGGTAGAGTTCCTCGCCGGATTCCACGATGTACGACCAATTGTTCAGCGGCTTCCCTTCACGGTCGAATTCGCCAATCTGAACCGGATACCGCTCTTCGTTCACGCGATCATCGTGGATGTACATCGTGAATACATCCACGGTCGGCAGTCGTGGCATTTGGCGTGCGGGCTTCGATTTAGTTAGCACATCCCAGAACGGTGACCCTCCCAACTTCTCCAGCAATCGCATCGCTCGTGAGGATGCGACTGCGGCCCCGCCAGTCGATGAGCCGTCCTTGTCGGGAGGCACGTCGATGCCGTATTGACTACGGACGAACCAGGGAACTCGGGCACGCCGGATGATGACGCCGAGTCCCGATTGCAGGGTGTCGTGCTCGACGGGCGAGATCGGCAGCACGTCGCGCGGGTCCTCGGCGGTCATGTCTGCGTCGAGAGTCTTCGGGTTCCAAGTGATGTGCGGATAGCCCGTACCTCCGGCTAGAGCGTACTTGATGACATCGCCTTGCCGCATGTCGATGCGCTTCTGGAGATACCAGTACTGCGAGCACTTGCCTAGGTTCTCGGCAATTTTGCCGAAGCTGGAACCTGGCGGCGTGCGATATTCCCAGAATGGCTTGGTGTCAGTCAGGAGGGATGCGAGGTCAAGCGCCGTCTTGCCCGTGTGGTTCGCTTTCGTGTCGGAGAGTGACGAGGCGCGAGGGGAATCCTCAACCGACATGATCGCGTCGATGGATTTCTGAATCTTGTCGTACCCCGTCTGCGCTCGAAGGTAGGCATCGCCCTGTTGAATCGCCTCATTGCAAAAGCCCAGTAGATCTTTTTCGTAATTTTCGGCTTCTCTTTCGCGGAAGGGTAAGGCGGTTCGTGATGGCGCTGGCATGTAAACTTAGTTTACAGCCTAACACGTTTATTCTCTGTCGGCGTGTCCGCTTCGGTCGTAATTCCCGATTTCGCTGGTGACCCCGTGCTGCTTTTCGATTCTTCGCACATCGGCAATCCCTCCCTTATACTCCTTGCGCACGAAGCCCTCGCATGCAAAATGCGCGGGAATCGGCGCGTCGTTGCGCCCTGGCCAGCGCACGCCCTTAGTCGGATGTTCGTACAGGACGATGGCCTCGCGGTCGGAGATTTGGGCGTCGTGCGTGAAGGCTTGCCCGTGTGGGCAGAAGGGCCAATCCCCGATGACCATCTCGTGCTCGCAATTGCCGCAGCGCATCACATCCCCACGTAGTTCTTCATCTGCTGGATGACGGTCTTCTCCAGCCACACCTTGAAATCCTGCTTACCGATGCAGCGTGAGCGAAGCCGCTTGATGACATCGACCGGGAACAGTACAGCCGTGCCCTGCAAGCCGCAAACGGCCAGAAGTTTGATATGCCGCGAGAGGCTTGTCGTTGAGATGCCTAGGTTTATACCTAAAATCTGTTCGATCTCGCGGCGTTCGTCGGGATTGACGATGTACGAGCCAGTCTTGGTGCGTCCGTAGTCGCGGAGTTGGCGCGCAAGGTATTCTTCGAGTTCCATGCCAGCACGATCGGCCTCCTGCATGAAGACGTACATCTCCTCGAAGCGTAGGGGCAGGCGAAGCAGTTGACCCGTGATGTTCTGCGTGCTTGCCTTTAACTTTTTCGTCAGCGCGGCGGGGACTATCGTCTCGTACTTGATTTCATCGTCGTATTTGGCCGCACCGCTCATGCGAGTTCCTCCTCTAATTCTGCCAATTCTTCAGGACTCAACTCCGGCATAGGTCGGTAGTGCTGAGCGCATTGCGTACGGAGCGTGCAATCGCAATTCAGGAAAGAGTTGAATAGATCGGCGGCGGCTTCCATGCGCGTTGCGATCAACGGAGAGAAGCGCCCAGCCTCGGTCGGCGTAAGATTTCTCATGCTCAGAATGTCTAGCGGTATTCGCTCCTCTCTGAGTTCCATTTCAAGGTCTACTAGGTCAATTCTTACACTGGAACAAAAATGGATACCGTCCGAACGCTGTCCAATGATCTGCCCAGCCACAGACAAAGCTGCCGGCATGGGCTGAAAGCCGGAAAAGTGCGGTTTGATCCAATGACGATTAGGCTTGGCCGCAGCCATCACTGGAATTGTCGGCGCTGTGACCAGCGCCGCAAGCGACTTCAAAAGCGCGCGGCGACTCAGATCCATGAGAGTCATCGTTCCTCTCCTAACGCGCAGAACTGTTCTTCCCACTGGTCCATCATCTGGGAGTATGTCATGTCGCACGCCTGTGGGTCAACCGGCTTTGCATCAGTCCTTAAGTCGCTCGGCACCGTCTCCACGTCGAGCGACCACTCACGCGCGCACCAAATGGCGAGCATCAACGCCATCAGCCTATCGTCATGCTTGCCATAGACGGACTGCGCGCGCATCTTCGCCATGTTCATTTCGGCGTCGGCCATTTCCTCGATCAGCCAAGGGCTCGACAGGTCACAAAGCCCGTGAATCATATGCCGACTTGAACGGAGCCACAGGTCGCGCTGTGTGCGGGGCGTCGATGTCCAACCCATCGTGTTGGTGCGCGTGAGCGTGGCGCCGTCCAAGTAGGACCAGACGAAGAGATTCGTGTAGCCGTAGCTTATGAGCTTGCGTTGAGTGAGCAAGCCAGGTCCGGGTTGAATCTCAATGATGGCCTTAGCCTGACCCTCTTCGCTTGAGCCGCCGTACACCCGCCCGACAATGTTAGCAACCTCGCCCAAATCTTCCGGGTCGATCGGGGCGGCGAACTCGCACACTTGCTTATCTGGGATCTCCTCGCCGCGGCCAACCTTTAAAATCTGTATGGCGCCGTTATCGGTGCGGTGGTCAGAATCGGTCCTGGCGTAACGATTCCATAGTGGAATGCCGCCGCTCGGATCTACTCCCATCACGTAGACCCCTCGTGGATCGGGCTCCTCGAATATCCAGATAATGCCGCGCGGGTCAGAGTCAAGGTCGGATGCTGAGCAGGGAATCATCGCCGAGTTAGCGACGTAGTAACTGCGCGGAATCATTTCACGGGCGAGCCGAAAACTTGCCACCCGAGAATCGCAAAGAGCACGAACAGTAAGAAGTGGCCGCCCCAGAAAGGCCAGCCGTCCGTACGGCCGCGCCAGATGCCGAAGACCAGCCACAGCGCCATGAACAGCCAGAACCAGACTTGGAGTGTCATGCGGTCGGCACCTTTGCTGCCAGCGCGGCCTGACTGAGCGTGTCCATCGCGGCGTTAAAGGCTGTCGCGTCTGTTGCGAGTTTGGCCTTCGCCGGTTCGAGCGGCGTCGTGGCCGTGTCGATGGCCGTTTGGATGGTTGCTACGTTACCTAAACTGGCTTGATAAGTTGCTTCAGCGGCGGCGGCGTTCTGAAGTGCGGTATCCAGAGTCGAATTCATATGCCCCTGAGCATATCACTAAACACAGAGCAATTCCATGGTCTCGCTAATAGCCTTCCGTAGCGTGCCCTCATCCGCGGCTGTCACCTTCAGGTCAAGCTTTTCGCAGATCGCCACAAGTCCACGGCGGTGCGGCTTCACGGTCCAGTACTCTCCTTCCGCGAAAATGGTCTTTGGTTCTTGCATGGTATCCTCATTGCCTTTAGAATACCATCAGAGGTTCCCGCGATGCGTTTCACCCTCCTGCTTTTCCCGTTCTGCCTCCAAGCCAGCCTGATCGTTACTGGCCAGTCACCGCTCGGCATGTTCGCCGATGCCGACCTAGCAATTCCCGCCGACCCTGCTAACGCACCAATGGCTCAGGTGCGCATAACGCAGCACTCGAGCTGGAGCGGAGATATTACCGTGCAATCCAGCAGTGGCGGGTTCGGCTATCTCGACCTGTACGTCACGACCATGGCGACATCGTTCCAGGGCTGCCCCTGCGGCGAGTATCTCGATTCTTGGGCGACGATCACCGCGCCGTGGTATCTGACCACGCCAGGGTACGAGCCCTACGGATCTACGCCAGAGTACGCGATGGAGCGGCTACCTTTCATGTCGGGCGTGGCGCAACATGTCACCTTCGACGCCTGGGCCGATTCCTCGTACATGTATGCCGCTTACCTGAGCGGCCCGCTATTCCCGTACATGGCCGACCGCACGATTCATTCCTTCGTGGAGATTGACTTGGGCGGAATTGACGGTGGCTACAGCGGGTCGGTGGTCTTCACGCCGGATGACCCGCCGCTCTCGGCTCCTGAGCCATCCACGTGGCTGTCTGCACTGTCAGCCTTGGTGCTCATCGCTTCCTCCACCGTGCATCCCCAGCGGGCGAGATAGGCGGCGTCGTACTCGGCTTCGGTCACTCAAAGAACCCGCTGTAAATTACGGCTATCACTGCACTGTTGACAATCGCGCCGATCGCGAAGTATAGCGCCACCCAGCCGACTATTCGCTCCTGCTTCACCTTATCGGACGCGATGCAACCGTGCGCGTAGCCGTCCAGCCACACTTGGCGATTGGCGATCCTTTGCGCCCGCTCGGCCGCAGTTTCCGACATGGCGACCACACTCATAATCCTTTGGCAAAAATCTCCGCCAGCGCGACCTCGTCCTCGAGCGTCACCAATTGTTCGTAAGGTTCCTGCCGACTCTGTCGCTCTATCCGGCGCTGAATCACGCAATCAGTACACGGGCATTCCGCCGGATGCATCAGTTCCGCCAAGCCTGCCGGTGCGACCATCGGACCCGCCCAAACCTTATCGTCCACCCCGCTGCCTCCCGCAACCATACGCCGAATCTGTACCCTCCGCTGTGCCCGCCGACAGTCCATATGCACCTGCGCGATGACCTGCAATACCCGCCACGGCAGCAGCAGCCAGTTCCATAGCATTTCTTTGCCGCAATCTTACTCCCATCCCCCGCCCCTTTGCAACCTAGGATTGTGCCAGCTTTACGTAAACCTTAATCGCTCCCGCTCAAACCGTTCCACCGTGGGCGCGAAGAATACAGGCGCTTCCGCCTCCGGCCACTCCCCTACCACCTTCGGAACTTCCTTCCCGATCGCTTGCCACTGAATTATTTTCCCATCCTTCCTCACCCATATTTCGTGTATCTCCACGACCGCCTCCACCTTCTTCCCTTTTGGCCTTTTCCCTTTCATTTCGTGTAACTCACTTTTACAGGTTTCATTTGTCAAGCCTAGTTATCATTGTGAACTCAATGGTTTAGAATTGTAAAGACTTTTCCCGTGAGATAATATCAGTGACATCGCGGTTGAAATACCCACGAGTAGGGGCCGTTTCAGTCGCAGACCCCCTACCACCCTCCATTTTTTCCTTTTTTTTGATATAGCTGAGCGCAGTCAAACCGCCGCCTCAGCACCCCCGGTACCCCCCTGGACAATCGCGCCAGCTCGCCAATCATCGAACCTTCGACCTGGCGCAAAGCGTAGCACGAATGTCGCAAACAAAGCACTTAGCTCGCAGGCGTAGCACGATTACATGCCGTTATGAGCGTTATCATACACTTGCGAGTTTACATAATACAACACTATCGGAAGTTGAATACGATCCGTGCCTATCGTGCTACAGAGTGTGTCAACATTGACACGTGTCGGAATATACACACGGTTTGATTTATACCCTAGCAAGTAAGTATTAATTTGGCTTATGCAGGGTGTCTGGCAGCCGCGTTGGGCCTATGACGCAGCTTGCAGGATGGCGGTAGTATGGTCGTCGCGATGGGCCCGACGCATTAAATTAGACGCTGCCGCACAATTATGACTGTAAACCTTGTGGACAGTGCATGAAACAGTGGCAAAGAGTACAATTCGTTAAATGACAGTGAAAGAGGCGGCTGAGGAGCTCGGGTTGAGTGCGAGTTCAATTGTGGCGATGATTCGGGCAGACAAATTACAGGCGACCATTACTCGGGCATTCTGCTACCACATAGAGCCTGAGGATTTGGACGCGGTGCGGGATCGGCGACCGCCTGGTCGGCCAGCAAAGCCGAAGGAGAAGCGGAAGCCGGGGCGGCCGTATCTTGTGAAGCCTGTTGACACAGCCAGCTAGTTGCGTATAGAATGGTACGCGATGCGGCCGTATCATCCTGACACCGATCCTGCTAGCATTCCAGACGCGATCATAATGAGCGAGCGAGCGCGGCGGAACAGCCTGAGGCGTAAGACTCACTCTGGCGGAGTTCGCTTCAAAGCTCCGCATGCGTATGATTCTAAGTGCAGGTGTGTAGCTTGCCACACCTCGCGCAATCGTAAAGAAAGTTTTACAATTTAGCTCTTGCAATCGCAGCTAGGTGCTGCTATTCTGATCTTGTCAGATAGGAGCTGATAAGGGATGACAAGGTTAAAGATTAGCGATTCGGCATCGACATTCACACGGATCAGTAAGGCAGGGGCTCGCAAACTGTGGGCTCAAGGCGAGCCGTTCTACATTATCGCTCACAAGATGCGTCCTGGATTCCCGTTCTCACTGGGAATGATGATCGATCCGGAGCACATTAAGCAAGAGCGAAATCTAACGCCCACCTATCCGACGGTAGAAAGCCTATTCGACGCGACCGTCACAGAGTTCTGTTTCTACAATGCCAATTGTCACGAAACAGGCACTTATGCGGCTTTCTACACCGTGCGAGATAAAGCAGTTGCAGCCTAAGGCCCCTGATGAGCCCGTGCGATTCGGGCGAAACGCCGAGAGGCGTCGGGTCAGAGCATCGACACAGCGGATAGGAGCCGCTTTCAGAATGGCATGCATATCAAAGCACGGCACGGAATTGCGAATAGGGGCCAGCGTTACGGTAAATGGCAAACGTGGGATCTTGAGGTATTTGGGTACAACGATTTGCCGCGTTAGTTTTGACCACTCAGACAAGTTGGGACGGGCGTGTTGGATTAAAGACGTGAACCTCGCCAGAATGGAGGTGCGCTAATGCCCACACAAGAGCAATTGAAAGCAGGCGCGGCCGTTATTATGGCTGTAGCTGAAACGATACGCGAGGCCGGCGAATGCCCAAGCGGCACGATTTACGCCGTACTCATGGGCCGCGTGACGTTTCAGGGTTACGAAAAGATTCTCGGCATTCTCAAAGGTGCGGGATTGATCGAAGTATTGCCGAGTCACCTGATTCGGTGGATCGGCCCAATGAAGGGGGTGACGGCATGAGCAAACAGGAACGCGCAGAATACATTAGGGCCGCTCGCGACAAAGGCGCCGACACAGGCCGCTACGCGGCAACAAAGGGTTGGGTGAGCGCAGATAAGACGATTTGGAGTGCTGCTATCGGCTATGTCAATCGCCTGCCGCTCAACGATGCGAAGTTTGAGCAAGAATTGGTCTGGAACTATTGTGCGGCTGCCGAAATCGCTGCAACCGGCCCGCAGATGGAGGCGCGCTAACATGACACCACGCTTACGTTCTCTCCCGGACTGGTACAAGTTTTACAGGCAAAATGTCTGCTTTCGCGGTGAATCGCGCCTTATGTGTTATCGGCGCGCTAGGCTCGCAATTCAGAACCAGCATGGATATTTCGGCGTGCCGCGATTGCTCGCCGAACGCAAATTGGAACTTACCGCTGGTCCGTTCAAAGCGCCTTCACTGAACCTGCCGATCGCAAGGCGCATGTCTCCAGAGCAATACGCCCACCTAAACGAGGGACGCCGCAACTGGGACCCTGAAGCCGGAGACCCCAAAGAGGACATACGTTTATGACGCCCACACTTCTCAGTTCAGACGTAATCCACTTTCGCCTGGCGCACGCGGTCACAGCTTACGACATGGCCGCATCACGTCGGCGCGGATATAACCGATACGCGCTAGGGCAGTATCTACAAGCCGTGGAATCGGTCGATGAGGCGCTAAGGCGCGGAAAACCGATGCGCGAAGCGATTGTAGCGGCATTTTACGGACGGCTGCTAGATGCGTGTCTGAAGGCCGTCGGCGAGGCGCAGAGCACGCGGGAGGAGCAGCGATGAACGCGCAGAGATGGATGGTCGATTGGTCCTCAGCGACGGCACGCGGTAATGACCTCGTTGAATATCCCGATCACTTGCGACAGTTCGAGGTTATCCAGCGTTGGGAATCGGCGCATCCCGGCTGCTATGTGGATCGGTTGGAAGGTAGGGGACAAAGCGAATGACTTTACGCCTCGCTATAGCCCGGCTGCAACAGATTCGCATGACGGTTTTCGCGCCTCATTACTTGGCAGCGCACGATAGGCTGACCGATGCCGACCAGACGGCGCTTATCAACGCGATCATGGAACGTCAAGAGGACACTCGCCGTCTCGATTGGCTTGACGCGAACCTCGATGAATTAGTGGTTCATCGCGACTTAACCAAGGGCGTCACGCATGAATTGACGTTTTGCTCACCTGAAAGCGGCTGCCCCGTTGAGAAGTCCGCGCGTACTCTGCGCGATCTGGTTGACAATTGCATGGGCGAAGTGGACCAACCTTCGGACCTTGGCATCCCTGGCGAGGTCTGCACATGCGCCCTGGAGAATCCGTCCATGCTATGCCCGAAGCATCCTGGAGGCGTAGCGTGATCGGCAAAGTCAAAGTGAACACGCCGAACCCGCCGTGTCGCGATTGCGGCGGAATGGCTGGGTATCACTCTGAGACGTGCGGGAACATTCGCCCAAAGCGGCTGAATGATCCTCAGCGGGGCGATATGTGGACCTTCACGAGCAACTACGGCCAGATCGTTCGGCACGTCAAATCAGTGACGCGCAATGGAACGGTGTCGTATCTCAACAATGGGCGCTTCACTCAGTGCTCAATGGCAACCTGGCGGCGATGGGCACGCGGAGCGGAGCTGAACTCGCGTGAGAAATGGTAATGGAGATTACGAACATGACACCCACAATCGAGACGAACATTTACGAGATTCCGCGCAAAGTGCAAGTTGGGCTTGCCTCGCGCTACGACCATCAGGCCGAACAGCGTAAGCGCGAACTGGCACTAGAGCGTGCGCACAAATGCTGGACCGCGCTGGACACCTTGCGGCCGGCGAAGGCGCAGGCTCTCATCATTGCCGAACTAGAGGAGGACCAATCCGACAGCCAGAGCGATTACTTCGGCTCGCGCACTACTCGGCGTGTGGCGATTGGTTGGAGGACTGGCAAGCGGGAGGACTTCCGGCAACTGAGGCGTGCTGCGGCGCGGTACGCTCCTACGGCTCACTTAGGGCCGAACTGCGGCGACTTTCGCATCAAGGCAGTGTGGCGCGGTCCTGATTCGAGGCAGAACGGATACTATCGCACTGAGGGTTCGTATGTGCCAACTTGGAAACTCCACGGCGAATGGTACGACTCACGCGCGGATGCGGAAAAGGCGATATCTAGCAATTCTGAGTGCATGTTGCTCGATGACGGGCGCGTTGAATACGTGATTGAGGGCAGCGAGGCTGGCGTAGAGCATCGCGATAACTACAGCATGGGACATGGGAACTGGGTCGGCTTGCATCGGCATTCGGGCTGGCAGATTCGCTCGCTGGATTTGAATTACTCCGGGTATCGGGATAGCGCGTACATCCTGTGGCTACCCGGCTTGACTTCGGTATGACTGAGCCCTTCAGTCACTCCTGGCCGAATAGGGCGCTCAGAGCATCGGGCGCCCGAATCTTCGGCTCTCTTACCGGCTCCACTCGTAGAGCGGGGCGGATAAGGGTTTAGGAGGCCCGAGTGAAATGCAAAAGGATTACGACTTCACAGGGGCACGGTTGGGGCGCAAGATCGGGCCGTATAACCGTCGCGTTATCGTATGTGGGAAATGCGGACGCCGCGGCACTGACGACGGGGTCTTGGGCAAATCGCAGGCGGTAACGCATCGCGGGCATATTGAGAGCGTTGCTGGCCTAACTTTCTTCCACACGGATGATTGGTGCTCTGTACCAGTCCAAGCGGAGGTGGCATGAGTCGCGCGATAATCACGATCGTGCTGGAGGTCGAGGGCGATGCGGCAGACATTGTGAACGTGCAAGAGTCGCTCGATGCGGCATTGGGTACTCACTGCGCGGAGCACGATGTCCAGGCGCATAACATCACCGTGCGCAGCCGAAACATGACCACGGAGCGGCAGGAGGATGCAAATGCTATACGGAAGTGAGTATGATTATCCTGCGGCACGCGCTGAATGCGAGTGCTGCTCTAGCCCGTGCGACCGCACCGACATATGCCCTAGCTGCAAGGAGGCCACATGCTGGCGCTGCTGGGGCTCGTGCGACGGTTGCGACGAGCGCAAGTGTCTAGCGTGCCTGAAGCGCGTAGGCGGTCTGAATCTTTGCGTTTTCTGCCGCGCTGGTCATGCGCTGTTGCTCGGCACGCAATGTGGAGGCACTCAATGATACTCGTGCTCACAGCCATTGCCCTTGGCTACGCATGCGGCCTCATCATCGCCGCGCTGGAGGGCTCGAAATGAGCACTTTCGATTACACGAATCGGCGAGTGAAAAACTCCCAGCAGGTATTGGACGGCGCGACTCGCTTGACCAAAATCATTGAACTTTACGCCTGCAATCGCGTTCCCGCAGTGCTGGATGTCTTCTTGATCGTTACGCCCATAGCGACTATCCTCAGAGGATTATTCGGAAGCATTTACACCGCGTTGTGGGTGATGTTCTGGCACTACCTGAAAGAGTCGATCCATTGGGATGTCACTGTGAGGCTTCCGGCGTGGTGGCATTTTTCAGTACTGAAGAGATCGCAGGCGCAATGGGAAGCGAAATTCCCCGACGAGGAATTGTGAAATCCTTCGGTGCATTCCTCCCGCTCGCGCTATTCCTCGCTGTGCTGGTCTTGCTCTGCCGCTACCCAGGCGCGGGGATGGTGCCGTAATATGATGGGAACTGATTTCAAGGGTAACCAATTTGGAGTTCGCTTTGAGAGCCGGAGCGATAACGATAACCGTGTTTGCATCCAATTACTTGGCGAGGATGACGAACATTGGTTCGAAATTGGTAATACCTTTTCTAGCTTCTGGCTAGATGACCTAATTTCGGTGCTCCAAACTGCTCGAGCGCATCTGAATGATGAGCAACACTTTCATCGTCCAGATCGTTGGGGTTGGGCGTTTAAACGAAGATCATGACTCTTTCTGTTTCTGGGAAGCCCTCATGCTATCCTAATCCCATAAATCAGTGTGGCAAACGTTGCTCGGCGAACTCGCTGCTTGGAGCAAGTTATTGCGCGAGAACTTTGTTATCGTGCTCCTGACGATCCTCTACATTTTGGCCGGCGTAACGATGCTGCACGCCGATCACGATTCCCGCGACGGCGAGGTCGTGCCCTTCATCCGCGAGGCGATTACGGCTATCGGCGGGTGTCTGTTCGGGATGCTCACCAAGAATACGCTAACAGGCCGCGGATCTGGAGAGCCAGCCGCTACCACCACCACGACCACCACCGTCCGCGCCGAGGGTGGGCCGCCTATCCCGCCCGTTACCCCGGTTATTATTGAGCCACCCAAGCCGGAGGCGAAGTGAACCCTCATGACATCTGGAGCATTCTCGACCGTTACGGCCTGCCAATTGTCGCGCTTCTGATCGTCGTATTGGCAATTTACAAGCTCGTCTGGCCCCTGCTGCTGCGCCAGATGGCGATTATCTCCACGCAATTGGACATCGCTCAGGAACGCTTGGAAAAGAGCCAGAGCGAGTTTATGCGTGCGTTAGAGCGCCGGGATGCTATTATGAGCCAAGGCTTTGCCGATCTGCATACGGAATTAAGGAAACCGCGCGATAAAGGACCCCGCAAATGAAGGGGAATTATATACTTAACTACCTGCATAGGGGCCACAGTTGAAACTGAAGATTTCTCTTGAGAAAAACGATATGAACCATCACGGGACCCAGGCGAAAGGGGAAGTGTGGAATCGGCAAACCGTCCGTGGCTGGAAATTACACTGTGTTGACCTCCTACGTCCGATAAAAGAACGTGAACAATGCAACCCCGAAGGCGGCAAAACCCGTGCAAAGTGGTACAAGCGATTCATCTTGTATTTTCCGTCTGGTGCTTGGTGGAATATTGATGTGGCGCTCGTCTCCCGGGTAGTCAAGTATATAATTCCCAAATGAAGGAGACCCTCACCGTTTTACTGGTCCTTTACCTCGGTTCTGGCATCTGCGCGTCCTTGCTCGGCGCCGCGCTGCTCTGGCGAATGAGGGTACGTGACCCCTTGGCGAAGTACATGGGTATTGTGATGAGCATCGCCACGCTCGATCAGTGCAACCGTTTCGCGCTGGTGATTGCGGTGCCGCGGTATCTTCGACAGTTCCCAGGTTGGTTGCACGATGCCACGTTGGCGATATGGGCGATTTGGGTTACGGTGCTGTGGGCTAAGACTTTATATCTGACCGGCGTTTTCCGCAACGGACATAGCCATCGTTCCCCGGAAACGTGATACCATTTCGCGAGGAGCCACTTCTATGCCAGACAAAGACAAACTGCCCAAAGAGCCCGAGCCAAAGCCGGTGTATGAGCCGCCATTGACTAGCGATCCTGCGCCTGCCGACGACCCGCCTCCGACCGACGATCCGCCTCCCAACGTGCCGCCCAATGACAACTGAGCCCCTGGATGGCCTACGTTTGGGAGCACGCATATGACTTACTGGTGGGCGGGGCTGTTACTATCGCCGTGACATATTCGCAGGGTAAACTCCGCGAATGGCGAAAGAGGCGCCTACCTTACGAGAACGGTCGCCGAGAAGAGATCGTGCGAAGTTACCGAGAACTCGCAAGGCGCAATCCTGAAATGGCCGCAGATCTCGTGATTGATCTCGTGAATGAGTGCCGCCGTAAAGCCACGGAGGAGGAAGACTTTAATCGTAAGGTTATTCAGCGGTTACGGTCGGTCGGCGGGAATCGTGAAGATTGAATCTCTGTACGGTCCCGCCTACCATCCACCAGCACGCCAGGCATGCGCAGGAACCGGCTAGATACCAGATGTGCAGTTCCCGCCAGTTGGTCCCGGTAGTCGGGCGATACAAAAACCCGATCACGGCAATTAGCCACAAATGAGCCGTGACAATCAAATAGTGGGCTCGCGGTACGGGCTCAACCCTCCTTCCTTCTAGCGCATACAAAACTATGCCCGTGAATGTTGCGAAGGCCATTGCGACGTGAAAATACTGACGGGCTGCGGCGTAGCAATCGATCAGCGACGCACCGATCGGATAGCCAAACCTGTAAAGAGCGTATTGAGTTGCGGCTCCAATCTCCAAAAGCATCAGAACGAGCCAGCGGCGCTCACCATGCGCTCTGCGTGGCAGGCATAGGCTCACAGCCTCCAATGTGGCGCAGAAACGCAGGGAGAGCACCGTAGGCTCAAGGAATAGCGCTCTGGGTAGCTGGAGGTTCAGGGCCTCCCGTAGGCTCATGGCGGCCAGATAGCAGGCGAACAGCGGGGCGGCTAGGAAATCTCCATTCCTAAGGCGCTGCACGAGCACGATTGCCCAGAGCGCGGCTACAAGCCACCTCAGGGCAGTGTCGAGCGTGCGGAGGTCAGTCATGTGGCGAGTTCCTGCAAGTCGAGTACGCCTTGGCTCAGACGTTTGGCCGCAATCTCGCAGTACCGCTCCTCGAGTTCAACTAGAGTGCATTGGACGCCGATTGACTTACACGCTAACGCTGTCGTCCCGCATCCCGCGAACGGGTCTAGGACGGATCCGCCTCCGAGCCATTTACAAAGCCAGCGAACGTGCTGAATGTGCCGCGTGGCGGGATGTTTGAGGTCCGACAACTTGCCGTCGAAATCCTTCTGGCGATGCTTACCCCAACCTCGATTGAGAGTGTGGTCGTTTCTGGTTGCCAGCATCCGACCAGGGATAACGCGAGCTCCCTCTTTTGAATCTGGCGCGTCTCCAAAAACATACCCAACGTCCGCATCTCGTAGTATTCTACCGAGATACGAGATTGCCGCGTACTCCAGATAGCAGGTGCGCAAGTATGGCCAGCGCGTAGGAACCGCCAATAAGAAGCGCGGATCCGACATACAGCCTAGATGTACGGCTACGCGGCGAACTGCGGGATGTGCCAACTCGAGAGCTGAATGTAGAAGCGCAAAGGCGTCTATCCCAGGGAATACATGCTCGCAATTGGGCCAGATGGGATCCGTGATGATTGATTCCGCCTCGAGTTGGGGTAGAATCTCCCGGCAATCTCCATGGTAGATCGTAATTCCCGGCTCCTCCCAGTACGGCGTCAAAGCATCGCCTCGCAGGTCGCAATCTCGCTATCGCATTTTTCTAGCTCGGTCATCGCTTCCTCTTTCCCGCTTCGGGGTCGCATGTCGGGCAGATCCGCACATAGACGGCGTGATCGCAGTTCTCGCCGAGTTCGCAGGGGAAGGTATTCGGACAGAGGTAGCAGCCGTGCTCCGAGAAGTTAGCCCCGCTCACATCCTTACGTCTGCCGTTAAAGAACGCGCCCCGCGCCCGCTTGTCGATGCCTTGCAATCTGAGCTTTTTCTTCAGTTCGGGCGTCATAATCCCCTGGCTTTCATTCGCCTGCGTTCGAAGCGCCGCTCCCAGTAGGCGTAATCCAGCGGGCCGTGCGGCCGGCCGTTGCCGCTCTTCGGACAGCCGCCCGCGTTCGTCGGCGGCCTGCGCGTCCTGAAGTCTGGCGGAATCTTGTAACCCGGTACGTCGGACCATCCGGCGTCAATTTGATCCTGAATCAGCCGATGCTCCGGGTCGGCCAGCCAGTCGTCTCGCAGGCTTATCACGGTTTAATCCTCCCAGCCACTTCCGCGAGGCGGCGCAGATCGCCGCGTTTTAACTGCCAGGAATCAAAATCGTTGTCGCTTGCGCGCGAACCGATAACATACTGCGCCTTCTCCACAAACGGCTTGGCCGCCTCCAGCAGTTCGGCTAACTGCGCCTCGGCCTTCTCAGCCCGCGCCTTCCAGCCCTCGCACTCGCGCGTGTACAGGTCGATGTAGTCGGGGTCAGGCATGCTTGGCCTCCGGCTCCTTCGCGACTTCGGCGTCCCTCTTGCCGCGTTCCCATTCACGTGTATTCTCAGCCGTGCAAAACAGCCCAAAGTGGCAATTGCGCCCATTGGGGCCGTTCTTGCCACAGTCGTAACCCGCCGAGTACGGAGTGATCTCGCAGCGCACCGTAGCTATCGCGTTCGCTACAAACAATTCAAATTGTTTCATCGCTTCGGCTCCTTCCCTCGTTCGACATCCCGTCGCATGGCATCAATCCATCGCTCCGCCTGCGCAACTACCACGCGCGGCTCCCGATGCACACACAGGCCGAACCGTCCACACACGAAGCATCGGCGCGAACTTAGGCCGTTCAGGATGCGTAGCGCTCGCTTGGGGCTCATCGCTCAACTCCTGTCGCCTCTGGAATATCGCAATATTCGACGCGCACGGCCAGCCAACGAGAACCTAAATCGTTGAGTCTAGCTTCGGCTGCGGCCCTTACTTCTGGTTTCGCGCTGTAAAACGCCTGCCGTAACGCCAGAATATACGCATCGGCAGTTTGAATAATTCGGGCTAATTCTTCGTCTGAAAGGCTCATATATTCTTTACTTCCGCCCGTTGGGCGGGGATTTTCAAGGCATAGTGGGGTCTTTCAATCCGATGTAAAGTGTTGGGCGCGAAAGCATAACCTCCGCGCCCCTCATCGTCTTGATGAGCCCCACACTAGGCTATCCCTCAGCTTGGTTGCGTCCCCGCAGAGCCCGCCTCCGCTTTTCGTGCTTTCCGTCCAGCCAAAAAATAAAACGATATTTTGACGCCCTGGCTATGCGGGAAACATCGTCACCGTTGACATGGGCCTTACGGCTATACCGCTTCGCGCTCGTCTCTTCGCTCAAGAGTGGCGCGAGCATCGTTCGTCCGGTTGACAGATAGTCAAAACGCGGAGTCTTCCGCTCCTGATCTGTTCGCCCGTCCTGAATCCAGTTACCAGCGCGGTAGATAACCCCCGTGTGGTTCGCGGATGGATCGGCATAGGAAACCAGCAATTCCACATCTGGCTTTGACTCGCGAACCCAGCGAATCGCACGACCTACGAACCACGTCTCTGTGTTCTTCGGCGTGCAATCCTCAATAAATAGTCGTGCGAGTTCCCAAGCTAACGAGACGCCATACCGTTTAAAAGTTTCACGCGGAGGTAGGGCAAAAACCAAGACGCCTATCGGTCGGCCTCCGTCGAGCAGCGCGAGGACGCCAGTGACCACGCCGGGCCAGCGATGGAGGTAATGAGCACGGACAAGGTGATCGACGGCGCTGCGGCCCACTTCAATAACGCGGTAATTCTGCATTTCTTGCCGCCCTTGTCCCAAAAGCTTCATACTGTCCACACTTCCGCGCTTTGCGCGGGGATTTTCAAGGCCGCCCATTCTCCACATACTGCGGCAGTACCGTCAAAAACCAACCCCACGATAAATCCGGCTTCTTACCGCTCAAGTGCAACTCTCGGAGAGCTCCGGCGAATGCTTCCACGTCTCCTCTGAACATAATTGCGCACCTGTCTACCAGCGCAACGTCGGGACTCCCTTTAAGTCTCGCCGCACCAGGGTATTGCACGAGTAATTCGTACCATGCGGGATAGTTGGGATTTTTCTGTAAGGAAGTTTCTTTATTTTCAGACAGAACAGACAGAGCAGAGCAGACAGAGGAGGAACCGTTTGCTGAAACCGTTTCGAGGCGTTTCCGTTCCCGTTCCCGCAACCGCCTTACCCGTTCCGTAGAAACGTCCGTCTCATATTGTCGGTCGTTCCATGAGTGCGGACTGTAACCGCCTTCAGGCGTTTCATCGACAAGTCCAGCGACCACTAATTGACGCTTCATTGTGGCTATTTTCGACGGCTGTTCACGAAGACACCAAGCTATCTGTTCATCTGGCGGGAGCCAGCCGTCGTTTCTCCCGGCCAGACAGAGACAGTTAATCCAAAATTTGAAGAGGTTCCCGGTTAGCCCTTGGACCTTCGGGTCGTCTGGGACTTCGGTATAGAGTCTAATCCAAGGTCGTGATTTCGTAAATCCCTCCATCCAAGGGAAGTCCGGGTGGTGGGGTGTGGATGGCACCCCACCGGGACCGGAAATCCGATTCGAGCCCGCCGCTAAACGGTACTGCTCTCGATACGGATATTCTAGCGTAGTCATGACAATCAATCAAGGGAAAAATCACGGGCGCGCCTTCCGCCGGTCGTTGCGAGCGTCAACCTCTACGTCTCTGTCGCGGCGTAGAATGCCATCGGGATCGTCATAGTCCTCCTCGTCAAGGTAGGGATCGCCATGGTCCCACAGGCCCTCTTCATCCAGGAAGGCACTCTCCTCCTGTCGCGTCAGGTCGTCGGCGCGGTTCGGCTCGCTCATGGCTTCCCCACTAACGCATTGATTCTTTCAGCGCTCTCACGAGCCCGTTGCCAGAGCTTACACGCCTTGTCTAGTCCAACTAGCCGTCGGAGCGCATCTTCCTCGAAGGATCTGAGGTGAGTCCACGAACGAGCATGGTGTTCCAATGTCCAGCGGAGAAAATCTGTCAGTGCGCGGTCTTCACCTTTCAATAGGCATGGGCCATCGCATTCAATACAGTGAGCCGATCCCTCGAAATGGTCATGCACAATCATTTGGTTCTCAACTCAGTCGCGATCTCCATGCTAGCCAGCACCTTCTCGCGTGCCGTCTCGTAAGTCTCCAAGAGCACATCAGCATGGCACGGACAGTTAAGGGGACACCAGCAAGCGAGGTCCCTCCCTCGCAATTCCGAGAGCCTCCCCAGCACTGCAAACCGTCGCAACCCACCGTCGTCAATTTCCTTCTCACCGGCCAGCCATAATTGGTACTCTCGGACAATCTGACCAAGGCTCTTGTCATCCGTCAACTTGAACGGATTTCCCCAAATTGTCGGTCGCCCAACGTAAACGCAGCCTGGAGGCATTTTATAGCCTTTGGTGCGCTTCCTTTGAATGCGCTTCGGCGTGTGCTCAGGACGCTGCATTCAAAACTCTCTCTCCCCCCACTCGCCACTCGGCAGAGGCCATACAGCCTTCACTACGAACGGCGATTCTGCTGCCACGCACATCTTGACAAGGCTGTCATCCTCAATATGCGCTCGGTCCTGCCCGCTGCGAATAATCTTACAATCGTGGAGTTCCATGGAACCGTCAGCCAGCATCACCGTAAAATCGGCGGTATACCTCGTATCCTCCGCAATCTTGACCGTCACAAACTCGAAGCGGTAAAACAAGACCTCACCAAGGCGCTTGCGCATCGCTAGGTGAGCCTCATATCGGGCCTCGGTCTTATTCATACCCTTCGACACGCGGACGCGACCTTTAGCCCGCTGGTCCTTAGCATGTAAGATCACAGGTTTAGCCGACTGCTGAGCGGTCCCAAAGACTCGCGCATTCCGCAAGGCAATTTCGGCCTCGGTCCAAGCGTCGGTCATTGCAGTCCCTTCCATCGTCGCCAGCGCTCCAAAACAAACGCCTTCGCCTCTGGTGATAGTTCGCGAAAGCACTTGCTCGCCGTGGTCAGACGTTCAAAGGCGTATTCCTCCATTTCTTCCCACAAAGATTCATAATAAAATCCCTCGCCGCATGTGAAGACGCGCCGAATTTCAACACAAAGCAGGCATGTCCGATATTTACAGAATTCCCCTTCGTAAATCATCGTCGTCACTTCGTATTGCTCACCGATCTGGATGGGTTGCTGGCATTCACAGCACTTTGCTGGCTTTCGCGCCTTGCGAATCTTCGTTTCGGAGAATTCGCAGTAGCCGTCTACTTCCACGCCGATGCAAACATCGCAATCGCCCATTACTCGCCTCCCTTGTGAACTACATCCCAAGTCTGGATCGGGGCGCTTAAGGAGTTATCGCGGTGCGACACTTCGCCGTGACAAGCATCACCCCGATCCAGGCTTCGAACGTTCTCACCAATGCGCCGCCACGCAGCCGACCTACTGATCGGCAGGTCGGACAAGTCGCTAATCAGAAGTAAGAGACGCTTCAACGTCATCCTCCAGCAGTTCAATTAACGCAAACACATCCTCCGGCAGCGCGAGCATGAAGCCGGGGCGCGACAAAACGAGGATGGCGTGCTCCCGGGCTGGTTGCGTGCTATACACCGCCCCTCCTGCCAAGTTCCGCGAGAAACTTTAGGAAGTTCATGTACTGCCCAAAGTCCACAGGATTGCCGTGCCCAAAACTCCACGTCGCGAATAAATCTTCCTCGCTGAGGATTATCGATCGCCCGTCTTCCAGCGTTACGGTGAATGTGGCCGGGATGTTAATTTGCAATGACATTGCCGCCTCAAAAAGGCACGTATTTTCGGTCGCACTCCTCGCTACAGCATAGACTCTCGCCCCAGTACAGCCGCGAGCACTCAGGACACCGCCGAACTGGGCAGCGATACTTCAGGTACGACCACCAGCGCGAGAGTGCCACGCGACCCCGATGGGCGATGCTGCAACCCACGAACTCCGGGTCGAGATACCACGCTCCGCAACGCTCACAGCACTGAGCCTGATGGTGCTCCATGTAACAGCCAAAGATACGGCAGCGGATCACCAGGGTTGCTCCTTGTCGGCCTTCAGCGCTTCTTGCATAGCTTGGTAGCAGACAAAGTTTAGAGCGCTGTCGTTATCGTTCACAATCTGCTGGTAGCGGTCCTGTCCAAGTTGCACTCGGAACTGATCCCACATCTTGCGGCGGTCTGGAATGCTCCAGAAAAGCTTTTCCTCCTGCGACATCTCGTGCTCTGGCTCGGATTGCTGCGCGATGTCAACCAGCGGCGCTTGCTCCGGCTCCTGCTTGGGCGGTCGGCCGCGCTTCTGAGTCGCCTTGCTCAGTTCCGTAATCTTCTGCTCGGCAATGGCTCCTTGCGCTTGTCGCTGTTCGTCGGGATTGTCGGGTATCTGAACGAGCGGCTGATTGTCCACCGGGTCCATAACATCCGCGAGTTCCTCCGCGCCTATCGCCATCGGCTGATTGCCCGTGTCGTTACCGTCGTCCACGTCCTGCGAGAGTGCCAGTTCTGGGCTCTGCGGCCAATAGTTCGCGCCGCGGTGCGCCAGAGTTTTGCGGGCCATCTGATTCCAGTCAGTGATCCACGGCAGTCGGTACGGATCGCGAAAAGCCATCTTGGAGACATCCAATTTGCGAATCTCCGCCAACGACAGCGCTGGCATGGTCTTGCCGTAGTGGTTGAACGGGACTCCGGCACCGGACTTCGCACGCCGCCGAATACCCTCGATCTCCCCAAGACTCATAATGTCAATTTGCGGTTCCTGTGCATTCGTCAGCCGTGCGAGCGAGTATCCGAGTACCACTTCCCCGCGTTCATCAACTGGCACGGTCCACAGTTTGCCATCACGGCTGCGATATTGTAGGGGCTTGTGACGGAATACTACGCCGCGAGCCGTTTCCTCATACTCGAATTCATCGCCCTCGTAGACCAGATTCAGGGTAATGCCGCCGATCTGACCGCTGCGCCGTGCGAGGTCCAGCTTACTGCGGTAATCCACTAGCAGTTGGCATTCCTTGCCGTAGGGGATCAGATAGGCTGAGTTGCGCCGAATCTCAATCTTCATCTGGCTCGCAAGCATGACAGCGTTGATGAAGCTCAGCGGAGTGCAGCCTAGCAGCGCTGGATTTCCCCTGATATTGTTAACAATTAACCACATGAACCGGCGCTGCTTGATCTCATCGCCGAGTACAGCTTGCAGCGATTTCTGGTACTTGCCAAGCACGTTGAGCAAGCTCTTTTCCGCCTGCTTGACCAGGGCGCTATCGTTTTGCAGGGTGTCGCTCACAGCCATCCTCCATCTTCGCGGTTCGCTGGAAACCTGAGCGGCTCCGGCGCGAGCGTCTCCACGTCCAGAATCTTGTCGCCCGGTATGAGCAGGCGCGTATCCTGCGACGTGATCTCGATTGCTCCGGCCAGCGGGCGAATGCGGATCGCGCCGCTCAGGATGGCGGTAACTGTGTCATGCCCGATGAGGGTGCTGTTCATATGGTATCCTCGAAGTCTTCCTCTTCCCGAGGCTCCCAAGTGTCTACGGTGACGGATGGTCCATTCGGCGCGGGCAAGGCGTGGCCTTCAGGCAACCTCACCAGCATCAACGGGCGTCGTTGCCCTGAGCGTATAGCCTTCATGGCGGCCGCTTCCGAGCAGGGGATTATCCGGTAGATTGATCCTGAGCCAACCAGAACGGAGTGCGCCTCAATCTTGGGTCGTTTGACAACCGTGCCAGCCGGGCAGCGCTGTTCACCTACCCAGTCGGCAACATCGAGCGTTTCTTCCGCTTCGGGAACTTCGGGCGAATCGATGCGGAATAAAACCGCCTGCCCATAGGCCTCGGTGGTCACAAGGCCGATGTGGGATTGATGGCCCATCACCTCAACTTTGGCCCATCCTTTAAATTCTGCTTGGTTGGTTTCGCTCACGCCGTGGCCCTCCGCTTCAACCCTTCGAGTAGTATCTCCTCGACCACGCGCTGCATAATTCGACCCTCGCGCTTGGATTGAAGCTTTAGTTTTTTGTGGAGATCTTCGGGCAGGGCTACCGTCAACTTTTTCGGTTGCAATGTTGCCATGCTCAAACATTACTACGGATGATGATTTGCAGTCAAGCGAAATCTCAATTTATTTTCGCGCCAATAGAAACGGCCCGGAGTGCTGCGTCCGGGCCTTCTTCAAAACGGTACTGATTGCTACGATTATCGCACCTTTTTCATGCGCGTGTGCGCCATCCTCCTGTGCTTCGCGTGATCGCGCGATATGCACTTGTAGCGCTTTGGGCGCGTCTTTTGCAGCCAGCCGCTACGTCGCCAATTGACGTGAAAGCCAAGCTGAATCTTGACGCGCTTGTTGTATGAGCCGAGATCCTTGAAGTTGATACGGCCATCTGCAATCCGAAACGATTC
Organism: Candidatus Sulfotelmatobacter sp.; assembly: GCA_035309485.1. GTDB lineage: Bacteria > Acidobacteriota > Terriglobia > Terriglobales > Acidobacteriaceae > Sulfotelmatobacter. The sequence continues at coordinate 60,631 of DATGFC010000005.1, forward strand.
TTCGGTCACAAACCGCCGTATGATTCCATGTACTCGAAGCGCCCGCCGATGCCGGTCCACTGCGCGAAGTTGGCGGCTTCGAGGGCGGCTGCAAGTTCGGTAGCCAGCGCGTCGGCATCAGGCACGGCGCGAGCAGTCAGCACTTGCAGGATGATCTCGCGCATGGTCATGACGTTACCAACTTCTGCAAGCCCAGTGCAACCGAAGCCAGCGAGTGGTTGACATGCACGTCCAGCGAGAACGGCGCACTGACAGCCACAAGCGATCCACCAGCTTGGTATCCAGCATCGGTAGGCGGAGCGTGCGGCACGATGTCAGGCCGGTTCTCAACGCGCCAGTACTCCGTTACCAGTTGGTTGAACTCCTGCACGGCGTCCATCCAGAACGGGCGCGGAGACTCGAAGGTCCATAGCGTCGGCTCTACCACAATCTTCGGGCCATCCGTCATCTTGCGCTGGAAGCGCATGGCTAACTCCTTCGCGAACAACTGCGATAGCGCTCCTCCGAGCGAATGCCCGATCACGTGCAATTCGTCATACGCGAAGGCCGGCAACAATGGCCTGAATAGACTGGTGCGGATTTCGGAGTACACATCCTGAAAGCCTCGCGCCACGTGTCCGCAACCACCGTATAGATCGGGCACTGGTCGCGCGTCGAAGTCTGCCAGCCACTCCTCAAGATGCTCCGTGCCGCGGATAATGAAGGCCGCAACTGATACGGCTGGGTGGCTGTTCGCCACGAGAAAGCCAAAGTCTCCCGGCTGGACCGTCGCTACGATCTCCCATCCGGCCGGCATCAGCGCGGGATTGTACGCTGCCTGAGAGAGTTTGAGAATTGGGTCTAGGCAGAGCGCCGGGTCGAAGCTCACTCTTCTCCGGTGCTGTCCAGCGCAGCCTTCGCCCGGTCGGCCCAAGCTGGATTGATGGATACGATTCTGCCGAGCGCCATCCTCGCCAAAGCTAGTTGCACGGCGGTCTCAATATCCACCTTGGCCTTCTCGATTAGTTTGTCAAGCGGGTCGGTCATACGCCTCCAATTGGTATCGGTGAACTTTTCAGCCAGTTTAGCACGGAGATGGCATTGTCCAATCCGCCAGTTGTCGTCGGGATGACGGTCGCCGGTCCCTTCAACGCTCCTGCCTTATTTAGTCCGTCCACGAGGCTCTGAACCCAACCGGATATGGTCGGCTGATCGGGCACGGCGGTTGCAGGATTAACCTTCGCCAGTCCAGCAAAGAGGCTCTCGAACCAGGAAACGGCAGTCGTGAACTTGGTTGAGCCAGTCCGCGGCGGAAAGGCTTTGTCAATCAACTGAATCACGAGTGGGGCTATCACAGGTTCCAGTGCGGCGAGGATTGGGACGACGACTGCGGCCACGGATCAGGCGGCCCCATACCCTGCGATTATCTTGCGCACCGCAGCATCCGCCTGCTTTGGGTCCAGCGGATACTGATCCCAAGCCTTCGCAAGCGCCGAGGCGAGAATAGACACCTGCTTGCCGTCTGGGGTCGCAGGCCACTGTAGGAATCGTAGCGCTGGCCCGACAGACGGCCCACCCTCGCCGAGAATGGAATGCTCCACGACCGTGCCCTGCGGGTCGTAGATCGCCCGTAGGTGCTCAGCCGTATCTGCCGTGACCTGTTCGTGCGGGTCCATCGGGTACTGTATTTGAGAGCCATCAGGCCACGTGAAGGTGATGTACACCTGCTCATAGGCTGGCGCCCAAGTCAGCGGTGGTGGAATGATGCCGAATTGCACGAGGATATCCTGCCAAAGGCTCATGCGTTACCCCACCTGAAAGCTGAACCAATCGCTCGCCTGCCCGTCACTAGTCACGACAAGCGCCTGATACGGTCCTTTGACCAGCAGTTTCGCCACTGCCAGGAGGCTCGTGTCGTTCGGGAAGTACGCCCGTACGCCTTCCTCGACGCCGGGGCCTTCGTAAATGAAAAACTTGGCATTGGCAAGGCCGCTGCCGTTGACGGTGATGGACTGTGGGCCACGTGGGTCGGCCGCCGGATCGCCCATTCCGCTCGGGTTCGAGCCCTGGATATTCAGAATTGTCGGCTTCATCGTTTCTCCTTTTTCTTCAGCCACATTGCGATTGCCTGCCGCATTGCACTCGATAGAGACAGATACTCGGCGTTCGCAGCCTTCACGAAGCGCTCGTAAATCGGATCCTCCAAGCGGCAGTAGACAGGCTTCGGCATTGCTATCTGCCATCATGTGCTAGCAGATTGCAAATGTCAAGCGGCTATTTGGCGGGAGGGGCGGGAGGCGCTGGGAGTGGAGCGCAGATCAGGCGACCGGCCGGTTTGCCGTCGGGGCGCATCTGTTCAGTGGGCGTGAAGGCTGAACCGCAGGCGGTCTGCACTTCCTTACTCACAGCTTTCTCGCGCTCAAAGGC
>DATGFC010000006.1:0-107888 GCA_035309485.1 Candidatus Sulfotelmatobacter sp.
TGATGTAAGCAACAGCCACAAAAACAGCCACAGTTACAAGTAAGTAAAGCGAAGAGAATGGATGGCAGATCAGTGCAACTCCTTGAAAAGGAGTGGTGAGCGCGGAAGGAATCGAACCTTCAACCTACTGATTAAGAGTCAGTTGCTCTGCCAATTGAGCTACGCGCCCACGGGTGGGATTTGCTGGCAGGACGAAATAAAAATTATAGCATCCCACATCATTTTGGACCGATTCCAACTCTCATTTCGGTGCAGAGTTCTGATGGAATCCTGAAATTTTGATTTCTGCAATCCTCGCTCGCTGCTCGCGCGAGCACATCATTTTCCACCCAGCCCTCTCTCTCTGCACGAAGGTGAAGCCGGCACAGTGCCCAAATATCAACTGGGACTTCCCTGCTCTCCGATCTATACTCGTTGCACAATCACCTAACTGCCATCCTCAATCTTCTGGAGGTTTCCATGCTGAGAAAAATGTTCGTACCCTGCGTGCTGCTGATTTGTGCCACTCCCCTGCTTTCTCAGAACACTCCGCCGGCCGGATCGAGTCCTAACGCCGGACGGCCGATGCACGGGGCAAACGCCGGCGCATGTTTCCAAAAAGCCGGCTTGGACAAATCTGTGATGGGGCAACTGATGTCCATCCAGCGCGAAGCGCATTCGCAGATCGAAGGCGTATGCTCCAACACTTCACTCACGCCCCAGCAAAAGCACCAGCAGGTTGAAGAAATTCACCGGCAGGCGCATGAGAAACTTGGCGGCCTGATCACACCCGAGCAGGAGAAGGAATTGATGGCCTGCCGCCAACAACAGCAAGGCGGAAATCAATCGGGGGATGGCCTGCTGCGAATGGGCGGCGGATGCGGGGAGCGCGGCCGTGGCGGCATGGGTCGCGGTGCAGGTACTGGCGGTGCGCAGAACCCAACCGGCTCGGGCAATCCTTCGCCCTCGACTCAGTCCTCTCCCCAGAACTAGCGTTCAGGGGGCGTTCGCTTCTCTCGTTAAACGACGCCGAAGTGAGCAGAAGGCCGCGAGCTTCGGCTAAGGCCGCTGCCGGATCTCCGCAGCCAATCCTCGGGAGTCGCTCGCCGCTGAACGGCGCCGCGAAGTTGGCTCACTGCCGATCATGGGACGATGCTCGATCGTACCGATGACCGGAGCCTCATCGAAGCCAGCCGCATACACCATTGAGGCAAAGCGCTGCTCGCTGCACATGCCGTCGATCATGCGCTGTTGACGCCGGCTTAATACCGCGTGAGGAAGGATCGGGAAATGACGAAACATCCACACCAGATATAACCGCTGCAAAAATGATGGCATTACGTATCGCGGACCGATGGGCGTCTGCACGCGCACCACACCGTCCGCTAGTTTTTCGATCAACATACTAGGCCCACCTGGGACTCTTAATTGGCCAGAGCAATTCTAGGGCCGCCATTATTGCACTCGGCGCGGTGCAATGGGAAGCCCTTTTTTAAAGGTTTGCGCTTATTTTAGTCGAAAAGCCGCGCTCTTCCCCGCGCACCATCAGCTTTTTTGGGATTTTTCACGCGTTTGCCGGTTCCGGACTGGGTCGAATCTCCGGTCTCAATGCGGCAACTACGCCAATTCACACGGCGACTTCAGGCAGGATATCGATGCGGCGGATCTGTGCGGCCACCCCGAATTGCGGACCATCTTCGACGCGCACCACTGTGGCTTGGCAGCACACCCAGCACTTCTCGCCAGACGTAAGTTCCGGCGGCAGAATTAGCACCAGTTCGACTTCCGCACCTTTCTCCATGGGGGAGTTAGTGTATAGATAAACTCCATTGGCGCTGACATCGCGGGTTTCAGCCGTCTGCTCGGGCCCCTGCGCGGTTCGGACGCGCGTTGAGACACGAGCACGAACGCGGGTTCCAGCACGGCGCTCTTGGTCAGACTTCATACCCATAGACGGCGAAATTGCCCACCTACTCTACACCAATCGGTCAAGCGGAATGAGGAATTCCGGGCTCCTGTGCGGAGCCCGGATCCTGACTGAGCTGGTACGTGAGGGCTAGATCGTAGGACGCCGCGCGCGAGCCGCGGGAACAACCAGTGCCTGCTCCATCGTCGGAACATTGGTGCCGCGGAGCTTCACTTCGGCTTCATGCAGCTTTTCGGGCTGCGAGGTCTGGTAGTAAGCCTGGACCAGCAGTTCCAGAGTAAACGGATTGTCCTGATCTTCCTGCAGATGCGCGATTGCTTCCTCGTATTTCTTCTGGTCCATCAGCAGTGTTCCAGCAGCTCCCTGATACGAACTCTGGATCACGCGGTTTCGGCTGCCGTTGGCGAGCGCTTCGAGTTCCTGAAGCGACTTGTCGGCCAGCGGCTGATTGCCGGCGTGAGCCGCGCGCACAGCGCGGTTGCGCAAGATACGCGACAGTTCCTCATTGCGGTCGGACGCCGAAATCGAAGCCTGATGATGAAGGGCATCCTCCGACAGCTTCAAATCTTTGAGCGCTATGTTGTCATCAGTCTGATATTCGGAGCGATGGCGGTAGGATTGCGCTTCCTGCAATCCCTGCGCCTTCGCGTGAGCGGTTTCTGCGATCTCGGTAAATTCCTTGTCCGCTTCGGCGAAGTTGCCGTCGCGCACGTAAGTCATAGCCTTCTGCATCTCGTACGAGAAACGATCCGCTTCATTCTTCGCGAACCGGATTGCCTTGTCATATTCGGTCCGAGCTTGCTCCTGATTCCCCATTAGAGCGTAGGTGTCGGCCAATCCGATCTGCGAACTGACGAAGTCCGGATCAATTTTGAGCGCGGCGCTGTAGTGCGCCAGGGCGCTGTCGAATTCGCCCGCCATCCGCTTGAGTTCTCCGTAGGAGTCCTGCGGATTTGGCTCGTTCGGAAGTAGCACGAGATAGCGGTCCATCGCCGCGAATGCCTTGTCGAACTCGCGGTTGCGGGCGTCGACATACGCCAGATCGTTCAGAGCCGCGGGAAAATTCTTGTCGATGGCCAGCGCCTTTTCCATGAAGCGTTTCGCCTGATCATTGCCGTTTTCGCCCATCAGCCAGTTTCCCGCCAGGTAGAACAGGTGCTTATCTTTGGGATACATCTCCAGCATGTCGTTCATCGCGGTAATGCCGCCGATGAAGTCGCCTTCCTGCACTTTGGAAATCCATGAAACCATCAACTGCTCGCCGGGGGTGATTTTGGGCGCGAGTTCCTTGGCCTTGGCGCGCGCCGCGCTGACTTCCTCAGGATTACCGCTGTTGAACGCGATCCAAGCCCAGGCAATGGCGAGGTTAGGATCTTCCTGCACCGCCTTGCGCCAGTCTTCATTGCAGCGCTCAAGATAAAGATTCTCGTAATCTTCCATGCCCTTCAAATAAAGCGCGCGGGCTTTGGCCGAAGAGGTCGTAATCGGCAGGGCGGCGGTTTCCGCCTTTTTGAGATGGTGCCCGAACACAGGCGCAGCCACAGACACAGCGAGGGCGAGAACTGCACAGGCTTTCAGGGAAGCAGTGCGCATCAAAGAATCTCCGGAACAGATGCTTTGGGGAGGATTACGAGATGAGGGTAACACCCGCGTAATCGGCCGACGAGGTGACGAAAGGCATAGGAACCGTTAGTGTGGATGGGGTGGGATTGCGCACATTTAGGCATTAAGGCTCGATTGAGCGAGTCCAATAAAGAGGATTCAAAGAGAGGTATAAGTTGCCGAATACTCTTTCCGGTTCTAGAATGGCCGCCATCAATCGTCTGTGCAAATCTGGTTGGCAAAAGGAGAACGCCATGAAAGCAAGAACCACACTGTTGACGTTGGCGCTGTGCTTTATTGGGATTGGGATGTGCTTCGCCCAGAATCCATCTTTTATGGGCACGTGGAAGCTGAATGAGGCCAAGTCGAAACTCGCTCCTGGAGCTGCGAAGAACAACACAGTCGTCTACGAGCCAGCGGGTGATAATGTCAAAGTCACGATCGATGGTACGGACGCTGCGGGCAATCCGACGCATAACGAGTGGGTTGGCAAGCTGGATGGCAAAGACTATCCCGTTACTGGCGACCCCAATTCAGATACGCGGTCGCTGGACCGGAGGAGCGCCCACAAAATGGGCTTCATAGCAAAAAAAGGCAAGACCGTAACCATGAAAGGGACCATCGTCTTGTCGCCCGACGGCAAGAGGCGCACCGTAACTTCAAGCGGAACCGATGCCCAAGGGCACACTTACAACAGCACGGCCGTTTACGACAAGCAATAGCGTGCATGAGTACGCGGCAGGCACCCGTGCTCTGGATTTTGCTTGCGTTACCCACAAACTGGCAGGACTGTCTTCATGAGTTTGCGAAGGGCGGACCACTGAAGCCCTGCGCTACTGGTTTGATCAGCGTTTTCGGCACCCGAAGCCAAATTTTCGTCCGAGCTCATCTGCTGTGGAATGAGGGAGAAGTGCGTCCTGCCCGTCCTACGGGCTCATTTCAAAAACCACTCCGCCAACGCCGTTTGCACCGCCGTCCTGAGTGGTTCCGAACAGGTTGCCTTTTCCGTCGAGCGTGAGATTGGCATTGGGAGCCGCTCCGTCGAGGAAGTTGAAAGCGTGCAGGATTCTATACACCCAGCTTCCATCGGACTCCCGAGCTAGCTCGTAAACCACCCCGCAGCCGTCAGGACAAGATGCCGATGTAATCCCGCCCACTGACGTTGTGCCATAAAGATTGCCCGCTTTGTCGCGTACTACTCCCCCAACGGGCAAACTGCCCGTCGAACCGTCCTGAAAACTGTAGAGGGTGGAGGATGTCACCTGCCCATCCGCTTGCCGCGTCAGCTGCCAGATTGAGCCGCAAGGGTACACGTTCCCCCCGCAGGTGTTGACGCCACCGTACGTAGCTGTGCCGTACAAAGTGCCTGCCGAATCGCTGGCGGGAACGCCGTTCGAGGAGCCGCATGCCCCACAGTTATAAATCTGTTCCTTCCACGTGCCGCCAGCCATGGGAAGGAGCGCATACGCCACGCCTAAATTGGCTGTTCCCCCCGAAGTAGTGAGTCCTTCTATGTTGCCCGATTTGCCCAGAACTACTCCGGCAGGCTGCGAGCATCCATCCTCAGGGTTCTGCATACGGAAATCGTGTAGCGCACTGAATGTCCACCCGCTGGATGCCTTCATCAAAGCAAACGTCGTGCCGCAATCGCCGCTGCCGCCCGATAAGGTTGTGCCATACAGGTTGCCCGTGGAATCCACCGTGACCCCGGCATTGGGGCCACTTCCATCATTTCCGTTAAAGCTGTACAACACCGTTTCCGTCCAGCCGTTCGAGGCCGGTATCAACTCAAACACCGTACCGTCTCCCCCGCCGCCTTCGCTTCCGTTGCCGGAGTACGTGGTGCCGAATAGATTTCCCGAAGCGTCAAAAGCAACGCCGCCCTTCGACCCAAAGCCGTCGAGTTCGTAGCAAGGAAAGTTGTGAAGCTGCTGCTCGGTCCATTGTCCATTGCTTCCCGGCGTGAGTTCGAAAACTGTGCCGCACAGAAATGTCCCGCCACCATACGTCGTGCCATAGATGTGGCCGGCGTTATCCAGAACCACACTCCCCAACAAATATCGACCGTCGCCTGGGCCTCCGAAGGCATGAATGATTTTGAACTTAGGCTGCCCCCACACCAGGCTGCCCGACATCAGAAGCCACAGAATCAGCGTCCCTTGGAAGCATTTGCATGAGATTGCCGTGATCTTCATAGATGTGTCCTTCTTGGCGATCTACGCGTGATCAGAAGGCGGGAATTAGCGCCGAGAATGGCGCACAAACCTCTGTAGCCGCAGTTTGGCGCTGGCACGGACGTGTGTCAATTGAATTTGACCTGGACGATAGTGTCTCAACGGATGCTGGGTGCCCGGTCGTAATTTCCGCTGGTCTAGGCGGCAATTAGGGTCCCTTACTCTCCTCCTAGCCTGCCTTGGAAGCCGCAACTGGCAAACACATGCGAGGACGACCACTTTTTGCTCCGCTGTCCAGAACCTGTACGAGGAGCGTCCCCTGAAGAGACGAAAAAAGCGGTTGTTAAATACTCAATTGCAAAATCGTGCGGGTCTCAATATCCGTTGTCCGAATGCGAACAGGCGTGCGCGCCAATGGACAGTTGCGCTTGCATTGCGCGCCGACATTGCTTCGAAGTAACTTCATTTTCATCTACTTACCACCTTCCTCCCGTGGCAACTAGAGTGCGGTTTACTCTTAATTGGCGTTCTGAAGAACGCTAGGTGCCATGGAAAAACTTATACGCGAAGCGAACTTTGCCGCCAGATCACTGCTGAGGAGCAAGGGATTTGCCTTCGCGGTTACGATGACCCTGGCCGCGTGCATTGCCGTGAACGTCGCAATTTTTGCCATCGTGAATTCGGTTCTGCTGCGGCCTCTGCCCGTTCCCAACGCCCAGGAAATCGTTCTGATGTCGAATCGATATCCCAAGGCCGGGGTGAACAATCTGTACAACAGCAGTTCCGGAGACTACTACGACCGGCAGGAGAAAGTGCCCGCATTGCAGGAGCAGGCCGAGTTCCGCTTCTCCGATCTGAACATTGAGATCAACCGCGCGCCCGAGCGGGCGAAAGTGATGCGAGCGACTCCATCATTGTTCCCTCTGTTGCAGGTTCCGCCACTGCTTGGAAGGGCCTTCACGGCTGGCGAGGGGGAGCCTGGAGCGGAGCAAAAAGCCATTCTCAGTTACGGTCTGTGGCAGCAGCTTTATGGCGGAGATCGAACGGTGCTGGGACGGCCATTGCGCTTGAGCGGTCAACCGTTCACGATCGTGGGCGTAATGCCCCGGAATTTCGTCTTCATCGATCCCGAGGTTCGCCTTTGGATTCCCGCCGCATTCACCGCCGAGGAGAAAGAGGTCCATCACAGCAATAACTGGTATGACATCGGACGGTTGAAGCCGAACGCAACGATCGCGCAGGTGAAAGCGCAGGTCGACGCACTGAACGCGGCAAACCTGGAAAAATTTCCGCAGATGAAGTCGATCCTGATAAACGCCGGCTTCTACACCGCCGTGGAACCACTCGCAGACATGGTCGTGAAAGATGTCAAGGGGCCACTGCATCTGCTGTGGGCGGGATCGGCATTCGTGCTGCTGATCGGGGCGCTGAACGTGGCAAACCTCGTCCTGGCGCGGCTCAGCCTTCGTAAGAAAGAATTTGCTACCCGCCTGGCACTGGGCGCAGGCCGCACCCAGTTGATGCGGCAGTTGCTCGTAGAGAATTTGATTCTGGCAGGAGCCAGCGGAGTGCTCGGCTTGTTGCTGGGCACGGTTCTACTGCGAACGATTGCGCTGATCGGCCTCAACCATTTTCCGCGCGCCTATGAGGTTCGGGTGGATACGGAAGTAGTCGTAGGAGGGGCGCTGATGACGCTGGCTCTTGGCGTACTGATCAGCGCGCTTGCGCTGGCAGGGCTTTCGGTCAAGAAGTTCCATGGCGTATTGCGCGACGATGAAAGAACGGGCACCGGAGCGAGGAGCAATCGGAGGGTGCGGCAGAGCCTGGTGGTCGCACAGATCGGTTTTGCTTTTGCACTTCTCTCCGGGGCAGGATTGCTGCTGGCAAGTTTTCGGGAACTATTGCGAGTCGATCCAGGATTCAGGAGCCAAGGCATTATCACTGCATCAATCAGCGCTCCCGAGACAAAGTACCGCGACTCGCTCCAATTAAAGTCGTTGATGGACCGCTCGTTGGATGCGATAGGACGGACACCGAGGGTTGTATCGGTGGGTGCAACCACCACGATTCCTCTGGGCGGCGATTACAACGACAGCGTAATTCTGGCGGAAGGATATGAGATGAAGCCGGGAGAGTCGGTGATCTCGCCCCGGCAGGTCTCAGTCACTCCTGGATACATGGAGACGATGGGGATTGGACTGCTAAGCGGGCGCTATTTTCGGCAAAGCGATGACCGGAGTTCGCCGCCTGTCATTCTTGTCGACGAGCACCTGGCACAGCGATTCTGGCCGGGGCGCGATCCAGTCGGACAGCGCATGTACGAACCCGATCCAGGCAATCCGTCAAAAACTCGCGAAGAAACGACCTGGTATCGAGTGGTCGGAGTGGTGCGATCGGTGCGATTGGAGGACCTCTCGGGAAAGGGCAATCCGGAAGGGGCGTACTATTTCCCGTTTGCACAACAGCCATCGAACAGTTTCACGATTGCAGCGCGGGCGGCAGGAGATGCCGTCCAACTCGGGCAGGCGCTTCGCGCGCAAATCTCCAGCGTGGACCCGGATCTGGCCCCCTTCGATATTCGCACGATGGAACAGCGAGAGGAGCTTTCCCTTTCCTCGCGGCGGACATCGATGCTGCTTGGGTTAAGCTTCGGCGCGCTCGCGCTCTTTCTTGCGGCCATAGGCATTTACGGCGTGCTGGCGTATCTGGTGGCGCAGCGCCAACGGGAGATTGGGATTCGCGTGGCGCTGGGCAGCACGCAGTCAGGAATTGTGAAGCTGGTGCTCCGCGAAGGACTCTTTCTCGTCGGCATCGGGCTGCTGTTGGGAGTTACCGCTTCCCTCTCGCTGCGGTCGGTTGTAGCCAGCGAGATCTACGGAGTCGGGCCGCTGGATCCATTCGTGCTGGGAACCGTGGCATTGCTCTTCGGACTAGTGGCTCTGGGAGCGTGCATTCTGCCGGCTCGTCGGGCCATGAAAGTGGATCCGGTAGTGGTGCTCAGCGAACAATAAGCGGCGATTTGGCTCCCTTGAGTAAATGAAAAAAGCCCCTGCCGAAGCAGGAGCTTTGATGGATATCCCGCAATACTGCAATCAGAAGCGGAAGACAGCCGCGAGCTGGATGCCGCGCGGCCCGCCGCCACCGATGAAAGGATTGCCGATACCCACATCTCCGGTGGCGCTGATGATCGGGGTTGAACCAGCAGTTCCCGGAACTCCGGTCTCGCTACCATTCGTCACTTGGAAACCGCGGATGGCGGGATCAGCCAGGAAGGCGGGCAGGAAGGGGTTGGCAAAATTGGGGTGATTAAGGATGTTGAAAAAGTCGGCGCGCAATTGCATCGTTAAGCGCTCGGTGAGGTTCGTCGTCTTGTACAGGGCGAAGTTCCACTCCTTGAAGGACGGGCCATGCAAAGAATTTCGCCTTTCATTTCCAAAATGCCGCGTTCCCGGTACGCAATCGGCAGAGGTGCCTGTTATGGTTGCCGTTGTGAGGCCAGGCAGGATTGTGCAGGGCATGGCAAACGCGCTTAAATCCACGAAGTTCACAGGGTCGCGAGGATTGTATTTGATGGGTCCGACAACATCGGGGCGATCGAAGCCATTGCCGCTGCCGCTGTAGTCACCCTCAAAGTTGTAGTTGAACTGGAAGGGTTGTCCGCTCTGCAGTGTCAATATGCTGTTCAGGCCCCATCCGTTCTTGAGCTTCTGCCAATTCCCGCCGGCTTTCGGAAACTCATAGGCAAAGTTCCAGGTCAGGCGGTGCGGAAGGTTGAAGTTCGATGGAGCATATTCGAGCTGCGGGTTCGTGCTGTCGTTGGGTTGAGCTGCGTTGGGCTCGAAATCCTCACCATCACTGGAGTTATCCAGCGACTTCGAATAGACATAATTCAAAATCGAGGTAACGCCATGCCAGCCATTGATGCGATAGCTGGCCTGGAACGCGTTGTAGTTTGACTTGCCGGTTGAGTTTTCCTGGAGGATGTAAAAGGCCCCGTAGGGATTACCTCCGTAGTTTCGAGACACCCCGTAGTCACCGGTAATTGCACCGGTAGTAGCGCAGGTTGCAATGCCGTTCGGACAATCCGCAGCGGTGATCTGAGCCTGACTGGGCTGGCTGACATCGAAGAATCGCCATAGGCGGTGTCCTTGCGAGCCCACATACGACAACTGCAACACGGAATGACTGGAGAGTTGCTGCTGGATGTTGAGGTTGTAATTCTCCATGTAGGGCGTTTTGATGTTGCGATCGAAGGCAAAGGCGTCGCACTCGTAGTTGCAGCCTGCTGCGGCTGCGAATACGGGGCTGCCGGCAACGATCGTGCCGCCGATTGCTCCCGTCGAATAGATCGGTTGGGCGGAGGGGAGTGGATTGTAGGCCGGACCGGGATCGAAATAGGGCGAATACGGCAAGTGGCCGAGAGCCATATCTTGCGAGAACGCGTCGAAGAACATACCAAAACCTGCGCGGATTACAGTCTTACCCTTGCCGGTCACATCCCACGAGGCGCTCACTCGCGGAGCAAAATCCTTCTTGTCTGGGTTGTAGAGGCTGCTCAGCCCCGCCTGACCTACCTGCGTGAGGGTAAAGGTGTCGTTTGCAAGGTCGAAGTTTGTGATGTTGCTGAGGAGATTGTTCTTCTCTTTCACGACGCCAAAATAATCCCAACGCAGCCCATAGTTGATCGTCAGGTGAGGAGTTGCGCGGAAGCTGTCCTGTACGTAGAAGCCGAAGTTATTTTCGTGAGTGTGACGGACAGAGTTGCCGTAATACTGGAAGCCGCCGTCCACGGCACCGGCCAAGAAATCCTGCAGACCGCCTGCTCCGGTTGTGCTGCCGTCAAAGCTGAGCCGGCCACGGAAATACTTGTCGAAGTATTGCTGAATGGAAGTGCGGTGGAAGTCGACGCCGACCTTCACATCATGCTTGTTCATCTTCCAAGAAAAATTGTCGAGGACCTGGTTATTGGAATCGAAGCGGTGACGCGGAAGGCTGCTGGTGGCGCCCAACTGCGCCGCATGCCCACTGGTCGAGTCGCCGACCAGCATGATCGGTAATCCAGAGTCGAAGGGTGCACTGCCGTTGCAAAGCGTTGGGTCCGTGGCAGCGCAAAGACCGACCGAACTCGGATGAAAGGCTTCATCCGCAGGGAAAAATCCTTCCGCGAAACGATTCCAGCCGTAGCGAAGTTCGTTGACTTTGTTGGCACCGAATGTGTGCGTGTAGGACAACGATACGAGTTGCACTCGAGTGGGAGTAAAAGTGTTGAATCCCGGCAGCTGGCCGCCACTGGCTGTCAGCGCAAGCGGAAATGACTGAATGCTGTCGCCGAAGAAATAGCGGCCCGTGAGGATATTGCTGGCATTGAAATTTTGGTCAATCTTGGCAATGAAGCTGGTCAGGCGATTGAAGGACGGAGAGATCACCGATGCGGTGCCCATGGTGAAGTCCGGAGTCCCCCGCGACAAATTGGGCGCTGGCCAGGGATGTTTCGCAATCAGTTGTTGGATCACTGGATTGGAGGAATCGCTGGGCTGGAGCGATCCATCCGCCGCCGTACCCGTCGGAACCGAAGCCACGGTTACCACGCCCACCGGTTCCTGCTGTCCTTCGTAGTCCAAGTAAAAGAAAGTCTTGTCTTTGACAATGGGGCCGCCGATCGAGCCTCCGTATTGATTGTTGTGAAAGGGAGCCTTCGGCTGGCTCGAAGGATTGAAATAGTTGCGCGCATCCAAAGCGTTATTTCGAAAATAATCGGCGGCACTTCCGTGAATAGAATTGGTCCCGCTCTTGGTCACAATGTTCACGATAGCGCCCGCGCTTCGGCCATATTCCGGCTCGAAGTTGGAGAGCACGTTCACTTCGGCTACGGCGTCGATGGGCAATATCGTCGAGGGCGTTCCAAATACGCCCGCCTCGTTGATGGCGGGATCGTTGCGGTAGCCGTCGTTCATGTCGGTGCCGTCGAGCAAGTAGTTGTTGGAGCGACCGCGTGCGCCATTCATCGAAAACTCGCCGAAGGAGCCGGGGGAGTCGGAGATCTGATCGGGCGATCCAGAGACGCCGGGATTCATGTAGATCAGCTTGGTATAGTCGCGGCCATTGACCGGCATGTTCTCAACGGTTTCAGCGGTCAGCATGCCTCCCAAGGTGTTCATCGTGGTTTCTACCAGAGGCAACTGGTCCGCGGATACTTCGACCTGGGTGGACACTTCTCCCGTCTTAAGAGCGGCGTCCACGCGCCGTTCGGTCGCCACGTCCACAGTGACGCCGTTAGCACGGAAGGTCTGGAAACCGGACTGGGTGATAGTTACGGTGTATGTGCCGATGGGCAGTTCAGTGACGGAATAACTGCCGTCGCCGCTGGTTGTGGTGGAGCGCTCGAGGCCCGTGCCGGTGTTCTTGACTGTAACTTTGGCGTCCGATACGACGGCGCCGGACGGGTCCGTGACTGTTCCCAGGATCGTTCCGCGGAAGGTCTGGGCCGACAGACTCACCGCAGCCAGAAGGACAAACACCAGGAAGAAGATGCGCGCTCTCATAGGGTCTCCTTGACAGCAATCAGGTTGTAGGGGAGTAGGTTGTTTGCGGGAGGCTCGACTGCCGACATCTACTTCTGGGAGCTTGCAATTCCTTGCATACTAAAGAGATGTCCGCCCCAACCGCAAAATAAGCTGCCAGAAACATTACTCAAAATGAAGCGCAACAGTCAACCAGAGAGTTATCGATGAGTGAGATAGATTTTACGAATAAGGCACTGGGGATCAGCTATGGGCCAAGGGCGGGAGGTGTTAAATTTTGGAATCTTTGAAAGTGCCGGTCAGGTTTGCATGTTCGCGGTCACGCGGTCGGGGACGCCCGCGACCCGGAGAGTCGCAAGACCGCTGACACGGGCATGATTGCTCCGCTCATGACTCGCCGCTCATTGCTCACAGCTGGTTTTAGAAATTGAAGGCTACTCCGCCGCGGACGCTGCGGGCAGAGTCGACAAGGTAGAGCGTGCGGCCATCGCGGCCCAGGACGGGAACGTACCCCTGGGCGAGCAGGTTACGGACGTCAATCAGCGCTTCCATGTGTCCGCCGAACGCTGGAATAGGTTGACGGATGAACACATTCAGGAACGGCTCCGTTTGTCCGGCCGAGGCGTTAAACATGTCCACGGGCGTTAGCGCCTGGCCGTTGATCCAACGGTACGAGGCGATCCATCTGGTATGCGTATGCGAGAACTTGCCCGAAAACTTCGCGGCTACGGCATGGCGGCGCTGGTTTGAGATCCACTGCTCAGCTTGCGGCAGTGAAACATCGGAGCGGGACAGGTCGAGCGCGCCGCCAAATGCATAGTCCACCGTCGCCGTCAGATCGGATGCGAACTTGTGTTGCAGGACGACGCGCACGCCGCTGGTATTGAGCGCCGGCCCCGCGTAGCTGAAAGTTCCAGACGAGATGTCCGGGAGCAAGAACCTGCCGGCAGCAGTTACCTCGCCAACGCCAGTGAGTACCGTGTTGTCGATGCGATCGGAATAAGCGGCAAGCTGGACGCGGTTGTTGCCCATTCGATGCGACACGCTGATCTCGTTGTGGTGCGCGCTCTCGATGCGGGGAGCGAAATTGACCAGGCTTACCCGGGGATCGGTTTCGCTCATATCGGCCGGAGCGGAATCGAATCCCTTCTCCGCACGGGCGTCGGGCCGGGATGTCTGGTAGCTGTACTCCACCACGGTGTCCGACGACAGGTGAAGATCGGCGGCAGCGTGCGGGCGAAATGCGTTGATGCGTCCCAGGAACTGGATGGTCTGAAGTTCGCTGCCGAACTTGAGCTCGAGCACATCGCCAAGGGCGAAATCGTCACCTGCCGACAATGCGAGCGCCTGAAGCGCGGCATTGTGCAGGTTGGGATCGGAAGGCGCGAAACGCCGCAAGGTGAGCCCGACGCTTGGAGTAGAACCGTCGAACATGCGACGGGAATAGCTGGTGCGGAGCACTGCGGCTGGCAGCGTGGATCCGTACGCCACATTGCCGCTCAACGAGAGTTGTCCATCGGAGAACATGGAGCGCTCGAGGGTGAAGCCGGCGCTCATGTCGGAACCCGTCCCGTAACCACCTGCCTCCGAGCCCGCTACAAAGGAGAGGCTGCCGCGCATTTCCGGACCTTCCTTTTCCACCTGCGCAGAAGGATCGTCAAAAACTCGCAGAATGGGACGATTGGCGACCGAGCGCAGAGTCCACTTCCAGTCGTCTTCGTCAGGCAAGGTGCGGACTGGGCCCAACTGCATCATGCCGAGCAGAGTGCTCAACGTGACATTGACACTAAGACTGCCCCCCGGCCGCAGGCCAAGTTTCTCGCGCATGGCGGGCAAGAACGAGGGAGCTGAGACTCTCAGGGTGTAGGACCCGGGAAGCAAGCCATTAGCCGTGTAGTAACCGGCAGCATCGGTGAACACAGTCAGGGAGTAGTGCGCCGCGCCGAGGATCTCGACGACGGCGCCCATCTGGGGTGTGCCGGTAGCATTGCGGACATATCCGGAAATTGCTCCCGGCCGGTCTGCGGCGCACACAGGCAGCGCCAGACCAAGTACGATTGCCCAAGTTCCGAGGTTACGTAGTTTCAACTTCGCCCCACCCCCTGGGGGAATGCAGGGAGTTACTCTACTGCAAACACCGCTGACGGATCAACGGTTTGCTTGGAAATATTGTCGTTTACCTTGATCTGAATCTTGTAAACGCCAGGTTGCAGATTGGCGGAGGCAATCGATTTCTGCAGCGTGAGTTGATCGCCCACGTTGCCCATCGTATCGGTGTTTTCGACTTTCTGAACCACCGATTTGTTGGTTGCGATGTTGGTGATGTCGTATTCCACCGTGGCAGAAGGCTTGTGGGTCTTCTCGTCCACACCGAGATTATAGACTTGCATCCAGAAATTGAGCTTCTGATCTTTGTCGCGCTTGAATACGGCTGGCTTGCCGTCGGCAGGAGCCACTCGCGGACGAACCTTCATGGTGCCGATGACGAAATTGCCGGTACCGATCGCTTTGGTGGGAACCGGCTCCATCTGGTCGGCAACGATCAGCGTGGACGTGGAAAGTTTGTCGTCGGAGTATTCGGGAACCACGATGCTACGGCTCCATACGCCCTTGCGATCGCCGTTCACATCTTTTATTGCCACATTGAGTTTGTACCGTCCGGTGCGCAGCGGGAGCGCCTTCCAGTAAACCGACGCGTTCTCGGCGGTGCGCGGCAGAAGTTCGGCAGGAACGTCGACCTGAACCGTGTCTTCGAAGGTCTGGACAATTTTCCCGGTCAAAGTCGAGAGCCGTCCGAAGATGTTGACGGTGCCTCGCTGCACGCCATCTTTGTTGACGAAAGTGATGTCACGGTTCTTCATCTGGATCGTGATCGGTACCAGCACGGTATCGGAGGTGACTTTCACGAAATCAGCACGCACGTCGAAAGGCATCGGATTGAGGATAACTTTCGAGTTAACGGCTTCCTCTAGATCGGTGAACTTGACCTTGGGAGCCTGCTGCAACTTCGCGAACTGTTCCAGACGATCAAATTCCTTAGTCTGCAGCATGCTGGAATCCGGACCCAAGCCGAGGCGCTCCATCCCGCTGCCGTTGAAACGCTGCGCCTTGTTGGCCATGCCCATCTGCTCCCACATAGTGAGGCCGGCATTGGGTGTCATCAACAAAGCATCTTTCTCGGAACGATCGATGGTCATGTGGTACTCGCCGCACATGCAGGTGTCGACAAATTCGATGATGACTTCCTGGCCGATCCCTTCAATGTATCGATAGCGCCACTGCTCGAATGGGAAAGTGGAAGTCTCGCCGCCGCCTTCCTCCATCGGACGCTCATAGGTGCCGCCGGAAGGATGGGACTCAATCTCGTCTGGCTTACCGAAGACGATGTAGATGCGGCCTCGATCGGTTCTCCATCCCGGAACGCCCGCCGCGAAATGCTCGTTGGCATAGGCGATGCGCTGGTAGTGCTCTTCCTTAAATTCGTTCTCTTCGGTGTCGGGTGTAGGATCGCGGCGCTGCCAGAAGGCTTCGATAAAGTTGTCACGCTCTTCGTCGTTGGATAGTTGTTTGAAGGCGGCACGCTCTTCGTCCGTGATGATATAGACGACGTCTTCGTCGAGCCACTTCTTATAGGGCTTGCTCAATTCCTGCTTGAGGGCGCGTTCGTTTTTCTTGCGCTGCTTCTCGCTGACCGGCTTCTTGAGAGGGTCGACGGCGTCCTGGGCCTGCGCGTCTTTCACGGCCTTATCAGCAGGCTTGGCCTCGGGTTGAGACTGCGCCTGGTCTTTGGGTTCTTTAGCTTGAGCGGAATCCTGAGCGACGGCGGCTGAGGCCAGCAAAGCCAGGGAAGTGATGAGCAAAGCCTGAAGAATATTGCGATACGCTACCCGGAACATGAGGGGACTCCTGCCAGACTACCGTCGTCTGTCTATTCTAAGGCCCAGAGTGGGTGAAAGCAAGGTTAAGTCGTGCCCGGTGAACCAATTAAAACCTGCCTGGCCGTTCTCATTTCTAAGAAGCCGGGTGTCGGTTGCAGAGTTGCCTGGAAGGGCACCTTTTCGGCGGCTGCGTAGGGAGCCTCGCCGGGCTATAATAATCAGTTCCGGGGCGGGTAGCACTCATTCCCGAACGTAACGGGTCTCGGTCACTCTTCTAATCTTGGTCGGAACTTTCTCGGCATCAGGATCGTAACAGAAGGTGTGTGTCCGTCATCCCGGCCGTGCGGAGGCATTTTTCGCGCTAGATTAACGATTTGGCGCGATCTATCCTTGCAGGAAAATCATCCCGGACGTGATGGAAAATATGAAAGCCTGGAAAAAGATTGCAATCGGCGCGGGTGTCGTTGTTCTACTGGCAGTCGTTGTCGGTTTTACGGTGCACCAGAGCAGCAAGAACGTGGTCACCGTCCAGACTGGCAAGGCACAGCATGAGGATTTGGCCACAGTCGTGAGCGCTTCGGGAGAGATCAAGCCGAAGAACTACGTCAATATCGGCGCGAACGCGTTTGGAAAGATCACCCACCTGTACGTAAAGGAAGGGGATCACGTGCAGAAGGGTCAGTTGCTGGCACAATTGGAAAACGTGCAATCGTCGGCGGATGTGAACGCCAACGAAGCGTCGCTCCAGGCAGCCCAGACCGACGCCTTGGCGGCCGATGCGGGTCTGAAGACATCGCAAGCCGATCTGGTCCGTGCCCAGGCTGACTACGACCGCAACAAGCTGGATTGGGCGCGGGCTGAGAGTCTTTTCAAAGACGGTCTGATTTCGAAATCGGATTTCGACAGCCGGAAAAACGCCTGGGCCACAGCCGATGCTGGGTTGACTCAGGCGCAGGCGCGGGTGGCACAGGCCAAGGCACAAATGGAATCGGCGGCCAAGCACGTGACGCAGGCGAAGGCGAATCTGACCCGAGTCACAGACGTGTTGCACAAGACCAGCTACAACGCTCCCTATGACGGGGTCGTGACCAATCTTCCAGTACGCGAAGGCGAGACCGTAGTCATGGGAATTCAGAATGCGCCGGGCAGCACGCTGATGACGATTGCGGATATGTCGGTGATCACGGCGGAAGTGAAAGTTGACGAGACCGACATTGTGAACGTGCGGTTAGGGCAGCCGGCCGAGGTGACCATCGACGCCATTCCAAAGAAAATATTTCATGGCAAGGTTGCGGAGATTGGCGACAATGCCATCGTGCGATCGAGCGGCGTTTCCACATCGCAATCGACCACGGCGAGCGAAGAGGCCAAAGATTTCAAGGTGGTGGTCAATTTGTCGGATGCACCCGCCGATCTTCGGCCCGGACTTTCGACCACGGCGAAGATTACGACCGCGACACGCGGGAATGCGTTGGCGATTCCGATTCAAGCATTGACGTTGCGCACCAAAGAGCAGATGGAACAGCAGAATAATTCGCCGGGATCGGTGCACGCCGCCCCACCCACCGTGAAGGAAGTCGCATCCAAGTCGAAGAAGGATGACGAGCTGCAGGGCGTGTTTGTGATCCGCAACAAGAAAGCCATCTTCGTCCCGGTTGCGACGGGCATTACGGGGACCACCGACATCGAAGTGCTGGATGGATTGAAAGAGGGGGACGAAGTCATCACTGGAAGTTACAAAATATTGCGGACACTGCGTCCGGGAAGCAGCGTCAAGATTGATAACACGACTCCCAAGAAAGAAGAGGAGTCATCATAACCTTAGGTGGGCTGGCCCGTCCAAAGGGAAGGCGACAAGTGGTCTCAGAAATCGGAGTCTGAAGCGAACACAACTGAACCCAGAGATCGGAGAGGTCAGTGGCAGGGGATCAGGAGAAAAATATGGCAAGCGCAGCAGAAGTCATCAGTATGCCGAGTGGCGTTTTAGGGAACACGGCCACTTTAGCCCCACCGGAATCGTGCATGATTGCGGCCGAAGATTTGTGGAAGACGTACGACATGGGCTCCGAGCAGCAGGTGCACGCGTTGCGGGGCGTGAACCTGCGCATTCAGAGGAATGAGTACGTCGCCATCATGGGGCCTTCAGGCTCCGGCAAGTCAACTTTGATGAACCTGATTGGCTGCCTGGATACACCCTCGCAAGGTCGTTACTGGCTGAACAGCCAACTCGTCAGCGAACTGGATGACGATGAACTCGCTCGAATTCGGAATAAAGAAATCGGATTCGTGTTCCAGACCTTTAACCTGCTGGCCCGCGCGACGGCGCTGCACAATGTGGAACTGCCACTGATCTATGCGGGTGTGCCCACAGAAGAGCGTATGGAACGCGCCAAGGGAGCATTGAGCGCGGTGGGCATGGAACAGCGCATGATGCACAAACCCAACGAACTCTCCGGCGGCCAAAGACAGCGCGTGGCGATCGCGCGAGCATTAGTGAACAAGCCTTCCATCATCCTGGCGGACGAACCCACCGGTAACTTGGACTCTCAGACCGGCATTGAAATCATGGCATTGTTTGACCGCCTGCAGTCGGAAGGCAACACCATCATTCTCGTGACCCACGAAGGCGACATTGCCGAGTATGCGCATCGCGTGATCCACATTAAGGACGGTGTAATTGCCAGCGATGAGAGTAAAGGTCCGGGACAGCGCAGCTGATTTTTGTATTGTTTCTGACGCCCGGCTGCGGCCGGGCGTTTCGTTTGGACCAGAGCTGATTCAGGTCTTTGCTGTCCCGACTGCCGCTCTTTCGGTGTCGGCAAGAACCGGCGACTCGGCATCAACCACGCGATCTCTTCCCTCTCGTTTGGCGCGATAGAGCGCGGCGTCCGCAGCCTCGATCAGCGCCTTTGGAGACGTACCGTGCTGCGGAAGCGCAGCCACTCCTACTGACACGGTGACCATGCCCAGCGATTGTCCTTGATGCAGCACCGTCAGCTCCCGCATTTTGGAGCGGATTCGCTCCGCACGGCCGTGGGACGCGTTGAGGTCCGCGGTGGGAAGGATGACGACAAACTCCTCGCCTCCGTAGCGGCACACGATGTCTTCGACCCGAATGCTACGAGTGAGGAACGATGCGGCTTCGCGCAAGATGGTGTCCCCGGCGTCATGGCCGTAGGTATCGTTAAATTTCTTGAAGTGGTCGAGATCGAGCATCAGGACACCCAGGGATTGCTCGGCGCGCACCGCGCGTCGGACTTCACGCTCCATCATTTCGGCGAGATAGCGGCGGTTATACAAGCCGGTTAGGGGATCTTTGATGGACTGAGAGCGGAGCGCCTCGCGCAACCTCAGGTTGGCCACCGACAAACCAACTTGTCCCGCGAATGTCGTCTTAAACGAGAGTTCCGAATCACTCAGGGTGGGAGCTTCATCGGTCGCCTGAAAGTGCATGATGCCGAGCGCCTCGCCTTGCGCCAGAATAGGAATGCAGAGATACGTGTTCTTAACCCCCACCGCGTGGGCGCAGCGTGCGGTCGTGTCTCCCGCAACAACAAGATGAGGCTGCCCCGTGCGCAGCGCCCAGCAGGAACTCGGCTCGAAAATGGGCACAGGAAGTTCGCAATCGTGCCAGGATCCGGTCACCTCGGCCAGGTTGCGATCGGCACTCAGCAAGGCTACGGCCCCGCGGGACGTGAAGATTTTAGGAGCGAACCCCAGGGCCGCTGCGAATACTTCATCTTTGCTGATGCAACTCTGCAACAGTTCCCCCATCTTGGCCAAAAGGGTGGCGCGCTGCGAGCGTGCAGTTAAGTCCTGCAACATCTTCTCGTTCTGCCGGTCCAGTTCCTTGCGGGCGCTATCCCGTTCCAGCATTTCCTCCTGCAGGCGGATATTGGCTAGGGCCAACTGTTCCGTTCGTTCTTTGATTTGTTGCTCGAGGAGTTGCTGATTGTGCTTCTGATCTTCGATGTCGGTGCAGGTCCCGATCCACTTGATGATTTTTCCCCGTCCATCCCGGAGCGGGTTGGCTCTGCCAATGAACCAACGGTAAACGCCATCAGCCCGGCGGATGCGATATTCGGTCTCGTACGCCTGGCCTGTGCGGATCGAGTGTTGCCAGGAATTTAAGCAAGCTGGCAGGTCATCCGGATGCAAAGCTTTCTCCCATCCCCATCCAAGACCCTGATCCTTTGCAAAACCGCTATAGCTGTATAGCTGTTCCCCCATGGAATCGACTGAACCATCGGGTTGGGCTGTCCAGAGGATCGCGGGCACTGAATCAGCTACCGCACAGAACGGAAGGTCGACAGCATCGGCTTGCGCACGCGCAGATTTGAACGTCCGGCGCAATCGCTTCAGCAGAGAATGCCGGTTGCTCCCAGCCAGAGCAACGGCCAGCAGGATGCTGAAAACCAATAAACCGAATCCAATCCAGACGGCGTTCTGGCCGTGACCATAAGTCACGAAAAGTAGAATGGCTGCTGACGTACTGGTCCTCCAGAATAACAATGGCGTGCAGATCACGGCCTTGCCGTCGTCTGCTGTGACTAAATATCGGCATACGAGTGGTTTTTCGTATTAGAAGTGACTAAGAGTGGTGTGCCGGCAACGCGCAATAAAAAAGACGTAGCGGGACGCTACGTCTTGACGAGAAAGTTGCAGAATCGATGACTACTCCGGAGTGGTACTGACGGTGTTCACGTTGGCCGTATCCGATGGCATGCCATGCCCGGCGACAAAGAAATTGTGATCGTACATATTGCGGTACATGCGGCCTGCGATTTCGGCGGCCTTGGGACCAAAGGTGGGCCGGCCTCCCTGAAGGAAGATCACCACCACCACGCGCCCTACGCTGGTGTTGGCATAAGAGGCGAACCAGCCGTAGCGGGTTCCGTCATGCGAGCAGGTTCCGGTCTTGCCCAGAATGTCTTCTTCGTTGAAGTTGAGGCGGAGTTTGCGGGCGGTTCCATACTGCACCGCGCCCGCCATGCCATCCGAGAGTTCGGGAATCACTGGAGCGATATCTAATTGACGCTTCACGCGAGGTTGGAAGCTGGCGACTTCCTCAGGAGACGTGGGATGCTGCAGGTAATAGAGGGTGCCGCCGTTCGCAATGGCAGAAACCATCGCACCCAGTTGCAGTGGCGTCATTGAGACGCCCTCCCCGAAGGAGCACATTTTGCCGACGCCGCCGAGTTTATCCGGAATCGCTTCGTCGGGATACGTCCCGAGTTGTTCGCCCGGAATGCCGTAACCAGCAAGCTCCCCGAGGCCATATTCGTGGGCGTAGTAGGCAACCTTCTCAAACCCGAGCTTGCGTCCCAGAGTTTCGAAATAGGCGTTATTGGAGTGCGCCAGCGCGGTCGTAAGGTTCATGCGATAGCGGCCACCCAGAGAAACAGGTGTTTCTTTCGAAACCAGGCCCTCACTGAGTCCCGCTAGGGCAACAGAGAGCTTGATCGTAGAGCAGGGCTGCGCGCCGCTCGATAGCGCCAGCTTCTGGTTGACCATCGCCAAGATCCGACCGCTGGTGGGCTCGATCGCGACCACCGTACCGTTCATATTGCCCAGCGCGTCGACCGCGGCCTGGCGCACAATGGGATCTTCTCCCGCCGTAATATCGCCGGACGTGATGTCTTCGGCGAACGAACTCATATGGAAGCGTTCGTAGTAATGGCGACGGCGGTGAGTGGCCGAGGCGCGGCTCACGTGAGCGCCGCGGCTCTTCGCCAGATGATGAATGCGGCGCCGCGTGCGCTGCGTCTCGTTAATCTTCTGCGATTTTGATTTGGTGGGAGTATGAGTGTTGATGTGAGCGGCCCAGCTCGCCGATGCCAGAGCCAGACATGCTACAAAGGTCAAAAACAGACGAAGAAGGCTTACCCTAGACATCTTCTTATTTTCACTCCCAGGAATCTATTTCAATGCACGCAGCGTGCCAGTGAGTGGGTAATCCCACCCATTCGCCTAACTGCGCTGATAGTACGAGACTTGTCACCTTCTCGCAACGTTAAAGTATAAATCGGCAAAAATTGCGTCTCCGATCTAACGTACTCCGGAACAGCCACATACGCGGAGATTACCGCAGTTCAGCCCCTTTCGGTAACGGATTACCCAGTTACTCAAAGGGTACTAAGAATGTGAAAAACTTTTCCTATCTACCCGGACCTTCTTGACGTCTGGCGCGACGCAAACACAGCCCGTTGTGCGATCACATCACATCGCTGCGCTTGCGCAAGAATGCCGGAACGTCGAGATCGTTCTGCTCGAAGTTGGAAGCCATCGCGCTCCGCATCGTTTCCAGCGAAACCCCATCTCCAGACATGGGATCCGCCACCGGCGCGACTGTGAGCGGGGTTTCGTCAATGAAATTGCGTTCGTCGGCCGCGACCGGCACTGGGACCGGTTCGGGCATAGGGTCGCGCTCAAACGCGTCTGGAAATTCCATCGCGTCCTCATGGGCAGCCGCGAACGAAGTCCGGCTTTCCTGCTGACGATGGCGGGCTGTGGGTATCTCGCGGAAGCCCGTCGCAATCACGGTGATTTTGACTGCGTCCTTCATCTTCTCGTCGAGAACGGCGCCGAAAATAATGTTCGCATCTTCATGCGCGGCTTCCTGGATGATCGAGCAGGCCTGCTGCACTTCAGCCAGCTTGAGCGAGGACGAACCGGTGATGTTGATAAGAATTCCGCGGGCGCCGTCGATAGCTCCGGCCTCCAGCAGCGGAGAGGCAATCGCGCGTTGCGCGGCTTCGATGGTGCGTTTGGCGCCGCAGGCCGATGCCGTGCCCATCACCGCATATCCCATGCGCGCCATGATCGTCTTCACGTCGGCGAAATCCCGATTGATGATGCCTGGAATCGTAATGATGTCGGAGATTCCTTGCACGCCTTGGCGCAGGATGTCATCTGCGATCCGGAAAGACTCGAAGAAGCCCGCGTCTTCAGCGACAGCGAGCAGCTTCTCGTTGGGAATAACGATCGTCGTATCGACCGATTCCATCAGCTCGGAAATGCCGCGCTCCGCTTGCTGCATGCGGCGTTTGCCTTCGAACGAGAACGGCTTTGTCACCACCGCAACCGTGAGTGCGCCCATTTCGCTGGCCAATGAGGCAATGATGGGAGCAGCTCCGGTGCCCGTGCCCCCGCCGAGCCCGGTGGTGACAAAGACCATGTCTGCGCCTTCGAGCGCTTCGATGATCTTGTCGGAATCTTCAAGCGCGGCTTTGCGCCCGACTTCCGGATTCGCTCCGGCGCCGAGGCCATTGGTCAGCTTCACGCCCAGTTGCAACTTGACTGGGGCGTGGGACATGCGGAGCGCCTGCAGGTCCGTGTTGGCGACAACGAACTCGATGCCCTCCATGCCGGCATCGATCATCCGGTTGACGGCGTTGCCCCCGCCGCCACCCACTCCGATGACCTTGATCTTGGCATCGTTGCGTGCCTCTTCGTTGAAGCTGATGCGAATTTTGGAATCGGATTTCATTTTTTCCACCTGCTGAAATTGAAATGCAAAACCTTTCACCACGAAGAACGAGAAGTCACACGGAGAAAAGCTTCTTGAGATTTCCTTCGCGTAACTTCGTGCCCTTTGTGGTCCATGCTCTTACGCTCCCTTACCTACCAACAGCGCTTTCAATTTCGTTCCCCAGCGGTCTTCCTGGTAGCCGCGGGCGATGCGGGCGCGGTGACCGTAGTTCACCATGCCAAGCACGGTTGCGAATTCCGGTTCGGACAGCGTGGAGGGCATCTTGGCCAATGGCGCGGGCCACGAGAGCCGGACCGAGCGCCGCAGCACCGACTCCGCCACGTCGAACATTCCCGGCAGGCGCGAACCGCCTCCGGTAAGGACGATGCCTGCCAGGCACAGATCGAACATCCCACTCTGGCGCAGGGCTTCGCGCATCATTTCGAAAAGCTCACGGGCGCGAGGCTCAAGGATTTCGGCGACCAGGCGCTGCGGCATCAGGCGCGACGGACGATCGCCCACCGAAGGCACCTCCACCTCGTTGCCTTCCGGAATCAGAGTAACGACCGCGTTGCCGTACACGCGTTTGATCTTTTCCGCTTCGGCGAGCGGCGTGCATAAGCCCACTGACAAGTCGCTGGTGAAATGGTCGCCACCAACGGGAATCACCCCGGTGTAGGCGACTGCCCCCTGCTGAAACACGATGAGTTCGGTCGATCCTGCACCGATGTCGGCGAGGCAGGCGCCCAGTTCGCGCTCGTCGGAGCGCAATACGGAGTCGGCCGCCGCCAGCGGTTCATAGACCGTGTCGTCGACATGGACTCCAGCCTTGTTGACGGCGGTGATGACATTCTGCGTGGCGCTGGTCGCTGCGGTCACCATGTGGACGCGGACTTCCAGGCGCGCCGCCATCATGCCCAAAGGATCGTGCACGCCTGACTGGTCGTCGAGAATAAATTCCTGGGGGAGAAGATGCAGAATTTCGCGGTCGGGGGGCAGGGGAATGGCTCGCGCACGTTCGACCGCCTGCTTGATCTCATCGCGCCCGATTTCTCGCGGACGCGTCCCCAGGCTAATTCCACCGTGCGTATTGACGCCGCGCACGTGAGATCCGCCCAGTCCGACGATGGCCTGCTCGATGGGCGCTCCCGCGATGTCCTCAGCGGCTTCGACCGCCTTTTGGATCGCCGCCACCGCCTTGTCAAGTTCGACGATGATGCCCTTACGTGAGCCGCGAGATTCGGCGACGCCGTGTCCGCGATAACGCAGCCCCGCTTCGGTCACCTCGGCCATCAACGCGCAGGTCTTGGCGCTGCCGACATCAATCGCGGTAAGAAAACTTCCCTGCTGGTTCCCCATTTCCTATGAATTCCCCGGACAATCTAAATTTGTCATCAATTGGACCCCGTGGCGGCGGCCGGCTTGGCAATGGCAGCGCTCGGCTTCGGAATTGCGCTATGCGCCACGAGCCCTGACTGCGCGGGCCTCTTTTGCGCAGCATGAGCTGCCGCTGGTTTCGGCTTAGGCACGCCTACCGCACGCTTCCCAACCTCCTTCTTGACTGCCCCAGTTTTGACCGGCTTCGCATAAGCTTTTTTCAACTTCGCTTTCGGCGTGGGCTTCTTCGCCACCGCGGATTTTGGATCGAGTTTCTTTTCGGTCAGCTCGAAGGCCGGCTTTGGAAGAGTGCGATCGTGCGGGTTGATGCGGGCTACGAGCGCGGCGGGCTTCACGCCAGCAGCGGCTGCCGCCCGCGCTGCAGCGGCGGTAAGCGCCGCCTGCTTCGGCCTCCCTTCCATATCCGGATTCACAATCACCTGGTTGTCATAACGCAGGTTGACCGACTCGAGCTTCTGGAACTGGCGCCTCCACTCCTGCACGTGCGTGACGTAGATCTTGTAGCGCTTCAGGTAATCGGAGTTGCCGAGCTCGACCAGAACATCTCCCGCCGGATCGTTAACTCGCACCTTCAGGTTTTCGAGATCCGCAAGGTCCACTTCGCTCAGGTCCTGCGAGTAGTGCGCCCCGGACGAGTCGAGTTCCTGCACCAGTTGGTTGTAAGCGTTCATGCGGGGAATGCGCGTCGAGAGCGGCTCGCCCGGATACATCCCAACAATCACGGGAAACGAGTATTTGTGCTTCTGGGGAAGTTCCATCAGCGTGCCGCCGGCATCGATCAGGAAAATGCGCGGACCCACCCGCGCGAATGCGACCGGAGTGCGCTCGTGAATTTCAACTTTGAGCCGGTTGGGGACAAAGCGCATCACGCTGGCGGATTCGACCCAGGGAATTTGTTCCAGCTGCGCCTTCTGCTGGCTCAGCGGGACGAAAAAAATGTTGCGCCCGATGTCGGCGCCCATTACTTCCATGATTTGCGCCTTGGTCACGTTCTGCATGCCCGCGACTTCGATGTTGTCGCTGGACTCGATGCGAAAGCGCCACGAATGCTCGCCGTAACGATAGAGAAAACTGGCAGCGACCGCGCCCACGCATAAAAGAAGCACGACTATGGAAGCCCAGATCAAGCGGCTGAGAGTTTTTTTGGGAAGCGAGCCACGGCGGGCGGAAACGCGCTTTTGCGCGCGCAGAAACGGGGATTCCTCGTCTCCATCCAGGCCAACCAGGCGCGCATCATCGAGTTCCTCGCGCGCCATCTGGGCGCTGGGTGGGTACAATTCCTCCTGCGTGATGGTGGAACCGCTTTTTCGCGCCATCAAATCAGGGGTTGTCGTGAGGAATCGCTGAGCTTTTTCAATATAACTGCATTTCTCGAAATGAGATAGACAAAAAATCAGCGGTTTTGCACAGGCAGGAACCGTATTGGGTACTGACGGAAATCGAACTGATCTCAGATTGCAGATTTAACTCACAGCCCGGATCGTCAAAGCCCGACTAGCAATGCTGAAGATAAAAAAGCGAGCGCGGCAGGTTTGCCGCGCTCGCTTTTTTCCGGAAGCAAAAACTTCGATATTTTCTAAATGGGGCCCGTTCCAGGCATTTCAATGTGAACCATCGGCGTCTGGATGGCAGGTATCCGCGGAACGCTCACCCGAACTCGGGGACAAACCGATACGTGCGGGGAAGGCACCACTGGGTTAAACGCAACGGCCGGAATGCGGATCCGGGCGAGCTTCGCTTCGAAGCGCGCGCGATTCGCCGCCAAGTGCGCCAGTTGAGCTTGCTCCCGGGCTGACATCACCTCGACATTGTCGAAGCTCATTTCAGAGCGGTCCAATTTCATTTCGACCCGCGCCAGAACCGAAGCGAATGGACACGGCGACTTTTCCCTCCGGGCTGTAAGCATTGGAGCTTCGGATTGGAGTTGATCGACGCGACCGCTGGCTAGGGCGATTACCGTGCCTGCCTTGTAGGTGACTTCATTCACCATCTGGTGCGCCCACTGGATGCCGCCATTGTGGTAGTTTGCGTTCAATCCGGCTGCCATCACCGCTGCGGCTAGCCATCCCCATGCTTGTGTTTTCATAGCCTTAACCCCTTACGCTCTGATAGACGACCCACTTTCGGTTCCGTTAGCAGAAGATACGGGAATAGCAGGGAAAAAGTTCACGAATGGCGCGGGTGGATATCCTCGTAACATATGTTTTGTTATGTAAAAATCCCATAGGTGATTTGGGTGATAAGGCTTAAAATCCTCCCGACTTTGCACGGTCTGGGGGGACGTCGTGAAGTTCACTTCATCGGTGGTATGTATTTTGCTGTTTCTTGTCTTGTCGTCATTCGGGCAAAGCTCCCTTCCCGCGCCGGCGGGAATGCGACAAGCGCAAAAATTCGAGCTGCAAAACGAGAGAGAGCTTAGCCCGCCTAAACCCTCGCGCGCCGCCGTCAAACCTGAACAGTTGCGAGATGAAGCCGACGAACTGGTCAACCTCGCCGCGTGGGTGCGCACGGGCGTGAACGATGCCAACAAAGGGCTGCTGGATAAAGACCTGCTGCAAAAATTGAAGCAACTCGAAAAGCTCTCGAAGCGCCTGCGCGACCATCTGAATCGTTAACTGACGAGAACTCCGCGGCTTCGATTCACGGTAGAAAAAAGCCACCAGCTTGTCTGCTGGTGGCTTTGTGTTTTACGAAGCAGGTTGCCGCTTAGAAGCTCACGCGCAATCCCCACTCCATGACTCGCGGTGAACCGAGTCCGAAGACTCCCGTCCCGTTTCCTACGCGGAAAGTATTGCTCTCGGGACCAGTTTCTCCGGGTTGAGTAATGGTGTGCGTAGTGTTGATGGAACTCGCTCCCGGCGAACACAGCGGGCAAGTCTCGCTCAGCCAGCCGCTAATCGTTCCAGGAGGCAGATTGAAGTTGGCAAAGTTGAAGATGTTGAACACGCCCAGGCTCGGCTCAATGGTGACGCGATCGTGGAACGTGTGCACCCAGCTCAGGCGGAAATCGAAAGCCCTGAGCCAGGGGAAAGTCAGTTGGTCAGACGGAGCCGTGGCGAGCGACGGGGCTACGGCACCGATCGCCTGCAGTTGGGCAAGCGTGAACAGGCCGTTGCTGATCAGCATTTGTCCTGCGGGGGTCGCCTGGTTGGCAACGGTGTTGTTGTAATTGTTAATGGCTCCATTCAGCCCGCTGAGGCCAAACTTGCGCATGAAGGACCCATTGGAGGTGCCGGGCAACGGGTTGCTTCCGACCCCGCTGCCGGTGAAGTCCGTCTGGAAAATGTCGCCCAGATTTCCAGTATTGCCCACAATAGCGGGACTGGACAGCGGGCTGTAGAAATGGCCAATGATTCCAAAGCGGAATCCAGAGGGCACATCGAAGCTGCCGCCGAATGAAATTTGGTGCGTACGATCAAGCAACGATGGTCCCATGTAGCGCAGCGGATGATCGTTATCCGAGGCGCTCAGGACAAAGTCCTGATCGTTGGATGAAACCGGATTCGAGGGCGGAGTCGTGCCCTGGAATCCCAGGGGGTTCTCGAATCTCGATAGCGAGTACGCGATTTGGAGGTTTGCCCTCTTCATGCCTCGCATCGGATTGGCAACGTTCTCCACCAGTTTCATCTGCAAGGCGTTGTACACCGACCGGCTGATGGGCTCGAGGAACGACATGGCGCCGTAGGCGGGATTGTTGCCAGGAAACGCGCAAGGATAGCCATAGAGGGCTTCGCAAGACTGTCCGACATCTCCTGGGCTGCCCAAGCCAAAGGTGGCAAAGTCGTTGATGGTTGCCCCAGCTGCGATAGCACAGGAGGGGTCGAAAGTCGCCGCACACCCGAAAGCACTGTTAGTGGCGGCGATGGCAGATTGCGCACCTAGCATATTGAAGGTCCGTGCCGCTCCGGTGTGATTGACGTCAACCCCCAGCAGAGCGTGCGTCTCTACGTTTCGCAGATAGTCGGCGCTGAATATCATGCCGCGCCGAATCTGGTGCTGGATACCAACGTTGATCTGCACGGAACGCGGTGTTTTGTAATTGGGCGCGAACAAAGCGGACCCGATGTTGAATGCGCTACCGGTAGCAAGCTGGCTTCCGATGTACGCCGGATTCTGGGTTGTCAGGCTAAAAGGACTGTCGGCCTGATACGTGGATTGAAACGAAGCCAGCGCGGCGGCCGAATTAGCAATGGTGTCGTTGCAATAGCTCCCCGTGGCGCTGGTCGGATCGACGCCTTCGACGGAATCCACCGTAATGGTTCCGGCCGTCGTTGTCGGTACTGGCAGAGCAGAACCGAACAGGCACGCAGGAGGCGATTGCAGAAAGGCTCCATGTTTCAATCGCAGTGGACGATCAAAGAGCACGTTGTTGAAAATCACGTTCTCGTAGAACAGGCCGATGCCGGCGCGAATGCTGGTCCTTCCGTTACCCCTCGGATCCCAGGCAATACCGAGTTGGGGGCCAAAATCGGTGTTGGGTTGATTGATGCGGTTGCCGTATCCCGGAAAAGCGGTGTTCAGCGGGACGCATGGGCCCGTAACGTTGCTGCAATCCGGAGCGGGCAAGTCGCTGTCGGTCCGGCCGGTGTCGCGGCTCCAGCGGATGCCCGGGGTGATTGTGAGATTCTGGCGAATCTTCCAGGTATCTCCAATGTAGAAGGCGAGGCGGTTGTCAGGCCCGAGGCCGCCCGCGGGGAAGCCGAGGGCGGGCTGGGTTGTGGAGAAGCCTTGGCCATTTCCCACAAGGACTTCCGCATTGGCGAGCGAGGCAGCGGTCGGATCACCGCTGGAAGGTGTTCCGACTACAAAGACCTGGGGATCGATCCCGAAGAAGCTTGCAAAGCCCCCGCCCTGGATATGGTTCCAACTCGCCCCGAAGCGGATGATGTGCTTACCAATTACCTTACTGCCGTCATATTTCAGTTGATGGTCGCTTTGCGGCGTCGACTGAGGTGCCAACAAATTCGGACCGACCGTGAATGTGCCGATGTTGATGCTCACAGGGAAATTCGCAAATGGCAGGCTGCTTCCCCGCGTGGCATCTGCAATCTGGTTCTGAAATTTGAGGTAGGAGAACCGGATGGAATTGGTCAGGCCGCCAGTGTTGAAATCCAGCCCGACAACCGTGTTGCGCGTGTAATCCTTGTTGTTGTAGCGCTGGAAGCTGGAGGGAAAGAATGTCGCCAGAACCGAGTTCTGGAAATAATTGAAGCGCCCGAACATGCGGGCATTCTGGCTCAAGTTGTAATCCAGACGGCCCATCAGTTCGTCTTCCTTGAAGGGCGCGGGGAAAGTCCCGGAGTAGGCTTCAAAGGGAGCATTGACGGCCACCGGAGCCGCCAGATGCTGCAAGGTACGCTCGCCATCGGCGAAGAAAAACAGCTTGTCTTTGATCAACGGGCCGCCGAAGTTTCCGCCTTCCTGATTTCGCTGGAAAGGTGACGGAATCGCGGTGCCGGTCGCAGGATTGATCGGTTCCACCAACTTTGCGGAGCCCACGGAGCTGTCACGGAACAACCCGAAGGCTTCCCCGTGGAAGTTATTGGTGCCGGATTTTGTGGTCACGTTCACGGCGCCAGAGGAAGTCAGATCATTCGACAAATCGAGATTGGATTGGGCGAGCGAGAATTCCTGGATGCCGCTGGCGGGAATGTCTTCCGTAGTGGTGCCCACAGTTTCATCGCTTACATCCACACCGTCGACGTCGATGCGTGCGGTGCGGCCGAATCGGCCGCCGAACGAAATCGAAGAATAGCCGACCTTGGTGGGATCGAAGTTTTCGCCGTCCTGAATTTGCACGCCGGGCTCGAGTTGAGCCAGATCGAGGAAGTTGCGCCCGTTGACCGGAAGAGTCTCAATCTGGTTCGCCGTTAACACACCTTGGACCGTGGCCTGTTCGGTATTCACCTGCAGTTGGCTCGCCTGAACCTCGACCACCGTGCTCTCTTGCCCGAGTTGCAGGCGAATGTCTCCGTTGGCGGTGTTGCTGACTTGCACCGTCAAAGTCTCGGTGGCGCTGCTGAAGCCCTTGGCGGAAACCTGCACTTTATAGACTCCAGGCACGAGCGATCCAGAATTGTAGACGCCCGCCGAGTTGGTGTTCAGCGTAGTGCTCTGGCCGGTGCCGGTGTTGGTGATCACAACCTTGGCGTTCGGAACCGCCGCTCCGCTGGGATCGGCGACTGTACCCACAATACTTCCGGTCTGAACTGTGGTTTGCGCGAGTGCAATCGAGGAGACAAGGATCGCAACCACCGCCGCAAACACGAGCAAGCTAAATCGGACACAGAACCTGGGGAAATTCTTTAACCGCATACTTATGCCTTTCTTTCCTCGTGAGAGGAACTTCAAGTTTTTCGATCCACGAACTTCGACACGTCCGTCCTCACGCGTGCACTCGCCCCAGAGCGGAAGTATTGGACCCGATGAGCGGAATACAGGAATTTATGAGCGGAGGTACTACAAACCACGTAGCAGGCTCAGGAGATCACTTGAGATTAGAAGTACATACAATCATGTACTTCTTATCGGCAGAATTCCGAATTGCGTAATAATCTCTTGCCTGAGCTCTGGCTTACTGGAGAAAGTGCAATCTCTTCGCCAAATAGGAATTTTGCTGGAGGCGTTCCACGAGACTACGCCGATTCAAATAGTTGCGTGAGCACCGCGCGGAAAGCTCATTACGGGAGTTCACGGCGTGACCAGCATTCACTACAGAAAAGTGGAGATCCCGTCTTGAAAATGAGAGAAGCTCGACTTGTATCTGCAACAGCAATGCAGCGGAAGTAATGAAGACGTTAGAGCGCTTGCGTTATAACGGTGCAGGCTGCCTGAGAGATATTTAGCTCGCGACCTGAGCCGCCGCCCGCTGCTTCAGCTTCTCGACGATTAACGGCCCTAACTGCGAGACACTCCCCGCACCGAGGGTAAGGATCATGTCGCCGTCTGCCGCCAATGAGGAAACAGCATCCACGGCTTGCGAGGAAGAGTTCACATACTCAACGCTCCTGCCGGTCTTCTCCCGAATTCGCTGCGCGAGAATTTCCCCCGTAATCCCTTCCACGGGTTTCTCGCTCGCCGCGTAGATGTCGAGCACAAACAAAGAATCCGCATCGTTGAAGGCAGTGGTGAATTCGTCCATGAGGTCGCGTGTGCGGCTGTAGCGGTGAGGCTGGAAGATGACGTGAATCTTGCGGAATCCGCACTGGCGCGCGGCGGCGAGCGTCGCTTTGATCTCCGTGGGATGGTGCCCGTAATCGTCAATGACGCTGATGCCGGCGACGCGGCCGCGCAACTGAAATCGGCGATCCACGCCGCGAAACTGGTCCAGCGCGGAACGAATCGCCTCGACGTTGATGTCGAGACCGACACCGACGGCAATTGCCGCGGTCGCATTCAGCACGTTGTGCACGCCAG
Source organism: Candidatus Sulfotelmatobacter sp. (assembly GCA_035309485.1). Taxonomy (GTDB): domain Bacteria; phylum Acidobacteriota; class Terriglobia; order Terriglobales; family Acidobacteriaceae; genus Sulfotelmatobacter. The sequence continues at coordinate 32,367 of DATGFC010000006.1, forward strand.
GTACATGCAACGTGAACTCCCCGAGATCTCTCTTTTCAAAACTAACCCGGAAGCGGCTATACGGACGTGAGTCGCCGGCGCCCTCGCGTTTGGTTTCCTCGGGCTTGATCAGAAAATCGGAGCCGCGCCGGGTACCATAAGTCATGGTGCGGCGGGGGACTTCAGGCAACAGCTTACGAAGCAGCGGATCGTCATTGCAGGCGACGATCATGCCGTAAAACGGCACGCGATCCATGAACTCAAGAAAAGTCTTCTTTACGTCGCGCATGTTGCGATAGCAGTCCATGTGCTCGCGGTCGATATTGGTTACCACCGAAAGAATTGGGGTTAGTTTAAGAAAAGACCGATCGCTCTCGTCGGCCTCGGCGACCAGATACTGCGATTTCCCCAGCCGCGCATTGGAACCCATGGCATCCACGCGGCCGCCGACAACCACCGTCGGATCGAGACCGCCGGATGCAAGCACAGCGGCGACCATCGAAGTCGTAGTGGTTTTGCCATGCATGCCAGCGACGGCGATACCGTATTTCAAGCGCATCAACTCCGCCAGCATCTCGGCGCGCTGAATCACCGGGATGTGCAGCTTATGCGCCTCGATGACCTCGGGATTCTCGGTGGCGATCGCCGAACTGGTCACGACCACCTCCGCCCCGGCGACGTTTTCAGAGCGATGACCTTCGACAATCGAAGCCCCCAGGCTGGCAAGACGCTGTGTCACCGCGGAATTTTTCAGGTCCGACCCGGACACCTTGTAGCCAAGGTTCAGCAGTACTTCGGCAATCCCGCTCATGCCGATGCCGCCAATGCCCACAAAATGAATGCGCTGAATTTTGGCAAACATAAACTAATTGAGTAATTGAGTAATTTGGTAATTGCGTAATTTGGTAATTTGCGTTCGTCGGCACTCAACACGTCGGCGTCCCTGAAATTACAGAGTCCGTCGATTACCCAATTACAAAATTACTCAATTTCCCAATTCCCCAATTCCTCAATTCCCCTCGATTCCCGCGACCCGTGCCGCCAGAGCTGCGATATCGCTTGCGGCGTTAGGATGCGCCAACTCCTTTGCTGACTGGCCCATTTGGTGCAAGCGCGGCGGATCTTGCAGCAGCGCTGCAATGGTTTCCGCCAGCCAGACTCCTTCCAGCTTCGATTCTTCCACAACTACGGCCGCACCATGTCGCGCAAGGGCTTCGGCATTCACACGCTGATGATCGTCGGCTGCGCGCGGGAACGGCACAAACACGGCCGGCTTCCCCGCCGCCGCGATTTCCGCCACCGTGCTCGCCCCCGAGCGGCAAACGACCAGATCGGCGCGGGCGAATGCCGCGGGCATGTCCTCGATGAACTTAAACACCTCAGCGGCTTCGGATTCCGAACTGTACGCAGCCCGCGCGTCATTATAGTCACGCTCGCCTGTCTGGTGGATGATGTGAATGCTGGGCGCTTCTCGCAAAAGAGTCGGCAGGCAGCGGAACATTGCCTCATTGATCGCGTGCGCGCCCAGGCTTCCGCCAAAGACCAGCAGAGTCGGGGCGCCGCCGCGCTTGGGCGGAATCTCGAAGAACGCATGCCGCACGGGCACGCCCGTCACCTCGGCATGCCGAAAATATTTCGCAGTCTCTTCGAAATGCACTGCGGCCCCCGAGACAAAGTGGGCGACCATGCGATTGGCGAATCCCGGAACTACATTGGGTTCAAAGGCCAGCGTCGGAATGTGCTTCACCACGGCTGACAGCATCGCCGGTCCAGACGCATATCCCCCGACGCCGATCACCACGTCAGGGGCAAACTCATTGAGCATGCGTCCGGCGTCCCAAAGGGCACGAGGGAGGTCGAATGCGGTTTTCAAACGCGTGGTCAGGCTGACATTCTTCAGCGCGCCGACGCGCACCAGTTGCAAAGGATATCCGGCGGCGGGCACAAGGCGGTTCTCAATGCCGCGCGCGGTGCCGATAAACATCACCTCGGCGCCATAACTCTTCTTGAGTTGGTCGGCGATGGCGAGCGCCGGGATCACGTGCCCGCCGGTTCCGCCGCCCGCCAGAATGGCTCGCATCGAGTCAGTCATGGAGTCGTTGAATCATTGAGCCATCGGGTCAATGAGTCAATGGTTTTCAGTGATTCAATCTTCCCATGACCCAATCATTCAATGATCTCACTCGGCCTGCTTCGTGATGTTCAGCAGCACGCCCACGCACGCCAATGTCACAAACAAGGATGATCCTCCATAGGAAACCAGCGGCAGTGGAATGCCCTTGGTTGGCATCATGCCGAGGACGACGCTGATATTGATGAACGCCTGCAGTACGACCATGCACGTGATGCCAACAGCGAGATAACGTCCGAAGGCGTCCTCGGTGCGCCAGGATGCGCGCATGCCGCGCCACAGGAAAATGGCGAACAGCGTGACTACGAACAAAGCCCCCACCAGCCCCAACTCCTCTGCGGTCACGGCAAAGATGAAGTCGGTGTGTGGCTCAGGCAGATAGAAGAGTTTCTGTTTTCCTTCCATCAGGCCCATGCCGGTTACACCTCCAGTGCCCACGGCGATCAACGACTGGATGATATGGAATCCGGCCTTCTGACGGTCGGCATACGGATTGAGGAAAGCCAGAATGCGGTCGCGCCGGAAGCTGACATGAAAAATCAGGAAATAGAGTGGGACCAGGGAGGCCGCGAACGAATACCCGAAATAGCGCATCCGCATTCCCGCGACATAAAAGATGCAAGCGGCAATCCCAGCGCACGCGATAGCGGTGCCCAGGTCGGGCTGCAACACGATCAACCCGAGAAATACCAGAACAGGCGCGGCCGCCGGCAGCAGCGTGTTGCGCACATCGTTCATCGCTTTGCTCCGGTTCTCGAGGAAATACGCCAGGAAAAGAATGAGCACCGGCTTGGCCAGTTCTGAGGGCTGAAATGAGAATCCGCCGGCGTGGATCCAGCGGTGCGTATTATGGGAACGGTCGAGGAAGAAGACGGAGATCAGCAACAGCGTGGTCACGCCCATGAGCGAAAACACGAGCGCTGGATGCTTGTACCGGCGATAGTCCAGGCGCATCGTCACAACCATCGCAGCAAGCCCGGCAACGGCCCAGATCAATTGCTTGGAAAGGAAGGCATAAGGCGATCCGAAGCGTTCGCGCGCCATCACGGCCGAAGCGGAAAACACCATAACCAGGCCGAGGAATACCAGCAGCATGGTGACAGTGAACAGCCAGCGGTCGACACTCACGCGCTTCGCCATGGGACATTTATTTCACCACGGGCGGGCGAGGAAGGATTGTGGATTGCGGAGTGGGCGTGTTAATTGTTTTGGTTCGGGCAGGGGTTTTCACCACAGAGGCACAGAGAAAGATCTCAAGGCCTTAAACAGTCTTCACGAAAGAGATCGTACGATCTCTTTGAAGGTTTGGCCCCGGTGCTCGTAATTCTTGAATTGGTCGAAGCTGGCGCAGGCCGGAGCTAGCAACACGACATCTCCTGGCTGGGCGACGGCATTTGCTTTGCGGAGGGCATTTTCGAGCGTCTCGGCATGGAGCACTTCTGGTCCCCCGCTTTTCGAAGAGACGATTTGCGATTCAATCTTCGCCGCCGCGGCACCGATCGTATACACGCGTTTCACCCGCTGGCGCAGCAAATCATTGAGAACGGTGTAGTCGCTGCCCTTGTCCTTGCCTCCGAGAATGAGGTGGATGTTGGCCGGGAAAGATTCCAGAGCCTTGATGGTCGCGTCCACATTGGTGGCCTTGGAATCATTGTAGTAATCCACGCCGCGAATCGACGCCACAAACTCCAGCCGGTGTTCGACCGCTTTGAACTCGCGCACCGCCCGGCGAATCTTGTCCGGAGCGCAGTCCATCAGAACGCCCGCACACACCGCAGCTAAAACATTCTCCAGGTTGTGTGCGCCCTTGAGCGGAATCTCCGAAACCTGCAGGATCTCTCGCTGTGACTGGGCGTCGCGGAATACGATGTTGCCGTCGCGCACCCAGGCCCCTTGCTGCACTTCCTTTTGTCGGCTGAACCAGAAGACTTGCGCCCGCGTGCGAGCGGCCATGGCGACGCAAGTCGGGTCATCGGCATTGAGGACTGCAAAGTCCCGTCCCTGCTGGTTTTCGAAAATGCGCGCCTTGGCATCTGTGTAGATCTCAAACGTGCGATGGCGGTCGAGGTGGTCTGGAGTAACGTTCAGCACCACGGCGACTCGCGGACGGAAGCTCTGAATCGTCTCCAGTTGGAAGCTCGATACTTCCAGCACAATTACCGTCCCGGCATTGGCGCGTTCCGCTAGCGAGATCGCGGGAGTGCCGATGTTGCCGCCCACAAGCGTGGGAAAGCCAGCGGCCGTCATAATCTCGCCGGTCAGCGTCGTTGTCGTGGTTTTGCCGTTCGATCCGGTGATGGCTACGATCGGCCCAAGCAAGTATTGCGCAGCCAATTCGACTTCCCCGATCACGCTCTCGCCCAGCGAGCGCGCCTGCACCAGCGGGGGCGCGTCCACCGGCACCCCGGGGCTTACCACGATCAGGTCCTGTCCGCGAAAAGTGCGATCGCCATGCCCGCCGGTTTCGACGGTAATCCCATTGTCGAGTAAGACAGGGATCTCATTGCGCAGTTCGTCGCCGCTCTTCGTATCCGAAACTGACACCTTCGCGCCCTGCTTTTTCAAGAACAAAGCTGAGGCCACGCCGGATTTTCCCAGCCCGACCACCAGCACGCGTTTCCCGTTCAGTTCCATCGCCACTATTTCACCACAGAGTCATCGAGACAAAACAAATTCGTTTGCCACGGATCACACGGATTGACACGGATCAAAAACAACCTTCAAGCTTTTGCTCTGTGACTCTGTGTCTCCGTGGTAAATCTATCTCAGTTTCAGCGTGGTCAACGCGAACAGCGCGAAGATCAGCGACGCGATCCAGAAACGCACGATAATCTTCGATTCCGACCAGCCCATCAATTCAAAGTGATGATGCAGGGGCGCCATTTTGAAGATGCGTTTTTTGCGCAGCTTGTACGAGCCCACCTGCAGAATGACCGACACGGCCTCGATCACGAACACTCCGCCGATGAAGGGCAGCAGCAATTCTTGCTTGATCATGACCGCCACGGTGCCGATCGCGCCGCCGAGGGCCAGCGATCCCACATCGCCCATAAAAACTTCTGCGGGATGCGCGTTGTACCACAGGAATCCGATGGACGATCCGACCATGGCACCGCAAAATATCGTCAACTCGGCCACCTGCGGCATGCGCTGCAATTCCAGGTACGTCGCAAAGGTGGCATGGCCGCTGACATAAGTCAGCACGGTAAGCGCCCCCGCGGCAATTACTGTACAGCCAATCGCCAGTCCGTCGAGCCCATCCGTAAGATTCACGGCGTTGCTGGAGAATGTGATCAACAGCGTCACGAACACCATGAACGGTATGAACGCCAATAACCACAGGTGCGGATTGCGCTCCAAAGGCCCAATTACGAGATCGGGATGAAACTGCTTAAGAAACGGCACGATCAGCTTCGTCGAATACATGCCGTAGGTCTGCATCGCGATCAGCATCGAGGCAATCACAATGCCAGTCGCAATCTGCAATCCAAATTTTGCCCGTGCGGTGAGTCCCAGATTCCGGCGCTGCGTCACCTTGGTGTAATCGTCAGTAAATCCAATGGCCGCATAGGCACAAGTGGAGAAAACCGCGATCCACACGAATCGGTTGCTCAAATCGGCCCAAAGCAGCGTCGGAACCACAATAGCGATGACGATCAACAACCCGCCCATGGTCGGCGTTCCCGCTTTTTTCTGGTGAGCTTTCGGACCTTCCTCGCGAATATATTGTCCGATCTGAAAATCGCGCAGGCGGCCGATGACGAGCGGTCCCACGATCAGCGCGGTAAACAGCGCGGTGAGGCTGGCAAATGCTGTACGGAATGTGACGTAGCGGAAAATACGGAATGGCGCGACATAATGTTGCAGCTTGACGAACAACAGCCAATAGAGCAATCTCCCTCCGCCCAAATCTGCTTGCGAATTCCATCAAACGTCGCCACGGAGCCACACAGTCACGGAGAAATCCAACAAGAATTTAATCCTCGCCGTGTCTCGGTGCCTCCGTGGTGAAAATAGTTTATATGGTCTTCTTGTCGCGCCGAGACTTCCATAGCTCGAGCGCTTTTTCGAGTTTCACGCCCCGAGAAGCTTTCAGCAGTACCACATCTCCATCGCGCGTCTCGTGGGCCAGCCACTCGCCGGCTTCTTCCGGCGTCGCAACGAACTCGGCCTTCGATCCTGCTCTCCGGGCACCCTCAACCATCGCCTGCGCCAACCCGCGAACGCCAACAAGGACGTCTATTTTCTTTTGGCCGATGTGGCAACCTGCGGCGCGATGCATGTCCTCGCCGGCGGAACCCAGTTCGAGCATCTCTCCTGCCACCACGATTCGCCGCTTCGCTTTCATCGCAGCCAGCGCGTCAACCATCGCGTGCAGCGCCTTCGGATTGGAATTGTAGCAATCGTTGATCACGGTGATGTTACCCAGTTGGAGAACCTGCCCACGCTTATCAGCGGGAACCAGCGTAGCCAACGCGGCGATCGCGTCCGCAATTTTCATCCCGCGTGCCAGCGCGACCGAAACCGCCGCAAGCGCGTTCAGAACGTTGTGCTCGCCGACCAGCGGCAGACGCACCCGTTCGCGTCCGTTTGCAGTCACAACTTCGAACGTCGATCCCTCAGCGCCGAGAGACTTAACATTCTCGGCCCGAACATCGGCGGTCGACGCCGTGCCATAGGTTATGACCCTCCCTTTAAACCCTCGTCCGAACTGTGACACGTATTCGTCGTCGGCATTCAGGACGGCCATCCCACTCGCGGAAAGGGACTCGATCAGCTCATATTTGGCGCGCGCGATGCCCGCCAGCGAATCGAAAAACTCCAGGTGCACCGGAGCCACGTTGGTCACGACCCCGATCTCCGGCTGCGCGATTTTCGCCAGCGCCCGAATCTCCCCCGCATGCGACATGCCCATTTCAATTACGGCCACATCATGCTCGGGCGCCAGCTTCAATAGCATGAGCGGCAGTCCGAAATGATTGTTGAAATTGCCCTCGGACTTGAGCACGCGAAAGCGGGAACCCAGCACGTGCGCGATCGCCTCCTTCGTCGTCGTCTTTCCCGCCGACCCGGTAACGCCAACCAGAGGCTTGCCCCATACCCTGCGCACAGCCGTAGCTAAGGTTTGCAGCGCCAACAGCGTGTCTTCAACGGGCAGAAGCCGGGATCTGTTCGAATACCGCTGCAGTTCATCTTTTCGGATCACCGCCGCCGCGGCGCCCTTTTCCAGAGCCGCCTCGACATAATCATGTCCATTGAGACGCTCGCCCGTGACCGCGAAGAAAATCTCGCCCGGCTTTATAGTGCGCGAATCAATCGAATACCCTTGCGCAACCTCGTCGCCGATCCGATCGACACTCGCAGCAGACATGAACTCCGCAATCTTCGAAATTTTCAGCTTCATCCCTGTCACCCCGCAGCGGATGGCTCGCACTCGAAACCGTTGGCCTTCAGAACCTCGCGCGCAACCTCCACATCATCGAAGGGATGGGATCCCTCGCGCGTGACCTGCACCTTCTCGTGTCCCTTCCCTGCCAGCAGCACGATATCGCCCGGACGCGCTTCGCCGATCGCCAGAGCGATCCCTTTGCGGCGGTCCGGTTCCACGCTGTACTTCACGCCAGTCTTCTGCAACCCAACCAGCGCGTCATTGATGATGGCGAGCGCATCTTCGCTGCGCGGATTGTCAGAGGTAAGAATCACAAAATCGCTGCCCCGTCCGGCAGCCTCGCCCATCAGCGGCCGTTTGGCGCGATCCCGGTCGCCCCCGCAGCCGAATGCGGTAATGACTCTTGCCGAACCGCCGTTCCGCGTCACGAACTCGCGCGCCAGCGCCGTGAGATTGCGCAGCGCATCGTCGGTGTGAGCGTAGTCGACGACAACCGTAAAAGGCTGGCCGCAATCCACCCGCTGAAATCTTCCCGGAACGTGATTGAGGGCGCCGATCCCGTTCGCCAGGGCCTGCGAATTGCATCCACGCGCGGAAGACGCCGCCGCCGCCCCCAGAATGTTATAGACATTCACCCGCCCGATCAGCGGCGAGAAAACTGGAATTTTTTCTCCAAGCGTGATCAGATCGAAGCGCGTGCCGCGCGGAGTGATATCCACTTTCTCCGCGTGGAAGTCGCCCCGCTGCCAGCCATAGGTCAGCACGCTCGAACTGCGCTTCCGGCTGAACTCCGACAGCTTCGCGCCATATTCATCATCCAGGTTCGTTACCGCGACGCGCGGCGCATCCGTGCCGCAGCCTTCGAACAGCACCCGCTTGGCGGCGAAGTACTCTTCCATCGTTTTGTGATAATCCAGGTGGTCGCGTGTCAGATTCGTAAATACAGCGACATCGAAGGGCACTCCGTAGATTCGCTGCTGCGCCAACGCGTGCGAAGAGACTTCCATCACAGCATCCGTCGCGCCTTGTCCCAAGGCCTCATTGAACAAGCGCGCCAATTCAAGAGCTTCCGGCGTGGTGTGCGGCGCGGGATAAGTCCGGCCTGCTACGTGATACTCGATCGTTCCAATCAGGGCGCTCTTGCGTCCGGCAGCCGAGAGAATCGACTCGATCAGAAATGCCGTCGTACTCTTTCCATTCGTTCCGGTGATTCCGGTGATCGCAATTCTTTCCGCCGGTCGTTTGTAAAAATTCTCGCTCACCCGGGCCAAAGCCCGCCGGCCATGCGGCACCAACGCCCACGCAACGCCTTCACGTGGATTCTCGGTCGGCGAATCGGTGATGATGGCCACGGCTCCCGCCTGGATGGATTGGTCAATGAAGCGGTTGCCATCGGAAGTCTCGCCGCGCATGGCAACGAACACGCATCCCGGCTTCACCCGCCGCGAGTCGTATTCCACACTGGTGACGTCCGGGTTCCCGGTCTGGCTCAGAACCTCTGCGCCATCCAGGAGATTTTGGAAAGTCATTGCTTAAAATTATAGGACACAGGGAAATCGCAGAGGCCGCGGACCCTCGTTTTTACTAAAGAGGACAATTACCAACGTCATTTTCGCCAGTTGCGGAGGTGAGGGTACATTAACTTTATGAGTACCGGAACCGGCCCCGCAAAGATTCGATGCGCGCAATGCGAGCAGCCCGAAAACGAGTGTTGGTGCGAAAAATATTGCGTGCTGTGCCAGTCCGTCATCAACATTCGTTTGTGTGAAGACGGCCTGATGTACTGCGAGCCCTGCCGTACCGCCTGCGACTATAAGCCCGTAAGCTAATTCAACGCCTTCATTGCTGACGCGACGCCCTGCGTGGAGCACATTCGTTCGTTCCATCCCATCAGGCGCTCCCTCCAGGGCTCTGCAGAGTTTCTCCCATAGTCGCAACAATATCGTTTCGCTTACACTAAAGAGTCATCTGTGATTACGTTCCTTGGCAAGCCGCTCGCTTTTGAGGCAGAATAGAACGTTTTTGCTTGGAGCCCGAACGCTTCCTCCCCGCTCACCAGGAGACCCCGAAATGGCTACGACAGTGCACATCAGCGACGTTGCCGAGTTGCTGAGCGAAGGCCGCACGCACTTCAATCTTTCCCCCGGAGTGCTGGTCGAGCACGCGATCCGGCGCAACGAAGCCAAGATGGCTGCCAATGGGGCGATTGTCGGCTACACCAATCGCACCGGCCGGTCTCCGAAAGATAAGTTCATCGTCAAAGACGAAATCACCGCCCACAGCGTGAAGTGGGGCGCAGTCAACGTTCCATTTGAAACGGAGAGATTTGACGCGTTATACGCGCGGGTGATGGAGCACCTGCGCGGCCGTGAATTGTATGTACAGGATCTTTTTTGCGGCGCCGATCCGGCTTATCGCCTGCCCGTCCGCATGGTGAACGAATACGCCTGGCACAACCTGTTTGTGCGGCAACTCTTCCTGCGCCCCACTCCGGAAGAGTTACGTACTCATCAACCGGAGTTCACCGTCATCTCTGCGCCGGAGTTCAAAGGCGATCCGCGCCGGGATGGCGTGAACTCCGAAGTCTTCATCATCCTGAACTTCATGCGCCGCACCGTGCTGATTGGGGGCACGTCTTACGCGGGCGAAATGAAGAAATCGATCTTCAGCGTGATGAATTACCTGCTGCCCCCGCGCAACGTCTTCCCTATGCACTGCTCGGCGAATGTCGGCCACAATGGCGTGACCGCGCTGTTCTTCGGATTATCGGGCACGGGCAAGACCACGCTCTCCGCCGATCCCTCGCGCGACCTGATCGGCGATGACGAGCACGGATGGAGCGCCGATGGCGTCTTCAACTTTGAAGGCGGATGCTACGCCAAATGCATCAAGCTCTCCAAACAGAACGAACCGCAAATCTGGGATGCGCTGCGCTTCGGCTGCGTGCTCGAGAACGTCACGCTCGAGCCCCATACGCGCATTCCCGATTACAACGATGACAGCAAGACCGAGAACACGCGCGCCGCCTATCCCGTGGATTTCATTGAGAATGCGGTGATCCCAGGAGTCGGCGGCCATCCCAAGAATGTCGTGTTCCTCACCGCCGATGCCTTTGGCGTGCTGCCCCCGATTTCGCGGCTCACGCCCGAGCAGGCGATGTATCACTTTTTCTCCGGCTACACCGCAAAGATTGCAGGAACCGAAGCCGGAGTGAAGGAGCCGTCGGCGACCTTCTCGACCTGCTTCGGCGCGCCTTTCCTGCCGCTGGCGCCGAAGGTCTATGCCGAGATGCTGGGCCGCCGCTTGCGCGAGCACAATGCCCAGTGCTGGCTCGTGAACACCGGCTGGCAAGGCGGACCTTACGGAGTAGGCAGGCGGATGAGCATCCCCCACACCCGCGCCATGGTGGATGCGGCGGTTGAAGGCGAATTGATTCGCGAAGAGTTCGAGATCGAGCCCACTTTCGGATTCAGCATTCCCAAGCACTGCCACGGCGTGCCGCCGCAGATTCTGAATCCGCGCAATGCCTGGCCCGACAAGGCCGCCTACGATAAAGCCGCCGAAGATCTGCGCAACCGCTTTGCCAAGAATTTCGAAAACTTCGACGCGCCCCCTGAGGTCAAGGCAGCAGGCCCCCGAGCCCAAAGATAACTTTCAAATTCAGATTGCAGATTTGAGATTGCAGATTTCAGATTGCAATTCTATCGCTCTCACCTTGATCCAACCCCCCCCGGGGTTCAATCTGAAATCTGAAATCTGCAATCTTCAGTTTGAAATCGGTTTCTCCTCCGTGATCATGGTACCCAGTGCCCGCCACCTCCACTGAACCCTAGCCCCCGACCCCCAACCCCTGCTTAAATGAAACCATGTTCGCCCGCAAGATCGGCGTGGAGTACGAGCAGAACGGCCACCGCCTTCCCTGCCCCCTGAAATGGCTCGACTCTTTCTCTATGCGTAACTTCACCAATGCCACCGTGTTCGACGATACCTTGCCCGTTTCTGACGGCCGCATGGAGATCGGTTCAGCCGTCCCCATCGATCAACTCAGGGACGCCATGGAAGGCTGGTTCCGCCGCAAGGGCTATCTGCCCACGGACTCGCATTTGCTACTTTCCGAGAGCTGACCGCCGGCAGAAACTAATTTCCGGATAGCGGGTTTCCTTACGTCGAGTTGAAGGGAAACCTGTAGCGCGAAATCTCGCTGCGCAAAGGAGATTTTGACGCTATGGAGGAAGTGGACAACCCTGAAGTCTGAATCAGCCTCATAATTTCAGCCTTTTGGCCGGGTTTTAGGACTGGCAGGCTGGTTGCAAATGGGGGGATAGGAGGAACTTCGTGAGCTTCAGAATTCTACAATTTCCCGCCGAAGGTACCGTCCGCGTCCTCCGCATGCGAGCTATCCCGGAGCACTGGAGCACTCCTTCGGGATACTCTCCGGATATCGGCTTCCTGCAATCATGGTTTCAAGACGATTCCACATCCAGCGACCATAACGATCGCACTAACTGGGGAGCCGTGTCGGGCTTAGCACTGTGCGTGGTCGTGAGCGTGAGTTTCTGGGCGGGAGTGGGCATGCTGATTTCGCGCCTGATTCACTGATCTTAGTTCACTTAAGATCGCTCACTGAAAATCCGAGTCGAAGAGAAAACGGGACCGAAAGCCAACCAAAGCGCCGGTCCCGTTCGCATTTTGCGTTCAAACTTCCGAGACTTACTTGTCGTACTTCAGCAGCGACATCACATCGTAGTTCTTCAACTTGTCGCGGCCGTTCAGGAATGAGAGTTCCACTACGAACCCCAGCCCGGCGATCTTCGCGCCCAAAGATTCCGCCAACTTCGCGGTAGCCTCGGCCGTGCCACCGGTGGCCAGCAAATCGTCGACGATCAGCACGCGCTGACCCTTCTGGATCGCATCCCTGTGGATCTCGAGCGTGTTGGACCCATACTCCAGCGCGTAGTCGAACTTCACGCACTCGGCCGGAAGCTTGCCGGGCTTGCGTACCGGCACGAATCCTGCGTTCAACCGGTACGCCAATGCCGGCGCAAAGATGAAGCCCCGAGCCTCCATGCCCAGCACCAGATCAATCTCCTGAGCGATGTAGTGCTCCGACAGTTTGTCGATGAGCGTGGCGAATCCTGTCTTATCTTTGAGCAGCGTGGTGATGTCGTAGAAGAGAATTCCCTTTTTCGGGAAGTCGGGAACTTCGCGGATAAGCTTCTTCAGGTGATCGATTTCCATCGCCGGTACCGTCGCCATCTACCACGCTCCCTCAATGCGAAATGAACTCAGGCCGGCAAGCGGACTTGCCTCCAACACCTCCACCGCATCGACGCGAGCGGCGCGAGGTCCTTCACGCAAACGCGAGTGCAAACCGGAAAGCTGATCGCGCGTACCCTGCGCCAGCACTTCTACGCTACCGTCATGATTGTTCCGCACCCAGCCTGCGACGCCGAGAATATGTGCCTCGCGTTCGACGAACCAGCGAAAACCCACACCCTGCACGCGTCCGCGCACAATGAAGCGGCGGGCTTGGATCGGTCTGTCGGCGGTAGTCACTTTAGAGGAATGCAGAAGGTAGAAGTGAGAATGCAGAATGCCAAGTAAAATTCCGACTTCACTTCTACATTCTGACCTCTGACTTCTGAATTTTGATTACGCTCTCGACAGGTACGCGCCTTCCGACGTGTCCACCTTGATCTTCTCGCCTTCATTGATGAAGGGCGGCACCTGCACGACCAGGCCGGTCTCCGTCTTCGCTGCCTTCGTGACGCTGGAGGCAGTGGCACTCTTCAGGCCCGGCTCGGTTTCAACGACGGTCAGAACCACAGTTTGAGGCAACTCGATTCCAACCGCTTTACCGTCGAAAAACTCCACCTTGATCTCAAGGTTGGGAATGAGATATTCGACCGCATCGCCCAGAATTTCCTTGGTCAAGTGCGTCTGTTCGTAGTTAGTCGTGTCCATGAAGTAGTAGCTGTCGCCATCGGCATAAAGGAATTGCATTTCGACTTCATCGACGTTGATCTTCTCGATGGGATCGGGCGAGCGGAAGCGGTGCTCGAACATGGCGCCGGTGCGCAGGTTGCGCAGCTTGGCTTGGATGAAGGCGCGCAAGTTGCCGGGCGTGCGGTGTTCCACGCTGAAGACGGAGTGCAGATCATTGTTGTGCTTGATGATCATGCCGGGACGAAGCTGGGTGGCAGGGATCGACATCGCTTGAAGAACTCTCCTTGTACGATTGCTGGCGCCGGCGGAAGGCGGGCAAGCCACATGTTCCGCCGCCAGTTAAGGGCTAAACGATTATTTTACACTCACCTGCGCCGGAAAAGAAACCTTCCCCAAGCTGAACTCATCGTAAGCGGGCGGAGCACATACTTTCAGATTGCATCGTGCGGCTGCCGCCGACGGGGCTAGAATATATAGATAGTTGAATCGCTTCCGCGAATATGGCCCGAATTCTTTCGGGCGGAAAAATGAGGAATTCATCATGAGCAGCGGACGTTACGAATCTTCGCAAGGCAGCAACATCGGAACCGCCATCACTTTTCTTCTGATCGGACTAGGCGCGGGAGCACTGGCTGGACTCTTGCTCGCCCCGAAAACCGGCAAGCAGATGCGCCGCGATCTGCAACGTGGTTACGAAGAGGCCAAAGAAAACCTGGGCGACTGGGCGGATGAGGCTAAAGACCGCGTGCGTGACGTAAGCGACCGCGTCCGCGAAGTGGCCAGCCGTGGCGCCGATCTCGCCGAAGAACTGCGCGACAGGACTGAACCCCTGCGCCGCGCAATCCGCAAAAGCTAACGTTCGTAGCGCCGGCGTTGTCGCCGGTTGTCGCGGGGACGTCCCTCCCACAGTTGGAATGGCACTATGATTAGCGGTGCCGATGACGTCCCGCCGGCGCGACTTGAAACTGCACTAAGTTAACGAAAAATAGCGGAGAACAATCCTTTGACTCGGCCAAAGAACCCGCGATGCTCCGCTTTCGGCTTTTCCGGCGGAGGCGCCTGAATCACCGCGTCCAGATGCACCTGCCGCTCCGGTGAATCGTCCACCGGTAACTGCCGGATGGCTTCGACCGGAGCCGGCGCGGCCACAGCAGCGCGATTCCTGGCGTTGAACACGAATGGCGCGTCCACCTGAACGTGCACGTCGTTAGGCTGATTGGCCGGTAGAGGCGCGGTCTCCGGCCCATTCGACAAGCGGGACTCCGTCGGACCGCTCCCAGCTGAAGCACCCGCATCTCCCGCACCCACGCGCACTTTCGACGGCACCTCCGAATCAGGTACAGGTTGCAAGGCAGGATTGCTGGTCCGCATCACCGGCGGGGGAGGCGGGCATCCGCACTCCAGGGGCACATCTGTGTCCACCCGGTCGATCTGTCCCAGATGAAAAACGGCCTGTTCGTTCGGTTTTACCTGATAGATGCGGGTACCCATCAGTTCCGACACGATCGCCGAAGATGTGTTTCCTTTGAGCGCGCGCACACAGGTATTGCCGTGCGAGTCGGCGCTGATGGCGTAATCGAACTCTCCTGGCCCGGCGAACATAATGCGGAAGTCCGGAGTGAGCACCGCATCGGCCGACGTCGCCAGCGTGTAATGCGTTTCGATCGCCCCCGTGCTCATCCCGAACATCAGGTCGCGTTTGCTTTGGGAGGGCGTCACCGACACCGTGGTACCGGGGCAAACCCTCACCTCGCCTCCACGCGGAAGGTGCAGAATCGTTGTGTCGGAGCCCGCAGTGACCGATGATCCCGCTCCAATTCGGCTGCCTGACATTGCCATCGAGCCCGAGCCAGACGTTACCGGCACCACCGAAGCGTCTTTCGTAAGAGCAAAGCCGGTAGCCGTCTCCGGATCGAATGTTTTCTTGCCTGCATTCACGTCTTCTGGAGGCTTGAGCCTCACCATCAACCGGCCCCCCGCGCCGTCCCACGAGTGTCCATAGGGCGCGAGCAGGTCGAGCACGATGCGCGTCACCGGCGGACGATTGCGAAATTGGTCGACTCGTATGGCAAGAATATTTTCTTTCTGAATCTCAATGCGCTTCTCCGTCAATCCCAGCCGCGAGTTGGGCAGATCAATCACCAGCCGCGGCGGGGAATCCAGCGTCTGAATCTCAGGAACGACCGCGCCGCTCGAAATAATCTCCACCGCGGGGGCGCCCTTGTCGTGAACGATACGAACGCTCCTGATGACCCGTGGAGCTCCAAAATTCTGCGCCGCCGTCTCGGTGCTCAATAGTGCCAGGACCACAGCACACACACATTGGATTCGACTTCCCCGCACACCTGTTCCTCGCTGGAGTATGAGGGAAACATATCACGGTCAGCCGGTGCGAGCTATCGATCCAGCCCTCTTAATTCTGAGTGCAAACGCACGGCAGGCAAGAGGCTAGCTGCCACTGGAGTGTTTTGGATCACAAATTTTGGCGGAGGATTCCGCTATCCTTTTTGAGGGATTGCGGTCTAACTGGAAGAAGGCAGTAGGTTTCGGCCGTCCGAGTGTTTTCCAGGAAAAATGCCAGTCATAAAAGAATTTAGGAACAAACGTAATCCCTCGCACGTATTTAGGAGTGAGGGTGCTCGAAGCTCCCAATCTCCATCAGGCGATAAATAGGAGGAGTTGTGAACGGCAACGGGAATAATAATGGCAAAAAGAAGCGCCGCAGACTGATTATTTGGGGCAGCGTGGGAGCGGTGATCGTGCTGCTGATCGCGGTGGGGGTGATCGTTGCGAAGAGCGGCGGCACCAAGATTGATCCTTCGAAACTCGCCAAAGTGGAAAAAGGAGATTTGGCCAAGAGCGTGGTGGCGACCGGCAAGGTCACTCCAATCACGAAGGTCGAAGTGAAGTCGAAGGCCAGCGGCATCGTGAAGAAGCTTCTGGTCGACTACGGCGACCGGGTCAAGAAGGGCCAGTTGCTGGCGCAACTGGACAAAGTCGAGATCGAAGCACAGGTAGAGCAGTCGCACGCGGCCCTGGATGCGGCCCAGGCGAACCTCAAGAGTTCACAAGCGGACTATGAGCGCGCCAAAGTGGATGCTGAAGGTCCAGATGTGCCGTTGCTGAAACGCGCCTACGACCGCGCGGTAAGCATGGCGAAGGATGGAGTGGTTTCCACATCCGCCCTCGAAGATGCACAGAAGAACTACGAATTGGCGCTGAATAAGCAGAACGTGTCCAAGGCGCAGGTCACAGTGCTGAAGGCCAAGATCGCCCAATCGCAGGCACAGGTTGCGCAAGATCAGGCCAACCTGAAGCAGCTCGAAGAACAGCTCAGCTATACCGATATCGTTTCGCCGATTGACGGCATTGTGCTGTCGCGCGATGTGCAGATGGGCGATGCAGTCAGTTCGATCCTCGTGTTGGGATCATCCGCCACCCTAGTCATGACGTTGGGCGATACCAGCGAAGTCTACGTTAAGGGCAAAGTAGACGAGAGCGATATCGGCAAGGTCTACCTCGGGCAGCGGGCACGCATCAAGGTCGAGTCGTTCAAAGATAAGACGTTCGACGGCAAGGTGACGAAGATCTCTCCCATGGGCGTGGAGAAGGACAACGTCACGACCTTTGAAGTGCGCGTGTCGATCCAGAATCCGGGCGGTGAACTGAAGGCTGAAATGACTGCCAATGCGGAAATCATCCTGGAAGAACACAAGAACGTATTGCAGATTCCGGAAGGCGCCATCCTGTACGACAAGGATAAGAAAGCTTCGGTCGAGATTCCCAATCCGAAGGGCAAGGATGGCAAGGACAAAATTGCTGTCAACATCGGAATCTCGAATGGGGCCAAGACGGAAGTACTGAGCGGGCTGAAGGAAGGCGATCAGGTCGTTCTGCAATAAGTCAGATATAGGAACTCAGACCTCGGACTTTGGCCAGACCACATTGCCTTCCGAGGTCTGAGTTGCGTTAGGTCCGGTTCTGAGGTCTGACGTACGAGATCCGGTTCCTGAGGTCCACTTCATGACTCTCTCCGAAATCCTCCGACAAGCCGTGGCCACCTTCCGGGCGCACAAGATGCGGACCTTCCTCACGATGTTTGGACTGGTGTGGGGGATCGCGTCGGTGATCATCCTGGTCGGCTTGGGCCGCGGATTCGTCGTGGACCAGAAGAAGCACATGGAAACTCTAGGCAAAGACCTGGTCATCGTATGGGGAGGCCGCACCAGCACGCAGATTGGCGGGCGAGCGGCGGGCCGAGAGATTCATCTCAATGTGGACGATGCCAGGCTGATTCGGGACGAGTGCTATCTGGTAAAGAACGTGAGCCCGGAGTTACGACGGACGATTCCAGAGGTGAGCCAGTTCAATCTGGCAAATCGTGGAGTCGTAGGGATGTGGCCAGCCTATCAGGATTTTCGCTCGTTGAAGATTTCTGAAGGGCGGCTGATAACCGAAGACGACGAGCGCGAAGGACGCCGCGTACTGGTGCTGGGCTCAAAAGCCTACAGACAACTATTTCCCGGACAACCGGCCATTGGCGCGACGGTGCTGGTCAAGAGTCTTCCCTACTCGGTGATTGGGATTTTACAGGAGAAAAAGCAGAACTCGAATTACAGCGGCCCGGATAACGATTATTTGTTCGCGCCGTATTCGGCAGTTTCGCGAGACTTCCCTCCCCCGGAAAAGCCCGGCGCCGGCATTGAGCGCGGCTACCTGGATGACATTGTGTTTGAGGTTGGCGACCCTGAGGAGCACGAGGCCGCGGTGTTGCAGGTGCGGCGCACCCTGGCTCGAGTGCGGCATTTTGATCCGCTCGACAAGGACGCGTTGTTCATCTGGGACACGATGGATGGCGCCAAGCAGTTGGCCAAGATTTTCGGAGTGGTGACGCTGTTCTTCGGCTGCGTTGCCATCGTAACGCTCTGCCTGGGCGGCATCGGCGTGATGAATATCATGCTGGTTTCGGTGAGCGAGCGCACGCGCGAGATCGGAACCCGCAAAGCCATGGGCGCGACCAAGCGCGATATTCTGCGGCAGTTCTTTGCCGAGTCCGCCATGCTGACGGTGTTCAGCGGCCTGTTGGGATTCACCTTTGGTCTGGGAATCTGTGCGGCATTGCAGGCGCTCCCGCTGCCAGACTTCGTTCCGCATCCGATTGTTTCGCCGATTTCGATCATCCTTTCGATTTTGACACTTTCGTTGATTACCGTGACGGCGGGCATGTATCCGGCCCAGCGCGCCGCGGATATGACACCTGTGGAGTCACTGCGCTATGAATAAAAATCAAGCTCTCTCCTCCGTTCGAGTGGCCGGCCGTTCGCTGTTCGCGATCACGCTGGTCGTGCTGTTCACATCCGCAATCGTTCTTGCCTCCACGCCTCAGGGGACGTTCGAGAAAACCCTTCAGGTGAGCGGACCGGTCGATCTCGAAGTCCTCACGCACTCCGGCGACGTGACCGTGCGCGCCGGGGGCTCGGGATCCGTTGTGATTCGTGGAAAGATTTATGTGGGCGACCGCTGGTTCGGGGCACACCACGACGACGAGGTGCACGCGATCGAGCAAAATCCTCCCATTCGGCAGGAAGGCAACAACATTCATATCGATTACGTGAATTACCACAACATCTCTGTCGACTATGAAATCACAGTCCCCGCACAGACGACCGTCCGTTCGCGCAGCGGCTCGGGAGATCAGACCATCGAAGGCACACAGGGCAACCTGGACGTGCAGACCGGTTCGGGAGACGTAAACCTCAGGAGCGTCAAAGGCGAGGTTCGCCTGCAGACCGGATCGGGCGACGTGCGGGCGCACGAGATCTCAGGCTCGGTGAGGGGCGGGACCGGCAGCGGCGACGTCGAAATCCAAGAAGCAGGCCCGGGTGACATCGACCTGCACACCGGTTCGGGCGGGATCACTGCCCGGGGCGTGCAAGGCTCCTTTCATGGAGAGGCGGGAAGCGGCGACATCACGGCTGAAGGCACGCAGAACGGAAGCTGGGAGATCCACACTGGATCGGGCAACGTTCATGTGCGGCTGCCTTCGAATGCCGCATTTGACGCTGACATTTCCACCAGTTCCGGCAGCATCGACGTGGGATCCCCCATCGAGATGACGGTGCAAGGTCGGGTGCAGGAAGAGCGCAAGTCTATTCGCGGCAAAGTTCGTGGCGGTGGCCCCTTGCTGCGCGTAAGGACCGGGTCGGGAGACGTTCACATTGAGTAACCGATTCACCACGGAGGCACAGAGTCACCCATTGTTGATTGATGATTGTTGATTGAAAATCTCGTAGCGCCGGCGTTGGTTTTCCAATCGACAATCAAAAATCAACAATCAGCAATTCTTTCTGTGGCGCCGTGACTCCGTGGTGAAAAAGATTCGTCATGTTTCTGAAAGAGCTCATATCGCAAGGATGGCAGTCGCTGATGCGGGATCGCATGCGCTCAGCCCTCACCATGCTGGGCATCGGCTGGGGCCTAGTCTCGGTCGTGCTGCTGTTGGCATATGGGCAGGGGCTGGGCGGATGCGTGCTGCACGCCTTCCTGAACATGGGAAACGACGTTATCGTTCTGTGGCCGGGACAGACGAGCATGCAAGCCGGCGGACAAAGAGCGGGAAAGAAAGTTGCGTACGAACTCGAGGATGTGGAGGCGATTCGCGACGAAGTTCCCATCGTGCGCGCAGTGAGCGGCGAAATTGACCGCAGTTTCGGGTTCAAGATCGGCACGCGCGTCGTTTCAGTGATGGTGCGCGGCGTCGACATGCCCTACGGCCAGATGCGCAAGCTGAATCTGGAAGATGGGCGCTATTTCAGCGAGACCGATTTTACCGACCATCGCCGGGTCGTGATCCTGGGCTATGAAGCAGCCAAGAAGGTCTTTCAAGGCGCGCCGGGTGTTGGCCAGCACGTCGAAATCGGCGGCCTCGATTTTGAAGTGATCGGCACCATGCGCAATAAGATTCAGGACTCGATGTATCAGGGGCCAGACAATCAGAACGGATTCATTCCTTACAGCCTAATGCGCGACCTGAAGAATCTTCGCGATCCCGACGAGATCATCATCGAACCGACCGCGCCGGAACTGAACAAGAAAGCTCTGATGGCTGTCCGCGAAGTGATTGCGCGGCGGCATCATTTCGATCCCAAAGACGAGAAAGCCACGCCGGAGTGGGACACGATTGAAGACCGAGGCATGATCAATGCCTTTTCCTACGGATTGCAGGCCGTACTGGGGTTAATCGGTGTAGTCACGCTTGCAGTGGGCGGCATTGGCGTTATGAACATCATGCTGGTCTCAGTCACCGAACGTACACGCGAGATTGGGCTTCGCAAAGCGATCGGCGCCAGGCGGCGGCACATCCTGGTGCAGTTCTTGCTCGAAGCACTGGTGCTTACATTCGTCGGCGGTTTGATCGGCATGGCGGTGGCGGAGTTCCTGACGTGGGTAATTCCCCCAATGCCTCTCTACGATGAGTTTTATAAGACCGCCGATCACGAGGGCGCGATTTTCTTGCATGCATCCATAGGAGTGATGGTGATTTCGTTCACGATCCTGTCCATGGTCGGGATCGTGTCCGGCTTCTTTCCTGCTCTGAAGGCATCGCGGCTGAATCCGATTGAGGCCCTGCGGTACGAGTAAGTTTTCTACCCGTCTTTGTGCACCGTTGCCGTTGATGCCTGTTGTTCATTTCCGAACATCCGCTTCCGATTTCAGCCATCCTTCGGGCACCTACGATCAACCGGACTGCAGGAACCCTTTGAAAATGTGTGCGATACATCGCAAGCCTTTGGCAGCGAAAATGCCCGGCACTAACTTAACCTTTCCGCCTGGAGGTCACCGTGCAAACTTTGTTCCACGACTTGCGTTATGCCATGCGGCAACTCCGCAAGACTCCCGGAATGGCGGTGCTGGCCATCGTCACTCTGGCGCTTGGCATAGGAGCCAATACGGCAATCTTCACAGTAATTGAGAGCGTGCTGCTGCGGCCCCTGCCTTATGCGCATTCGGACCGGCTGGTCTACATCGGCCCGCCTACTGACAAACCCAGCTTCTCTACGACCTCCTGGCTGAACTACCGCGATATTCAAGGGCAATCTACACTCCTGCAGGAAGTCGGTGGGTACTCGGAGGACGTTTCCGTTCTGCAGACTCAGGACGCGTCGCAAGCTTTAGCATCTCCGCACGTCACCACCAACTTGTTTTCGATGTTGGGGGCACAACCTGCTCTGGGCCGGACATTTATCGATACCGAGGGCCAAGCTGGCGGGCCACAAGCCGTGCTGCTGTCGGACGAAATCTGGAGGCAAAGTTTCCACGCGGATCCCGGCATTGTTGGGCAGGCAATCAAAATCGGCGGCCAATCGCGCACCGTGGTCGGAGTGATGCCGCGAAGCTTTCATTTCCCCGAAGAGCTTGGACCCGACATGGAGAAGGGCGTGTGGATCCCGCTGCAACCGACGGCGGTGATGCTGAACGACCGGGGAGACAACTTCTTCAATGTCGTGGGAGAGCTTCGTTCCGGCGTTACTGTTGCCCAGGCGCAGCACGAACTGGAAGCGATAGCCGCCCACATCCCTCGAAAAAGCGATGAAAGCACAATCAAATTCCGCGCGACTTCGTATCAGGAATTGCTGACCGGGCCGGTGCGTCCGGTTTTCTACGCGCTGTTCGCCGCGCTGGGCCTGGTTCTGCTGATCGCTTGCGCGAATGTATCCAATCTGCTGATAGCGCGCTGCCTGGGGCGGCAGCAGGAGTTTGCAGTGCGGGCCGCTTTAGGCGCCGGGCGGATGCGCCTTATCCGGCAAATGCTGGCTGAAGGATTGGCCTTGAGCCTGCTGGGCTGCGGCTTGGGCTGGGTGCTCGCGCAATTGGCGATGGTTGGGCTCCGAAAGCTGCCTCCGGGGACTATTCCACGGGCGGATTCGATTGCTATTGATTGGAACATCGTAGTGGTGCTGGCGAGCATCGCGGGTTTGACAACTATTTTGTCCTCACTCCTGCCGGCACTGCTGGTTGCGCGCGCGAATCCTCAAGCCGCGCTCCAGGCTGCGTCACGCGGCGTTGGATCGAGGTCGGTCGGTGGAAAACTGAGTGGCGGACTTGTTGCCATCGAGGTAGCGCTTTCCACGCTGCTCCTGGTGGGAACTGGATTGCTCTTTCATACCCTGTGGAACCTTGAACAGTCTCGGCTGGGATTTGAAACGGCAAACATTACCACCTTCACAGCGTTTCCCGCCGATTCGTCTGGCTTCTCGGGTATGAGCGTTTCCGAGGACACGGCAAATGCACCTGCGTCTGTGGCGGCCCTTACATATCAGCCCGTTCTCGAACGAATACGGCAAGTGCCCGGGGTAGAGAGTGCTGCCCTGACCAGCGCCCCGCCACTCTCCGACACGAATGTGGGATCGAGCTTCGAGATTGTAGGTCAGCCCAAAGACCCGGCGAATCCTGCCGGCGCTCGGGTGGCGGCTATCAGCGGCAACTACGCCCGTGCTCTTGGAACTCCGATCATTCGCGGCCGCATGATCAGCGACGACGACGTGGCCAGCGCCCAGTTCGTGACCGTGATCAATGACACCCTGGCGCGCAAGTATTTCGCGGGCAACGATCCGCTGGGGAAGCAGATCGACCTCGGCGGCAAAGATACGGGCATGCTCAAGCCGTACACCATTGTGGGCGTCCTTGCCGATCAGGTTGACGAAACCGTGGGCGGGGAAGTGCAGCCATTCATTATGCTGTCCCAACAGCAAATCCCCACCACCTCGCTCTTCTACCAGGTGCTTTTGAGAACCATGGTGAGCTTCGTGGTCAGAACCCGAGGCAACATTCCCGTGGCGACGGAGATGAAGTCGGTATTTCATCAGGTCGCCCCGGGGCTGGCCCTGGATAACTTCCGGACCATGCAGGATGCAGTCGAGCTGAATACCTTCAGCAAGCGCATAGGACTGTATCTGGTGGGATCGTTCGCAGGACTCGCGATTGCGATGGTGATCGCGGGTCTTTACGGAGTGCTATCGCAGTTGGTCGGCTATCGGCGGCGGGAGATCGGCGTGCGCATGGCTCTGGGCGCAACTCGGCAGAGCGTGGCGCAGATGGTGTTGCGGCAGGGATCGATTCTGATTGGAGTTGGACTCGGCGCAGGACTCGTGCTGGCATTTGCCTCGGAGCGCCTCATCCAGAGTTTCTTGTATCACGTGCGTCCTCTGGATGCGTGGACGTATGTCGCGGTCCTTCTGGTTCTGCCTGCAATTGGACTGATTGCAGCACTATTGCCGGCGCGGAAAGCAGCATCGATCCAGCCAATGCAGGCCTTGAGAGAGGATTAAACAAGCAATTCTGTGCCGCTCTGGAGACTTCAAGTCGCTTATTGCCGAGGCATGTCAAGCCGCGCGTAATATCCTTTGCGGACCTGAACGTGCAAGTGCTTCCCATCCTTTTCCGCGATCACGTGAATGCTGCGGTACTTTCCATCAGGCGCGAAGCCCGCGGGCTTGTAAGCAACCAGGTAGCGGCTGCGTATCACGTCACGCAATTGCGCGAGATACCAATCGAGCGCCCCCAGATTGCCGGGGAAGATAGCCTCTCCGCCACTGCGTTCTGCCAGAACCTTCAGGACTTTATTGGCGTCGCTCTGCGACGCATCGAGAGGGAAACCGGCCTGCTCAGACGTACTCACGGTGTAAACCGTGACGCCAGCAGCCTCGGCGGCGGCAATGGCCTGCTTGAGGCTCCTGTGGCTGGAATTATCTTCGCCGTCCGTGAGGATGACGAGAACCCGCGCTACCCGGCCCTGGTCCGGATAAGCGGCAAGCTTCCAGCACGCGTAGTAGACCGCATCGAACACTGAAGTCTCGCCGCGATCCGCAAGTTTCTGAATTCCCGCACTCAGGGCGGCGGCATCGTGGGTGAAATCCTGGGTCACCGAAACCTCATTGTTGAATCCCGCGACAAATGCCAGGTCTGAGGGGCCGTTCACAACTTTTTGGATGAATCTCACGGCCGCTTGTTTTTCAAATTGGAAGCGCTTTTCGACCGAGTCGCTGATGTCAATGAGCAGGCCAAGACGGAGCGGGAGCTTCGATTGCGGAATAAATTGCAAGATCCGCTGAGGAGCTTTGTGGTCGTCCTGAATGTGAATATCGGAAATTGAGAGATCGTCCACCATGTGCCCGTGCCGGCTTACGGCAAAAAATAGCGCGGTCTCGTCCACCGCCTTGTGAATGGTGAATAGATCAGGACGGCTGACAGGAACAGAAATGGAATTGGCTGCAGGTTCGCTGGCAAACGCGACAGGCGGAATATCGGTGGGCGCGTTACAAGAATCGCAAGCGGGACTCTCCAGATCGTCGCTGACCGCTCTCAACTGCGCCTGCAGCCGATCGCTGTTGGGGAATGTTTGCAGGCGGGTGCTCGTTGCTGCTGGCGCCTCGTGGATGTTCACCTGCGGCCGTGCCGTTTCAGTCTTGTGATCAGCAATTTCCTCGAGAATCTTATGCGCCACCGGCGACAGTGGATTCGCGGGATCCTCGGCCAAGAATGTGTGCAGCTGCAATTCGGCGGCACCGAAATCAGGAACAGAGAGGGCAGCGGCAGCCGCAATGTAATGAATATTGGCGGTACTACGATGTTTCAAGCTGTGCACGCGACTGGCAGTCTGCAACGTCTCGGTGTATCTATGCGCGCCGTATTGCGCGAAGGCCAAAGCGGTGAGGATTCTGGGATCGCCAGGCATCAGGACAGCCGCTTTCTTCAGGTTGGACTCTGCGCTCACGAAGTCGTTCCGCATTAAGCCCAGCATCCCGAGATTCAGGTAAGGGCCGGGAAATCTGTCGTCGAGCTGGATCGCAGTTTCGAATTCGTTTTTTGCACGAGGGTCTTGCTGCTCGAGATACGCCAACCCAAGCGCGTTGTGGGCGGAAACGAACTCAGGATCAATTTCGATCGCTTTTTGCAAACACTTAATAGCCTCTTTGAAGTTTTGCGCCTTCAGGTTGGACATAGCATGCTTGAATTGTTCAAAGGCCTTGCCGGAGGCTTCCAGATCGCGCGCCGAGACGGCTCCAGCATCGAACAACGAATCTCTTACGTCCTTGCCCGACCAGTCCCAGACCTGCTGGTCGAGATGGAGTTGTGCGAAGTCGACTTGGACAAACACGGAATCTGGTCCGGCATTCATGTAAGGCATTTGGGCCTGTGCGAAAGCCGCTCCACAAAGGCAAACGCTGGCGAGAATTGCCGCCAGACTGGAAAATCGCAAAAACATACATTGTGGACATACACCGAGAGGAAAAGACATACGGCCTCAAGGGCGGGAGGACACAGCAGGGCTTACCTCGCGCTAGCTGGTTTGCACCCTAACTTGCAGATGCTAACGCTTGGATGACAACCGCACGAAAAAGGAAGGGACAATTTCATGTTTTTCCTGGGCGCCCTGGGTTCAAGACTCGACGTCTTGCCAGCGGCTTCAGCCGATTACCTAGGTACCTTGACCTGTTGCAGGAAGGCCAGTTAATTTCGCTGTACCGAGGATTTTGTCTTCCAGCGAGGGAATTTTGCCGCACCGTCCAATTGTTACGCTCACCACTGACTTCGGCACCAACGATCACTTTGTAGGCGCCGTGAAAGGCGTCATCCTCGACATTGCGCCCGAGACGACGATTGTCGACATCACGCATGCCGTGCAGGCGTTTGATGTGCTCGACGGCGCACTGGCCATCTCGCAGACGTATTCGTATTTCCCGACCGGGACGGTCCACATGGTCGTAGTCGACCCCGGGGTGGGAACAGCGCGACGGCCGATTCTGGCGTCAAGCGACGGCTATCACTTTGTCGCCCCCGATAACGGCGTGCTCTCGATGGTGTACGCGCGCGAAGAACGCATGCACGTGCGTCACGTCACTGGGGAGCACTATTTCCGTCAGCCAGTGAGCAATACGTTTCATGCCCGGGATATTTTTGCTCCCGTCGCAGGATATCTGGCCAAGATGGTGGACTCCCACAAGTTCGGCGACGAGATTGAAGATTATGTGCGATTCGCAGCACCGCGGCCCAAACCCGCGGGAGAGAACCGTATGCGCGGAGTGGTGCTGAAAGTGGACCGCTTCGGCAACCTGATCACGAACTTCAAGCCTGAGGATGCGCCGGTACTCTTCACGGAGAAACCGGGCGCATTCAAGATCGTCGTGGGAAGCAAAGAGATCACCGAGATCCGTGCGGCGTATGCGGAAGGCGCTCCCGGCGAAGTTTTTGGCATTCTCGGAAGTATGGGATATCTGGAAATCGTCGCCAACCGGGCGGCTGCGGCCCAGATCACCGGTGCTGGGAAAGGCAGCGAAGTCAGTCTTGTGCTTGGCGGGGGTGCAGCGGCCGGCACAGGCGCTTAGGCTTGATCAGGACTTTCTCGGTTTGGGATGGACCCAGCGCTCCATCTCGCCGGTCCATCGCAGAAAACTCCACAGTTCGCGGCGCTCGCGCCAGATGAACTCCCAAAACTCCACGAATCCAATCTCTTTCATCTTGACGCCGGTGTAGGTCTCGATCCGCCAGAGAAGATACGGACTACGCCACGGGGCCAGACGGTGCCCTTTTGTGGCATTCCAGAGAAACCGGAGCTGCTGGCGCATGGGATCATCATAAACATGACGAGTGAAGAACGTATACGACATAAGCTCGAGTCTGGGTGGCGAGAAACATCCGCTACAGATTTCGCGTGTTAGAATCCAACCTCTGCCGGGAATTTTCCGCATGCCTGACGACAATGCCCGCCAAAAGGCCGAAGACCTGTACTACGGCGCACTCGACTTGATGGCCGATGGACACCTGGATCAGGCGGTCGCGAAATATCGCGACTCAGTGGAGGCCGACCCCACGTTTACTGAGGCCATGCACGGATTGGCTCGGGCTCTTCAGGATCTGCAACGATACGACGAGGCCATTGCCGTTGCACAGCGTATTGCGGAGATCGACCCGGATGACGTTCTCGCTCACACCAGCCTGTCAGTGCTCTACCAGAAGAAGGGCATGATTGCCGAGGCCGAAGCGGAGGGCGCCAAGGCCCGGGTACTGGGCTGGAAGCAACAACTGAAGGGTGGCGGCTCGAACCCGGGACTCTGAACCTAAGCCAAACAGAACGCCCCTGTGATACCCCTGGAGCCGACGCAGCTGTCATGCGCTCAGCCGCAATTTCTTGCAGTAATCCGCATGTCGATGACTGCCGTCCCGTTGCGATTGTTAAACGATGCGGTTAGTATCCAAGAGGAATCAGCCGGCGTGCCTGCTCGAGGCAAGACTCTCCTGGCGGGATCCAGCGCATGATCTATGGCGTCCGCACAATATTGCGCTATTGGCTTGGCAAGGATATCGCCGGGAGAAACCTGGCAATCTATCCCGACGACACGTTTGTAGTCTCATACCCGCGGTCGGGAAATACCTGGACACGTTTTTTGATCGCCAATCTGCTCCACCCGGAAGAGCCGGTCACATTTGCCAACATCGAACGCATCGTGCCCGACAGTGAAGCGCAATCCAACAGGATGTTGCGATCGATTCCCAGGCCTCGTGTCATCAAGAGCCACCAATACTTCCATCCACGATTCCGCAAGGTGATCTACATCGTCCGCGATCCGCGGGATGTGGTGCTCTCGTATTACGACTTTCAACGAAAGTACCGCCAGATCGCCGATAGTTATCCCCTTTCGCAATATGCCAGTGATTTCGTCGGAGGACGGTTGGGTCTGGGTGATTGGGGAAACTGGGCCGAACACGTGCAGAGCTGGATTGCAACGCGGCAAGGCCAGCCAGGATTCCTTCTGCTGCGGTACGAAGACATGAGCGCCAATCCGAGGCAGGAACTGGCCAGGCTTGCGTCTTTCTTCGGAATTGAGCCTGAGCCTCAGTTGCTTACCACCACAATCGAACGGAGTTCTGCCGAGCGCCTGCGCGAACTGGAGCGCGTGCAGGGGAAACAGTGGGTTTCCACGAAAAACAAGCGCGACGACATTCCTTTCATCCGGACGGCCACGGCAGGGGGATGGAAGAAGAACTTGCCTGCCGAGGCTGTTGCCACGATTGAGAGCGCGTGGGGGCCTTTAATGCAACGCCTGGGGTACGCGTTAAGCCCGGGCGAACCGCAGCCGGGCTTACCAGCGGCCGCCCTTCAGCCTTCCTGGCGGGGAGAATCGTCGGGATGAACGACCCGATCCGGATCGCAGTGCTGGGCTGCGGAACCATTACAAGGAGTGAGCATCTTCCAGCGATCCTGAGGAATGCCGAGGTTCGCCTCGTCGCCCTCGTGGACGCGACCGAAGAGAGAGCAGCGAAGTTGATTCGGGCCTCGAATCTGCAGTGCCGCGCTTGCTCTGATTATCGAACCATCTGGGGCGAGGTTGATGCTGTTATCAACGCGCTACCGAACCACCTACATGCGCCTGTAACCCTCGAGGCGATTGGGGCAGGCGTACACGTACTCTGCGAGAAACCTCTGGCAATCCACTCGGCGGACGCACGAAGTTGCGCCTCGGCAGCGGAAGCGAAAAACTTAGTCCTCGCCGTGGGGATGAACCGCCGGTTCCAGGACAATCATCGACTGCTGCGCGCTGTTCTGGACGAGCGCAGGCTCGGAACCCTGAAAGGCTATGACTGGCAGATGGGAGGTCCCTTCGACTGGAATTCTGCCTCAGCCTTCTATTTCTCCAGAGAACAGGCCGGGGGCGGGGTGCTCTTGGACTATGGCGTCCACCTGCTCGACAGTATTGTCAGTTGGTTCGGTCCAGCGGTCGACCTTCAGTATGAAGACGATGACTGGGGCAGCGGCATCGAGGCGAACGTGCGGCTATCTCTGCAGCACAGCGGGCCTTCCGGTGCGGTATCGGGCCAGATTCGACTCAGCCGCACTTATCTCTTGTCCAACCGTCTCCTGGTGAAAGGTACAGAGGCTGATGCAGAGCTTCCGCTCGAGACTCCCGATGCGGTGGTCCTGCATCATGCGATGCAAGGACAAGCGGTCACCGAAACGCTCGCGTTCTCTCGCAGTGGGCGCCCTTCTACCAGTTTCGACCGCCAACTCGAGAACTTCATTCGCAGCATTCAAGGGCGTGAAAAGCCACGGGTGGATGCGGAACAAGCCGCATACGTGCTGGAACTGATTGAACGCTGCTACGCAAATCGGCAGCGACTGCTCGAGCCCTGGTCCGAGGTCGATGCGCTTCCGGGAGTTGC
The DNA here is from genome assembly GCA_035309485.1 of Candidatus Sulfotelmatobacter sp. Classification (GTDB taxonomy): domain Bacteria; phylum Acidobacteriota; class Terriglobia; order Terriglobales; family Acidobacteriaceae; genus Sulfotelmatobacter. The sequence goes on from DATGFC010000006.1 coordinate 62,030, forward strand.
TTCGTGACTTGGCGGGACAAGACCATCTTTGTCACCGGCGCCACCGGTTTCATCGGAGGCCGGGTATGCGAGCGCCTGATCCAAGCCGGATGCAAGAACGTTTGCGCCTTCGTGCATACTCCGCACCGTGCCGCCCGCATCGGCAGGCTGCCGATTCAGATGCGTTTTGGAAGCCTGCTGAACCGCGCGGCCGTCCGGGAAGCGCTAGGAAAGGCCAATCTGGTGGTGCACTGCGGGTTGGGAGTTGGACGCGGAATCGTTGAGGGCACCGAGAATCTGCTGCAGGCCGCGGCCGCCGCCGGGGTGGAACGATTTGTCCACATGAGCACGGCCGCGGTATATGGCCTGACCCCAAAACCGGGAACCGAAACCGAGGATGCTCCTCTGCCTCATACGGGGGAGCCCTACTGTGACAACAAGGGCCGGGCCGAGCGGGTGGTATTGCGCTTTGGCCGGCGCGGCTTACCCGTGGTCATTCTGCGCCCTTCCATCGTTTACGGACCCTATTCCGCCTGGTCTACCCGCCTGATACCGGACTTGAAAGCACGCCGCGTTTCCCTCATCAACGGAGGAAATGGGGCCTGTAATACCACCTACGTGGATAACCTGATCGACGCCGTGTTCCTGGGGTTCGAAAATGACAAGGCCCTCGGAGAAGCCTTTTTCATCACCGACGGTGAGCGGGTGACCTGGGGAGACTTTATTCAAGCTCACGTGAAGATTCTCGGAGAAGACGTAAGCCTTCCGAATCTTACTCCGGAAGAGATTCAAGACTATTACCGGCGACAACCCGGGATGGTAATGGGATCCTTCCGGGCAGCGGGACAGGCCCTGCGCAGCCGCGAGTTGCGGCAGTTGCTGCTTCGCATTCCTGCTACGAAACGCGTCCTCGATGGAATCTGGCACTGGTCGGCATCGCTGGACGAAAGCAGCCGCGAACGCATCCGCGCCCGAGTCGGCATTCGTCCCGCGGGCCTGGCGATGGTCGAGAATCATCGCCCCATGCCGGATTCGGACACGCTGATGACGCAGTCTACAACTGTCTTCTTCAGTATTGAAAAAGCAAAGAAGTTGCTTGGATACAGGCCGCGAGTGGATTTCACCGAAGGGATGGCCCGCGTGGAACAGTGGCTGCGCTTCGCAAATTACCTGTGATACGGCCGCTCAAACTGATCTCGTTACGAACGTGTCCAGCACTTTCAAGAGCCCTACTGGCTTTTCGCTTATCATGAGAAATAGTTTCGACTGAGGCCGTGCAAGGGCCACCACCGCTATGCGCAAGCTGGAAAAGCTGGAAATCATCAAGAACGTGGGTTCGAGCTGGTTCGCGCTCGCGGTGAACATTGTCGTCGGAGTCTTCATCTCCCCCTTTATTCTTCACCGGTTGGGGGATACAGCCTTCGGACTCTGGGTTCTGATTTTTTCTCTCACCGGCTATTACGGCATTTTCGACTTCGGCATTCGATCGTCGATCGTGCGGTACGTCTCCAAATACACCGCGACCCGTGACATTCAGGAAGTCAATGGGCTCATCAATACCGCGATGTTCACCTACAGCGGCGTCGGCATTGTTAGCCTGCTGATCACTCTGGCTGGGTGCCTGTACATTGATCGGCTCTTCAAGATTCCGGCGAACTTTCATTCCACCGCAGCGTGGCTTCTGCTGATTGTCGGCACATCCGTAGCCGTGGGATTTCCCTTAGGCGTTTTCGGCGGGATGCTGGAGGGACTGCAAAAGTTCTACATCATCAACTGGACCAACATCGTATTCTCCGGCCTGGTCCGCGCCGGACTCATCGTCTTTTTCCTGAGCCGCGGGTACGGCTTGCTGACGGTCGCCATCATAACGGTTGGTCTGCCGATCGTCTCTTCGCTGGTTCGTGCCGCCGTGGCACTGCGATCCCTGCCGATAAAGTTCCGTTGGAAATACGTCGATCGTAAGTCCTTCCGGCACATGGCGAACTACAGCGGAGTGACCTTCATGGTCATTATCGCGGCGCGTCTTCGGCTGAAGTCCGATGCGGTGGTGATTGGAACATTTCTTTCCTCCGCCGCCATCACGTATTTCTATGCGGGTTCGCGCCTGGTGGATTATGCGGGAGAAGTGGTGAGTTCGCTGGCGCAAATCTTTGTGCCGATGTCCAGCCAATCGGATGCTGCCGGCAATATAGATCGCCTTCGTAAGATCTTCATCGTCGGCAATCGCGCGTGTGCCCTCACCATTTTTCCGATTACGGTGTTTTTCGTCATCCTGGGAAAGTCGATCATTGGAGTTTGGTTAGGGCAGAAATATGTAGCGTTGGCCTATCCCGTTTTAATCGTGCTGATCATTCCTCATACGATTATGCAGATCCAGAGCGCTTCTGGACGGATTCTGTTCGGCATGAGCAAGCACAGCAAACTAGCGATCATCAGTCTCATTGAGGGGATCGCCAACATTGTGCTCAGCATTCTGATGGTGCGGCCCTGGGGCATCATGGGAGACGCGCTGGGCACGGCCATTCCACTGCTCTGCACTTACGTTGTATTCATGCCCCGGCATCTCTGTTCGCTGCTGAGAGTTCGCATGTGGACTTACTTGCGACAGGCCTACGAACTCCCGCTCCTGCTTTGCACACCCATGATAGTGGTGCTCCTGCTGTTGCAACGCTGGGTTGTACCCCATTCGTATCGGCAGTTAATACCGCAATTGTTGATCGGTGGACTCGTTTACAGCATCGGACTGGCGTGGGCTTACAAGAGCAATCGCGTGCTGCAGATTGGCAATTTCTCGAAGCCTGCGGCGCCTGTACAACTCCAACCCGTCGCCTCGGTTGTGGAAGGCTATTCAGAAGAAGTGTGATCAAGCCGCGGGCCCGCGGTCAGGATACGCTGGGACGTGTGGTAATCAGGTCCGGCATCGAATATAGACGTATTTGAATTCATAATCTTGTAAGGGAACGAATACGGCAATGAACACTTCCGCTCGGGACCCGCTGGTGAGTGTTGTCATCCCGGCATACAACACGGCACCACTCATTCGCGAGTGCCTCGATTCCGTCCTCGCACAGAGCTTTCAGGATTTTGAGGTCATTGTCGTAAACGACGGTTCGCCCGATACCGAACTGCTGGAACAAAATCTCGAGCCCTATGCCACTCGGGTGCGGTATTTGAAACAAAGCAATCGGGGACCCAGCGCGGCACGGAATCTTGGGATTCGCGAGTCACGAGGCCGGTACATCGCGTTTCTCGATAGCGATGACGTCTGGCTTCCCCAGCATCTCGCGGCTCAGATTGCGATCTTGCAAGCGGATCCGTCGCTCGGGCTCGTCTACGGAGATTCATTGCTCAAGCGCGACGGCTCAATTTTCGGCAGAACTTTCGAGCGCGAATCGCAGATCCACACCGTCAACTTCGAAACACTGCTCCAGGAGCGATGTACGGTCACGACGTCGGCTGCAGTGGCCTCGCGCCAGGCCCTGATGGAAGCTGGACTGTTTGACGAGTCTATGCGGCGATGCGAGGATTTCGATCTTTGGTTGCGCATGGCGTTCCGCGGCACGCGCATGGCGAACCATCGCGAGATCAGTATGTGCCACACAGTTTCCGGTTCCGGACTTTCCGCCGACGACTACCAGATGACGCGCGCTCGATTGCAGGTGCTCGAAAAAGTTCGGGCGCAGTTGCCTCTTTCTCCACACCTTCGCGACATCGTCGAAAAGCGATACAAGTGGACCGAGGCAAGAGCACACCTGCAGCAACTGAAGGAAAACATCAAATCCGGTGATTACGACAAAGCATTGGAATCCGCTCAGCACGCAGCCTTGATACTGAGAAGTTGGAAGGTGCGCCTGTCGATTCTGTTTTTAAAATATTCACCCTCCACGCTGGGGTTCTACTATCGCGTTCATGAACATTTGCTCGACGCGCGGAACCGGACCAGAGCGCAGAGATCGGCACGCGAACTCGAGTCGGCGCTGCCGGTGTCGATGAAAAGCCAGGCTCGATAGAGAGACAAAAGTCCTCATTATGGGAAGAATTAGTTCCCACCTGCGCAAAAAATTGCATACCAAAAGTACGAAAAAGCCAGTTTCCATGCAGAAATATCAAACTTCTGCTTTTATCTCTATCAACTTACAGTAGAATGGCAGGACTTGCTGCGGCATGGCACGTGCGTGGCGTAATCGCACGGGAATATTTGGTGTACACTGTGAGCAATTTGAATTGATCGCAACAGCTTTGCGGTCTCGTTAGAATGTTCCCCCCAACATAAGAAGATCTGGCAGTCATCAGACGATTCTTCTGCGAGACAACTGAACTACATGCACTAAATGCAAAATCACCGAACCTGGGAGGTTCAAGCACTTGTCTGCTTCGACTAGTCATTTGATCGCGCCGCACGGCGGCGAACTGGTAAACCTTATCGTGGCGCCGGAAAAGGCCGCCGAACTGAAAGCCCACTCGCGGGAGTGGCCGTCATGGGATCTCACCGCCCGCCAGATTTGCGATCTCGAACTTCTAATGAGCGGCGGCTTCTCTCCGCTGCGCGGCTTCATGACCAAGGCCGACTATGAAGGCGTCTGCCACAACATGCGCCTGGCCAGCGGCATTCTATGGCCGATGCCGATCACGCTGGATGTAACTGAAGATTTTGCCAAGAAGCTCACGCCCGGGAGCAGCAAGATTGCGTTGCGCGACCCTGAGGGTGTCATGCTGGCCGTGTTGCACGTCGAGGAAGTATGGCAACCCGACCGCAAGGCGGAAGCCAAAGCGGTGTTCAATAGCACCAGCCCAGCGCATCCGGGCGCCGACTACACAATGAACAAGGGGAATCCCTGGTATGTGGGCGGCCGCGTGGAAGGCCTGCAAGCTCCGTCCCACTATGATTTCCGCACCCTGCGCCTTACTCCGGCTGAATTGCGGGCCGAGTTCGCGCGTCTAGGATGGCGGCGGGTGGTAGCTTTTCAGACTCGAAATCCCATGCACCGCGCGCACGTGGAACTCACTTTCCGTGCCGCCAAGCAGGTGGAAGCGAATCTGCTCATCCATCCGAGCGTCGGCATGACGAAACCGGGCGACGTGGACTATTTCACCCGGGTACGCTGCTATCAGTTGCTGAGTTCGAAGTATCCGCAGGGGACGCAGAAGCTGTCTCTGCTGCCTCTGGCTATGCGCATGGGCGGTCCGCGCGAGGCGATTTGGCATGCCCTGATCCGCAAAAATCACGGCTGCACGCACTTGATTGTGGGTCGCGATCACGCGGGGCCGGGAAAAGATACAGACGGCAAGCCGTTCTATGGTCCTTACGAGGCGCAGGAAGTTTTCAAGAAGCACGAAGCCGACATCGACGTCACCATGGTGCCTTTCAGCATGATGGTGTACCTCGAAGATGAAGATCGCTATGTGCCCGATACCGAGGTCAAGAAGACCGATCGCGTTCTGAACATCTCGGGAACCGAACTCCGCCAGCGCTTGAATGAAGGCCGCGACATCCCGGGCTGGTTCACCTATCCGGAAGTCGTGCACGAATTGCGGCGCAGCTTTCCGCCTCGCAGCCGTCAGGGCGTCACCATCTTCTTCACCGGGCTGTCCGGATCGGGCAAGTCCACCATCGCCAATGTGCTGCTAACGAAATTCCTGGAAGTCGGCGGTCGTCCGGTCACCTTGCTCGACGGCGACCTGGTCCGTAAACATCTTTCGTCAGAACTGGGGTTCTCGAAGGAGCATCGCGATATCAACATTCGTCGTATCGGCTACGTGGCTTCGGAGATCACGAAGAACGGCGGAATCGCGATCTGCGCGCCAATCGCGCCCTATGACGCAACCCGCAAACATGTGCGCCAGATGATCGAGCCCTATGGAGGATTCATCCTGGTACATATAGCGACCTCGGTGGAAGTTTGCGAACAGCGCGACCGCAAGGGTTTGTACGCCAAGGCGCGAGCCGGCATTCTGAAAGAATTCACGGGCATCTCCGATCCTTACGAGGCTCCCGCGGATGCCGAGGTAACCATTAACACCGGCGAACGATCGCCAGAGGAAGCCGCGCAGGAAATTATTCTGCACTTGGAACGTGAAGGCTTCATCGGAGTAAACGGGGCGGCTGCATAACCGAAGTCGGAGTCGAACATGGAACTGCTGACTCTCAAAATCCTGGTTGGCTTCATCGTGGGCATCCTCATCGGCATGAGCGGCGTGGGGGGCGGCGTATTGTTGCTCCCCGTTCTGATCTTCGGATTGAGGGTGCCGGCGCTGGTAGCGGTCGGCTCCGACGCGCTCTTCAACTTCTTTACGAAAATTCCCGCCAGCCTGCTGCACCTGAAAAAGGGAACGGTGCGACGGAAGGTGGTCCTCGCTCTGGCCACAGGGAGCCTTCCTGGCTCCTTCTGCGGAGTGAAGTTGCTGATGTATATCCGCCACCTCTATGGAGACGGAGTCAACAATTTCATCAAGACCGCGGTGGGCGTTCTGCTCATTGTGATTCCAACGCTGTTGCTGTTCCAGAAGCACATTGAAGAAAAGATCGCCAACCGCCCGCCAACCATGAAGAGCTTCGCCGGCATGGCGCTCATCGGGCTGGTCGCGGGCTTTCTGGTGGGCATGACCTCGGTCGGATCGGGCAGCATCATCATGATGCTGTTGCTCCTCTTCTACAGCTACCCCCCAAAAGTGAATGTCGGTACCGACATCGTTCACGCCGTGCTGCTCACCGGAATGACCGGATTGCTTCATTTCCGGCTCGGAAACGTCGATCCTGGACTCGTAATATCGTTGCTGATTGGTTCGATTCCGGGCGGGCTGGTGGGGTCGCACCTGGGGACGCGGGTCCCCATGCTTTGGTTGCGCCGCATTCTGTGTTTCTTGCTGCTCGTAACAGGAGCACGCATGTTGTGGCCCGCATTTTAATCACTCCAAGGACTACATGAATTCCGCTTATTCCGACATTTTGACCCGCATCGAAGCTGCGCTCGAAGCCGCCCGTACAGTTTTCGCGCGTTTCACTCCTGGCGCCATTGAAACGGAATACAAGATTGGCCACGATCCGGTTACGGAAGCGGATCGCGCAGTGGATGCCGTGCTGCGCCAGAACTTGCTGCGCGAGGGCGAGGGCTGGCTTTCGGAAGAGAGCGTGGACGACGTTTCGCGGCTCGGACGGAAGCATGTGTGGGTCGTTGATCCGCTCGATGGCACACGCGAATTCGTGGCGGGCATTCCGGAGTTTTGCGTGTCCATTGGCTTTGTTGAAGATGGCCGTCCGGTCGCAGGCGGCATTTGCAATCCCGCCACGCAGGAGACCATCATCGGCGCGATCGATTGCGGAGTTATGTACAACGGCAAGCCCGCCCGGCCCAGCCAGCGTACGGATCTTAAGGGATCTTTGATTCTGGCCAGCCGCAGTGAAGTGAAACGCGGCGAATGGCAGCAGTTTCAGAGTGGCGAATATCAGATTCTGCCCATGGGCTCAGTCGCCTATAAGCTCAGTCTTGTGGCTTCGGGCCTGGCAGACATCACATTCACGCTGACTCCGAAGAACGAATGGGACGTCGCGGCGGGAACTGCATTGGTCCAAAGCGCTGGAGGGTTCGTAGCCACCCTCGACAATACTCCACTACGCTGTAACAACAGGAATCCGCTGCTGAGCGGTCTTATGGCCAGCGGGCCGTTGCTAAAGGAGCCTCTGCTCACCGCGTTGGAAGGGCATCTGCCTGCGGCAGCCGGTCGCCGTTCTTAGACCTGTACCGCCGCCCGCGAGCCTAGTTGCCGCGCCACCGCGTCCGTAGCTTCTCCGTCGATCGCGACACGCTGCCAGACCTCGAGATTGATCAGCCGCCAGATCCGATTGCCGTGATCGCGAAATTTACTGCGATGCTCGGCGAAGATGCGCTTCAGCGGCTCGGCTCTAAAGAACCCCCGTTCCAGGCTTCGCGGCTCGAGCAGCATTCGTTCCAGATCGTCCAGTTGCGGTCCTGCCAGCCAATACTCCCAGGGAGTCGGAAACCCCATCTTCTGCCGATAAATGATGGACTTTGGCAGCAAGTCTTCCACTGCCTGCTTCAAGACGAATTTTCCAGCCATACCGGAGATGGAAAATTGCGCGGGAATTCTCGCCGTAAATTCCACGAGCACATGATCTAGAAAAGGCACCCGGCTCTCGACGGATGCGGCCATGCTCATTTGATCCTGCTTCATCAGAAGCTCGATCAGATAGCTGTTAATGTCCGCATAAAGGAGTCGGTGAAGCAGGTCGCCATGCGAGCGCTCAAAGGCATGCATCGAACCGGCATAGGCATCTCCGGAGTCGGCCAGCGCATTTTCAGTGAGCAGTTCTGCTTGCTCCGCGGCGGAAATTGCGGAATAGAAATTGTCATAGTAGAAAGACGGCCACGAATTCCCATCGCGCAGCAGGAACGTATGGTCCAGTTTGCGATGCAGGGCGGCGCTTAGAGGACTGGCGTGAATCGCCTTGCGTACCAGCCCTCGGATGCCATTGGTGGTAACTGCGCGGTATGCATTGTCCATCCGCGAGTTCAGCAGCGTCCATGCATAACGCGTGTAGCCGGCGAGAGTCTCGTCACTTCCCTCCCCCGTCAATACGACGGTGACGTGCTGGCGAGCCAGGCGCGCCACGAAGTAGAGTGACACGCTGGAGGGCCACACAATGGGCTCGTCTTCGTGCCAGATGAGCCGCGGCAGGTTCTCAAAAAACTCTTCGCGCGTCAGCCGCACCTCGTGGTGATCGGAACGAATATGCTCGGCGACCTCGCGTGCATAGCGAAGCTCGCTGAACGCTTCTTCACCGTACCCCACGGCAAAGGTCTTGATTCGATCTCCGCGAATCTTCGTCGCCAGAGCCGCGACCGCGCTCGAATCCAGGCCGCCACTCAGGAACATTCCCAAAGGCACATCGCTCATCAGGTGCGATCCAACCGCGCCTTCCAGCAATTGACGATAGTGCTGCACGTAGTAGTCCCGCCCTCGGGGAATTTCATCCTCTTCCACCGTCAGATCCCAGTAGCACTCGATCTTCGGTTCGCCCTGTTCGGAAAGCTCCAGCGTGTGCCCGGGCATCAGCTTGCGGATGCCGGCGAACATCGTTTCCGGTCCCGTAATGTAGCCGAAGGCCAAGTACTCGGCGAGCGTGTGCCGGTTGAACTCGGGCGTGATACCGGGATAGGCGAAGATCGTCTTGATCTCCGATCCAAACAGAAACGCCTTCCCATCCCAGCGGTAATAGAAGGGCTTGATGCCGAGGCGGTCGCGCGCGGCGAACAGCACGCGCTTGCGGCGGTCCCAGATCACGAACGCGAACATGCCGCGCAGATGCTTCACGCAATCGCGGCCGTATTCCTCATACAGGTGAACGATGGTTTCGGTATCGCTGCGCGAGCGGTATTGGTGCCCCTTTGCCTCCAGATCGGTTCTCAGTTCCGCATGGTTATAGATTTCCCCGTTGTAGACGATCCAGATATCGCGGTTCTCGTTAGCCAGAGGCTGGTGACCGCTTTTTACGTCAATAATGCTGAGGCGTCTCATGGCCAGCCCAACGTTCTCTTCGATGAAGAACCCTTCATCGTCTGGACCGCGATGCACGATCTGCCGGTTCATGCGTGCCAGCACATCGCCCGGAACGCGCCAGTCACGGTTTTGAAAGAAGACTCCGCAGATTCCACACATAGCAGATTTATCTCACTCGAAGATCGGGGACGCCGCGTCGGTCGGTTGTATTCCCGATGACTGTTCGTCCACCGCCGGCAAATCGGAAGAGAACACGGTGCGCTCCCCAGCTTTCACCAGTAGCTCGGCCCAGGCCACAGGCCGGATGCAGTGCAACTGCGCTCCTCCATCAACTTCCACGTAGCTTCCGCCGCTGAGCATCAGATGCGCTTCGCCGCTGGAAGTCTTTCGCAAACACACAAATTCCGCATCGCTCGAAAAGAAATCCTTGCGCCAGGGCTCGCCCGCTTTGCCGAATACAAACGAATACTCGGCGGCCTCTTCAGAATACCGGTATCCGTGTACTTCCGCGCCGGCGTAGTCCGGCATGCGGTTGAACGAGCCCACACTCTGTTCCGCTTCCTGCGATGTCATAAGCAGGACCGCGAATTCCGTAGGTAAGGAAATCTCGGCGCTATGGCTGAGGACGGGCGCCGGCGCCTTTTGACCATAGCAGGGAGACCATGATTCCTCGCGGACCTCTTCCTTCCATCCGTAACCCTGCAAGGGAAGGATCGCCACTCGCTGCGGCAGGTCCGGTAAGCGAAACCTGCCGTCGGCTTCCCTTTTAAGGTCCGGATTTAAATGCCACGCCAAATCCAGTTTATGTGTGCCGTGGCCTTTGACAACATCGCGGATCAGGTAAATACCGTTCCGGAGCGAGAAAACATAGCGGTAATGGCTTACAGGAGACTCGAGATCCCAATAACCATCGTGGCTGGCGGCCAGCAAATCAAAGCTTTTCCCTTGCACCCACTGCTCGACCCGGGTGTTCGTTAGCCTCCCCCAGGAGAATGGACCGGCCGGCTGCGCCTGATCCCTTTTGTCCACGCGCAGCGTATTGTGCATGGCAGTTCCCCGAAATAGATCTCGTTCGGGCCCGGGACCCACATATTCGTAGGTTCCGGGATCGAGAAGAAGCGAACGGCCGTGGCCCTGCAAGCATACGCTCAGCGCATCGGCATGCCCGTGCCCACCGGAATGTGTGCCGAGCGGCCCTGCATCGACTACAAGCTGCACGTCACCCGAAGCCGGCAACATGTAAAAACCTGCGTCCGCCAAAGCTCCGGACTCGCCTGAAACGGCAGCCTGGGTCAATTCCTCCCACTGGCGAACTCCTTGCGCACCCAGCAGCCAGAGAGTTTCCTCTCGGAGCTTAATGGCAGCCGTCTTGAAGTCTCCCCGATGAAACAGGATGGCACCCGCGGCAAGCGGATCGAGCAAATGCTCGCCTCGATTGCGTTGCTGATCGAAGAGCCGCCCACCATCATCGTCTCCGAATCGTGGCACTGCGCCCCCGCGCGCGAGCAAGCACAGAGCGTTAAGCATTTTCTCGACAGTCTCTTCGAAATTCTTCGGAATCGCGATGCCATTAGCGCTTGCCAGCACGGCGGAGTGCAGGAAGAAATCGAGCGCGTATACGTGGTAGTAGGTGGATTGCTCGAAGTGGAAACCATCGGGCCGCACCTGCCGCTCAGCTTCCTGCAACACAATTTTCCAGCCCAGCGCCTTCCAACGGGCTGCCGCCTTCAGTTCGGGACAAAGTACTCCGATGAAGAACAGCGCGACTCCTTCTCCGAGAAGATGCGTATTAGGAGAAAAATACGTCGATAGATGCCGCTCGATATGCCTCCCGTGCACCGCCAGTCCTCGCAGCCATTCATTGCGGAAATTCGGAATGCCCGGCGCGCCCTGCAGCAGGTAGTAAGTCCAGATCCAGGAGAGGCTGCGGAATGCCGCTTCCAGGCTGCTGGCCCAGTTGATACCCATCGGGTACGGATTCTCCGCTCGCCAATGCCGCCATTGCCGTAAAGCCTCGTCGGCATAGCGGCGCTCGCACGCGAGACGGTACGCCTTCGCCAGTGTCACGAGATGCTGGTGCCGATTGAGCTCCCAGGTGACTTTGCTGTCGCCAACCTCGTCATAATCGAGGTATCGAATTCGGTAAGAAGATTTCTCCGGCGCCCGCTTCTTGTGAACCGCATCCAGGCGCCAATCGATCGGGTTTCCGTACTCGAGGCCGCTGTATCCCAATAAGTCGAAGCGATGCTGGCAAATGTGGTCCGCTTGTTGCACGATGCGGTTCACCTGCTGGGGCAGATGTTGGCGCATAAAGTCCAGAATGAAATCCACGGAATCCAGCGCGAAGAAGAAGTTGGCCGTCGTTCCGGAGAGGCCGACAGCATTCCGGCCAAAATCGTGCCCAAAGCGCGCCAGCAAAGCGTCTTGCCGGCTGGCGGCTTCTTGCCGCAGCCGATCGCTCAGTTCCGCGCGATCCATGCGGGCAATTCGGCGTCCGATTTGTTGCCATCTGCTGAGATTCATGGCGGCAGACTTGCGTTTTTATCTTAGCGATTCTTGCGGTTCTCGTGCATCTATTTTGGCATTCGCATCGCAGATCGCACCCCAGCAGCCGAGAGGCGGGTTTCGCACTTGCGGAGGCAATCGGTGCGCGACAAAATGAGAAATCCAGACGCCGTTATAGAGTATCTGTGTACCGGATTGTCATTCGGGACAGCGGTGGTTCGGCTGAGGATGAGCTACTCCATAGCCGAACGGGATCGGACTAACTTGGCTTTATCGATGAACATTGAGCAGTCGGCGTTCCGGATTGAAGGCCCACTCGAACTCGGCGCCAACGACGTGCACCTGTGGCGTTTGAACCTGCAGGCCACAGCTTGCGCCACCGAGAATTGGGTATCCATCCTGTCTGCCGATGAGAGAACCAGGGCCGCTCGCTATCACCGGGACATCGATCGGCAATACTTCATCACGGCACGTTCCATGTTGCGGCAGATTCTGGGCTCTTATTTGAAGAGAGATCCCAGGGCGCTCGCTTTTGCGTATTCAGAGAAGGAGAAACCGTCTCTGGGCGGTGCGGAAGCCGGGAGTGGCATTGAATTCAATATCTCGCACTCTGGGCATCTTGCGCTGCTGGCCTTCGCCCGTTCGCGTGAGATCGGAGTGGACGTGGAGCACATCCGCAGGGACTTCGACACCGCCGCCATCGCCTCCCGGTTCTTTTCCGCGGCTGAGCAACAACAATTGCTGCACCTGCCAGAGGAGCAGCGCAGTGACGCGTTTTTTCTCTGCTGGACCCGCAAAGAGGCTTACATCAAGGCAACTGGTAAAGGGCTCTCCCTGCCGCTTCACCAATTCGACGTGTCCCTGGAGCCGAAGGAACAAAACGCATTACTAGCTACCCGGCCCGATCCGCTTGAGCGAACAAAATGGACCATGCGGGACATCGCGGTTCCGCCACAGTATGCGGCAGCAATCTGCGTTTCAGGAACCGGCTGGCGGCTCATCGATGAAATCGCTCCGGAGTGTGCGGGATGAGCGGAGTCGTTTTTCTGATGTACCACGAACTCGAGTCGCCCGGCCGGCCTTTATGCCAGACCGAGTCAGGATATGTGCGCTATGTCCTGCGCGTTTCGGATTTCCGGGAGCAGATAGAACTCCTTCGCAACAAGGGATGGCGCGGGGTGAGTGTGAGTGAGGCAGTCCGAACCTTTCCAGAGAAGGCTGTGGCCATTACCTTCGATGATGGCAGTGAGACAGATTTGCTCTACGCCGCACCGCTGCTGCGCGAGATGAAATTCGGCGGCACTTTCTATATCACCGCAGGCTTCCTCGGAAAATCAGGCTATCTTAGCCCCACGCAACTGCGCGAACTCGCCGGCATGGGCTTCGAGATCGGTTGCCATTCGATGACCCATGCGTATCTCACGGACCTGAACGACACAGATTTACATCGAGAAATTGCGGAAGCCAAGACGCGGCTGGAACAGATCCTGGGTACGGTTGTAGAGCACTTCTCCTGTCCCGGGGGCCGCTATAATCGCCGCGTGTCAGACGTCGCGCGCAATGCCGGTTATCGCACGGTTTCGACCAGCCAAATTCGCATGAACTCCCATGCCTCAGATCGATTCGCGCTCGGCCGTATAGCAATCATGCGTTCGGTCTCCCTGCATGAATTCGAGCGCATCTGCCAGGGACGCAATTTTTGGCTGCGGAATCTGCAAATGCAACTGCGCTCCGCAAGCAGAAAACTGCTGGGGAATTCCGCCTATGAACGCTTGCGCGCTGCCGCGTTGGGCGACCGTTCAACTTAATCCGCTTCAAATTTTCCGTAACTCCCTCATGTGCATCATTCTCGCCTGCTTGAATCGTCACCGCGTGCTTTAGGACGTTGTCCTTTGGAGATGTACCAGTAGTCGCCAGAGAATCAGAGCCTTCCGTAATTAGCGCGCATTCATTCCCTCCCGTAGAGTGCGGGCAGGCTCGAACGTTAGCCCCCACTTCGATTCGAGGAGACCCCATGTCCCAGTCCGCTGACCGTAAGGCTGTGAAGTCCCAGCACAGCTGCCGGATAGCAAGACGTGAAGGCGTTCAGGCAGTTGTTGTGTTGGCGGCCGTGCTGTGCCTCTCTTCCTGCGCATCGCTTCTCGGCTCGAACCAGAGCACCCAGAATTCACAGCCCACGCCTGCTATCGCCGTAAGCATCTCGCCGCCGAGCGCTCACATTTCGCCTAAGACGAGCGTGCAATTCACCGCCAGGGTCGCAGGCACCAGCAATGTTGGTGTGGTCTGGTCCGCGGTTGGAGGGACGATTTCCAGCAATGGATTGTTTACCGCGTCCAGCGGTACCACGGCAGCGACGATCACGGCTACGAGTGTCGCCGACCCGACCTCCAGCGCATCTGCTGCGGTCAGCTTCGCTTCCTCGGGCATGTTGTCAATATTGACCACCTCGCTGCCCGCGGCGCAAACCGGCGCACCCTACAGCGCGACGCTGACCTCCTCCGGAGGAACGCCGCCTTATTCATGGAGTGTGGCATCCGGTACCCTCCCACAGGGATTCTCGTTCTCCAACAGCGGCTCGCTTACCGGTACTGCCATCCAGGTCGGAAGTTATTCCTTTACGGTGAAGGTTGCGGACGCAAGCTCGCAGACCGTGACGCTCTCTGAGAACCTGCAAGTGAATGCAGGGTCCAACTTGAATTACACAGGATTCGACGGTCCGGCAGAATTGCCGCGCGTATATCTCAAGACCACTTTGGCCGACACACCGGCTCCTGGTTCGACGATTACCGTGAATGCGGGTGGCGATTTCCAGGCTGCTTTGAACAGCGCCAATTGTGGAGACACAATTTCGTTACAATCGGGCGCGACCTTTACGGGCAATTTCTCGATTCCCGCCAAGTCATGTGACGATCAACACTGGATTATCATCCGCAGCAGCGCAGCTGATCCGGCGCTGCCTCAGGAAGGCACACGCATTAACCCGTGCTATGCCGGCGTCGCATCGTTGCCCGGCCGTCCCGCCTTCAGCTGCCCGGCCGTCAAGAACGTCATGGCCAAAATCCTTTTTAACGGAACGGGCGGTAATGGGCCGATCCAGTTCCTGGCCGGCGCAAACCACTATCGCTTAATCGGGCTGGAAGTCACGCGCAGCTCCCCGCAAGCGCATCTGTGGAACCTGATTGCTCCCATGCAGGACACCTACGCGACCGACCACCTCGTGTTCGATCGCCTGTGGGTCCATGGCACCGCGTCGGATGAGACCAAGGGCGGCATTCACCTTACCGGCGCGACCTACGCGGCCGTTGTAGACTCTTATTTCTCCGATCTCCACTGTATCGCGATACACGGAAGCTGCACCGACTCCCAAGCCATCAACGGAGGAGGCGGAAGCCTGGTCTCGGGGCCTTATAAGATCGACAACAATTTTCTGGAAGCGGGTGCGCAGTCGATTATGTTTGGAGGATCGCCCGGAACCATTACCCCAACTGATATCGAGATCCGCTACAACCACTTGTTCAAGCCGCTCATGTGGCAGCCTGGAGCTACCGGCTTTGTGGGCGGATATACGGGCGATGCTTACGTCGTGAAGAACCACCTCGAACTCAAAAATGCCCAGCGGGTACTGTTCGAAGGAAATCTGCTGGAAGATAACTGGGGCGGATTTTCTCAGGCTGGATTTTCCATCGTCCTCACCCCGAAAACCCAGAACGGCGGCTGCATGCCATGTCAGGTCACGGACGTGACGATTCGCTACAACAAGATCAGCAACGTAGGCGGCGGCTTCGACATCGCCAACGTTGAAGACGCCACCGGCGGCTACGCCGTAGCGGGGGAACGCTACAGCATTCACGACTTGGTGATCGACAACGTCAGCAAAAGTAAATATAACGGCGATGGCGAGTTGCTGATGATGCTCAATACATCGACCACGGAAGTACTGAAGAACGTCACCATGCAACACATCACCGGATTCCCCGATCTAGCGAGCCACATCACCTCCATGCAGGATCCGGTGCCGCCGATGTCGGGATTCGTCTTCGTCAATAATCTGGTGCAATCCCCGATTTGGCCGACATGGTCGGCAGGTGGAGGCTACAGCGATTGCGCATCCTCCGAAACTCCGCTGACCATTTTGCAAACCTGCTTCGGAACCGGAGGCTACGTATTCACCGGAAACGTGCTGGTCGGTGATTTTTCGAAGTACCCAGCATCCAAATGGCCGGCTGGACAGACGTTCCTCCCATCCATGGACTCGGTGGGCTTTGTGGATTACGCCCACGGGAACTACCAACTTTCTTCTTCCAGCCCATACAAGGGGAAATCCACGGATGGCCGGGATCCTGGGGCCGATGTTGCCGGCCTGACCACGATGATTGCCGGGGTGCAGTAGAGGCACCGTAAAGCGATTACTGCATCGCAGACAAAGCACAGGAGAACCGAGCAGGATTCTTTCGCTCGTGATTCCTGTGCTTTGCCGTTGTGATTTCCGCGCTGGCTCCGAGGCAGCAGCCAGCGCCGAACCGATGTAGCATGTTTCTTATGGGCTACTCTTCCCGTCGTAGGACTGAAATTCAAGCCACACTCGCGCTCGTTGTTTCCCTGTTCATCGCAATCCCGGCAGTAATCGCGAGTCCAGGGGACGAGCAGGCATCCGCAAAGTTCGACGGCCCGGCTGAACTTCCCCGGAAATATGTGAAGACATCTCTGGCGGATACTCCCGCACCCGGCCGAGTTCACCACATCAAAGAAGGAGAAAATCTGCAGAAGGCGATCGACGATGCGAAATGTGGCGACACTCTGGAATTGCAGGCCGGGGCCACTTTTGCCGGCATTTTTCGCTTTCCCAGAAAATCCTGCGACGACTCTCATTGGATCATCGTGCGCACAAGCGCCCCGAACGACGCGCTCCCTCCCGAAAATACCATCCTGACTCCTTGCTATGCGGGGGTCGCGTCGCTTCCGGGGCGGCCTGACTTCCATTGTTCTGCTGTAAAAAATGTTCTCGCGAAGATGGAACTCGACCGCAAATCCGAGGGAGGTCCGGTCCTGTTCGAGGATGGCGCGAATCACTACCGCTTCATCGGTCTGGAAATCACACGGGCAATGGAGGGCTTTCACATGCGCGATCTCGTGCAGCCCGAAAAACCCGACGACACTGCCGATCATCTGGTCTTCGACCGTCTATGGCTGCACGGCACTCCGCAAGATGAGACCAAGGGCGGAATCCACCTGACTGGAACCACCAACGTAGGGATCGTCGATTCTTTTTTTACGGATTTTCACTGCATCGCGCTTCACGGTTCCTGCACTGACTCACAAGCGATTAACGGTGGAGGCGGCGATCATCCCATGGGCCCTTTCAAAATCGTGAATAACTTTCTTGAAGGTGCGGCGCAGTCAATCATGTTCGGCGGGGCGCCCGGCACGCAAACTCCCGCCGATATCGAGATCCGGCACAATCATCTATTCAAGCCTCTCCTCTGGAAGAAAGACCGCCCGGACTTTGTAGGAGCCGCAGACGGCAGTCCCTTCATCGTAAAAAATTGCTTTGAGCTGAAAAATGCCCAGCGCGTGCTGTTCGAGGGCAACGTCCTGGAGAATGTTTGGGGAGGATTCACCCAGTCAGGTTTCGCCATCATTCTCATGCCAACAAATCAGGGCGGCAATTGCCCGGATTGCCGGGTCACCGACATCACCCTGCGGTTTAACAGGATCAGCCACTCCGGCGGCGCGCTCGACATGGGCAACGTTCTTCCCAAGAATCAGGTCCCCACCGCGGCAGGCGAGCGCTACAGCATTCACGATCTGGTATTCGACGATATCGACATGGTTGCTTACAAGGGTCTCGGCTCGTTTGCCATGGTGCTGTCGGAAGCCCCTCCTTTGAACAGCGTTCGAATTGATCACATCACTGCTTTTCCCCCGCGCGTCCTGATGACCGTTCTCGACCGGACGGACAAGCTGAAGGATTTCTCCATCACTAATAGCATCTTTACCGTGGGCCAGCAAGGAATGCTTGGGGCGGGGGGTGGACCTACAAATTGTGCGCGGAATGCGCGCGATCCAAACGACGTCCTCAACAACTGTTTCGCGAATTTCGTCTTCAAAAACAACATCCTCATTGGAGGTCGGGGAGGCTGGCCCAAGGGGAACCACGAGGTAGGCGATGCCGACGCTGTAGGCTTGCGAGACTTCCACGAAGGGCATGGCGGTGACTACCGGCTTTGTCCCAAAGAAGCCAAGGCAGCGGGCTGCAAAAAACCTTCGCCGGGCTTCGGCGCTGGTACTGATGGCAAGGATATCGGGGCCGACATCGACGCGATTAATCGCGCGACTGAGGGCGTGCTCTAATCGGCAGACATTTGCCGTAAGCTAGAATTCAGTTTGGGGAAGTTAGTCCTCACGACGCTCGCCGGAGAATTCCAATTGCACGACGCAAGACCAATCCAGCGGTCGGAACAGCCAGTCTTTGTGATTGGGTGCCACCGCTCGGGCACCAATCTCCTGTACGACATGCTTCTATCGGCGGGTGGCTTCGCTGTGTATCGCGGCTATCTTCCTATCCACAAAATGCTCATTCCGCGATTCGGCAGCATGGAGTCTCCACAAAGCCGCAAGCAGATCGTGGACACCTGGATGCACTCCAAAGGATTCCGGCGCTCTGGTCTCGAATCCCACGATCTTGCCACGCGCCTGATGAAGGACTCCCGCAATGGCGGAGACTTCATCCGCATTGTGATGGACTCGGTGGCGCGGCAGCAGGGGTCCCCGCGGTGGGCTGTCTACGATCCGGACAATGTGCTCTACCTGCGAAAAATTAAGGCGGAAATGCCCGAGGCGTTGTTCGTTCACATCGTTCGCGACGGCCGCGACATCGCGCTCTCGCTCAAGAAGATGGGTGAATTTCGTCCGATCCCCTGGAACCGGAGACCAGCCAGCCTGGAGGCCACTGCCCTGTACTGGAGGTGGATGGTCCAGACGGGACGCAGGAATGGACGCTTGTATCCCGACGACTACCTGGAAGTGCGTTACGAGGAACTAGTCAGTACGCCCCAGCAGACGCTTCAAACTCTCGGGAGATTTGTCGGCCGAGAACTCGACTACGATCAGATCCAGAGCAATCGATTGGGGCGGTTGCAGGAATCGAATTCTTCCTTTCGCGATTCGCGCGGTCCAGCCGAATCGAATCCCATCCATCGCTGGAAAAAACTGCTATCCGCTGAGGAAGTAGCGCGGATTGAAGCTCTGGTGGGCGATTGTTTACAGGAGTCAGGTTATGAGTTGGCAAATCCACGAAGAAAGCCGGCTCTGCGCGAAGCATGGATGCGAAGCGTTTACCCAGCCCTCCTAAGTGCCAAGCTGTGGCTCAAATCCAGCACACCGGCAGGACGATTCTCAGATTTATCCGCACTGGAAGTTACGGAGATGGAACACGAAACGTCAGAGCTGACAACGACTTAAACCCTTATCGTTGCGCTCACTCGGGCTCGGCCGGTGTGGTGCGCTGCTTTTGCAGCCACCCCATGAAACGCTGTTTCCGCCCGAACATCTTCTTCGCCTCATCGCGCAGTTTTGAAACGAACTGGTAGCGCGATTTTGTGAACCAAGGCACTTTGTGTGCGATGCAGCCGTACTTCTCTTTATACGAGCCCTCGCCGCCCCAGTCGTAAATCGCTACTCCCCGCTTCTTCCAATATCTCATCGCATACCAATGCATCGCCTCGTTGGGACGAAGGATTTGGCTGGATCGCCAGCTCGCATTCCCCCAGAATTCCGCGATCTGATTAAACCCGGGAAAGACCCCGGTGGCGATGCACTTTCCCTCGGCATCGCGGGCGCGCAACAAGAGCAGGTTCCCGCTGGGCTCGACGTGCTTGATCAGCGCGCGCACGCGATCAATGCCGTACGTGGGTACAAGTCCCTGCTTGGCAAAAACGTCTTTCAATTGCTCGTAATACTCCTCGGCAAATCTTTTGTCATGCGCTTCTTCGATCGCGACCCCGCTCTTTTCAGCCTTACGAATGCAGCGGCGGCAGGCGCTATCCATGGACTGGAATATTTCTTCTTCCGTTCGGGTCAGGTCGCTCCGGTATGAGGCAAAAGAGTCGCATTGAAACCCGAGAGCCTGCCCATCTTCTACCGTGAAAAACGGATCAGAGACTTCCAGGTGCAGACATTTCAAATCGTTCCAGGCCATTTTTTCTACCGCCGCAAGGGCGGCTGCCCGCGACACGCCCGGCGAGAGGTTGAACCCGATGTAGGGGGTGGTCCAACCTGGAAAAGAGCTGCCCAGAACCTTCACTCCAAAACGCTCGATAGTAAGCCCCGTGAAATATCCGGCTACCTTGCCATCCTCATGCAACTTCGCCAATATCGGGGTGGCTTTCTGCGCCTCACCAATGAAGCGCACCCACGCCCGAGTCTGGAACACTGTGCGGTCGGCATAACGATCCAACTCATCGTGATCGGCACTCTCAAAATCGACGATGTCACACTTCATTCCAGCTCCATAAAACAAGCCTTCCACCTGGCGTTTATTTGTCGATGAGAATTTCAGAGTAGTTCACAAACATGCGCGAAATTGGCGTGTTCACCTTCGCCCATTGCTTCCATTCGTAGAACTGACCGTACATGAAACGATTGCGTTGCACAAACATCCGCTGCTGACCCGGCGCGGTCGAGCGCGGATAGCCGCGTTCGGCCATGTATTCCCAGATGGCATCTTCGAACTGGCGCAACTGTTGCGGCGGAAACTTCTCTTTCCAGCGTCCGACCGGTTTGAACTCCCCATGCTTCAGATCTTCCCCGAATGAAGTTAGCGGAGTCTTCACCGAACCGATACTCGCTTTCTGTATACGCTCGTAGTCGAGATCGTGCTGCAGGAACTCTCCCACCTGCCGCAAGATTTCACGAGGCCGCTGCACCAGATCTTCGTAGTGCAATTCCATGTATCGCGACGAAAGCTGGGCGCCGTACTTTCTGCCCTTGCGCACAATCCACTCCCAGTACAAACCGGCGGCCAGCAGCGGCTTGTCTCTATGCCAGGGAAGAGGGCGCGTCCACTTTCTTTTCTCGAGGGACAAAGCAATGTCCCGGGGATCCCGGATAATGTGCAGGAACTGGGCATCGGGGAAATCGGACGCGATCTGGAGCATGTGGGGAACATTCGTCGGCGTCGAATCCACCCATCGATCCACTCCCTGTGCCCGCGCCACTTCCTGCATCACGATGCGCAGAAAATCGGCGACGCTATGACATTCCAATAAGATCTTGGCTTCGATCTGCTGAGCATGCAGCCCGGAAACAAGAAAGGCCTTACTCTGCAGCCAATCCCGCATCATGCGCTTTTTGTTCTTGATTGAATCCAGTGGCCCATAGATCGGCCCCAGAACGTCGTACGCGTTCATCTGGGTATGAAACTCAGCGAAGCCGCCGGCAGAAAGCAGCAGATGGTACAAAAAGCTGGTACCGGATCGCGGACAGCCCACGATGAACACCGGTGGCTTCATGATTACCAGCAGATCCCCTGGTAGGACGCGGCTCCTTGCGGCCTTTTCGCGCGGTCGAGATAGACCAGGTCAAAAACCACTTGCTGTGAAGAGAGGCACCGCTCCAATGCCTGCGGGTCTCGCAATTTCGTTCCGATAACGACAATTTCTCCCGAGCGGACCACCGCTTCGAAATCGGTAGAGAGTAACGAGCCTATATGCGGGATCACTTCTTCAATATATTGCCGGTTCGAGCCCGCCAGTCTTCCGATGGAAACATCTTCATCCCAGATTCGCACCTGGCAGCCCTCGCCCAGAAGCCGCTTGATCAGCTGTACCTGCGGGCTTTCTCGCAGGTCATCCGTTCCTGCTTTAAAACTGAGGCCCAGCATGCTGATTTTCTTTTTCCCAGTCTGCAGGATCCCATCGACTGCGCGCCCGATATGCTCTGAATTGCTGGGAATGATGGATTCCAGCAACGGGAGGCTTAAATCTAGTTCTTTAGCGCGATGGGTCATGGCTCGAAGATCCTTCGGCAAACAGGATCCACCGAAGGCGAAGCCGGGCTTCAGGTATGCGCTCGAAATATTCAGCTTGTTATCGGAGGTGAAGATTTCCGTCACCGCGCTCGTGTCCAGCCCAAAGCATTGGCACAATGTGCCGATTTCATTGGCGAATCCGACCTTGATCGCGTGATAGAGGTTGGACACATACTTCACCATTTCCGCGACTGGCAGGTCCACCTCGAACACTCGGCCCGGAACTCCTTTATAGAGTTCCTTCAAGCACACGAGATGATCTGGATGGCTGGCCCCAAAGACGGTATACGGCGGGTTGAAAAAGTCGCTGACCGCGCTGCTCTCTCGCATGAATTCGGGGTTATAGCAGATCGCAAAATCGGTATTGGCCCGCTTCCCGCTCGTGCTCTCCAGAATCGGAATCACCACTGAAGTTGTCGTGCCAGGCAGCACCGTGCTACGCAGTACGACGGTGTGATGAGTCTTCTTTTGCCGCAACGCGCTCCCGATCTCAGCCATGACGTGCTCCACATGGCTGAGGTCGAGTTTGCCGCTACGCAAGCTCGGCGTCCCTACGCAGACGAAGGAGAGATCGGATTCCCCCACCGCAAGGCTGGCGTCGGTGGTCGCCTTCAGCCGCCCCGCGGCCCGTTGCTCGGCCACCATGTCGTTCATTCCAGCTTCCTGAATGGGACTGCGCCCCGAGTTCACCATCTCCACCTTGGCGGCGCTCACGTCGACGCCGACAACCTTATGCCCCATCGACGCAAAGCACGCGGCCGAAACCGACCCAACGTAACCCAGACCAAAGATGCTTACGTTCACCAGTAATTTCCCCTGTTTGGCTGAATTCTAAAGACTCTTTTTGTCTGCTGGATCAGGAAAGCAAATCAGATTTCATCGGTGCTCCACAAACCGGTCAACCTCGGCCTCTTTGCCAATTTTCAGCTGATACTCCAGTTCCTGGAACCTTCGAGTAATCGTGTGCAGTACCAGCCCCACTACGGTCAGCAGCATCCCCGACAAGACCATTCCAACCGCAAGAAGGGCCATCGGCACGTCATGTGCGACGCCTGTCCTGAGAAAATCCACCAGCAGGATTGCTCCCGGCACGCAGCCGATGACCATAAATACCAGCCCTATGCCGCCAAAGAAAGTGAGCGGTTTGTAGTCGCGGAAGAGCGTGAGAATCGTGTTCAGGATTACGAGCCCGTCGGAAACAATTCGTATTTTTGAAACACTGCCTTGCGGCCTCGACGTCAAAGTTACCGGAACCTCGATGATGCGGTATCCCCGCGCTAACGCTTTAATTGTCAACTCGACCTCGGTTTCGAAACCACCGCCAAATACCGGGATGTTCTTTACAAATTCCCGGCTGAATGCGCGGTAACCGGAGAGAACATCAGAGAGCCTGACTTTGAAAATAAAATTGATGACTTTGAAGAAGAAATTGTTGCCCAGACGGTTGAGAAGCCGGAACTCGCTGGCAGAAGCTTCCATCAGCCGCGAACCCACGACCATGTCAGCTTCGCCGCGGAGAATAGGGGCAATCAGCTTGTGCACTGCGTCGTGAGGATAGGTAGCGTCGCCATCCACCATGACGTAAATGTCCGCTTCCACTTGCGAGAACATGCTTTGTACAACGTAACCCTTGCCCTGCCGTCGCTCGAATCCGACTCGGGCGCCGGCCGCGCGCGCTTGCTCCACGCTGGCATCGGTCGAATTATTGTCGAAGACGTAAATCTCAGCTTCCGGCAGTTCGGCACGGAAATCCCGAACCACGGCGCCAATCGTGAGTTCTTCGTTATAGCAAGGGATCAGGATGGCAAGGGTCGGGCGCGGCATGGCTTCAGTAATGCTGCAGATTCAAGAATTCCCGTTCAGCGACAACTAAGTCCGTACACCGCGATACCATATTGGCTCGCGGGACAAAGCCGAGAGTCAAGCCGATCAAGTCTTATGCACTCTCAGAGCATCGGTGATCGGTCGAACTCTCGCCGTGTTCCCCGCTCAGAATACACTAAAAATCGCGGATTCTTCCCGCCAATGCACCGAGGCGCGAACGCGCTTGAGTTTGTCCAACATACTAAAAAGACAGGACTTGCCGTGTGGAATCTGTCACGTCCGGGCGCGGACCTCGTGTTATTCTAAAAAGCTTTATGGCCCAATTGAAAAATGCTCGCGTGTTGGTCACTGGCGGGGATGGATTCATTGGCTCGCATCTGGTCGAGCAACTCGTGGCTGCTGGAGCGAAAGTCCGCGCCCTGAGCCAATATAACTCCTTCAACAATTGGGGATGGCTGGAAGAAATCGGTTGCTTAAAGCAAGTCGAGGTGGTCACCGGCGACATTCGCGATGCCCACCTATGCGATCTGCTCACACGGGACATCGACATCGTCTTCCATTTGGCTGCGCTGATTCCAATTCCCTATTCGTACCGTGCGCCCGGTAGCTTTGTGGATACGAATGTAAAGGGTACGCTCTATATGTGTCAGGCGGCACAGCGCAACGGGGTGAAGCGGTTCATTCAGACTTCGACCAGCGAGGTTTACGGAAGCGCCCGATATGTTCCGATCGACGAACGGCATCCCTTGCAGCCGCAGTCTCCTTACAGTGCTACCAAGATCGGCTCCGATTCTATAGCTTTAAGCTTTTACAGTGCCTTCAATTTTCCGGTCGTAGTAGCCCGTCCATTCAATTCGTACGGCCCGCGGCAGTCCGCCCGCGCCGTCATCCCTAGTATCATCATTCAAATTGCTGGTGGTAAGGACGTGATCGCGCTGGGTGATCTGACGACTACCCGGGATTTTACCTACGTCGAAGATACCTGCAGGGGTTTTCTGGCGATCGCCGAAATGGAAGGCGGCAGTGGCGAAGTCTTTCACATCGGTTCCAATACCGAGATATCAATCGGCGATCTCGTCATGCTCGTATCCGACGTGATGGGCAAGAAAGTTAAGGTGATCTGCGACCAGCAACGGCTCCGGCCGGAAAAAAGCGAGGTGCTCCGGCTCAAATGTGAGAATTCCAAACTGAAGCAGGCGACTTCGTTTGCTCCTTCCATTCTGTTGCGCGACGGTCTGGAGCGAACCGTCCGTTGGTTCTGCGATCCCGTCAACCTGCAGCGCTACAAAGGTGATCTCTACAATGTCTAAGCGGGCGGTAGTGCTGGCAGGAGGCAAGGGGAGCCGCCTTCGTCCCTACACGGTTGTTCTGCCAAAACCTCTGATGCCGGTGGGAGAGTATCCCATTCTTGAAGTAATCCTGCGGCAACTTTCAGCCCAGAAATTCGACCACGTCACCCTCGCCGTCAATCATCAGGCTGAAATTATTCGCGCTTTCTGCGGCGATGGCTCGCGCTGGAAGTTGCGCATCGATTATTCGCTCGAAACCGCTCCCCTAAGCACAATCGCCCCATTGCGGCTCATCCCCGATTTGCCGGAAGACTTTGTCCTGATGAATGGCGACGTTCTGACCGATCTTCCCATCGCAAAGATCTACGACGAGCACGTCGCACAGAAGCGCAAGTTCACGATTGCCGCTTCCGAACGAACTCACGTTGTGGACTTCGGCGTGCTTCATGCGGACGGCCGGCAACTCACGGGATTCGAAGAAAAACCCCGCTTTCAATATCTGGTAAGCATGGGCGTTTACATCGTGAACCGTTCCGTGTTGGACCATGTGCCCGAAGGCAGATCCTATGGCTTCGATAACCTCATGCTCGACATGCTGGCTCACGGGCAACCAATCCATGTAGAGCGTTACGCGGGATATTGGCTGGACATTGGCCGAGTGGATGACTATATGCGGGCGGTCGACGAGTTCGAACAACAGCGGCGGCATCTCCTTCCGGATGAAAAGTGAAATCCTAGTCACCGGCGCCACCGGGTTTCTCGGTCGCTATCTGGTAAAGGCCCTTGAGGCTCGCGGTTATAGCGTGCGTTCTCATTCCAGCCGGCAGGGTGACATCGCAAACTGCCCGCTCCCGATCGAGGGCATCGATCACGTTTTTCATCTTGCTGCAAAAACCTTTGTACCCGAGAGCTGGACCAATCCCGAAGGCTTTTACCGCACGAATGTGATGGGGACTGTGAATGTACTGGAACATTGCCGAGCCAACCGGACTCCGCTGACTCTCCTCAGCTCTTACGTCTACGGACACCCGCAGCGGCTGCCGATTTCCGAAGATCATCCCCTCGGCGCGAACAATCCCTACGCTCACACTAAGGTGTTGGCCGAAGAAGCCGGCCGTTTCTATGAGATGGATTTCGGGATGCGCGTCGTCATTGTGCGTCCTTTTAATATGTACGGACCAGGGCAGAAACCTCCATTCCTGATCCCGACGATTGTGGAGCAGGCGATGGACGACTCAAGGTCGGATATTCGCCTGAAAGATTTGCGGCCGCGACGCGACTATTTGTACGTGGACGACGCCATCGAATTCCTCCTTTTGACGCTCGGCAAGAATGTTAAAGGTGTCTACAATCTGGGCAGTGGCGAATCGGCCAGCGTCGCCGAAGTCGCTGAACTGATCCGCCATGCAGTCGGAACTGATAAACCGGTGGTCAGTGACGAGCAACCTCGCCCGCAAGAAGTGATGGACGTGCGCGCTGATATTTCCCGCGCGGCCTCCGAACTTGGCTGGCATCCCACGACCTCATTGGCAAAAGGCATTCGCGAGGTCGTAGAGGCACGGCGGGCTCACCGTGAATAGCAAACCCAAACTGCTTTACCTCATCGGGCAGTTCCCTGCCATCAATCACGGATACCTGCTCGCAGAAGTGCGTCATTTGCGCCGGCTGGGATTCAATCTGGAAGTAATGTCGGTCAGCCCGCCAGACCGGCCAGTGTCAGCTCTGACGGAACCTGAACGCGAGGAAGCGGCGCGGACCTACTGCATCAAATCGCTTTCTGCGATCCACATTTCGCTAATGAATGCCGCAGAATTCTTTCGCGATCCTTTGCGCTATTTGAAAGGATTTTTCTTCGCGCTCCGTCTTGCTGGACCGAGTCCCAAAGCGATCTCCTATCATTTGGCCTATCTGGCTGAGAGTGTGGTGGTCGGCCGCAGGATGCGGCAGTTGCGAATCTCTCACGTCCACGCCAGTTTTTCGGCCACCGTCGCGCTGATCGCGGCAAAGATCTTTCCCATCACCTGGTCGTTCGGAGTCTATGGCTTCGGCGAATTACACGATCCCACTGTCTCGCACTTGCGGGAGCGCATTGACAGTGCGCGATTCGTGCGCTCAATCAGCAAATTCGGGCGTGGCCAACTCATGCTCTCCTGTGACCGCAGCCACTGGCCGAGACTGCTCTACTCGCCATTGGGCATTGAAGTCGCAGACTTCGTGCCCCACACTGCGACTGCCACGGAGTGTGAAGCTGTGCGCCTGCTCTGCGTGGGACGGCTTTCGGAAGAGAAAGGCCAGGCCCTTCTCCTGGAGGCCATTGCCGGTCTCACCGCTCAAAAACTGCGTCTCCAGTTGCACGTCGTTGGCGATGGACCTGATCGCCGCTGGCTCGAGACTTATGCAGATCAACTGGGCATTAGCTCGAACATTGCGTTCGAAGGCTGGATTGACGTAGCGAAGCTGATGGCCTTGTACGCCAGGACGGATATTTTTGTGCTGTCGAGCTTGGCCGAAGGAATACCGATGGTTCTGATCGAAGCCATGGCCCTGGAGAAGCCGTGTGTTGCCCCGCGCATCTCTGGCATTCCCGAACTGATCGATCACGGTCTCAACGGCTTGCTTTTTTCAGCTGCAGACGTCGACGAACTCAGCCAGCAAATTCGAACGCTATCGCAATCTTTCGAACTGCGGCGAAAATTGGGCAAGGAAGCCAGGCAGAAAGTACTGCACGAATACGACATGACGCGCAATACCGAACGGTTCGCCGCCATCCTCGAACGCCAACTCAGCTGAGCACTGCTGGCGCGAAATGTATATCTTTAAGATATTTGCTATTCTGTAGGTCGGATTTCCTTTCCAGCAAGCAGCCTCCGATATAGCCGTTCATGTTGCTGGCGCATTTTCTCAATGGTGAAGTGTTCCAGGGCGAAGCGCCGGCAGCTTTGGCCCATTTGGATCCTCATGGCTTCATTCTCCACCAGGCGCAGGATGGCTTCTGCGAGGCTACTCTCATCGCCCGCAGGAACCAGGGTTCCTCGCTCCTCGCTCAGTAACTCAGGATTGCCCCCGACCAGGCTCGCGACCACTGGAACCCCTGCCGCCATCGATTCGATAACGGCGTTGGAAAGGCTTTCCGACTCCGAGGGTAATGCAGTCACATCCAGCGACGCCAGAATTGCCGGAATATCGTGCCTGTCACCCAGAAAATGCACACAGTCGCCCAGCCCAAGACTTGCCGCTTCCCGCTCCAGGTTTGGACGTAAAGGACCATCGCCCACCAACACAAACTCTACTTGTGACGCGCGGGCTTTGATCCGGGCCGCGGCCCGCAATAACAGCGAATGATTCTTCGACGCGCTGTTCATGCGCGCAATCATTCCAACCCGCACGCATCCCGGACGGCGCGGCAATGCAGGCGCGGCAGGGGCGAATCCTTCCGGCGCAAGACCATTCCGGATCACTGCGATCTTCCGTTCGGGCAGGCCCTGTGCAATGAGCCGCTTCGACGCTGCGTCCGAATTGCACACAACAGCATCACACCAGCGAAACATCATGGCCTGCGCCCGCGCTTGCATCGGCGTGAGCAGATCGCCGAGTTGGCGCTGGCTGCCGATTACCGCCGGCACGCCCGCCAGCCGCGCCGCCGGCCCCAGCGTCAAGTTCGTATAGAAATCAAAAGAATGGGCAATCGCGATCTGCTGTTCCCGAAGCCTTCGGCTCAGTCGCATCCTCGTTTTCCACGATTGGAATCCATACAAACTTCCGCCGAGCCGGAAGCTCTCAACGTCCATTCCATTGAGGAACGCCCCTTTTGCCTGGATGCAGCCCAGGCTGACGCGAAACTGCTTCCGGTCCAAGGCACGGCTGAGAGCTACGAATTGACGCTCGCTGCCCCCTGTTTGCAGGCTGTCGATCATCAGGAAGATGTTGGTCGGCGCCGGCCCCGGCATGGCATTCGCATTGCCGGCCGTAGGCACATCACCCTCTACCGAGCGGCTTACCTCATCTTCAGTCGGAATCAAAGCCCTTCTCCAACCGAAGAAGTAACCGCTTGCGGTCCTCGGGCGGGCAGACCTTCAACAAAATTCCGGTGCCACAGCTCCGCCATCAGCAGGCGCCAAATTCGTGCGGAATGGTCGCGCCGTTCGCGAAAGTGTTCATCCAGCATGCGATGCACCCCTTTGGCATCGAAATACCCGCGCTGCATGGTTCTCGACTCGGTCAGAGTAGTCACGATCAGATCTTTCAACTCATGGCGCATCCAGTGCACCAAGGGCAGCGCGAATCCCCGCTTGGGCCGATTCAAAACTTCTTTGGGCACTCCTACGCGCTCAGCCAGCTTGCGGAAAATGTATTTCTGCGTCCGTCCGTGTAACTTCCAGTCCGAGGGCAGCCCAGTTACGTACTCCAGGAAAATGTGATCCAGAATGGGCACGCGCGCCTCCAGGGATACGGCCATGCTCATTCGATCTACCTTGGTCAGGATGTCGCCGGCAAGATATGTCTTCGTATCCAAGTAGAGCAGTCGATCCAATGGGTCCTTAGCGGGCGCGGCTTCGACGTAGTCGCGCATGATTTTCATCGGATCATTTCCGCCGTCCCCTAATCGTGTGAAATCGTTCGCCAGCAATTTCATCTCGCGCTGAAACGGCTTCAGAGAAACACCTTCAATGTAGCGTTCACTCCACGGAAGCGAAACGCTGTACGCGAGATTACGGCCCGGCACGCTGTACGGAACGAGGCGGTGGAGATAATTGCGATAAAGCTTTCTCCCCACCTCAGGCACCCATCCATAAGCGCGATCACGAAGGTGAATCCGGTAGCGATCGTAGCCGGCAAAAGCCTCGTCTCCTCCATCCCCTGACAACGCGACCGTCACATGCTGCCGCGCTAGGCGGCAAACGTAATAGGTCGGCAACATCGAAGAATCCCCAAAAGGTTCTTCCAGCAGCCGCGTTAGCGTCTCGACCGTTTGAACGATATCCGGCTCGAGAATCAGCTCGTGGTGTTCGGTCGCAAAGCGTTCCGCAACTTTTCGGGCGTAAGGAGCTTCGTCAAAATCGGCTTG
The DNA here is from genome assembly GCA_035309485.1 of Candidatus Sulfotelmatobacter sp. Classification (GTDB taxonomy): domain Bacteria; phylum Acidobacteriota; class Terriglobia; order Terriglobales; family Acidobacteriaceae; genus Sulfotelmatobacter. The sequence goes on from DATGFC010000006.1 coordinate 92,235, forward strand.
CCGGAATCCTATCGAGAAGGTTTTCACCGGACCCGATGCCGCTCTCGCCATTAACGCCACGACCAGAGAAGAATCCGCTCCTCCACTGAGCAGCGCGCCCAGCGGAACGTCAGAGATCAGGCGTATCTTGACGGCTTCGGCCAGCAATTGCTCCAACTGTTCCAGGCATTCTTCTTCGCTGCGTGGAGCGTCGGTACCGTACTGCGGCAAATCCCAATATTGCCGAATACTGATTTTGCCCTGCTCGAACTCGAGAATGTGTCCGGGAGGCAACTTCCTGATCGAGGTAAAAGCGGTGAGCGGATCGGGAATATATCCAAAATAAAAGTATTGCAGCACCGCCCGCGGGTCGATCTCATTCAATTCCGGCGCAGCCGCGAGAATCGCCTTGATTTCCGATCCGAACAGCAGCCGGCCCTCGTTCAGAGCGTAATGCAGAGGCTTGATGCCCAAGCGGTCCCGCGCTAGGAGCAAACGCCGCCGGCGCTCATCGTACAGCGCAAAAGCAAACATCCCGCGCAGCTTCTTGACGCACTCCGCACCGTGCTCCTCATAGAGATGAACGATGACTTCCGTATCGCTGTTCGTGGAAAAACGATGTCCTTTGGCATCCAGTTCGCGCCGCAATTCCTGGAAGTTGTAAATCTCGCCGTTGAAGACGATCGCTACGCTGCGATCCTCGTTGAAGATCGGTTGATGCCCGCCGGCAAGATCAATGATGCTCAGCCGGCGCATCCCCAAGCCCACTCCGTCTTTGACCAAGATTCCTTCGTCATCCGGTCCGCGGTGGACGATCGTTTGGCACATTGCGTGGATTTCCTGCGCATCCACGCCTTCGCGGCTCGTATTCGCAATCCCGGCGATTCCGCACACGGCTAATTTTTCCCCACTGTTTGCGACCGAATGCCCGCAACCGAGGAATAATGGTTGAGGTCCCTCCAGCGCTTGAATCGATAGTCTCGATAATCGCCGGGGCTTCCTTCCTTCCCGTCGCACGCAGCCAGAACAATGTTGACCATCTCCCTGGCGGACACAAAATGCAAAATCTCCCCCCGCTCGGCGGCTCCACTCACGAGCGATTCCAGAAAGCTACGAAAACCGGCACCCAGCACAGCGTCTTCCTGCTCGGGATCCATGCTGTGGCAGTGCAGCTTGATGAAGATCCAGTCCGGCTTCCCTTCGACCGCGATCCTCGCCCGTTTCCACGTTTGTAGACGCTGCACCGTTGGCGGATTTTTGGCGGTGAACGCGCCGTTATCGATACGCGGTCGGAGCGCGCCGGGGACAAACGAGATCCTCAGCGGCCCCTGCAGCATCAGGGGAAATTTGCTTGGAACGCGACCACGCGCCAGAGCAATTCCTGAGCGATACGCCGCCCGCTCGCTCAGTGGCAGCCGGCATTCATACAAGGAGTTGACCATCGAGCGCTGCGCCGGATTGAATGGATTCGTCGGCAGCGTGAGATCGGCCATGCACCCGGTCTCCGCCAGAATCTGCAATTCGTCGTCGACGCCGCAACCGAACCCTCCGGCAGCATTGGCCAGCGCGAAATTCCCGTGCACAAAGCAAAAATGCGGTTCGCGTTGGTCGTCCATGCCGCTCAGGCAACCGTGCTCCAACGCTAGCGTATCGCGGAACGTAACCAGGGTTCGGCGCAGGTTTGCCGCGTTATCGGGCGTCGGAATCCCATGATGCAGGTGAACTTCGATCTCGCCCCATCCGGCCCGACAATGATCTGCCAGCCGGCTGATATGTCCGCGGTCGTATTGCTCCGCTGGATAAAAGTAGGAGTGGATGAAGGGCCGTCCATCGCTATCTCGCCACTTGTCGACAACACGCGGATACTCGCGGCACCAGCGCTCCATTCTTGCTTCCTGCTCGCTATAAGCAGCGCGAGCCCTTCCATTTCCCGGAACAATTGCCGGCTCAAAATGGTCGGCGAGGGCGATAATGAGGTGAACCTTTCCTTCTGGAACAGAGCGCTTCAGCCGCTGCCATGCGAGTCCGGGAAGAACACGGGCTGCATAAACCAGCTTCTGCGGGAAACCGCCGCGTGGCAAAGCAGTGCCAGACTGGGTCGAGTTAACCGTCCGTTCCGTGCCGTTTTGTTTGGAATTCGGCAAGTCGCGCAGCCCCTTCAGGTGTGACGCTATCGTTTCAAACCAGCGCCTTCGAGTTCTCTGATTCACCGAGAGCCAGGGACCTGCGCTCATAAGGAAGGCGAGCCAGAGGCTTGCGCCCCCTTACCGCAATCGGCACATCCACCACGTGCAAGTCTTCCATCCCGCTGCTCTCGAACCACCGGAAGACCTGCTCATAGGTATGCTTCGACTGGTAGCGCGGAGAGTACCAGTCAAACGTGTCGAGCACTCTCCATTCCCTGTTCGCGTGCCGGTTCACGGGAAACACATGATGCACGGCGCCCGCGATCGGCGCGCCGATTCCAGGAATGACTCGCAATCCACGATCCAGGCCATTCAGCACCGGCACAGCGACGCTGAGAATGCCGTGGAGGAGCCGCGGAGGCATGCGGTGCGTTACCCGTCGATAAATGTCGCTGAACCGATACCACTTGTTGTAGCCGCTATACAGCCACACGGCCAGATAGCCTCCCGGCTTCAACAATGGAGGCAGCGCCTTCACTGCCTTCTCGCAGTCCGGCGTGTGATGCAGCACTCCAATGCTGTAAATGTAATCGAAGCTCTCAAGAGCAAAAGGCAAAGCAAAGACATCCGCCTGAAAGGCCACGAAGTCACGATTCGCCAGATTCCGCGCCGCCACTTGCGCCGCGGCGCTCAAGTCGATCCCCACCACCCGCGCGCCCCAGCGAGTCGCAACTTCGGCGAAGCGTCCCATGCCGCAGCCAACATCCAATACGAGCTTGCCTTTCAAGTCCTCGGGGGTGAAACCGGTCCGCTTGCGGAAATCACTTTCCGACTGGCGGCATTCCTCCGTGTCCAACTGCGTGCGGTTATAGCGCTGCCACTGGAATCCAAAACTATCGGCATAACTGCCCGGATCCACGAAACAGGCAACGCTGTTTCTTTGCGGATAGTTCTTTGCGCAAGCGGCGCAACTGTATCCTCCGGCTCCATCGCTACGCAGCGGGCGTCCGCAGTCAATACAGCGGAGAATCGCTTCCAGCTCAGCGTGGAACTGTGACTGGGGGTTGCCGTTTCCCATCTGCTCCATAGATCCTCATCCTTCGGCGGTGGACGGGTCTCGTGACCGCTTCCGGCACAGCCGAATCATCCATCCGATTCACCAGCGCCAACAAAACCGAGGTGTACGCCACGGCGAAATACGGGAATAAATGGTAGGCTTCGGGCCCAAACAGGGCGCCCACCACAAAACCAATCAAAGACGCATGCATTGCGCCGGCGAAAACCTGATATTCCAAGGGCAAGTTTTTTCGCTTCCGCAACAGGCGCAGATTGCGAAATCCGCAGCCAAAAAATAGCAGGTAGAGAATCAACGATGGAATTCCGCCTTCCACCGCGATTTCCAGATATGTCATGTGGACTTCATGCCATATGCCAGAATAGTTCGTGAAATTGTTCGCGCCGATTCCCAGGATGGGGTAATGCTCAATGCCTTCGATGGCCTTGAGCATAAGATATTTTCGCGCCTCGTAAGAACCGTGCGCGCTGTCTCCTTCTCCCTGTTCCGAGATCGCCTCAAACCGCTGCACCAGTTTTTTGCCGGCGCTCACCATAAGAACTGTGCCCAGTAAAGCTGTAATGACGATGAGATAGTACCGTTTTCCTCGCACTCCAAAATGCCACAGGCAAACGGTTCCCGAAATGATCAGATCGATGAATCCCGCGCGCGAGGCAGTCAGGAACAACGCCACGAGCATAACCAGAATGCCGCTGGCCCATAGGAGCTTCCAGAGCACGTTCTTGCTGGTGACAAGAAATGCGAGACAGAACGGAATGCACAGCACGATGGCAAAGGCCAGGTCATTGGGATTGGAATAGATGCCTCCAATCACGCCCTCCAGCCTCGGCCGATCATGGCCTTTAATAAGAGAAATCGCCGTCAACACGACGACCGATGCAGATTGAACGAAGATAATACGGCGCAACTTCTCGATGTCGGTCACGAGCACAAACAACAGCACGAAGACGACGATAACCTTGGCAAAATCGATCGTATGACCGACCGCCCCGCCTTTCCAGACCGGCGAAAGAAAGGCCGACAGAAATAGCAGCAAAATCATCGCAAATAAAAATTTGGCTTCGCGCGGCAATCCTTGAAGCTTCTTTTGCAGGCTGCCGGCGCCGGCCAGCAATGCGATCAGGGCCCCTCCTGCGCTCAACTTCGCCAATGGGATCAATTTCAGACCAGGAATCCAGTCTTCGGGCCGAATGCAATACACCACGAAAAACGCGCACAGGAAGAAAAATGCTGTGCCCGCCCTCGGCTTAGAGGCAACAGCGGCGCTGCGCAACCAGCGCCTGCGTCCTATTGCCAACCCGTTTTGTTGCAGGGTACTCATCAGCTTTACCAGAAATTACAACACTCTCAATGCGAGAGCAGAGCCTCCTTGGACACCCCAGCGATCTGCTGCAGGACTTCTCCAAATCTTGACGCCACTGCCGTCCAATCGTACTTGGCCGCCAATTCCGCAGCTGCGCGTTCGTAGCGCTGGCGCAAGCTGTCATCGGCCAGCAGGTGCACAACCTCTTCCGCGAATCTTCCTGGATCGTCGGCTAGGACGATGTCCCGTCCATCATGCACATCCAGCCCCTCGGCGCCGATTGTGGTCGATACCACAGCGCGTCCCATGGCCATCGCTTCGTAAATCTTCAGGCGCGTTCCGCCACCCACGCGCAAAGGAACTACCACGACCGCCGCATCCCGTAGATGCTCGGTAACCGACGGCACTAAGCCCGTCACTTCGATATTGCTGCTAGCCAATGCTTGTATTCGTGAACTGGGATTCCGCCCCACTATGCGGAAACGCGCGTCCGGAATTCGCTCGAGAACCCGCGGCCATATCTCGCGGCAAAAATACTCTACGGCATCTGCATTGGGCATCCAGTCCATGGCGCCGACGAACATCACCACCGGCTGCACCGCGGTTCGCCTCAGATCAGGCTGAAATTTGCTCAAATCCACTCCCGTCGGCACGACGCTGATATGCGACGGGTCCACCCACGCGCTCATTAGCGTTGCATCGTTCTCCGAAACTGCGATCACGTGCTGGAACCGGCGGACCATTTCCTGCTCATACTTTTGCATTTTCGAGAACTCTATCCGGTACGCCGTTCCCTTCAGCCAGCCCGAACCATTCTCGGCATGGCGCCGCCAAATCTCGCTTTCCACGTTGTGCTGGAACAAAACCGTGGGTATCGTCAATTGCTCCGGAAAATTCACGGCAGCGTCGAGGAAATCACACACCACCACATCGAATGCCCTTTGTAGAAACCATTCCCGCAGTTGTTTTTGGACTCGCTCGAACCAGAAGCGGCTCACCGCATAGGGCACAGGGTCGGAGAGATGGCTCAAATAATGCGCCGCCCGCTTCCACGACGCGAACTCGGGCGTTCCCGTGTACAAGGCCAGCGAATCTGGAAACTGTGCCTTGAGCTCCGACTCGTAAGCACCGTCTTTTGTCCCGCTGTAATAAGAAAAAAATGTCAGGGAGTGCTGCCGCGCCAGATGCCGCGCGATGTGGTACGAGCGGATGTTTCCGCCATTCTGCACCGGCAGCAAGCGATCGCCTTTGACCCACAGGATCTTCATCTTCTTTTGCCGTCCGAACTGCCCGCCGCTGCACAGCGGTTCAGATTAAGACGATGCACCGGCACCACCATGTCCTGAGGAGTGGTCACCATGTCGATGCGCAGGAACTTTTCCGCGGGCGGCGCGCATACTGTCTTCTCGTAACGCATCAGGTCGATGGGTGCTTCTGCCAGCGTGGTCATCGCGTCCAAGCCACCTTTCTGCCGGTGACAAAGTTGGCGAATGCGACAAGGGCTGCGGTATTCAAAACCACAAAAGTTAACGCCGCATCGGCCACGCGAGTCAGCGGTCCCAGAGCAAGCGACGTAAATGCAGTCAAGCTCAATCCGTAAAGGACCAGTTGCGCAATGAGAGCCACCCTGTAAATCGGCTGCGGCAGGAAAAACGAAGAGACCAGAAGTGCGGCTAGCGCAAACGGCGAGAACAGCCGCAGCAGCTTGTGGCTGACGAATTGAAAGCGCTCCGGATTTTCCGCCGTCAACGACCAGGGGGCCAACTGCACCAACTGGTAGTTGCCGCTCAGAGTGCGAACTTTGCGCGCGAACTCGCGGCTGGACCCCAGATCGGGCGCGTCCCAGGCGCGCGCGCGCGCATCGAACAAAACGCGCTTGCGCCGCCGCAATATGCTCAATGGAATATAAACATCATCGAGGATAATTTTGTCGGGCACTGGAGACAGCAGTTCGCGGCGCGCAGCATAGAACGCTCCCGTGGCCCCGATCACCGATCCGGACGCGGATTCCAACTCGCGAATCTTTTTTTCCACCCGCCAGTACATCCCTAATCCCTTTTCGCTTTCGCCCTGAACTGGATCGCCCAGCATGAGTTCTCCGCTGACACATCCCACATCGGGATCGGCAAAGTTTTCGACCAGGACGCGCAATGCGTCCTGCTCGATTCGCTGCCGGGCATCCGTGAAAATCACAATCTCGCCGCGCGCTGCGGCAATGGCGTCGTTAAGTCCTGCCGCCTTTCCGCGTGAATTCGGGTGAGCGATCGATCGCAGTCTCTTCTCCTCGCCAAATTCGGAAAGGATGTTGTGCGTTCCGTCCGTCGAACCATCCGAAACCACTACAACCTCTAACTTCTCGGCTGGATAATTCAGTTGCAATAAGTTCGCCAGCTTTTGCCGCAATACTGCTTCTTCATTTCGCACGACCATGACTACAGACACGGAAGGAGTGAACTCAGAACGAAGCACCGGCGCCGGCGACCAGCGGGCGCGCAGCCACAACCAGACGGGATAGCCCACGTAGGTGTAGAGAACCAGCATTCCTCCACCCCAGAAAGCCCATTTCATTGCGCTCCCCGCCCCAGCAACACGATCTTGATGGTCTGGAAGATGATCCAGAAGTCCAGGCCGACGGATGCATTCTTGATGTAGAACAAATCGAATTGCAGCTTCTCGCGCGCGTCTTCGAGGCTGTTGCCGTACTTGTACTGCACCTGGGCCCACCCGGTAATTCCCGGCCGCACTACGTGGCGCACGCCGTAATACGGAATCTCTTTGCTCAGCAGTTCGATGAATTCCGGACGTTCCGGACGCGGGCCCACGAAATTCATGTCGCCCTTGAGCACGCACCATAGCTGCGGAAGTTCATCAAGGCGCGAAGTGCGCAAGAATCTGCCCACTCGAGTAATCCGCGGATCGTCATCGGTCGCCCAGGTGGCGCCGGTATCGGCTTCGGCGTCCTTCCGCATGGTGCGGAACTTATAGCAATAAAAAATACTGCCGGCGCGCCCCACACGTTTTTGCCGGTAAAAAACCTGCCCCGGCGAATCCAGCTTGATGGCGAGCATGATGAACGGAAACATTGGCAGTGTGATCAGCAGCGCTATGGCTGCCACTGCCATGGAAAAGAAATGGCGCAGCGCAGAAAATCCCGAGCCGAACGTGAATCCGTCGGCAAAAATCAGCCAGCTCGGATAGAGTTGCTCAACCTCAATCCGCCCTGAGATCTTCTCCAGCCACGAAGTCGCTTCCTCTACATGCACTCCCGCCAGGCGAAGGTCGAGCAGTTCTTCCACTGGCAACGTCAGGCGGCGGTCGGGCATGGCCACGATTACCCGGTGAACTCCTTTTTCCCGGGCCACTCCCAGCAGGTGCGATCCCACCGTTTCCCGCGTGAATTCACCGGGAATATTCCCCGTCCAGCCTACGACTTCGATCCCCAGCTCGGTGCGCTGCCGCAACCCATCCAGAAGGCGTTGGGCCCGGTCACCGGTGCCCAGAACGTATACCCGTTCGCGGAAGAGTGGCTGCTTGGCCAGCCAGTCATAAAGATCGCGCCAACCGAAAAGCCCGAGGATGAGAAGAATCAGACCCAGCGTAGCGCCAGGGAACAAATAGCTCCCCTCGTAATGGTGGTGGATGAGATCAATCACTGCCAGAGATCCTGCCAGCACGATCACAACCCACACGACGCGCAGGCGTTGATCCCACTTGCTGCCCAGGGTGCTCGAATCGTAAAGATCGAATCCGTGCGAAAGCAGCAACACAAACGCGGTCAAGGCGACGATCTTGATGTAGCCGCCCTCGATGAACAACAGATTGTTAAGACGCAGCGAAACACTGCTGTCCGACCCGGAGATCACCGTGCCTGTCAGCAGAGACAGCGAAGTGCCTACCACGAACGATAGCGAGGCGATCAGAGCCTCGCCCCCCAGTAACAGGAGGGTGCGCATCGGGTAGTAGACTTTAAAAAGCCGGATCACCTGAGCCCCCTACTCTTTGGCGGCGATCGCCTTTTTGTCGTAAGCCTCATAGTAGTAGTGAGCGTAGGGCGCCGCTTCGTCGCTGGCCCCATTCAGCACCACTCCCACGAGACGGTCGTCCGGGAATTCCTCACGCGCTCTGCGGGCCACGTCCGACGGCGTCGCATTCGATCGAACCACCATCAGAACGCCGTCGCAGGCTTTGGCCAGCACACTCGCGTCCGAGACCGGAACCGCGGGCGGAGAGTCGACGATAATCCAGTCAAACAGCGGCTCGACCCTTTGCAGCAGCATCTTCATTCGCCCGTTGCCGACCAGCTCGGCGGGATCCTCGATTCCCGTGCCACTGGGAATGAAGAACAGGTTTTCCATCGGGCCGCGCTGCATGATCGAGAACTCGTCGCTTCGCCCTTGCAGGTAATCGGAGAGTCCAGGACTATCCGCAGTGCCCAGCATCAGGTGCAGGCGCGGGCCGCGCAGATCGGCATCGATCAGCAACACCCGCCGCCCATGCTGCCGAACAATCACCTGGGCCAGATTCGATGACGTGAACGACTTGCCCTCTTTCGGCAATGCGCTGGTCACCAGCAGCGTCTTCAGGTTTCTACGCTCTCGCAGGTGATACAACCGAGAACGCAAGGTGCGATATTCTTCTGTCCCGCGCGCCGTATCGTCCCCGTTCATGAACAACGCGGCCGCCGGATCAGGCTTCCACTCGGTTTGCGGGCACTTGGCTAACAACGATTCCAGGCTGTACGGACTGCCGAAGCTCGGCCCCGTCGCGATCGGCATGGCGTCCGGCAGCGGAGCCGCCGGCGCTTCCTCGTAGACTGGAGAATCGACCACGGGCGCCGTGGTAAATGTGGTGGCCTGCGCCGTGCCTCCCCGGCTCGCAGCCCGTTCCTGTTCGGCTTTCTTTAACGCTTCATGAATTCGGCTCATAGTTTCCTTTCACCGGGGAGGTTTTTTCTTCCTGGCGGATGCGATCAGCCAGTGTGGCCAGCGAACGCAACGCATCCACCAGATCAAATTTTTCCGGGGCCGGTGCGGGAGCTGGGGATGCCATCGCCCCGGTCGTCGTGTTATCACCCAAATCGAAGTCGCGCGCTACATTGTCAACCACGCTAGGACCAATAATTTTCTGCTGGTCGACGAACGCGCTGACCAGGCAGTGTTCGGACAAAAGGTTGATCACACGCGGAATGCCCATGGCATAGCGATGAATCGCAGCCACCGCTTCCGGTTCGAAAATCTGCTGGCCGTTCGATCCCGCGATTCGCAGCCGCTGCTGCACATAGGCCCGCGTTTCATCGAGCGTCAGCGCATGCGTCTTGGCCCGCAACGTCAGCCGTTGCCGCAACTGGCGCAATTGCGGCTGCTTCAGTTTGTGCTCCAGTTCTGGCTGCCCCACCAGTACGATCTGCAACAGCTTTTCCGTGAACGTCTCCAGATTCGTGAGCATCCGGATCTCTTCCAATACCTCGTCGGAAAGATTCTGCGCCTCATCTACGATGAGCACAGCCGTCTCCCCGGCCCGGTAACGGTCCAGCAACCAGTTATATAAGCGCAGCAGAATCTGGCTTTTCGCCTTTGAATCGCATTGGATGCCAAAGTCGGCCATCATGTAATCGAGAAACTGCGGAACATTCAGCCGCGAGTTGAAGATGAAGGCCGTGGCCACCTGTTGCAGGCGCAACCACTCCAGCAACTTGTTAATTAGCGTCGTCTTGCCGGTTCCAACTTCTCCGGTGAGCAGGACGAAACCCTTGCGGCTCTGGATTCCATACGTCAGGCAAGCCAGTGCCTCCTCCGTGTGCCGCGTCAGGAACAGATAACGCGGATCCGGATTGACGTTGAACGGGTTTGCCCGAAGTCCGTAAAACTCTTTGTACATGGTCGTTTGGTCTCCGGCCGCTTACTAAACCGGGAACGTCTCTTTCTCAAGGTCCGCTTTTTTGCCTTTATGCCAGAATTTCCCGTACTTGGCCTCAGCGGCCTCGGCGTCCGCTCCCACCCAGGGCACAGTCACCAGGATTGGCAACTCCAGAGCTGCCTCAGCATCAGCTTCGGTGCGAATCGACTTGTCGCGTAGTTCCAGCCACATCGTAAGCGCGATTCCCAAAGCCAGCCCTACGCCCAAGCCGCCTCCGGCAAACAGCAGCCGGTTCGGGAAGCTGGGCGAATCCGGCAGGTTCGCCGGATTCAGCGGGAACATGCGCTCGCCCTGGGACTGGTTGTTCATCTTCACCGTCAGATCGGCCGTGCTTTTCTTCGCCAGCAGGTCCTGGTAATTTTTCTGCGCGTTCTCGTAATCGCGCGTCAGCTGCTTGTACTGTTCTTCGACCGCAGGGCTGAGGGTCACCTTTCCCTGGTAGGACGCGATTTGCTGCTCTAGCCTTTTCTGATCTCGCGTGGCCGACGATATCAGGTCTGAATATTGGTGAATCTGCAGCCGCAACTGCCGTATCTCCGGAGGTTCCGTTGCAGATGGCTTATCGCTGCTTGCGCTGGCAGTGTCCGGGGAGGCGTTATTGATCTCCGCCAGTTTCTTTTTAAGTTCCGCGATGTCGGCTTTGGCCTTAATCACGTCGGGGTGATCGTTGGTGTAGCGGGCCTGCAACTCCAATAACTGCGACTGCAGGTCGGACAGCTGTTTCTGCAACGTTTGCGGGTTGGTGGACGATTGCGTAGTATTCCATGACGCCAGTTGCTGCGCTAGCATCGACTCGGTGTAGGACTTATCCTGCTGAGCCCGGTTCAGAGTCTGGGTATTGGCCTCCAGCTGAGAGTTCAGTCCCATCAGGATTTTGAGATTGTTCTCTTCGTCTCCCGGAAGCTGCCCCACGTACTGTTTCTTGAAGGCCGCGAGTTTCGAATCCATGTCGTCCAGATTCCTCTTCGCGTCCTCGATGCCGCGATCCAAAACGTCGCTGGTACCTTGTGCGGCCGCCTGAACTTCTTTCAGGTTCTCCGTCACAATCAGGGACGTCAGCTCATTGCAAACCTGCTGCGCTTCCCGGGGATTGGATCCAGTGAAGCTCACTATAAAGCCGGGCACTGGGCTTGAACCACCTGGCCGCTTCTTCGCACCAATCTGCGAAAAATTAGTGATGACCGGTTCCACCGCCACGTTCTCACGGATGTCATCGATGATCGCTGCAGCTTCCGCCGGGCTCTTGTTCGGATAAACCTTCTCCACGACCGGTTGCAACTGGCTCTGGCTCAGCACCTGCTGTGACAGGGTCGCGATGCGCGCGGACAAATCCTCCGACACGACCGGCTGCACCATCGTTTCCGGCACTTTCTGGCCTTCCACCAGGATCGTCGACTGTGAGGTGTACTTCGGCGGGAAAGCGTAGGAGATCAGAAATCCCGCCAACGGCGCCAGGATCGCCGGAATCAGAATCACTTTCGCGCGCCGGCGTAGCATCGCCAGGTAATCGTCCATCGTGAGTTCGCGGTTCTCGATCATCTCTCGTATCCATTCTGGCCGCTTGCCATCGGCCCCAGCCGATGGCCCTGCAGCCGTGAAATCAATCCAGCCGGATGGGCCGGGGAGTCCAATCCAATCCCACAGTGATTACTTGCCGATTCGAAAGCCGATTGCACCCCGTTGCCGCTCCGCAAAGCGAGTCATCAAACTTCAAAGCGTTGTACTGGTAGCTGAAAAACCCGTGAAAATCGTGCCCGAATTGACGGTGCAGTCCGCCCCCCACAAAAGCGTATTGATAGACGTTTGCGCTGAACCCGGGACATACCGGCAGCCCCGTCGGATTCACTTGTCCCTGGGGCACACAAGTCGCAAGCTGCTCCGAAGTCAAGGTCTGCAAACGGCTGTTGTGCGAATATCCAACATCCACAAATCCGGTCCACACCCGTGACAGAGGTCGCGTCAGCCGGAGTCTCGCCAGATCGGTTTCCGCTCCCGCAAACAGGCCTGACCCGCTGGTTACGTAACGTTGATAACTCAAGTGCATCGTGGTTCGCGGGAATCTGTAACGCAGGCGAAACATCCCGGCCACTCCGAGCCTGGTGTCATGGATCGTGGTGGGAACAAGGGTGTCGCCCGACAGGGCGCAGATCAGTGGAACGGTGATCGTCGGATCGCTGCACACGGCACTCTGCGTATCCAGTTTCGTGACCTGCGGTCCCGCTCCCATCAGAAAGTCCAATTTTCCCGTGATGCGATGTCCGTACATCCCCTGGATGATGTGCGTGTGAAACGCCATGCCCGAAACCGAAAAGTCGAAGTTTTGATAGCCGTACAGCACCGCGACCTGGGTGTGAGGAGTAACCACATGATCGTATGCAGCCTGGAACGACAGTTCCGAGACGCCGATGAAGGTCGCGCCCGTAGTGAAATCGCTGCCGTAAAAATGCGTGAAAGCGTAGCCGCCTGCCGCGGTGATCGACGACTTCGGTGACAGATTTTCGGTAACATCGGCATCCGCGATGTTCAGGATGCGCGGCACCAGGCCAAACGTGCCCAGCACACTGCCGCCCATGAAAGCTCCGAATGGGGTGCTCGCGATCGAGCCAATTCCCTGCGCGCCAATGGATCCATAGGCGGACCCGAAGTTCCCCTCGGGCAGGTAGCTGAAGCTGTCGCGCAACGAGAGTTGGCCCCGTTTCCACGTGATCTTCTGGTCCACATCCATCTGCTGCAGCAGCTTCGCGCCTTGTCCTTGGAGCGAGTAGTAGCCCACTCCGCCCAGGTAATCGAGGCCGAAATCGTAATGACTCCACAAGCGCCGCATTTCAAGACTGCCCAGAGCGTGCGTTAGGGACGTGAAATGCTGGCCGACGCCCAACACGCTGGCCGCATTCGAATCGGCGGCTTCACTGAACGTCGCGCCCGGTTGCAAGTAGCTCAAAGGAGCCGTTTGCGGTTCGAGCGACGGCTGGTCCAGGCTCGAGATGGGCGGATTTTCAGTCATCTGCGCCGACGAATTGTCCTGACCGTAGGCCGGCACCGGTTGCTGCGCGGTATTCTGTGACGAATCGCCGCCAGAAGGCGCGGTGCTGTCCTGCGCCCGCGCAACACTCAGCGCACAGGCCATCAGTGCTACGGTCCAGATGCTTGTTTGTCTCCTCATCCAATCCTCATGGCACAACGAGCGTGTCGCCGGGGTTGAGAGCGATGTTCTGTTCCGGATGATTCCCTTTGACTACTTCCTTGTAATTGAACGGCAGCTTCTCTTGCCTGCCGTTCTGTGTCCGCAACAGGTAAATGCCTTTGAGATTGGCGAACTGCGTAAAACCCGCCTGCGAGAGTGCCTGCAGCATAGTCATGTGCGGCAGTAGCGGCATTGGCCCGCTATGCAGCACTTCTCCGGTGACGAAAACCCTCTGGCTATTCATCGCCGTAACCACCACCGTGACGCGCGGATCCGCAATGTATTTTTTCAGCTTCTCCGTGATCGAATCTTTCAATTGCAGGGGTGTCAATCCAGCCGCCGGAATGTCGTTGAGCAGCGGCATCGAGATCTTCCCGTCAGGACGCACCGGCAGCGTCTCGGAGAGGTCCGGCTCTTTCCACACCGAAATGTGCAGTGTGTCATCGGCTCCGATCACGTAATCGGACCGGGCACCCGCATCCTGCGCCACATCGGCAGGCTGGCTGCCCCGGTTGTCGGCAGGTTTGTCGTCTTTCGTTTCCCTCATGGACTGCGCCAGTAATGCGGCCGCGAACAACAGCATCACCAGCAGCGCTCCCACATTCATCGTTCGCTTCATACGCTCTCCGCTGGAGCTACTACGCTCCGTAACCTTCGTACCCAATCTGCTTCAGTTTGTAGAGCAAGGCTTTGTAGCTGATCTTCAGTTCCTCGGCCGCCCGCCGCCGGTTCCAGCGCGTGCGCGTCAATGCCTTGAGGATCAATTCCTTCTCCGCCTGATGCGATGCCGCGCGGGACGCTGCTTTCAGCGATACGGCGCCGGTATTGCTAACATTGGGCTGCCGGAATAGCGCCCGCAATCCACCCATGGCCAGTCGCTCATCTCCCAGCGCGACCAGAACCCGAACTGCACTTTCCAGTTCGCGTAAATTTCCCGGCCAGGAATACTCATCAAAAAGCCGCTGGATCTCTGAGCTCAGCTGCGGCAGCGGACGCCGAAATTCCTCCGCATATTTGTGCAGAAAGTGCGCTGTGAGCAGCGGCAGATCCTCTTTCCTCTGCCGCAATGGCGGCAGCCGCAGGCACACACCGCTGATCCGGTAATACAACTCCTCGCGCAGCCGGCCCATCTTGACCTCAACCTCCAGGTCCCGGGCGCTGCCGCAGATCAATCTTGCCGAACTGGAACTTTTGCCCGAGCGCAGCAGTATGTCTCTTAGAGAGGCTTGCGAACTGGCGTTCAGGTCGGCGACTTCCTTCAGGAAAATAGTGCCCGCTCCCATATCACCCGCGTGATCACGGTTCAGGTCTTCCGCCTTCAGGCTGGAACACTGAAGACATCGGAACGGCTGCGTGCTGCGCTGCGAAAGCTCGTGAATCCGACGCGCCGTGGCGTGTTTACCCGCTCCGGGCTCGGCCAACAGCAGAACCGGCACATCGCTCTGCGACAATTCCCGGATCACGGCCTCAACCGGTCGCATGCTGGCGCTGATGCCCTCCACAAATGTCCCGGCCAACTCAGTTGTCACGTCTATCTCCCCGACCACCCTTTGCAGTAGGCAATATTTTTCCCATTTTTGCCCTTTTCGTTCTCTAACCCACAGACCTGCCAATTTCCCATGTGACTCAATGCACGAGGATTGCCGAAGAGACTCTTGGCAGCTTGGGAAGACTGTTTCTCTCGTCGCATTATTGTTTTCAACGGCTTACGTTTCGACTTTGCTTCTGGGGAATGATTCCGGCCCGATTTGCCAACCTTCGCAACAGGATACTACAAGGGGAAAATAGGAAAACTTTTTCCTACATAGACCGATCAATCTGGAGTGCAGGAACCACTCTTATTCCGCACCCTGCATCAACGGCGCACGACATCGGGATCCCGATTAGGGTCGCAGCCGAGCCTAAGAACACACCTCCCTCCTGGCTCCCCACCCCTAGCTGTGATCTTTCAACACGTTGTTCCTTAGAAGTGAATAGTCCATTCAACTCAAACCGGAGAAGCTGAAGGTGCGAACCAATCCGCTTCTTGGGGAGAGAGACGAATGGACCTCCATCAGAATGCCCGACTTAC
>DATGFC010000007.1:0-72554 GCA_035309485.1 Candidatus Sulfotelmatobacter sp.
CTCCAGAGCGTAAGTCGGGCATTCTGATGGAGGTCCATTCGTCTCTCTCCCCAAGAAGCGGATTGGTTCGCACCTTCAGCTTCTCCGGTTTGAGTTGAATGGACTATTCACTTCTAAGGAACAACGTGTTGAAAGATCACACCTAGGCCCTGACCCCTGATGTTACACATCGGCATCGTCGCATGTAGCACCGAAGGAGCCGCGCTGTGCTATCGCACCATCTCGCTCGAGGGTTCGGCCATGTTGGGGCGCCACGATCATCCCGAAGTCTCGCTGCATTCGCACTCGCTGGCGCGATATATGAAACCGATCGATAGAGGCGACTGGGCCGGGGTAGCAGAACTCATGCTGTCTTCTGCCGAGAAGCTGGCCAAAGCCGGAGCCGATTTCCTGATCTGCCCCGACAACACGATTCATCAGGCTTTCGATCTGGTCGAACACCGCTCTCCGCGTCCCTGGCTCCATATTGCACGGGAAGTAGCCGCGGAAGCGCAACGTCGCCAATTCAAACATCTGGCAGTGCTGGGAACGCGGTATCTAATGGAAGGGCCGGTCTATCCCGAGGCGTTAAAAGCCGCAGGTATCGACCATCGGGTCCCCGGGCCAGAGCAGCGAGAGCGCATGAACCAGATCATTTTTGATGAGTTAGTGAACGGGCAATTCCTGCCACGCTCGCAGGCATATTACGTGGAAGTCATCCGCTCCATGAAAGATGAAGGCTGCGATGCCGTCGTGCTGGGCTGCACAGAGATTCCACTGCTGGTCACGCCCGACTCGTCCCCGCTGCCAACCCTTGATTCCACGCGACTATTGGCGCGGGCTGCCGTGCGCAAAGCAATCGAAGACTGATCGATTCATGTAGCGACAGCCGCCCTCGGCTGTCCCGCAGTCTCTGCAATCGAGGTCAACAGAATGCCGCTCGTGAAAGATGAGAATCCAAAGCCGCAGGATCATCAGCTTAAATTCCGCTGCCTGCCCAACCCCTATGCCATTGTGCGCCTCGCCCCCGATGCAGCGGTCCCCGACTGGGCTCACAAAGGCGAATTCGCATCGGTGACTCGAACCCCGGATGAACTCTCCATCGTCTGCCCTTTTGACGTTGTTCCGCCAGATGTTCAATCCCCCTATCGCTGGACATGCCTGAAGCTGAAAGGTCCTTTCCCGTTCTCACTAACTGGGGTGCTGCTATCTTTCATTGAGCCGCTTTCGAGCAAGGGAATTCCAATTTTTGCCGTGTCGACCTACGATACGGATTATGTTTTGATCCATGAAGAACGGGCAGGTAACGGAATTGAGCTCCTGCAGAAAGCGGGCCACCAACTCCTGCGGTGAGAAAGCCCTGCATAGCTTTCTTCATCATGACGTCCGCAACTTGATCCGTTTCCCTGCCATTCGACGCGGCAATTCCGCTAGACAGTGTTCCCGACATGCACTGCATGCGCGCGTATGTTGTAATAGAAGTAACTGAATCCATGCCTTCTTTAACCACAACCTTGCGCCGCCGCGCCAAAGCTTTGCACCGTAACCTGCGCGGAGCGAAGATGGCCGTCCGGGCGCTGACCTCGACGGATCATCCTTTGTTGGCGCACATCATCCCGATGCGCCGCTGCAACCTGGCCTGCACCTACTGCAACGAGTTCGACGATTTCTCTAAGCCCGTCCCCATCGAGGAGATGTACCGCCGCATCGACAAGCTCGGGGATCTGGGCACCTCCGTGGTCACAATTTCTGGCGGCGAGCCGCTGATGCATCCGGAACTCGACGACGTGATCCGGCGCATTCGCGCCAACGGCATGATCGCCGGCCTGATCACCAACGGTTATCTTCTTGTCGCCGAACGCATTCAGCGGTTGAACCGCGCTGGGCTCGAATGGCTGCAAATTTCCATCGATAACGTCAATCCCGACGAAGTCTCAAAAAAGAGCCTGAAAGTTTTGGACAAGAAGCTGCAGTTGCTGGCCGAATACGCCGACTTTCATGTGAACATCAATTCCGTGGTGGGTGGGGGGATTACGCACCCTCAGGACGCGCTCGTGATCGGCAAGCGCGCTGTCGAGCTCGGCTTCACCTCGACCATCGGCATCATCCACGATGGCAGCGGCCAGTTGCAGCCTCTCGGCGACGAAGAGCGCCGCATTTATCACGAGATGCAAGCTCTCGAGAAGAGCAGTTTTACCCGCGTCCATGCCTTCCAGGACAACATCGCCAAGGGCCAGCCCAACGACTGGCGCTGCCGTGCCGGCGGCCGCTATCTCTACATATGCGAAAACGGGTTAGTCCACTATTGCTCCCAGCAACGTGGATATCCCGGCGTCCCCCTCGAAAGCTATAGCAAAGACGACCTGCGCCGCGAGTATTTAGCTGAAAAATCTTGCGCAGCCCACTGCACTGTTTCCTGCGTACACCAGGTTTCGATTTTCGATTCCTGGCGTGACCCGCAGCAGCCCGCTCCTGAGAATGTTTCCTCCACGGAACTCGTACAGATCAGGTAACTACCTGCAACGCAGCGGGAAGGTCCGCGCAAATTAAATGGGCCGGCAACCAAGAAGCGGTGACATTCCTTGGCTATCGGCCCATTCGATCCTGAATTGGATCGGAGGTGATATCTCCATGCTAGTCCTCTTTAGCCTAAAGTCAAGGAGGTTTTTTAATCTAGACACCACATTCCACGGGCCAGAATGTGCGTTGTTTTCTTGTATTTCATGGCCCATGCGCGGTAGAAGGAGTCGGCGGAGGGTGCCGTTGCACCAGTGAACCTGGCGCGGCGTTGAGCCGGGCTCCACTGGCCGCTACCCGTGCTCCGGTAGTGTCTCAGTTTGCCAGAAGAACGATTTCCTCAAGCGACCAGACGTGATCGGCCAAGCCCGATTCCATTGCTGGCGTCACTCTTAAGGTTTTATGGACTCTGGCGAAGTTGTAGTGCATGAAATGAATCGCGACCATGTGAGCGTGGTTATCGACCTTCTTCGAGAACCCATTTGTGAGTCTAGTAAACCGCCTCATGCTCATTCGCATGGTTAGATTCTGGCGTTCCACGAAACTTGTGCTGATGTGCTTTGGATCGGGATTACCGCTTACGACCTTCATGTCAGTACCGATGCACTTGGCAGGACTATAGCGGCGCACCTCGGCATCAGAAGGTGCGCCATATATCTTCTGCAATTGCGCGTAATCTACGTCCATTCCGAACGCACCTTCAACAGCTTCTAAATAAGCTCTGTGGCCGTCGGTCGTTACCTGCACGCGGCTATTGATGCGGTTGGCGCAATCCTCCATGAAATCTCCCGCCCATGCCGCATCGCGCCCGCCCACTAAATAACTCACGCAGAGTTTCGTTTCCGCGTCAATTGCTGTCCACGTCCAGACATCCCCCCAGCCTTCCGCCTTCTTCTCTGGCGTAACGTTCTTCGCCTTCGCTCCGACAAAGCACCAAATCTCATCGCACTGCAAGCGGCGAACCTTAAGATTCCGAACGTACTCATCGTGGAACTTGGCGCAGGCGTTTCCAAGATCGACCAGCAGTTTCGTGACGGTATTAATAGATACTCCTGTAAGGCGAGTGATGGAACGGAGACTGTTCCCTTCGACAAGCATCCCTAGAATCACGGCACGCTCGGAAATTGAAAGCCGATTCATGCCCAAAACAATAGGCGATATTACAACGTTTGTCAAGCATAAAATTCAGTTTGCTCAGATGGGAAATTTGCCTGTTGACTTTATCCCTTTGAACTCTTACACTTCAGATCGTGCCTCCCACTGATCAGGACTTTAAGACCCCCGGCCAGCTAATTCAAGCTCTTCTTGATTCCCGTGGTTGGACCCAACGAGTTCTCGCCATTGTGCTGAAGATTGACGAAACCGGCCTGAATAAAGTGATCGCCGGGAAACGCGCCGTGGATGCTGACCTCGCATTGGGACTTAGCCAGATTTTTGGCGAACCTGCGGAGCGCTTTCTCCAGCTTCAAAAGGATTACGACCTTGCCATGGCGCGCATCATCTCCCGGCCTGATCCCAGATTGGCGACTAGGGCTAGCCTATTCGGAGAACTGCCTGTGTCGGAAATGATAAAGCGTGGCTGGCTTAAGGGGGTGGATGATATTCGGAACGTGATTGGCGTTGAGTTAGCTCTGTGTAAGTTCTTTGGCGTTGGGTCCGTTGACGAAATTGAAACCCTTCCACACGCTGCAAAAAAAACAAATGTTTTTTCTCCTGCTACGCCTGCCCAACTCGCGTGGCTATATCGAGTAAAGCAGATCGCCGCTAAAAGCATGGCGGCGAAGTACTCTCTGGCTGCTCTCGAAAGCGCCGTCCGCGAAATGCGGACATTGCTAGAGTCGCCAGCGAGCGCTAGGAAGGTTCCGAGATTATTGGCATTGGCTGGCATCCGATACGTCATTGTTGAGTCGCTGCCGGGAGCAAAAATTGACGGTGTGTGCTTTTGGCTTGATGACAAATCGCCTGTGGTCGGAATGTCACTCCGCCATGATCGAATCGACAATTTTTGGTTTGTTCTGCGCCATGAATGTGAGCACGTTATGCAAGGCCACGGGCGGGCAGCCGTGATGCTGGATGCCGAATTAGAAAACGAACGCGCCGGAACCGGAGACGGCATTCCAGAAGAAGAGCGAATTGCCAATGAAGCCGCCGCGCAATTCTGTGTTCCAGCGGCCAAGTTGACGAAATTCATATCACTCAAGTATCCGTTTTTCGCCGAACGAGACATTTTAGGATTTGCGAAAACGATTAATGTTCATCCAGGTATCGTTGCCGGACAACTGCAACACAAGACTTCGCGATACGATTTGTTCCGCAATCATCTAGTGAAAATTAGATCCTTCGTGACGCCGAATGCGATGGTGGACGGATGGGGGGACGTTGCCCCGGTTGGTGCTTAAAGAGGTGAAAAATGACAGTGCACGAACAAATGCAAGCGTTCATCCGTTATTACAAACGGGAGAACAAGGTAACCGAAGTAAAAATGGCAGACATAGCTGTCTTTGCGGCCAAGCAGGGATGGAAGCTGCCAAAACCACTAACCGGAATTGATCGCCTAGCCAAGAAGTTTGCAGAAGCCGCCCGCGAAGAGACCCGCTACGACAAAAAGACGCGACGACCTTATCGTGCTAACCTGTGCATCCCGCAACTTGCTCTTTGGAT
This sequence comes from Candidatus Sulfotelmatobacter sp., assembly GCA_035309485.1. Taxonomy (GTDB): domain Bacteria; phylum Acidobacteriota; class Terriglobia; order Terriglobales; family Acidobacteriaceae; genus Sulfotelmatobacter. Next base: position 5,158 of record DATGFC010000007.1, read on the forward strand.
CGATACCGACGAGGCCGACCGAGAAAAAATGGTGATGGCTGTAGGAAAGTATCGCGAGCAAATGATTGGAGAAGCAGAGATTGGCACGAACACCGTTGAGCACTGGAATCTGATACATCCAGAACAGGTACCCATTCCTTTCCCGCTGGATTTCGCAGATGAAGTGGAATGGCGTCGGAATGCACCCCCAGAAGAAGACCAAAAAACTGGCTAGTCCGCATGACCGAAAAGCCTACATATACTCGGCGACAAGTGCGCGCCCTGACGCCTGAAATCTGCGGTCACTATCACGACTTCGTGATGGCTAATGACTTGGAAGGTTTCAAAATGCTGATGGACGTATTTCACGTACCGGAAGAATTACGGAGCGAATTGATTCGAGATTTTACGCGCCTCGCCGAGTCTGTTTTGCGGCAGCGCTGGCGCGGTCGAAGATAGCCTTAGCTTTGGCATCGGCCTCGGCTGCTTCTTCGGCGCTCATTTTGCTTCGCGATTCCTCGATAGCGGAATGGACCTTTTTAGCGAAGGCGTTCAATTCCTGCCGCTGCAATTCTTCTTGGTCTGGCTTATGTGCCGTTGCCATGCTGTGTGGTCCTTTCTTCCGGTGAGGATTGTTGTTGGCCATACAGTGTACCTTAAATGGACGAAGGCCAAAATCTTTTGTTACCCATGTCACTTTTAGATTACGACCGGACATGCCGAGTTGGCAGTCCTAAACCATTAGATGGTAATGATTTGGGGTCGGAACTACGATTTTTTCCAGCGGGCTTGAGCTGCTAAGCGGGCGATGTCAGCGCGTTCGGCTGCCGTGAGGCTCTTGGCGCGGGCTTTTCCGCCCTTTAGCCCGCCCGTGCGCTTGGGCGACGGATTACGCTTGGACTCGCTTATTGTGTCGTCAGCTTCACCTGTGGCAATATCGACAATCAACTTTGCGAGTTCGTTGGGATCGCGCGGACGTTTGGCCACGAACCGAGTATGCCACAGCTGCCGCCGTCAGCGCCCGTCAAATCGAAACTGAGACACTACCCGTGCTCCCTTTTCGTTGACATTAAACTCCCCCGGACGCTAGACTTATCAGTTTCCATAGCCCTCATTATTCCGGTCTATACCAGCACCACATGGATCAGACGCTCAACCAACTAGGCGAATTACTGCTCGGATCGGTGCCCACAGTGATTCTGGTGGGCTTGCTCTACGCCCTCTATACGATGATCGTGCACAAGCCATTGCGGCGTGTGCTGGAGGAGCGCCGCAGCAAGACTGAGGGTGCCGTCGAAAAATCGAAGGCGGACATCGCCGCAGCCGACGCGCGCACCAGCGAGTACGAGCAACGCCTGCGGGAAGCCCGTGCAGCCGTTTTCCGCGCCCAGGAGGCCAAGCGCCAAGCCGCTTTGCAGGCTCGTAACGAGGCCGTCAAAGAAGCCCGCAACAGAGCGTTGACCCAGGTCCAAGGCGCCAAGGCAAGCATCGAGAACGATCGCGCTGCCGCCGAAAAAGGTCTACAAGCCGAGGCAGAAGCTCTGGCCCTGGAGATTGTCCGACGGGTTCTGCAACCTGTGGGGGTGGCACGCTCATGATTTCGACCGTGATAGCGCCAGGCATAGCCCGAAGTTTTGTGCTGTCGGTGCTGTTGTTCTGCGGCGCAGCCGTCGGCATGCAGGCCCAGGAACCTGCCAGGTCTCCTGAACAAACTCAGGACACCAGCGATACTGCGGGCATTCGGCCAGGACGCGAGTTGGCCCATGAGAGCAGGGAAGCGGCGGGCGAAGAGAAGGACGAGTTCGAGCAGTTCAAGCACTCGCCCTCGGTGCAACTCATCTCACGCCTGACCGGACTCAATCTGCAGCAGTCCTACTGGTTGAGTATGGCCCTGAATTTCGCCGTAATCGCCGGTGTCATCATCTGGGCGGGGCGCAGGTATCTGCCCGGCATCTTCCGTGATCGCACATCGGCGATTCAGAAAGCGATGCAAGAGGCTCAGAAGGCCAGCGAAGAGGCGCGCCGCAAGCTCGCAGAAATTGAATCCCGCCTGATGAAACTCGACGTTGAAATCGGCATGATGCGCGATGCCGCGGAAAAAGAAGGCGCCGCCGAGGAAGCCCGCATTCAGGCGGCGGCCCAGGAAGATGCGCGCAAGATAGTGGCCTCAGCCGAGCAGGAAATCGCAGCGGCAGCGAAAGCCGCCCGTCGTCAACTTACAGCGCATGCCGCTGACCTCGCCGTCGGGCTTGCCCAGAAACAGATTCGCGTCGATCCAGCCACCGATCAGGCTCTGGTGCGCGATTTTGCCAGCCAGCTTGGGTCGGCATCTGACGATTCAGGAAAGGACGGGAACTAGGTCGTGGCCTCCGTCGCCAGCACATACGCCCGAGCCTTCGCCGATGTGGTTTTCGGCGAGCGGCTTGACGCGTCTCAGGCCACTGGCGGATTGCGCCAGATTTCCGCCATCTTTGGCGAGAGCGTCGACTTGCGCCGTGTATGGGAGAATCCAGCCGTCCCCGTGGACCAGAAACGCAAGTTGCTGGATGCCATTGTGCAGCGAGAGGGAATCCAGAGGCCGGTTCGCAATCTGATAGCGGTCCTTATTGATCACCGGCGCTTGTCATTCCTTCCGCGAATCGTCGAGCAATTCGAGAAGGAACTGGATGCTCGTCTCGGATTTGCCAACGCGCAAATCTCCAGCGCCCGCGAATTAGGTCCGAACGAAAAGGGCGCTCTCGAAGCGCAGATTGAAAAGACCACCGGCAAAAAAGTGCGCGCAAGTTATGGCCTGGACCCATCTTTGCTGGGCGGCGCAGTCGTCCGCGTCGGCAGCACTATTTACGATGGTTCCGTGAAAGGCCAGTTGGAAAGGATTAAAGAGGCCATTAGCTCCTAGCGGCAAGGTCCTGGTTTTCATACCAGGCCCATCGGTTTTCGGGAAGAGCTAGTGGTTGAAAGTAGTAGCTAAAGGCTGACAGCTGAAAGCTAAGAGCTATTTATGGCGCAAATCAAAGCAGACGAAATCACCAAACTGATCCGCGAGCAGATCGAGAACTACGAAACGCAAATCTCCGTGGACGAGACCGGTACAGTCATCACCCTGGGCGACGGCATCGCGCGCGTCTATGGACTCGACAAGGTCATGGCCGGCGAACTGCTGTCGTTTCCTCACGGCGTGGCTGGCATCGCGATGAACCTGGAAGAAGACCAGGTCGGCGTGGTGCTGCTCGGCGAATACACCGAGATCAAAGAGGGTGATGAGGTCAAGCGCACGGGACGCATCATGAGCGTGCCAGTGGGTGACGCTATGATCGGCCGCGTTGTCAACTCACTCGGCCAGCCCATCGACGACAAAGGCCCGATCTCGACTGACAAGTTCATCCCGCTCGAGCGCCTGGCTCCCGGCGTCATCGATCGCCAGCCCGTGCGTGAGCCAATGGCTACCGGATTGAAGGCCATCGACAGCATGATTCCCATCGGCCGCGGCCAGCGCGAATTGATCATCGGCGACCGCCAGACCGGCAAGACCGCCGTCGCGCTCGACACCATCATCAACAGCAAGGGCAACGACCTAATCTGCATTTACAACGCGATCGGACAGAAGCGTTCTTCGATCGCGCAGGTCGTCAAGATTCTCGAAGACGCCGGCGCGATGGAATACACGATCGTCGTGGCAGCATCGGCTTCCGAGCCCGCTCCGATGCAGTACATCTCGCCTTATGCCGCAACCGCGATGGGCGAATATTTTCGGGATACGAAACGGCACGCTCTGGTCATCTATGACGATTTGTCGAAGCATGCCGCGTCGTACCGCGAAATCTCGTTGCTGCTCCGGCGTCCTCCGGGGCGCGAGGCTTACCCCGGAGACGTTTTCTATCTCCACTCGCGACTGCTGGAGCGCTCGGCGAAGTTAAGCGACAAGAATGGCGGCGGATCGCTGACGGCGCTGCCCGTGATCGAGACCCAGGCGGGCGACGTTTCGGCATATATTCCGACCAACGTCATCTCGATTACCGACGGCCAGATTTATCTGGAAACCGACTTGTTCAACCAGGGCGTGCGACCGGCCGTGAACGTCGGTTTGTCCGTGAGTCGCGTCGGCGGCAGCGCCCAGATCAAGGCCATGCGGCAGGTGGCAGGAACGTTGAAGCTCGAACTCGCGCAATACCGCGAACTGGCGGCCTTTGCCCAGTTCGGCAGCGACCTCGACAAGGCCACGCAAGCTCAGTTAAACCGCGGACAGCGGCTGGTCGAATTATTGAAGCAGAATCAGTTCTCTCCTCTGCCGTTCTCCAAGCAGATTCTGATCATCATGGCCGGCACCGGCGGTTTCCTCGACGACATGCCAGTCGACCAGGTGCGTGAATTCGAAAAGGAGCTGTACAAGTACGTGGATTCGACCAATCCCGGAATTCTGCGCACCATCATGGAGAAGAAAATCCTCGACGATCAGCTGAAATCGCAGTTGCAGAACGTGATCAAGGAAGCGAAACAACAGTTCGTAGCGCAAAGGGAAGCGGTAGCGAAGTAACGTAGAAAGTTTTTGCATGCCCAACATTCTCGACATCCGCCGTCGCATTCGCAGCGTGATCAACACGCGGCAGATCACCAAGGCCATGAAGATGGTCTCGGCGGCGAAGTTGCGCCGCGCGCAGGAGCGTGCCCTGGCTGCGCGTCCCTACGCCCAGATGTTAACGAGTGTGTTGAAATCACTGGTCGCCCGGGCAGAGATTTACGACCCCGAAACCGGAGAACCGAAGCATCCTCTGCTCGCTCAGCGAGAAGAGAAAAACATTCTGCTTATTGTCGTGACCGGCGACAAAGGCCTCGCTGGCGCCTTCAATGCGAATATCACCAAAGCCGCCGCAAGGTTCCTGCAATCGAAAGCAGGGAAAAACGTCGACATCGAAGCGGTCGGCCGCAAAGGCCGCGACTTCCTGCGCCGCCGCTACCCCGCCGCCAAGGTGCAGACGCAGACTCTGGCACAACTCATGGAATCCACTGAGGTGCCGCCTGAGGCGGTCGAACGCGTCGGCGAAATCCAGATCACCGGCGAGCACATCGGCATTCTTGGCAAGGTCGAATTCGCGCAAGCCTCTGCTTTGGCTCGGAGTGTCATCGAGCGTTATCAGCTCGAAGAAATCGATGCGGTCTATGTCGTTTTTAACGAATTCAAGTCGGTGATCGCTCAGCGCCTCATTGTCGAGCAGATACTGCCCATCGAACAGATTGGGGAACAGGCCGTTCGTCTCGCCGAAGAGCCCACAGAAGAAGAGAAGAAAAGGGCGAAAGAGGCGGCGGTGAGCGCGGGGGTCGGCCTGCGTACCACAGAGGGCGCCGGCGACGCAGGTTCCCAGTTCGGAAGCGCGCAGGTCGATTACATTTACGAGCAGCCCCCCGAAGAGTTGTTCCGCGACCTGCTTCCCAAGTACGTGAGCATTCAGGTTTTCCGCGCGCTGCTGGAGTCGGTGGCCGCCGAGCACGCCGCGCGCATGACCGCCATGGATTCGGCGACCAGCAACGCAACTGACATGATCGACTCCCTGACGCTCACGATGAATCGCGTTCGCCAGGCGAAAATCACGAAGGAGATCATCGAGATCGTCAGTGGCGCAGCGGCGATGTGAAGAGGAGCTATCGGCAGTTGCTGGCTTCTCTGGGAAGTTAAGCGGACGGATTCGGCAAGTTGTCTGTAAGAACAGCGAACGGTCCGTCGAGCGGTGAGATTGAGCTAAGAGCTAAGAGCTAACAGCTAATGAAGAGCTGAGGGTTTATGGCACAAAACGTAGGACACGTAATCCAAATCGCAGGCCCGGCAGTCGATGTGCAATTCGAAGAGGGTCACCTACCTCCGATTTATGAGGCTCTGCAAGTCGTCAGTGACGGCTTCAACGTCCCCACTCCAATCAAGGTGATTCTTGAGGTGCAGCAACACTTGGGCGAAGGTCGCGTGCGCTGCATCGCGATGGAGGCCACCGAAGGTATGGTGCGCGGCATGAAGGCCATCGATCAGGGCGGGCCCATCTCCGTGCCCGTGGGCCGGGGGACGCTGGGCCGCGTGATGAACGTGATCGGCGAGCCCGTCGACCAGCTGGGTCCCGTCGACTACAAAGAGAGAATGCCGATTCACCGTCTCGCGCCCGCATTCGACGAGCAGGCGACCACCGCCGAGATGTTCGAAACCGGCGTTAAGGTCATCGACCTCATCCAACCATTTTTGAAGGGCGGCAAGATCGGCTTGTTTGGCGGCGCTGGCGTTGGCAAAACGGTCGTGATCATGGAATTGATCAACAACGTGGCCAAACAGCACGGCGGCTACTCCGTCTTTGCCGGTGTTGGCGAGCGCACCCGCGAAGGCAACGATCTCTGGCTGGAAATGTCGGAATCGGGTGTGATCAAGCCTGGCAAGCCCGCCGAGTCGAAGGCTGCTTTGATTTATGGCCAGATGACCGAGCCTCCCGGTGCGCGCCTGCGGGTTGCGTTGACAGGTCTGACCGTCGCCGAATATTTCCGGGATGCCGAGGGCGCCGACACGCTGCTCTTCATCGACAACATCTTCCGCTTTACGCAGGCAGGTTCGGAAGTCTCTGCGCTCCTCGGCCGCATGCCGAGCGCCGTAGGTTATCAACCGAACCTGGCAACGGAGATGGGCGAACTGCAGGAGCGCATCACGTCGACCAAGAAAGGTTCAGTCACCTCGGTGCAGGCCATTTACGTGCCCGCGGACGATTTGACCGATCCCGCTCCGGCTACTACTTTCGCTCACCTTGACGCGACAACCGTGCTTTCGCGCGCGTTGACCGAAATTGGTATCTATCCTGCCGTCGATCCTCTGGCTTCGACATCACGCATTCTCGATCCGCGCATCGTCGGCCAGGAGCACTACGACGTAGCGCAGTCCGTGAAGAGGACGCTGCAAACGTACAAAGACCTGCAGGACATCATTGCGATTCTCGGCATCGACGAATTGAGCGAAGATCAGAAGCTGACCGTCGCTCGCGCCCGCAAGATCCAGCGCTTCCTTTCGCAGCCCTTCCACGTAGCGGAGCAATTCACGGGCGCGCAAGGACGCTACGTCAAAGTTGCCGATACGGTAAAGGGATTCAAGGCAATCGTTGAGGGCAAGTACGATGACATCCCCGAGCAGGCCTTCTACATGAAAGGCCCAATCGAGGAAGTGCTCCAAGCCGCGGAGAAGATGAAGGCGGCAGCGTAGAAAGCAGTAGCAAGTGGGCGGTGATCAGTGGCTAGTCGACAGCGAATACTACGACTAACCACTATCAACTGACCACTGAACACTGACTGACCACTGATATGGCCGATACTTTCCAACTCGAAATCGTCACGCCGGAAAAAAAGGTAGTGGACACGGCGGCCGAGGAGGTCCAGATCCCGGGCAAGAACGGCTATCTGGGCGTGCTCCCGGGCCATGCGCCGCTCATTACCGAACTCGCCGTTGGCGAGATCACATTCCGCGAGCATTCCACCGAGCAGCGACTGGCCATGGCCTGGGGATTTGCCGAAGTTCTGCCCAACAAGGTCACGATTCTGGCTGAGAGTGCCGAGCGTCCTTCCGAGATCGACGTGGAACGAGCCCGCAAAGCCAAAGAGCGCGCCGAGCAACGCCTTACCAGCGGCGACACGTCGGTTGACGTCGAGCGCGCGCTCGACGCTCTGCACCGTGCCGAAACCCGCCTCGATGTAGCCTCGCACAAATAGCCCTCACCTCCAAAGAAGGTCATCCTGGAGGGAACCCTTCTTCAGGCCAGATGGAGAGCCTGCCCAGCGCGAAGTCGAAGCCATCTCGCTGTCGCTTTGCCTTACAATTAGTGCCGCATTTCAGGAGACGGCATCATGAAACTGAATTCGCGGCTCGTTTTTCCCTTGCTGTTTGCCACCTGCCTCACAGCGCAACAATCAAAGCCTGCGCAAACGCCCGCTCCGCAAACACCGCCGCCCGCACTGGTCACGCCTGAGGTCCATTCCGACAATAGCGTGACATTTCGCTTCCGCGCTCCTAGTGCGCAGGAAGTGAAGCTCAACCGCGAAGGCGCCGAGGCACTGCCGATGCAGAAAGATGAGCAAGGCATCTGGACCGTGAATTCGCCACCATGGTCACCCGACTACTATGGATATTCCATCATTGTCGACGGTCAGCGCTCCCTCGATCCATTCAATCATCTGCTGAAGCCCAATCTGCTCTCAACCGAAAACATGGTTCACGTCCCCGGCCCAGCCTCTTTGCCCTGGGAATTGAACGATGTTCCACACGGAGAAATCCATCACCACTTTTACCGATCGGCGGTGTGCAACGATGACCGCGATTATTACGTCTACACTCCTCCGGGATACGATCCCGCAGCGAAAAGCGCGTACCCGGTGCTCTACTTGCTGCACGGTTACAGCGACGATGCCAGCGGATGGACTGCTGTCGGCCGGGCTAATGTAATCCTCGATAACCTGATCGCACAAGGAAAAGCCAAGCCCATGATCCTGGTCATGCCCCTGGGCTACGGCACGATGGAGATGATTCGTGTGGGCTGGGGAGGCATCTTCAACCATCCCGAAGTTCGCGAGCAGAATCTTACGAAGTTTCGCGAAGCGCTGCTCACCGAAGTCGTGCCGAGAATCGAGAACGAATATCGCGTGAACAAAGACCGCAGTTCCCGGGCCATTGCAGGCCTCTCCATGGGAGGATCGGAATCGCTCTTAACTGGCCTGAACAATCTCGACAAATTCGCGTGGGTGGGATCGTTCAGTGCCGGAGGTCTACCCGAACCGTTCGATAAGGACTTCCCCAGCCTTGATGCGAAGGCCAATCAGCAATTGAAATTGCTCTGGATAGCCTGCGGCACCGAAGATCGTCTTATCACCGCCAATCGAAATGTGCGGGAATGGCTGAAGACGAAAGGTATCCAGCACACCGACATCGAGACCCCGGGGATGCACACCTGGATGGTCTGGCGCAGGAATCTGGCAGAGTTTGCACCTCTTTTATTCCGCTGAAATGCTCAATGACCTTGGGGTGAAATAAGGCACCAAATCGCACCTCTCCCATCGCAAGCTGGAAGAGGCCCTCAGCTAAGGAACGTTGACATGATTGTGGGTTTCCGCGGGCACATACTTCACCGCCGCGGTTCGCTCCAACTTATCCCATGCGAACTTGCGCCCTTCCAGCGCCCGCTTCAGCGTCTTGAATAACACAATCGAGAACAATTGCCGGTAAGCGAACCGTTGCAGCCAAACCTGGCTGAGTAGCAGCACGTCTTCTTTGTCTTCGGCACGCCGGCGCTCGAGCGCGAACGCAATGGCCGACGCGAGGAAATCGATCACCAAAAACGCGAAGAAAAATAACACCAACTTGTGGAAGCTCGCCGGATCGGTGGAATCGGGATGGAAATGTTTCTGGATGAAATACCAGATCGTGCCCACGGCAAACATGATGTCAATCAGCGGCGACACCAGCGGAAGCAGAATCTGGAAGATCACAATGTTGGGCAGTGCTACCCAGCCCAAAGCGCCTTTGCGGGCAAAGACTCCGCGATGCTTATACACCGCCTGCAAAATTCCGAAAGACCATCGGAATCGCTGCCGCATCAAGCCATTCGCGTTCGTCGGCGCCTCGGTGTAGGCGAGGGCCATGTCTTCATACTCTACGCGATATCCCAAGCGGAGCAGCGCCATCGTAAGGTCTGCATCTTCGGCCACCGTGTCCGTGTGATAGCCTCCGGCCTCCCGCACCGCCGATACGCGCCAGGCTCCGATCGCTCCCGGGACCACACTTACCGCGCCCAGCACGTCGAGTGCGCGCCGCTCAAAGTTCTGGCTGGTGATGTATTCCAGCGCCTGCCACCGGGTCCACAGGTTGACTCGGTTGCCCACTTTGGCGTTGCCTGCGATGGCGCCAACCTTCGGATTGATGAAGTGCGGCACCAATCGCGCAATCGCATCCGGCGCGATGACCGTATCCGCATCAATGCCCACGAACAATTCCGCATCGCCGATGTGCTCGATCCCGTAATTCAGGGCATCAGCTTTTCCTGAATTCTTTTTTTCCAGGATCAAAACCGTGCCGCCGGCGGCTTCTGCCTTGAAGGCAGTGCGCGCCACTTCCAGCGTGCGGTCCTTCGAGCCATCGTCGATCACAATCACCCGCAAGTTCGGATAGTTCGAATTCAGCACCGCCCGCACCGTACGTTCGATAACTTTTTCTTCGTTGTACGCAGGAACTAATACCGCAACCTTAGGTTTATACGACGCCACTACCGCGGCTTTGCCGAAGATCTTCTCGTGCAGGCGGTCGTAGACCGCCGCCGCTCCGATGAAGATCAGGCGGCCCGTCATCAGCAGGTCGCCCAGGAAGAAGATCCACGTAATCCCGGCCTGCACCGCGTTGAACATCCAGAAGCCCAGCCGGTCCAGGCGCGCCGCCCACAATTCGCCTCGCGGCAGCGGGGCCATCACGTCGGCCCTCTGCATCCCCAGCAACTCGTACACTGGCGCAATCTCATATCCCCGCGCTCGAATGCCGTCAATAATCATCGGCAGCGCGCGCACCGTCTCCGCACGGTTCCCGCCGCCATCGTGCAGCAGAACGATGTTGCCGCAGCGCAGGTTCTCCACCTTGCATGGCGGCAGGTGCGACAAAACGTACTGCGTGATCTGCTCCGCCGAGCGCCGTGGGCTTTCGCTCCAGTCATTCGGATCGATCCGGTTTCCCACCGTGATGTAGCCCATCTCCTGCGGAATTTCGAGTGGGCGCACCTGGTCGGACGTGTCTGGTTCTTCGTCAATCGCGTACGGAGGCCGCATTAAAGTTGCGCGCATTCCCAGCAGACTGGCAAAGAGCCGTTCTGTCAGGTTCAATTCCACCTTCATGTATGCGGTGGAGATGTTGCTGACGTCAGGATGTGTGAACGTGTGGTTCCCAATCGTATTTCCTTCGGTGTAAATCCGCTTCGCCAGGCCAGAAAACTTGTCGGCCTGAATCCCGATCAGGAAAAACGTGGCGCTTGCGTGCTTCTGTTTTAGGACGTCAAGAATCTTTGGAGTCCACTCCGGATCCGGGCCGTCATCGAATGTGATCGCGACCTTATTCGGACTGTATCCATATCGCCCGACGCGATAAGGCTCGGGCAACTCCTGAAAGACTTCGTCGGTGATCAGCTTGCTGTTGGCATCAAAGGTCAGATCGCGGGTGCCGTGGACGGGCTTGTCTTCAATCCGTAGAATCTCTCCCTGGCCCTCCATGTCCACGTCAGCGCCCGGAGGCACATCGCGCAGTTTGTCGACCGCCCCTGAGTCCCCGGGCATATCCCAGACCCGCCACAAAGTGCGATCCTCGCTTCCTAGCCGCCACAGGGCAAACGTTTGTATGCCTAGTGATTGCGCGGCCCGCATCTGGTTCAGCGCGGTAACCGCGTCCACAAACCAGACGTCATGGCGCAGGTTGCGCTCATCCAGGTAGCTGAAATGAGGATTCATCGCATCGTCGTCGAAGTTGATGTCCTGCTCGGAGTCGCGTGCAGCCAGCCAGGCCTCTTGCGCACTGGAAGGCGCGTCGTGCACGTCAGGAGGAAGTTGCCCGTCCTTGGGTTTCAGCACCCAGTCATAGCCGTAATTCGCAATGGCGCAGATGATCTTTTCTTTCGGGATCACGCTGAGGACGAATTTCAGGTTATCCACGAACCAATCCTGCGAGGCCACCGGGCCCGATTTTCCTCCCGGATAGTGCTCATCGTAGTTCATCACCACAACGCCGTCGGCCGCGTTTGCAATCGCAGGATAGTTGTACTCGGTGTTGTGTGCCTGCGCCGCCACGTAAAGCTTCATCCCGCGAGCGTGCAGATCGCCGGACAATTCCTGCAGCAGCGCGATAAAACCAGGCTGGCCGCTGGCCGGGAACGATTCAAAGTCGATCATCAGCCCGTGGTAGTGGCCCGATGACAAGAACTGGCCTGCCTGGCGCCGGAAAACGGCTCGGGCGTCAGGATTATTCAGAAATCCCGATATATCCACCCAATCCGTACCGTCGGAGTTGTTAACCATGGGAAAGACTTCCATCCCGGGGTCTTCCGCCTTCAGAAACGGCATGACCCGATCGTCGACGGAACCCACCGTTTTTCCCTGAATCAGGTCGAAATACTTATTGGTCTGGTCATCCACCGCTTGCAACCGCCCATCGGAGGTCAGCACATGCAGCCAGTCGGGATAAAGCATGTCAATCTGGTGGGCATAGGTGCGCAGAGACGAAAAGCTGGCCGCATCCCAAGGCACATAAAACGCAGCCCGAATGCCTTCCGATTGGTTTAGCGTAACCTGCGAGGCCGCCAATTTGGATCTGCGGTGAGATCGCGCCGCCGCCTTCTTGATCCGTTCGCGCGCCTTTTCTCTTTCATTCTCTTTCAGCGCCTTGAAGTTCCGCTTCTGCGGATAAAACAGCAGTTCTGGCAGGGGTTCGTCCCGCAGCGCCGTATACACGAAAATAATAATCAGCGCGGAAATCAGCACTGCGGCAACGTCGAACGTACGCCGCAGGCGTCTCCAGCGGGCGCGTCGCGGATCATAAAAGACTGGTTGGGCCATGAGGGACGATCTTCATCGTATGCCGCACGCGGCACACGGTCAATCAGACGAGGGCAGGGTGAGAGTGCTCCCTTCTAAGATGCAATTTCTCTCCTCCGGGATTCCCGCAAACGCGCTATCATGCGCCCGTGCACGAACTTGGAAGCCCGGCGCGGTGGATACGAAAACAGGCGCGGTTTTTTCTCTTGGGAAGCCTGGGTGCCCTGGCCCTGCGGCTCTTTCTCGTATTCCGTTTTCCCGCCGTGGTAGACGACTCTCGGCTTTATGCCGACATCGCGAAGAACTGGCTGCAGCACGGGATCTATGGCATCACCAATTCCGGCGTCATCACTCCTACTCTCTCCCGGCTGCCCGGATACCCGGCTTTTCTCGCTGCTATTTTCGCCATCTTCGGGGCCGACAATTTTCGCGCCGTCTTGCTGGTGCAGGTGTTGTTCGATCTTGCTACTTGTTTTTTGGTCGCCGACATGGCACGCCGCCTCTTCTCCGAGCGTGCCGCGAAGGCCGCCTTCCTGCTGGCTGCGTTCTGTCCGTTCCCGGCGAATTACGCGGCAGCCGCCCTCACGGAAACGCTGGAGATCTTCTTCACCGCGTTGGCGCTGCATTTCGCTCTCCGCGGCCTAGCCATTGGCGGACCCGCCTCTCGTCCGACGCTCGCCTGGCTCGGCTGCGGGCTCTCGGTTGGTGCCGATATTCTCCTTCGTCCCGATGGCGGGATTCTGCTCGCCGCCATCGGCGCATATCTCTTCCTTCTCCTTCTTCGCGTGTTGCGAGGCCGCCACGCGGCAGGCCAATCTTCCCTTCTCCGCCCTCGAACTATTATCCTGGCCGGAATCGTAACCGCCGTCTCTGCCCTTGCGCCGCTGATCCCGTGGACCCTCCGCAATCTGCACACGCTCCACCGCTTCGAGCCTTTGGCCCCGCGTTATGCCACTGACTCCGACGAGATGATCATGCCCGGCTTCAATCGCTGGACCAAGACCTGGATCGTGGACTACGTCTCTGTGCAGGAAATCTACTGGCCAGTGCCGGGCTCGCAGATGGATTTCACCAAGCTTCCAAACCGGGCGTTCGACTCTCCGGCTCAGCGTGAGCAGACGAGCAAGTTATTCGAGGAGTACAACGAAAATTCCAGCATGACCCCGGAACTCGATGCTGCTTTCGGCGAGCTTGCGGCCGAACGAATACGCTCGTCCCTGTTCCGTTATTACGTCTGGCTCCCTGCATTGCGGATTGCCGACATGTGGCTGCGCCCCCGCACCGAACTGTTTCCGTCCGATCCTCGTTGGTGGGAGTTCAACGACGATCCCCGCTGGCTAACGGTCAGCCTGGCTTTCGGGGTGATCAACCTGGCCTACGTCGCAATGGCGCTCATGGGACTGATCCCCGCCCGTGATTTTTTTGGCATTGGCCTATTCGTTTTGTTTATCGTCTTGCGCTCGGCCTTCCTCGGAACCCTGGAGAACCCCGAACCTCGCTACACGCTGGAATGCTATCCCGCGCTGATAATTCTGGCCTCTACGGTCATCCATCGGCGTGCATAAACTTCCATTTTTGGAATATCCCCCTGTGAAGAGCTGTATTCAAACGTTTCACAAGGCCCGGAATGGCGCAAATTCTTCTTGAATGTTGTGGCAGCCAAGTTGCAAAATAGCGCCCAATTAGGGTCCCCCGGGGGCAAAGGGTTACTCCTGGGTGGAAAGATTCAACTCGAATCGCAGACAAGGAGCTTCCCCATGCGTTCTGCAAAAGCTGCAGGTTTCCTCGCAGGCATGCTGTTGACACTTGTGGGCCTTGCGTTCTCGCAGGTCGCCACAACTTCATTGAAGGGTACTGTTTACGATGCAAAGGGCGCTGCCGTACCCCAGGCAACAGTTACGCTTCAAAACTCCTCCACCGGATTCTCCCGCTCTACAAAAAGCGACAGCCAAGGCGGGTACGAGTTCGTGCAGATTCCCCCCGCCACCTATGTGCTCTCGGCGACCGCAACCGGTTTTGCCACCACGAGAATGAATGAGATCCAGTTGCTGGTGAACACTCCAGCAACCCAAAACCTCACGCTCACTGTCGCAGCGGCTACCGAAGTGGTGGAAGTGGAAGGTCACGCCGAGATGGTGAACACTCAGGACGCTTCGATTGGAAATGCCTTCGAGTCGAAGCAGTTGCTGAACCTGCCCTCCGAGGGACGAGATGCAGTTTGGATTCTTAGCTTGCAGCCGGGTGTGGCCTATGTGGGCGGCAAGGAAGTGGACCAGTCCTATGACAGCCGGGGCGGTTCGGTCAACGGTGCCCGTAGCGATCAGACCAACGTCACTCTGGACGGCGTCGACAACAACGACGCCAACAATGGAAATGCGTTCCAAGGCGCGCTGCGCACTACGCTGGATTCCATCGAGGAATTCCGCGTCGCTACCAGCAACTCCAATGCCGACCAGGGACGCTCCTCCGGAGCCCAAGTTTCACTGATCACCAAGAGCGGAACCAACAATTTTCACGGCAGCATCTATGAATACAACCGAACCAATGTAGGCGAAGCCAATGACTGGTTCAACGAGCAGGCACAAATCGCTTCCGGACTCCCTAACAAACCAGGCCAATTGATTCGTAACACCTTCGGAGTGACAGCGGGTGGCCCCATTATCAAAGACAAGCTCTTCTTCTTCGCCGCTTATGAAGGACAGCGCACACGCGAGAGCCTGCAGGTCACCCGCACCGTGCCCAGCATGTTGTTGCGCAGTGGCACCATTCAATATAACGACGTGAACGGCAATCTCCAGCAGCTCAACTCGGCCCAGATTGCAGGAATGGATCCCAATTGTACCGGCCTGGGCACCTGTCCTTTGGGCCCCGGGGTGAACCCAGATGTTCAGCAAGTGCTCCAGTCCTATCCGATCCCGAACACTACCGCGGCTGGCGATGGATTGAATTTCGTCGGCTTCACCTTCCCCGCAGCAGTTCCATCCAAGTTGGATACTTATATTGTCAAGCTGGATGCGAATTTGACCTCGCACCAGAGCTTGTATGTGCGCGGCAATTTGCAAAACGATCATTTCGTGCTGCCGTCGTCTGGCAATGCTCCCCAGTTTCCCGGACAGCCCCCTAATATCACGGACAAGGACAATGCCAAAGGAATAGCGGTTGGGCACGTCTGGACCATCAGCAACAACGTCATCAATAACCTGCGTTACGGCTATGTTCGCCCTAACATCAGCCAGTCAGGTTTGCAGACGCAAGGTATTATCACGTTCAGGGGACTGGACTATCCTCAGGGTGTAAGCAGCACAGATCTAGTCAGAGCGCCAGTCCATAATCTCGTGGACGATGTGAGCTGGAGAAAAGGGAATCACACCCTGCAATTTGGCGCGAACTGGCGCATCATTAATGACGTTCGCTCTTCCAACGACTTGTCTTTCCTCGGTGCTGAGACCAACCCCTCATGGCTTTTCGGCTCTGGTTTTGCGAACACGGGGCAAAGCCTGGATCCCGCCCAATTCGGTTATCCCGCAGTCCAGGACGGTCAAGCCTACGATCTCGCCATGGCAACTCTGGCTGGTGTGATCTCCGAAGGATTTTCCAACTACAACCGAACCAAGACCGGCTCTGTGCTGGCCGAAGGAGCGCCCGCGCAACGGCACTTCAAGTCCAACGAATTCGAAACGTACCTGCAGGATGCGTGGCGTGTGCGGCCAAACTTGACGGTTACTCTCGGAGCGCGGTACACCATGCTCCAGCCGCCCTACGAAACCACAGGTCTTCAGGTTGGACCAACAGCCAGCCTTCACGACTGGTTCAACAAGCGCGCCCAGTCGATGTTGCAAGGACAAAGCTATGCCCCACTGCTTCAGTTTGATCTCAATGGCCAAGCCAATGGTCGTAGTCCTTACTGGGCATGGGACTATAAGAATATCGCGCCCCGGATCGCGTTTGCCTGGTCCCCCAGTTCTGACAGCGGTGGCTGGCTGAGCCACCTGCTTGGTGGCGCTGGAAAGACTTCGGTGCGTGGTGGGTTCGGGATCTATTACGACCACTATGGCGAAGGTATCGTCAATTCTTTCGACAAGAACGGATCTTTCGGTCTAACCACGGCTATCGGCAATCCCGCGGGCATTTTGACGCCCGACACCGCGCCCAGGTTCCAGTGCGGGACTGGAGGTAGTGGCTGCCCGATCACGAATGTTCCGGCGAGCTTGATCATTCCTGCACCTGGTGGGGGTTTCCCGGTGACGCCCCCTGACAGTTTGAGTACTGGAGGTTTTGAGATCACGTGGGGCATGGACAACAAGATTCACACGCCCTACGCTGAGGTGTTCGACCTTTCGCTTACCCGCGACCTGAAGAGTGGTTTCGTACTCGAAGCTTCCTATATCGGTCGCATGAGCCACCACCTGCTGCAGGAAGAAGACCTCGCGATGCCTCTGGACCTTGTGGATCCGAAATCGAAGATGGATTACTTCACGGCCATGACGATGCTCTCAAAGGCCTACAACGCGGGCACCGACATTAACAGCCTTGCCCCAATTCCTTATTGGGAGAATTTGTTCCCCGCAGCAGCCGGACAACTTGGGTTCGGTCCTCCAGGATCCGATGCCAACTTGGGTTGTGCACCGGGGGATAGTTCCAGCGCCACAAATTACACCGCAACGCAGGCAGTCTATGACATGAACTCCTGTTTTGTCGGCAACGAGACCACCTCGCTGTTCTTCCTGGACCTGCCGGATTACTGCCTGCCCTCGTGTTCGACGCTTGGTCCTTACGCCTATTTCGATTCGCAATACTCTTCGTTGTACGCCTGGCGCAGCATCGGCAACGCGGCCTACAACGGATTGCAATTGATGCTGCGTCACAAGGGCCACGGGCTCGACTTCGATTTGAACTACACTTATTCGAAGTCGATCGACGTCGGTTCCAACGCAGAGCGCATCAATGAATTTCAGGGATTTGGTTTTGCGAGCCAAATCATCAATTCCTGGTCTCCCGGACAGTTGCGGGCAGTCTCCGACTACGACACTACCCACCAGCTCAACTCGAACTTCGTCTGGGAAGTTCCCGTCGGCCGCGGTAAGGCTTTCGGCAGCGGCTTGCATGGAGTCGCCCAGGCAATCCTTGGAGGTTGGAACCTCAGTGGCATTTTCCGCTGGACCAGTGGATATCCCTTCACCGTGGGGCCGGGCCTTGGCTTCTGGTCAACCAATTGGCAATTGACTTCGTCGGATTACCTTGTTGGTCCAAAGCCGAATACGGGCAAGTTCACTGACCCGAGCGGCAACCCTAACGTGTTTCAAGGCGATCCGCTTCAAGTTGCCAAATCATTCCGTGTTGCTTATCCCGGTGAATCCGGCCAGCGAAACAACCTGCGCGGGCCTGGCTTCATCGGCCTCGATGGAGGCCTGTCCAAGACGTGGAACATTACCGAGCACCAGCTCGTTCGCTTTAGCTGGGAAACCTTCAACGTCACTAACACTCCGCGCTTCGACGTGGGCAGTATGCAATACATCGGCAACAACAGCGTCTCCAGCGGATCAACCTTCGGTGAATTTTCCAAGACCATGACCGCCCCGCGCGTCATGCAGTTCGCGCTGCGGTATTCGTTCTAACGATCCAGTACTCACGAACAAGGGACAGCGAAAGCTGTCCCTTCTTTTTATTTCGGCGTTCTGCCCCTTTGTCTTCCCCCTGTTTCGCTGTTCTGTTGCGTTCCACGCATCGAGCTTGAATCTGCCGCCGCATTGAATCGTTTGACCTGCGGTCATTTCTGAAAATTAGCTTGAATATTATTGCCGCCGCATTGCACAATAGCGCCCCATCAGCTTCCCAGGCCCTTCGGTCGCGATCCAACCCCTGGGCAAACGTAATGCAAACGAGCAACTGCCCTCTTGGGGCCACAGGAGCTTCCCATGCCTTCTCGCGCGCGGCAATTGGCAGTATTGATCGGCACGTTCCTCGTGCTTTCCAGTTTCGCCTCTGCGCAGTCCGCGACAACTTCTCTGCACGGTGTCGTCACCGACGCAAAAGGCGCGGTCGTCGTTGGCGCGGTCGTCACCCTCACCGATCCCGCCACGGCACTTTCGCGCAACATGACGACCAACGGTCAGGGGGAATATCAATTTCTTGAGCTCCCGCCCGCGACTTATGAGCTCACCGTGAAGTCGCGCGGATTCGCCACCGTCAAAGAGACGAATGTCCAGCTCCTGGTGCGCACCCCCGCCACTCTGAACGTAACCCTTCAGGTGGCAACGGGTATAGAAACCGTCGAGGTCAACGCTACCGCCACCTTGGTCAACACCGATAACGCCACGATGGGGCACGTCTTTGATTCCCAGCAGATTCAGGCTCTGCCCTTTGAAGGTCGCGAGCCCACCAGCATCCTGACCCTCCAGTCCGGCGTCACGTTCACCGGCAACAACATGGACAAGATCAACAGCACCACGCAAAGCGGCTTCGACGCCGATAGCCGTAGCGGCTCGGTGAACGGCGGCCGCAGCGACCAGACCAACGTGACCCTCGACGGCACCGATGACAACGATCAGGCTACCGGCAGGCTGCAGGGATCCATCCGTGTTCCGCTGGATTCGCTTCAGGAATTCCGGGTGACAACAGCCAACTCTGACGCGGATACGGGCCGTTCCTCGGGTGGGCAAGTCGCTCTGGTGACCAAGAGCGGAACTAACAATTGGCACGGCGGCGCCTACGAGTATTACCGTCCCACCTTTTCCGGGAACGACTGGTTCATCAAGGCCTCTCAAGTTCAGAGCGGCCTTCCCAACCGCCCGCCCTTCCTGCTTCGCAACACGTACGGAGCATTTGTCGGTGGTCCCATCAAGAAAGATCGGTTATTTTTCTTTCTCAGCTTTGAGGGTATGAGGAAGCGAGAGGATCAGTCCGTCATTCGCACGGTCCCGAGCGACGATCTCAGAAACGGCTTTCTCACCTACCAATGCGATGCGACCGATCCGAATTGCCCCTCTTCCGGCACCTATCGGCTCACGCCGACTCAATTGGCCGCGCTCGACCCGAACTGCGCCTCCATCGGCAGTTGCACCTTCAGCAGCGGGGCACATATCGGATCATTCCCCGGTGCGAATCCATACGTGATGGATGTATTCAACCAGTATCCCCATCCGAACAGCTCCAGCGTCGGCGACGGGCTGAACGCTCTTGGCTACACCTTTAACTCGCCCGCTCCAGACAACCTCAACATGTATGTGGCGAAGCTGGACTATAACCTCACGGCCAACGGCACACATCGGTTGTTTGTCCGCGGCGTGCAGGATGGAGACCATAATGCTGCCGGCGCCGCACAATTTCCGGGACAGCCGAACTCAGTCGTGGAAGTAGTCACGAGTAAAGGCATCACTGCCGGTTATACCGCCACCTTCAAGAATTCATGGATCAACAACCTTCGTTATGGCTACGTTCGTCAGGCCTATGACGACCGCGGCCTGCAGACGCAGCATTATGTGCACTTCCGCTTCCTCGACAATATCAATGCCTTCAGCAAAACCAACCAGCGACACGTACCGGTCACGAATATCGTCGATGACGTGAGCAAGCAGTGGGGGAAGCACTCAATCCAGTTTGGAGGCAATCTCCGCAAGATTGACAACGTAGGTGCGTCCAACTACACGTCGTACTTCACCGCGTCGACCAACCCCGACTGGCTGAATCCTACTTCTATAGCGGGTTCTGGAGGCAGCCTCGACCCGTCCAGCCCAGAGGGGGCCAAAATGAATCTGCCCGCGGTCTCTCAAAGCTTCTACGGAGCCTATAACCTTGCCATGACCGCATTGGCAGGTCTCATTTCAGAGGTGGATTCAAATTACAACCTGGACAAAAATCTGAATCCCATCCCCGAGGGCGCTTTGATCGACCGCCACTTCCGCTCTTGGGAGTATGAGTGGTATCTCCAGGATGCATGGCGGATGCGCCCAAATCTGACTCTGACCTATGGCCTCCGCTATTCGCTTCTCGAACCCCCGTACGAGGCCACCGGTACCCAGGTCCAGCCGCTTACCAGTACCCACGACTGGTTCATCAACCGGGGTATCGCAGCGGCCCAGGGCCAGACGTATTTCCCGCAGACCGGCACGGATTCCTCGGGGAATCCTGTCTATGATCACAACCTCGAGTTCGCACTAGGTGGCCAGGCCAACGGTAAGAAACCGTATTGGGGTTATGATTACCGCAACTTTGCACCGCGCCTGGCGCTTGCCTACTCCCCAAACGGCGACTCTGGATTTTGGAAATCTCTATGGGGAGGCCCAGGCAAATCCAGCATTCGTGTTGGCTACGGCTTGTACTTCGATCACTTTGGCGAAGGCATTACCAGCACGTTTGATCGTGAAGGCGCGTTCGGCTTAAGTTCCTCAGTATCCAATCCCGCTGGCATTCAGACAGTCGATGGCGCCGCACGGTTCACAGACCTTAACACAATTCCAACTACGAGCCTGGTTACAACCTCCTCGTGCCCGACGGCACCCTGTTCCCTGACGTACCCTGCTCCGTCCGGCTCATTCCCGGTTACGTTTCCCTACGCATTTCAAATCGGGTTTGGCCTGGACGATAAACTGAAAACCCCCTATTCCCACGTGGTTAACTTTTCGATCACACGGGACCTTGGCCGTGGCTTCGTGCTCGAGACCTCCTTCGTCGGACGTTACGCGCATCGCTTGCTGGCGGAAAGGGACCTTGCTCAGCCGGCCAATCTGAAAGACCCGAAGTCGGGGATGACTTACTACCAGGCCGCCACTGCATTGGCAAAGCAATACTGGCAGGGTGCTGACATAGCAAGTGTTGCTCCCATTGCCTATTGGGAGAACTTGTTCCCGTTGGCAGGCTCGAACGCGACCAACAAGGGATACATCTACGGTTGCGCTCCGAATGCGGGCGGACTCGCAAGCTATACCTCGACCCAGGCGATTTACGACCTATATTCCTGCTTCAGCGGCAAGGCAGCGGGCGCCGCAAACGAGACGTACTCTCTGGCATACCTGGATGTTCCGGGTTACTCGGGGTCTACGGCGTCCCCGAACGAATGTTTCCCCGCCTGCGCTACGATCAACGGGCAAACAACCGGGTATGCCTTCTGGTCCCCGCAGTACTCCTCGTTGGATTCCTGGTCCAGCATCGGCAACAGCGCTTACAACTCCGGTCAGGTCAGCCTTCGCCACCACACTGGCAACCTGACATTTGACCTTAACTACACCTACTCCAAATCTATTGACATCGGCTCCAACGCGGAACGTATCAGCGTTTTTGAAGGTCTTGGCTTTTCCAGTCAGATCATCAATGCGTGGATGCCGAACCAGCTGCGTGGGCCCTCGGATTTCGATACTACCCACGCCATCAATGCCAACTGGGTTTATCAACTCCCGGTCGGCAAGGGTAGAAGGTTTGGCGCCGGCATGGGGAAGGTGGCGGACGCTATTCTTGGTGGGTGGCAGGTCTCTGGCCTGTGGCGCTGGTCGACTGGATTCCCATTCTCTGTTTATCCGTTCTACAGCTGGCCAACCAACTGGGATCTTGAATCGAACGCGATATTGGTTGGAAAGAAACCCCAGACCGGCCAGTTCATCGTCGCTCAATCTGGGGGAGGAACCGGACCGAACGTCTTCAAGGATCCTGGAATTACCGACCCCACGAATCCCAACGCCGCCATCAATCAGTTCCGCGATGCATATCCGGGAGAATCCGGACAGCGCAACGAATTGCGTGGACCGGGAGCTTTTAATATCGATATGGGCCTGGCAAAAGAGTGGAAAATCACCGAGAGCCAGAACCTGCGATTCAGCTGGGAAGTCTTCAACGTCACCAACACAGTCCGTTTCGACGCTGGCAATATTCAGAACGTGAACAACTTTACCGACTATAACGCCAGCTTCGGCAACTTCATCAATACGTTGTTTAAGCCACGCATCATGCAACTAGGCGGGCGGTATACGTTCTAAATCCCGCTGAAAATCAAAAAGGGAGCGGCGCAATCCGCTCCCTTTCTTTATGTCAACCTGCGGGTCTCAGCGTTCACTGAGGGGTTTCTCGCCGCACCCTGCGCTCAAAAGTTTGCCGTGGGCACTTTTATGCGCGCCAAGCTACGTCAGCGGCGAGTCGCTCATCCGGAACCGCGTGCGCACGTGCTCTGAGATAAGCTCGATTGCGCCCCGATTCTTCACCGGATCCTCCTGGGCCAGATATTTCATGGCCTCCACGAGCAAACGCTGACCGTCCACGTAACGAGGATCGGAGTGGCGTTCCCGGCGCTTGTTTCCCAGCTTAGGAGGGACTGTAATCGTAAAAACCTTGGCCATGAATGAACCCAACTGAAGTTCGGTCAGTATAGCGCCCGCTGTGCAAATCCCGGTACTATTTTCTTCCTCTTTATAATCAATAACTTATCCGTGAGGCGTGATCGTTTGCGTCTTGCTCGTGGTTTTGAGTTTGAAAACGTCGTCGGGAATCTTTTTCCCGTTCACTTGAATGTCCGAATACTTGGCTAGCCGGTAATCGTCTTGCGGTGAAATAAATTTCTGCTGTACCGATACTCCTTTTTCGAGATCGATCCACAAAAAGATTTGCTTGTAAGTATCCCGGATCGCCGCCGACTTCGGCACCAGCTGCAGCTTTGCCGTTGCGACGCCATTGATCGTTTCCGGCCCTCCATAGGTGACGTCAAACACTTTTTGCAGATCCTGTCCGCTCCCGCCGAAGCCGAGCACCACGTAGCTTTCATAATCGGAGTGATCCTTGCGCACATCGAACTCCGTCACCTGGTCGGGTTTCGGCTGGTACAAGCGAATCTTCCCTTGGCTGTACAGCACATATTTCGGTTCCGGCTTGAGCGTCGCCAGGCTGCTCCCGACCTTCTTGACCTCCGCCATCATTTCGATGTCTTTGCCATTCCGGCGGTAATAGATTGTACCCGCCTGGACCTCATCGATCTCGTCGATGACTTTTTCGTACGTATCCCATTCGAAATTGGCCTGCGCGGACCGGAAAGTCGTGGCCACTTCATCCATTTTGTGCAGCACGGATTGCAGGTCGCCCTGATCGGCAGGCTTCGCCGCCCCTGCTGCGTAGAGAGCGAGCAACCCTGCCGTGAGCGTGATGACAGCCGCAAGAGAGAGACGTTTCATCCTGGCTTTCCGCTTTCGATTTTCTGAACCGCCTACTCCCGTTTGGCAAGCACCTTGTAGCTCTGCACCTTGCCCTTGAGGTCTGAAACTGGCTCGTAACTGACGATGGAAACTGCACCCGAAATCGGCTCGATGATGTGCAGCAGTTGATCCCGTACTGACGGATCATCGCCAGGATTGACCGCGCTGGCGGATACCTGAAAAAACAGATGGCCTTCGGCGTCGGCCGTGACCACTACTTCAGTCGGATGCGGTTTGCGCGGGATGGGTTTGTCGTTGAAGTTGAGCACGCGCGGCGAAAACAGCACGAAGATCAGGATCAGCGTCACCATGATGTCGTAATGCAGCGTGCCCCGCTCATACTGCCACAGAATATATCCGCGGATTGTTCGCCAGATGGCGTTCATGGGCAGGGGCGCGCCGGGCGCGGCAGTTGTGAGTTCTGTTCTCTGCAAGTCTAGTGACCACCGTTCTTCTTGGCAAATTCAGCGAGAGCAATGAGCAATGAGCTATGAGCAGGAGCTATGAACGTGAGCTTTGAGAACGAGCGGTGACCTATCGGGCTTGCTGTTGCTCATCGCTCACCGCTCATTGCTCACTGCTCATTGCTCACCGCTCACTACTCAAAACTTCTTCGCCGTGATTCGCTCTGCTCCCACATACGCTCGCAGCGCCTCGGGAATCAATACGCTGCCGTCCGCCTGCTGGTAGTTCTCCACAATTGCGACCCAGGTGCGGCCGACCGCCAGTGCGCTGCCATTCAGCGTGTGTACAAATTCCGTCTTGTTCTTGCCTTCCGGACGATAGCGGATATTCGCCCGCCGCGCCTGATACGACTCGAAATTCGAGCACGACGAGATCTCGCGGAATAACTGCTGTCCCGGCAGCCACACTTCAATGTCGTAAGTCTTCGCCGACGAGGCTCCCATGTCGCCCGTGCATAGCGTCACCACCCGGTAATGCAACCCCAGTTTCTGCAGAACTTCCTCCGCATGCCGTGTCAGCTTTTCATGCTCTTCGTACGAATGTTCCGGGTGCGCGAACTTCACCAACTCTACCTTCTGAAACTGGTGCTGCCGGATTATGCCGCGCACATCCTTCCCGTACGATCCTGCCTCGCTGCGGAAGCACGGGGTGTAAGCCGTCAGCGAGATCGGCAGCCGGGCCTGCTCCAGCACTTCGTCGCGATATAGATTCGTAACCGGAACCTCCGCCGTCGGAATCAGCCACAAGTCTTTTTCCCCATGCGGCACACGGAACGAATCAGAGGCAAACTTCGGCAGTTGCCCCGTACCGTACATTGAATCGGAGTTCACCAGGTATGGCGGCAGAACTTCGGTATATCCGTGCTCGCGAGTGTGCAGGTCGAGCATGAAGTTCGCCAGCGCCCGTTCGAGCTTTGCTCCCAGATCCCAGTACACCGCAAAACGCGCTCCCGTCAGCTTCACGGCCCGTTCCTGATCGAGCACACCCAATTCCGGTCCTAGGTCCCAGTGTGCCTTGGGCGTGAAATCAAACTTCGGAGGAGCGCCCCAACGCCGCACTTCCACGTTCTCCTCGGCGCTATGGCCCACGGGTACGCTCGCGTGCGGCAGGTTGGGAATGCCCGCCAGAATCTCGCGCAGGCGAGCGTCCAGATCGGACGCCGTTTTTTCTAGCGTGGTGATGCGCTCGCGCAATTCTTTGCTTTGCGCCATCGCGGCGCCGGCATCCTGTCCCGCCTTCTTCAACTTCGCGATTTCTTCTGAAGCCTTATTACGCTGAGCCTTGCTGGTCTCCGCCTCCGTGATTGCCTGCCGACGCGCCGTATCCACCTCGCGAAAATCCTTCAGAACCTCAGAGGGATCCATCCCGCGTTGCCGCAGCTTTTCCTCCACTAAAGGCAGGTTGTCGCGAACAAAATTCAAGTCGAGCATAGGAATCAATACTTTATCGGAAAAGCAGCAGGGAATGCACGCCGAGCTGTTAAGAGATAAATTCATCAACCTTGCTTCAAGGTCCCGCCGGTGGGATGATAGGCAAAGAGAATCGAGGTGTACCGTGGCCGAAAGCCGTCATCCCGGCATCAACATGCATAACCTTCCCGTCGGAGGCGGATTCATCGGCCTCCTGTTCGCCGTCGGCACCTCCCTCATTTTCGTTCTCGGGTTTCCCACTCTCTGGTATTTCGTGGCTCTTGCCTTCGCCTTAGGCATCGTCATCGCGTTTGCTTTGCGCCCAGTGAATCAGAATCGTTCAGAACGAAACAAGCCACTCTCCATCCTGCAAAGCGAGCCGACAAAGCAACCCGCTGCCAAGCCCGAACCACCCTCCCACCTGCTCCACTCAGCCCCGTTAGCTGCAGGAGCGTAGCGTAGCGCCGGCGTTCCGCCGGCTGTCGCGTGGGCGTCTTCGCCCACGCACTAGGTGCTCGCATAACCCGATCCTTTTGGCGTATTCCCCGCATCTGTGTAAACTACCTTCGCGATGAGATCGTCCCCCAGGTCTACCCATTTTTTCTTTTTTCTAGCCTTAATCCTCGCCGCCCTAACGCATCCCGTCCCCGCCTCCGCCTCAGCCTACAATGGTCACCCCAAACTGATCGTCGTCATCACGATCGACCAGTTCCGCGGCGACTATCTCGAGCGTTATCGCGACCAGTTCGGTGAAGGTGGCTTTCGCCTTTTCCTCGATCACGGGGCCTATTTTCCCGACTGCAATTACAACTACGCCAATACCCGCACCGCTCCCGGACACGCCACCCTCTTCACCGGCGCATACAGCAATGGCCATGGCATTGCCGACAACGAGTGGTGGGACCAGAAAAAGCAGCGTATGGTGACTTCCGTCGAGGACGACAACGCGAAGTTAGTCGGCATCGCCGGATCGCAGGCCGGCGCCTCGCCCCATAACCTGCTCGCCGATACCTTGGGTGACGAACTCAAGCTGGCCACACAGGGTAAATCTCGCGTCTTTGCCATCTCGCTCAAAGATCGTGCTGCTGTTCTTCCCGGCGGTTTCGCCGCGGACGCGGCTTACTGGATCGAGCCCAAATCCGGCGCCTGGATCACCTCCACCTACTATCGCAGTGACCTGCCGCCATGGGTGCAGAACTTCAACTCGACGCGTCCCGAGAAATACTGGGATCAGGAATGGAAGGATTCCCAGGGCGCAGTTCTGCGCTCGACAACGCGCCGCAAGCCCGAAGACAGCTTCTTCGAGGTGGTAGGCTCAACCTCTTTCGGCAACGAATACGAATTCGCCTTCGCCAACGAATTAGTGGTCCACGAGAATCTCGGACGCGGCCCCTCCACGGATCTGCTCTCGATCAGCCTCTCTCCTAACGACATGCTCGGACATGCCGTCGGCCCCGACTCTCCCGAGATGCGCCAGATGGCTCTCGACCTCGATCGCGAACTGGCCGGCTTCTTCAATTTCCTCGGACATCAGATCGGTCTCGCCGATGTCTGGATCGCTCTCTCCGCCGACCATGGCATTTCCGCGCTGCCCGATCAGGCGAAATCGTTGCGGATTCCCGCCGCAAATCTCGGCGCGGGCAAGCTCGAACAGCAGATCAATCGCGAACTCACAACCAGGTTTTCTCCCGGACATCCCGCAACCTATGTGAAACTGGACTATCCGCTGGCTTGGTTGGATCAAGCGCCTTTCATGGCTGCTCACGTGAAGGAACACGATGCCGAAAATGCGGTGGGCGAGGCTCTAAAGCAGGTCGGCCTGCGCGACTTCTACACCAAGTCGCAGTTGGCCGAGGGCGAAGTGCCCGACACGGAGCTGGGACACAAGTACTTGAACAGTTACTCACCGACGGGAAGTTGGTACGTGATGGGTGTTCCCGATATTTATGCCGTAGGCTCCGCCCGAGGCACCGATCACGCTTCTCCCTACAACTACGACACGCACGTTCCCCTCGCCTTTTACGGCCTGCCGTTCCAGCCGGGCACGTATCGCAACAGCGTCGAGCCGATTGATCTCGCTCCCACTCTCGCCTCGCTATTGGGCATAAACGCTCCCACGCACTCCGTCGGCCGGGTGCTGACCGAGGCGCTTGCCGCGCATCCCGCAACCAAGGGCGGCGGCCAATGACCGCCGCTAATAAATCCGGGCCGGATCTGAGCGTAACCATCGCCGGCATTCCCCTGAAGAATCCCATCATCGCGGCCAGCGGCACTTTCGGTTATGGGGTGGAATTTGAAGACGTGGTGCACCTCGCCAAGCTCGGGGGCTTTGTAGTGAAGGGCCTCTCCCGCGAGTCCATGATCGGCAATCCTCCCCCTCGCCTCTGGGAAACTGCGGCCGGCATGCTCAACGCCATCGGCCTGCAGAATATCGGCGCACAAGCCTTCCTCGACGAAAAGCTTCCGCACCTTTGCCAGCTGAAAAACGTAGTGGTGATGGCCAACGTTTTCGGCTATACCCGCGAGGACTACGAGCAGACCATCCAAATTCTGAATCAAGGGGAGGGCATCGCCGCCTACGAACTGAACGTCTCCTGCCCCAACACCGCGCACGGCGGACTTCAGTTCGGCAGCGATCCTCGTTCCCTCGATGAAGTCGTGACCACCGCCCGCCGCGTCACGAACCGGCCGCTGATCGTCAAGCTCTCGCCCAACGTCACCAGCATCGCCCAGATGGCCTACGTGGCGCAGGAGGCCGGCGCCGACGCGTTGTCGCTGATCAACACCTTTGTCGCCATGGCCATCGATCCCGAAACCCGCAAGCCCCGCATCGCCAACGTTACCGCCGGCCTGTCCGGTCCCGCCATCAAGCCCATCGCCGTGCGCATGGTCTACGATGCCGCGCATGCGGTGAAGATACCCGTCATTGGAATGGGTGGAATCTCAACCCCAGCGGACGTAGTTGAATTCATGCTCGCCGGAGCCAGCGCCGTGCAGATCGGCACCGCCAGCTACTGGGATCCGTGCGCTACTGAAAAGATTGTCGACGGGTTGGAAAGCTGGTGCCGTGACCACCACGTCACCCGCATAGCCGACTTCATCGGTGGAATGATCCTCGAATGACGCGGTTGCAATTCGCCCGTAGCGGAAGAATTAAATCTTCAACTGTGATGGAACGCCGGGCTATCGACCGTGGCTGTACCAGATCGATCCGGGAGACTTGTAGTTTCTCCCCTCGCCCCACACTGCGTGCGTGACTCCCTCGTTATCAATCGCGAGTCCGAAATAATCACCGAAAGGAAAACGGAACCCACTGGGAAGAATGTAGTCGTAGTCCTGCGCCGCACCCGAGAGCCGTGTCTCTCCACTCCAAGTCGCGCCCCCGTTGGTTGAACTGCGGTAAAACGTATTCCACAGGAAGTGACCGGGGTGCGCCGTGTCGCGGAGTCTGGTATCCATCCATGCTACTCGAACATCTCCCGCCGTTCCCGCAACGAGCGCCGGGAAAGCGTGTTCCACCCCTGCGGCCGCCCGGGACAATCCCACTCGCGCCGACCATGTGGCTCCCGCCGTGGTCGAAGAAGAAAAGTAAATGCGCTCCGGCCCGCCATTCACCGATCCCGCATTCCACAACGCGTATAACGCGCCCGCCGCGTCCGAGGCCAGCGCAATCTGCGCGCCCAGATATCCGGTTTCGCAGTTCTGCGCCTCGCAAGCCGGAGGCGCGCTCGATTGATCCAGCAGCAGCGTACTCCAACTTCGTCCGCCATCGGTCGACCGGCTGATGTAAATGCTTACCGGCCGCGTCGGCATGTCATAGCGCGCATACGCTGTCCAGCCGAAGAAGACATTCCCCGCCGGATCCACCGTCGCCCCGCCCGCCAGCGACCATCCCGGCCCCGCATTGGGATTCACGTTCGCCGCGTTAAACGTCTGCCCCGCGTCGTGCGATGCCGCCACGAAGAACTTCTCCTCGTGATTGAAGCCTACATACACATCCGTGCCGCGCACCGCCAGCACCGGCTTGTCCGCATCTTCCTGACCGCGCTCCGCGAATGAGAACGACCAGTTTCGCCCGAAATCGAGCGACCGCGCCACGATGATGTCGCGCTTGTTGTTCTGCATCCAAGACGCGTAAACCGTCTGATGATCCACCGGATCCACCACAATCTGCGGGTCGAATTGCCCAGTCGGAAACGGCAGCATCGCGCGCGAAGGATGCCACGTCAGCCCGTTATCGTCGCTGATCAGCAGTGCAATCGTAGGCGCTGTGCACGCCGGGCAATCCGGCACCGCCCCATACTGCGGATACAGAACGTAAAGATGTCCATGATTGTCCGCCGCCATCGTGGGCTCCCATTGATCGCCGGTCTGATACCCCATGCGGCTCTGAACTGTAAAGGCGGGAACTGCGAGCGCGAACTGAACCGTGCCCAAGGCGAGCAGCAGCAACAATGCAGCACTCTTTACGGTTTGGGCGGCGTTCTGGAAGTGGCTGGCTGGAGAACCCACAATGAAAGATCCTGCAAAAAGTCTGTTTCGACTCTACCGTGATTCCAAGCCTCGGTCAATTCCCCAAAGTACCCGGAAACAAAGATTTTACATCCATGAAAGCTTCCCATCCCGGGGCCATCCAATCAAAGGAAAGTACGACGAAACCGCAGAGGGCAATTTTTTCATTTCCCGTGTGTTCCCTCGTGCCTCCTGTGGTTAAGATGTCTAAGAGGACTCTCCATGGAAAAAGCCACGTTCGCAGCCGGATGTTTTTGGGGTGTAGAAGCTACCTTCCGCCAAATTCCCGGAGTCATCTCCACCCGGGTAGGCTACACCGGCGGTCAGACCGAAAATCCCACCTACAAGGAAGTCTGCACCGATCGCACCGGCCACGCCGAAGCTGTCGAGGTCGAATTCGATCCGGCCAAGGTCCGCTATGCCGATCTGCTCAAGGTTTTCTGGGAGAACCACGATCCCACCCAGGTAAACCGTCAAGGCCCTGACTGGGGCTCGCAATACCGCACCGCAATCTTCTTCCATTCCCCTGAGCAGCAGAAGGAAGCGCAGGCCTCCAAGGAGTCGCTGGAAAAGGCGCACCGCTACTCCAAGCCGATCGCGACTCAGATCGTTCCGGCCGTCACTTTTTATCCGGCCGAGGACTACCACCAGCAATATCTGGAGAAACGCGGCCTGGCCACTTGCCACGTGAGAACGTAAGGCTATACGACGTCGTCTCGAACGGAGCCGTTTTTCAGGCGAAGTGAGAGATCTCCCGTGGCAGTGTCCGAAGATAGAGGGGACTTTTTTGATTCGGTAGTGATTGCCCGCCAACAGCTACGCTGGTTCTCTCTCGTCTAATCAGGCCCTGGCTGTCTCGGCCGGAAGAATAGCAGCAGAACAAATCCGCCCAGATAATACGGCACGCTCTGCTCGACTCTGGCTCCCAGGAATCGTTGCATCAGCCCGAACAGTGCCAACGCCTCGCACAACGCGTAGGTCACAATGTACCCCGTCCGCCACTGACTCAGGCTCACAACTTCATTCGGCTCATTCGCCAGGCTGCCCTCGGCTCGAAATACGAGCGTGCGCCTCACTACGAAGATTATCCCGATCACCGGGACCGCCAACGTCGTAAAAATGTAGCTGAGCGTAGGGTCGATGCTCCGCTGAATGGGGTGCACCACAGTGCCCAGCACAACATAGAGGGCCATGCTCCCCAGCAGAGCCCACTGCACCGCCCGCAACATTTTCAAGGCCTGATCCATGGATTGCGCATTGGCATGCGGATTAATAGGCGGGAACACAGGAAATATTGTATGCGGCGACCTTGCTCGGCGACACTATCTTCTCAGGTGCCATGCGTGTGGTGTACTTCCGGCTTGCCCGGACGCATGCGCAGAAAAATCTGAAACGAAACCGGCTGGTTGCCGTAAACCGGATCCAACAGGCCAGGCTTCGAATAAAAGGTCACATCCGCCCCCGCTCCCAGCTGCCACGCACCGTTATGGACTACATCACGCGTTGCTCCGAATGTATATGCCCCAATGCGGTACGCCGGATGTGTCACCGCCTGCGGAAATAGCTCATCTTTGTCCACCAACTCCATTCGCGAGAAAACATAGTTACGCCGCCGGAAATTCATGGTCGATTCGAGTAAGTAGCTGTTCAGTGTCGTGTCGGTAGGCATCTTGTGTACGCGCCCCCAGACCAGGGTCGTCGTCCATGCGCCTTGTTGCAACGGCCGGTTGTACTCGATGGAAGCTGACTGCCGCCATTGGCTGCCGGGCCCCAGCGCTTCAGGATGCTCCAGCCGCCCAATGCTGTACTCTGCAGTCCAATTGCGCGCTGGCGCCGCAAACGCCCGCCCCGACCAGGAATCCAGCGGACCCAGCTGAATGCTCCAGCGCTGCTCATTGGGCTCGCGCCCGTTGAACGCGGAAGCTTCCAGCTTAACGCGATCGACCACGAATCCCGTGGTCACCACTCCGAAACTGGTGTGCGTCGAGTCCTGCAAATGATGCCCCAGCGGAGCCATCGGCAGTTCTGCCGCCGACGCGCGATGCAGGTAAGTCACCGGTCCCAAGGCCGGCTCCGCCGACGGCCCGCCGTAAAGCTCCCACGTGATCTTCTCGGTCAGCGGCAGCGTGTACAAGGCCGCCAATTCGGCAAACACGTTATGCGGATGCTGATGATCTACCAGCGGCTCTCCGTGGTATGTCTCACCAGTTTGGAACAGCTCGGGAAATCCCGGATGCGGCGAAGTCAGCGACTCCGCTGAAAACATCTGCCGCAACAGCAGTGTGCCAGTACCAAGCTTATGCTGCTCCATCAGCATGCCCCAGTTCACCGACTCCGCCTTGCCGGCGCCTCGCGGCCCGCCTTGCTGGTTGTACTCCGCAAAGATGACCCCATGCCCCATCAGCATCCAGCCACCCCGCATCCACATCCACTCCGGTGTGGCCACCGAGGCCGATTGCCAGGCCGTGCCCGAACCCTCATGCGCCGACGGCAATTCCAATTGCTGGGTCATCTCGGGCATGGACATCTCATGCTGCGACGATACTTCGCTGCCACTCTGGTGGTTTGCGCCATCGGGCGCAATCTGTCCGAGCGCCTGCACGATTGTGATTGCCATCAAGAAGAGGACAACGAGGAAGACCTTTTTCACGAGAAACCGAGATGATGAGGAGCGTGACCGGATGCAGAACTCAAGAATGTTTACGCACTCTTCAAAAGTACATGCTCAATAACTGACTACCCAGATACTTAACTGACCCCTGACCCCTAGTCCCTGACCCCTGATCACTGATCCCTGCTAAGTTCCAGTGATCTTAATCCGCAGCTCTTCCGGCAGCCTCTGCCGGATTTCTTCCGGCAACCGGTCGTGCACGCGGCGTGCCCCCTGCTTGGCGGCATCCAGCACCGTCACTGGCGCCGGCGTCGCCACGGCAACTCCCAGCCAGATCAGCGCGGACAGTGCAAAGCCCGCCAGCGCCGCAATCTCCAGCAATAACGCATGTCGCGGGCTCAGATAGTGAATGACCGCAAAGGCCAGCAGGAACACTCCCGCCGACACCGATGCCAGGGCAATCAGTCCTACATCGATCATGCGATGGATTTTTTGCCGGCTGCGGCAGTATTCGCATGCCGCAAAATGGTTTTCGTAATCCCCGCGCATCTCCGGCGCCAGCCCGGATATGTCGTATCTCCAGCCCGCTAGTATCTTGCCTACGATTGGATCAACGCACTGCTGACTCATGGGGGTACGAAATCAGCTAAACACTCGAGCCCCAACTACAGGCGAATCGGCTCTAACGCTTCGGTCTGGGACGCCAACAGCACTCGATTACAAAACAGTCCGCCACGTGTAGCCAGCGCTCGTTCTGCCTCTCTCCGGGCGATTTCCGGATGGTTGTTCTGCTCTGACAGATGCGCCAGCACTACAAACGTTGCACTATTATCATAGTCGCTGGTGAAGAAATCCGCGAGCGCCAGGTTTGACAGGTGCCCCACCCGGCTCATTACCCGCTGCTTTACCGACCACGGGTACGGCCCCACGCGCAGCATCTCCACATCGTGGTTCGATTCCATCACCAGCACATCGCAGCCGCGCAAATGATCCCTCACGCTCGCCGGGACGTATCCCAGATCCGTCGCGATTCCCACCTTGATGCCTTCCGCCTTGAACGTGAACCCTACCGGATCTGCCGCGTCATGCGGAATCGTGAAAGGCTTGACTGCAATGTCACCCACCTGAAAGCTATGCCCCGACTCGAAGCGTTCGAGCTTCTCCAGTTGCGGCCGCTCTCCAGCTTCGTTGCGCATAGCGCGCGCCCACGCCTGGTGCGTCGCCCCAGTCATGAACACTGGGATGCGCAACTTCTTCGCCAGCGTTGCCAGCCCGTAGATGTGGTCGGAAT
Source organism: Candidatus Sulfotelmatobacter sp. (assembly GCA_035309485.1). Lineage (GTDB taxonomy): Bacteria > Acidobacteriota > Terriglobia > Terriglobales > Acidobacteriaceae > Sulfotelmatobacter. The sequence continues at coordinate 39,160 of DATGFC010000007.1, forward strand.
GCTCGTGTGTGATGAGTATTGCCGAAAGCGAACGCGGATCCTCTCCCAGCGACTTCAAACGCTTGAAAGTCTCGCGGCACGAGATCCCCGCATCCACCAGAATCTTTGTCGTCGAGCTGGCTACCACCGCGCAGTTCCCGCGGCTCCCCGAAGCCAGCATGGAGACACTTACACCCATGGCCGCCAGCATACGCTTTCACCCTGTGGAATCGCGAGTAACTTTTAGGGCTAGCCCATACCTTCGGGTGCCTCTCACCTGGTAAGACCATGCTCGGTTCGCGCTTCGCCCCGTGATATAGTCCTCGCGCCCCGAAAGCATGGGCGACGAACGTCCTCGATCAGCTGTTCAGTTGATTCATAAGGAGGATTCCATGCACCCACAGAACCATGGCAGTGTATTCCGCGCCTTTCTCGCCGTAGTCGCTTTGCTCGTGCTCCTCACCGCATTTGCGGCCGGCCAGGAAACCGTTCTCTATAGCTTCTACGACAGCGGTGGCACCGTTCTGCCGCAAGCCGGCGTTATCGCCGACGCCTCGGGCAATCTTTATGGCACCACCTTTTACAGCGGTGACTACGGCATGGGCATGGTCTATGAACTTACTCCCACCAGCACTGGCTGGCAGAAAACGATCCTGCACAGTTTCAACGTCGACGGCGTGGATGGTTTTTTCCCCACCGGCGGCGTGATCTTCGATTCCGCCGGCAATCTTTACGGCACCACGGAATTCGGCGGCAGCGGCAGCTGCAGTGTGGGATTTGGCTGCGGCACTATCTTCAAACTCTCTCCTGATGGCAACGGAGGTTGGACCGAAACCATTCTTCACCAGTTCAAGGGCACCGATGGCTGGCAGGCGCACGCGGGCCTGGTATTCGATTCCGCCGGCAACTTATACGGCACCACTGCCAACGGCGGCACCTTCGGCGAAGGCACCGTCTACGAATTAGTTCCTGCCAAAAATGGCACGTGGGATCTCAAAACTCTTTACCAGTTTTCCGGCGGCTTGGATGGCAGCGTCCCCTGGGGCGGCGTGATTCTCGACTCCGCGGGTAACCTTTACGGCATGACGAATCAAGGCGGCGGCGTCATCGCTCCATGCCATTACGGCTGCGGCACCGCTTTCGAACTGATCCGTCCCAATGGCGGTACGGGCTGGACCGAAAAAACTCTCCACAACTTCACCAAGGTTGCCGACGGCCACTACCCTTACGGCAGTCTCCTGATGGACGGCTCCGGCAATCTCTACGGCGCCGCTTCGTCAGGCGGCGGCAGCGCTGACAAGGGAATCATCTTCGAGTTGATGCCCTCGGCCTCGGGTCAATGGAATGAGAAGCTGCTGCACAATTTCAATAAGGGTTATTGGGACGGTGCGGGTCCCTCTGCCAACCTCATCTTCGACTCCGCCGGCAATCTCTACAGCACAACTCTCAGTGGCGGCGCGGAAAATGAGGGCACAGTGTTTGAACTCACACCTGCCGCCAAGGGCCCTTGGACCGAAACCATCCTGCACAATTTCATCCGGCAGGACGCGGATGGAGTTAACCCCAACGGCGGCGTGATCTTTGACGCGCACGGAAATCTTTATGGTGCCACGGCCAGCGGAGGCCAGAACGCAGAAGGAGCCGTTTTCGAAATCACCCGCTAAGGGAATCGAATATATGAAGAGTCGTGGGTGCCCCATTTCTCGCTTCTTTGCGAGAAGTGGGGCTTTCCCGTTTCCAGCAGCAGCGTGCGAGTTACTCGCCCCTCCGCAACGTATCGATCACCCTGCGCGCGATTGCCCCGCCATAAGCTCCCGCAATTCCCGGGAAGAAAGCCAGAAACGATCCATAGACCTGCGCCCGCGTAGGCTTCACCGTCAGAAAGATGTAAGCGGCAAATTCCGTCAAAGGAACAAAAGCTGCCACCACTACGACCCATCGCCAAGGCCATTCCGGGCGTAGCAAGCCAAGCAGCATGCAAGCCATGAGCACCAGCAATGCCGTGAACAGTAAGTCATTGACGACGACGTCTGCCCACCCAGTTGCGATCCCGCACGCTGCAGCCAGCCCGTAAAAAAAAGCATCAGAGCTTTTCATTCGCTCAAAAATTAATGATCTAAAAATCTGAAATCTGAAATCGTCAATCTGAAATCAGTATTTATAGAACCCCCGCCCGCTCTTCCGCCCGAGCCACCCCGCATCCACCATCTTGATCAGCAGGGGACATGGCCTGTATTTCGGATCGCCCAGTCCCGCCTGCAGCACGCGCATGATGTCAAGACACACATCCAGGCCGATAAAGTCCGCCAACGTCAGCGGCCCCATCGGATGCGCCATCCCCAGCTTGAACACCTCATCCACCGCTTCCGGCGTCGCTACTCCTTCCATCACCGCATACATCGCCTCGTTGAGCAGCGGCATCAGCACGCGATTCGAAACAAACCCCGGCGCATCGTTCACCTCGACCGGAGTCTTTTCTAATTTCATCGCTAATTCCCGCACCGTCGTAAAAGTCTCCTGCGAAGTTGCCAGCCCGCGGATCACCTCTACCAGTTTCATGACCGGAACCGGATTGAAAAAATGCATCCCGATAACTTTTTCCGGACGTTTGGTCTGCGCGCCCAGTTTCGTAATCGAAATAGAAGAGGTATTCGACGCCAGGATGATTTCCGGCCGCGTCAGCCGGTCCAGATCGCGGAAGATCTCCGTCTTGATCTCAAACTTCTCCGTGGCTGCCTCAATCACGAAATCGCAATCCGCCAGATGCTCGCGCTTGATCACCGGCTGAATGCGTTCCAGCGCCGCATCTCGATCCGCCGCAGTGATCTTGTTCTTCGCCACCTCGCGCTCGAGATTTTTCTTGATGGTCGCAATCGCCCGCTGTAAGAATGCCTGCTCCACGTCGCACAACACCACGGTGTATCCGGCGCGCGCGAACACGTGTGCAATTCCGTTGCCCATCGTTCCCGCGCCCACCACTCCCACTCGCTGAATGTTCATATTCCCGCCTCAATGAAAACCTTCGAGTCTACCACCAGCCAATGGTAGCGCCGGCGCAAACGGAATCCGGCGCTGGAACACTCCTCCTCCAAAAAAGTTGCGCCCTGTGCGATCGCTCCGAAACCCGCTAAAACACTGGGCATCCCGCGTTTCTGCCGCAGGCATCGCGCCCTCTCGTGCCTGCATCGGACGATATGTACCGGACGAAGCGCCCTTCGTAGACGGAGGTGATTATGTTTCACAGCAAGCCATGGCACTGGGTGAGAGTCGCGGCACTAGCCGCGGCCGTGTCTCTGGCTTTTGGCAGCCTCGCCTGGGGCCAGAATTGGGGACGCTACGACAACGACGACTACAACCGCTCCTACCAGGATGCTAGCGACCGGGGCTATCACAACGGCTACAACGACGGGTTTCGCAAGGGCCAGTCTGACGTCGAGCGCGGCCACCGGTTCAAATTCAAGAACGACGACTGGGAAGACTCCCGCGGCTACGAGCATTGGATGGGCGATAAACGCGATTACAAATCCGCGTACCGCGAAGGCTATGAACGCGGATATCGCGAAGCCTACAACAGCAACGGTTACCGCTATCACGACCGCGATGACTGGCGCTAACAATCTGCTCGAGTAGAAAGCGGCTGCCTCATTTCTCGCGCGTGCCTTGCGCGAGAAGTGGGGCTTTTCTTTGCCAGCTTATCCCTGAGCGGGCTTTTACTAACTCATTTAATTTCAGTAATCTCCCCAGATTGATCCACAAGAACGTTTGGTGCGTCCCTACTAGGATCTACTGTCTCTGAATTCCGGCATCCGTTCCCGCTCTTCGCCTGCCCACCATCCCAGCGTCTTTTCCAGGTGTAAAATCATCCAAGTTATATACAGCATTCATCTGAAAGGAATTCTCCCATGGCAACCCTCGAAGCCCCCGTCCGGCCGCGCACTAGCCTTCACGCTGGACCATTTGTTACCGAACCATTTTTTGATTTTCGCAATGAAGAGAATGCGCGCCGCATGCGCGCAGCCATCACCAAAGTCCGCAGCCAGCTTGGCCGCGAGTACGACCTGATCATCGGCGGCAAGCGCATCAAGACCGCCGACAAGATCAAATCGCTGAACCCTGCGAATCCTTCGCAGGTTGTCGGCATTCACCAGAAGGCCGGCAAAGAGCACGTCGAGCCCGCCATGAAGGCCGCCCTGGAAGCGTTCGAATCCTGGAAGAACACCTCCGTCGAAGAGCGCGCCAGCCTGCTGTTCCGCGTCGGAGACCTGCTGCGCCAGCGCAAGATGGAATACATGGCTTGGCTCGTCTTCGAAGTCAGCAAGAACTGGGCTGAGGCCGACGCCGACATCTCCGAAACCATCGATTTCTGCGAGTTCTACGCGCGCGAAGCGCTGCGCCTTGCCAAGACGCAAACGCCCATCCAATTGCCCGGCGAGCACGACACGCTGCTCTACATTCCGCTCGGCGTCGGTGCCGTGATCCCGCCGTGGAATTTCCCCTGCGCCATTATGGCCGGCATGACGCTGGCCTCGATCGTCAGCGGCAACACTGTCATCCTGAAGCCCTCGAGCGATTCGCCCACCATCGCCGCAAAATTCATGGAACTGCTGGAAGAAGCCGGCATGCCCGAAGGTGTGGTCAACTTCTGCCCGGGCTCCGGCGCAACTTTCGGAGACGCCGTCGTCGCCCATCCCAAGACTCGCTTCATCGCGTTCACCGGTTCCCGCGAAGTCGGACTGAACATCAACAAAGTTGCGGCAACGCAGGCAGCCGGCCAGCTCTGGATCAAGCGCACCATCCTCGAAATGGGCGGCAAAGATGCCATCATCGTTGACGCCGATGCCGACATCGACTCCGCTGTCGAAGGCGTCGCCCAGGCTGCATTCGGCTTCCAGGGCCAGAAGTGCTCGGCCTGCTCCCGTGCCATTGTGGACGAGCGCGTCTACGACAAATTCCTCTCCCAACTGAAATCCCGCGTCGAGAAGATCCAGATTGGCGATCCCGCCGAAAACGCCAACATGGGCGCGGTCATCAACGAAGGTTCGATGAAGACAATTCTCGGCTACATCGAGCAGGGCAAGAAAGATGGACGCCTCGTTACCGGCGGCGAACGTGCCCCGGGCGAAGGCTATTTCATCAAACCCACGGTGATCGCCGACATTCCGCCAAAATCAAAGCTCGAGCAGGAAGAAATTTTCGGTCCCGTGCTCGCCGTGATCAAGGCCCACGGCTTCGACCACGCTCTCGAAATTGCCAACGACACTGAATTCGGCCTGACCGGCGCGGTCTACACCAGTTCGCGCGACAAGATCGAACGCGCCATCCGCGACTTCCACGTCGGCAACCTGTACATCAACCGCAAATGCACCGGGGCGATGGTTGGCGCGCACCCGTTCGGCGGCTTCAACATGTCCGGCACTGATTCCAAGTCCGGCGGCCCCGACTATCTCTACCTGTTCACGCAAGCCAAATCGGTAGGCGAGAAGATTTAACGTAGCGGCGGAACCTTGCCGGCTGTCTCGGGCGCGTCCCCCCTAAAGATGAAGGCAAGGTTCCCTCCGACTAGGCCGTGATTCGGCCACAATCATCAAGCTAAATATGAAGTACGCGAGCCTGGCTCCAGTTCTGTTATAATCTTCTTGTCGCTTTTACTCGGTTTGCTTGCACTCGCGGTGGTTCTCGGTTGAACCAGATTCATCTCCGCCTTTCCTGCCCACCGTTTTACTCAGCGTCAAATTCAAATTATGCGAGTGGCCTGCGCACTTCGAAGTGTTTTTGTGTGTGACGCGAGGCCTCTCCAGAAAACCAAAAAATCGAATGGCTAGATTCTCAGAATTACGCCTGTCTTCTGCGTTGCAGCAGAAGCTGGCGACAGCGAAATTTACAACCTTAACCCCCATCCAAGAGAGCGCCCTCCCTCCCGCCCTCGAAGGCAAAGATGTAATCGGAACGGCACAGACCGGCACAGGCAAGACACTCGCCTTCCTGATTCCGTTGATCGAGATGCTGCGGCGCGAACCATCGCGCGCGGCGAGTGCCCTGGTTTTGCTGCCGACGCGCGAACTGGCGATGCAAGTCCACGAGCAATATGAACAGCTGCGCAGCAAGGACATGCAGAAAGCCGCATTAGTCATCGGCGGCGTCTCGGAAAAATCGCAGATACAAGGCCTGCGCGCTGGCCAGGGAGTAATCATCGCAACTCCCGGCCGCCTGCAAGACTTCATTGATCGCGGTCTGGCCGACCTGCGCGGCATCAAGATGCTGGTACTTGATGAAGCTGACCGCATGCTGGATATGGGATTTCTTCCTGCCATCCGCCGCATTCTGGCGATCCTCCCCACGTGCAGGCAGACATTGTGCTTTTCAGCAACCATGGAACAGTCCGTGTCCCACCTGGTTTACGAATACATGCGCGAACCGGTTCGAGTAGCATTGGGATCCACCCTCAAGCCGGCGGAGAGCGTACAACTCATTGCGTACGAAATGCGCCCGGCGGAGAAAATGGACACCCTTCGGCAGTTGCTCTATGGCGAATCCGGTCAGACGCTGGTCTTCGCCCGCACCAAGCGAGGCGCCGAACGCATTGCCAAATCACTGGCCCAGGATGGTTTCAACGCCACCATGATTCACGGTGACCGTTCGCAGGCGCAGCGCAACAAGGCCTTGAGCGGATTTCAGGAAGGATACTTCCAGGTGCTGGTGGCGACCGACATCGCGGCGCGCGGCTTGCACGTGGACGATGTCGCCCACGTTATCAACTATGACGTGCCGAAAACGGCTGAGGACTTTATTCACCGCGTTGGCCGCACCGGACGTGCCGGGACTCAGGGCTGCGCGACGACGCTGGTTGCGGGTGCCGAAGTCATCGACCTGCGACAGATTGAACGTACTCTTAAATTACGGATCGATCGTAAGCAATTGGATCTGTCCGGCGCGGAGCAACCGAAGCGGCTGGTGCAAAACACTCTCGCTACACGGACGTTAACCGCCCTGCCCGGTGAAGTCTTTGTATAAGTCGATGGGATGAATGAAAGCCGGGTGCTCCAGGGATTGCGGGCGTGTTACCGGAGTGTGTAAAAGAAGCCCGTAATCAGCCCGCCTCAAGCCACGCCTCTGTCGCTCTCAACTAAAATTTTAGCGCATGGCGACTGAAGTGGTCATCCGGCGACCGCAGCCCACCGAGTACAGCTCGGTGCGGTTTCTGATCGAGACAGTCGCAAGTGAAACCTTTAAGGATCTTTTCGCTCCGAATCCTGTTCCCCTGAAATTCAAAGACGAAGATTGGCCCTTGGCATGGGTGGCAATCGTAGATCAAAAGATTGTGGGCGTGATCATCACGAATCAGGAGTGGGTCAGCGACCTATGGGTATATCGCGAGCACAGACGACGAGGTGTTGGAAGTAGATTGCTTGCGCAGGGTGAAGCCGAAATTGCTACCAGCGGCTACCGGACGTGCCGCTTGCGCGTTGTTCGGTCGAATACGATTGCCGTCCAATTCTATCTTGCTCACGGCTGGCAGATTGCGCGTGAGTTCGCGCACGAAAAATACGGCCATGCCATGCTGTAGATGGCAAGATCGCTGGTCTGAAAAGCTCTGTGCCGATTTTGAGCGGCAACTTCCCAGTGCCCGCTCACTCGTTCCGCAGTGCCGTCATTGGCTCCACGCCTGCAGCTCGCCGCGCCGGGACAGCCGTCGCCACCAGCGCAGCCGTGCCGAGCATCAGCGCGGCCAGCGCGAGCATGACTGGGTCCCACGGCTTCACGCCGAACAGTTGATTGGTCATCAGTTTGCCGGCTCCTATCGCCATCGGAATGCCAATCGCCAGCCCAATGCCTATCTGCAAAAAAGCACCGCGTAACACCAGCTTCATGACGCGCCGGCGATCGGCTCCCAGGGCCATCCGAACCCCAATCTCGCTGGTCCGCTGTTGCACGGTGTACGCCATGACTCCATACAGCCCGACCGCCGCAAGCACTAGTCCCAGCAGGCCGAAGAGCGTGGTCAGCGTTGCGATCATGTTTTCCTGCTGGAAGTCACCGGCTACGACTTTGGAATATGGGTCAACGCCGTAGAGAACCAGATTGGGATCGATGCTGGCCAGCTTCTTGCGTACGCGCTCTTCCATTCCCGGCGGATTTCCCGGCGCCCAGATCACGACGTTGTTCAAATAGTGTGACGCGATTTCGCCACTCTGGAAAGCCGCATCGTCATACTGCACCGTCTGCGCCTCGGGCACCCAGTACATCGGCCGCACCGGTTCCTTTACGCCCCAGGTCATGTAGCGGATGTCTCGCACGACGCCAACGATCTCGTAGTTTCCGGAATATTTGATCTTGTCGGGCCCGAAATGCTGCCCGATCGGGTTCTGGTTTTTGAAAAATCTCTTGGCAAACGATTCATTGATCACGGCCACTTTTCTCGTCGTCGCCGTATCCTCGTCCGTAATGGATCGGCCTGACACGACTTTGGCGCCCATGGCATCGAAGAAAAGCGGCATCACCCGGGTGAACCCCGCTCCTGTATCGTCCTTGGCTCCGGGTTCAGGCTGACCTTCTATCCGAATGCCATTATTCCAGCTGTCACCGCTCATGGGCGCGTAGAGGGCAGCCGAGACCATCCGCACTCCGGGAATCTGCTGCAGATGATCGACGATCTGCCGGAACATCGTCTCCAATTGTTCGGGCTTGTAGTTTGCCAACATGGGATCGATTCTTGCGATGTACCGGCCCTCAGTCTCGAACCCAAAATTCTGGTGCTCCAGGTTTCGCAGGCTCTGGCCGAGGAGAGGGGCTGCGGAGAGCAGTACGAGCGACATGGCCGCCTGGGCGACGACCAGAGACCTCTGCGCCCAAGAGCGTCCGCCACCGACCGAGCGGTTTGCTCCGCGAAGCGCCTCGATCGGGTCAGCATGCGAAGTCATCCACGCCGGCGCAATCCCGAAAATTATTCCCGTCAGAACGGACGTGCCCAACGTGAACAGAAGCACAGGTAAAGATGGGGACGCGTTGATCGGCACGTAGTTATTCGGAGGACCGATTTGGAAAGCAAGATGCAAAATCATTCTCGTTCCGGCATACGCCACGCCGACGCCCAGAATTCCACCGATCGCTGCCAGCATTACGCACTCGACCAGGGATTTGCGAACCAGCCGTCCTCGCGAAGCGCCCAGCGCCACCCGTACCGACGTTTGGGCGCGATCTTTCAAGCCGCGCGCCAGCATCAGGTTTGCCAGATTCCCGCATGCCACCAGCAGCACACATCCGGCCGCCACCAGAAGCAGTTCCAGTCCCTCCTCATACTCATCCCGCAACACGGCCACCCCAGCCCCGCCAGGAACGAGGTGCAGGGTTTGCTGTTGCCATAGCTGCTTCTCGCCCGGTTCCATATCGGCAACGTGACTCGCCAGCCAGTCATACAGTTCCACCTTCAGCTTGGCCTCGAGCAACTTGGGATTCACGCCCGGATGCACCCTTCCGATCAGGTCGAGGAAGTTGGTGTTTGGCCTTTTCAGACGCGCCATCTCGCCATCGATTAATAGTTCGCTCGTTAGTGGCAGCCAGAAATCCGGCATGCCCCAGCCCGCCACCTTCGCGCCGAAGAATCCCGGCGAAGCGACCCCGATCACTGTGAACGGATGCCCATTGATCTGATAGCCGGCACCGACTACGGACGGATCGGATCCATATTTCTCCTGCCATATGCGGTAGCTCATCACCGCCACCGGAGGCGCACCCTCTTGATCGTCATCGTCAGTGAACAGCCGGCCAATCCACGGCTGCACGCCAAAGGTCCTGAAGAAATTTCCGGAAACATACTCCCCATTGCGCGTATCCGCTTGTGCCTGTGACCCCTGTCTGCGGACGCCAAGAGACGCATTGCCCGCCTGCAGCGCAGCCAGGTCCACAAACTCCGGCGTGTGCGTGCGAAAATGCTTGTACGCTTCCCCCGAGAACAACGCAAAATCCCCGTCGTTGCTCTGTGTGTACCCGCCCCAATTGCAGCAGCGAACCTTATCTCCGATCCGCCACAACTCGTCCGGCTTGGTCACCGGCAGCGACTTCAACATTACCTGGTGCACCAGGGTAAAGATCGCAGTTGTCGCTCCGATCCCGAGCGCCAGTGTGATCAAAGCGGTTGCCGTAAACCCAGGCGCTTTCCGGAACTGCCGCAGCGCATCACGAAGATCGGTCAGCATGCGTCCTCTCTTATATCAAGTTTGGACTATACAAATTTGGACGTAGCTAGCCCATGTCGGTTACCACGACAATTTCGTTCCTGGTCTGGTCGAGGCGGGAAATGATGAATGATGCGCCCGCCCGGAAGGAATTCTTAATAGCTCTGGCGTCCCCGCCCATCGGCCGCAGGACGCCAGAATGGATTTTCACGATTGCGGATTCCCACTCACCTTACGGAGCGCCGACTCCTGCGAATGCAAATGCCACTCCGTCGCCGAAGCTTCCTCCGAACTCTGCCGTTCCGAAAAGATTGCCTTTCGAGTCGAGGGTCACCGGTGTAGACGGGAAACCGCCGTCATTGCCATTGGAGAACGAGTGCACAATCGTCTCTGTCCAGCCGCCGGTGGACGGCGAAAGCTCATACAACACGCCCGTTCGAGAGTTGCCGCCGTTCGACGTTGTACCGAACAGATTTCCGGCAGCATCGAACGTCACGCCAGCCAGCGGCGCGTGACCGTCAGGTGTGTCGGTGAAGGCGTGAACCGTAGTCTTGGTCCACACGCCGCCGGCATTGGTAAGTTCGAACACTTCGCCGCAGCCGAAGCCTCCGCCGCAGGATGTGTCGCCGCCGTACACCGTCGTGCCAAACAGATTTCCTGAGGAGTCCATGGCCAACGCAGACTCCGGGTTGACTCCATCCGAATACCCGGTGAAGGTGTAGAGCACGCTCTCGGACCAACTGCCATTGCTGTTATGCGTCAGCTCAAATACGTCGCCCGCGAAATTGGCGCCACCGGATGCCGTCGTGCCGTAGAGATTTCCTGCGCTGTCGAAGATCAACCCACCGGAAGGATAGTTCCCGTCATTTCCTCCGGCGAAACTGTACAGCAGCGCGTACTTGTATCCCGTGGAAGTGTGTTTCATTACATAAATCGTCCCATCGCCGAAGGCGCCTCCACCGGCAGTCTCTCCATAAAGATTCCCAGCCTTGTCCATGATCACGCCGGCGTTGACCGGATCTTCTCCCATCGGAAAGACATGCAGGATCTTTTCCGTGTAACTCGTGCCGGACGGGATGAGTTCGAAGACCACGCCGTAACCCTGCCCTCCGCTGCTCGTAGTTCCGAAAATGATTCCTCCCGGTGCAATGAGCAGCGAGCCCGAGGGATTTGCCCCATCTGCAGATCCACCCTGGAAGTTGTAAAGAATCGTTTCTTTGATGCCGCCGGAGGTGCGACTTAGCTTGTAAATGGTTCCTTCACTCGCGGAACCGCCGAAGAAAGTTGAGCCATAAAGATTGCCGACGCTGTCGAGAGTGAGTCCGGAATCCGGATCCGATCCGTCGCTCCCACCCGAAAAACTATGAAGAATTCTTTCTGTGGCTGGAGGTTGGCTGGCAAAGCTCACCGCGCAGGTCATCAGTGCGAACGCGGCCCACACACTGGCACGAAACAGTTTCAACCGCATACTGCTACTCCATTCTCCGAAATTTGTTTAAGGCTCAAAAGCGTGTGGACGGGCGTCAGGGAAGCCCGGCACACCCGGTACTTGGTTTCCCGAGATGCGGGCAGGGTTGCTTCTGTAGCTGGACCAAAAAAGAAAGCCGCCTCAGAGGCGGCTTTGGACGCGTGATTTGAGTCGTTTACTGCGCTACGCCCGCAGGTGGCTGAGGCGCGGCGCCGGCAGTCGTGGCCGCCGCGGCTTCGTTCAAGATCCGGTGATGAATCGTGAACAGCGCCAGTTCCAGCCGGTCCGAAACGCCGATCTTGTCGTACACATTGCGTAGGTAATTCTTGATCACCTGTTCTGTGGTGCCCAGTTGCGAGGCGATTTCTTTGTTCTTGTAGCCCTGCACGATCAGCGCAACGATGCGCAGCTCTTTCGCCGTCAGCCGGTCGCGCACCCGCAAGCCAACCATATCGTTTTCGGTGAGCTCGCTGGGGACGGCGACATCCTGTACCCATGTTTCTCCGCGCGCTACCTTGCGCACGCAATCGACCAGCGCCGCGCTGGTCACGTTGCGGTAGACGACTCCATGCGCGCCGTTCGACATGTGCTTCTGCGCGCTCTCGCCTGTATCCGCGAGCACGATGACGCGCGTCTTCGCTTTGTTCGCAGCCTGGACGATCGCGGCAAAGTCATTGTGGAATCCCGCCGCCGCCACCAGCACGGCAGCGCGGAATTTATCCAGTGCCATGAACATCTGCTCGGGGGTCTGCGCCTGCGCCACAATGCGCATCTCGTCTTCCACCGCCAGCACTTTGGCGATGCCCGCCCGGAAGATCGCCTGGTTATCCGCCAGAATCAGTTTGAGCATGTTGTCAACGCTCCCAAAAAAATCCGCTTCAAAAACTACTTCCTTACGAACTCGTAGGAATCGATCACGCAAGCCACGCCGCGCCCTTCGCCGCCCGTGCCGGTTTCGTCGGCGCGCACTACTCGACCTTTGCATTGGATGGTGACGTTTTCCTGGCCCCCGGTCATCTCGGGCGGCAGGGTGATTTCAAATTCCACGGGTGATCCAATCTCCATCGCGGCCTCGGCGCGGATGTATACGCCCGCGGCGCTGAGATTTCCGGTGACACCGTTCTCGTCTCCGGTTTCCCCCTTGTGAATCTTAATCGGCAATTCCAGCGGAAATCTTTTCCCGGTCCGTGCTTCTTCCCCCACGGTACCTCCTCTATGTTGGCCGGTTATGATGGTTTCCTTTGTAAATGAGGCCAACGTCAAATCAAGCTCCCAGCAGGCTCCGGCCCGCTTTTGTGCTCACGGGCGGTTATATCACGGAAAGTTACTCATGTAAAAGCCTGATAACCCGTTAGTTAACGGTAACCAGTATGCTCCCCAAATTCGGTCTCGACGAACCGGTAGGCCCACTGACCGAGTTTTACATTTTAGCCGCAACCCGCGTGATAGTGTTTTGCTATCCGATATCGACAATAGCCTGATCCTCCGCCTGGGCATTCTGGGAATCGATTTGACCGATGCCCTGCGTTTCCGGCCTGCAGGCGGGAGATCTCATTCATCAACTCAACCAGATTCCGGTTGACAAAATGGACACGCTGCGCGCTGAAGTCGGCAAACTGAAGCCCGGAGATCCGGTCGTTTTGCAAGCGGAGCGCGAGGGCGGTTTGATGTATGTCAGCTTCGAAATGGAATAATGTAGTGGTTCAGCCTGGCTCGCCTGGCGAAAATATCTGATCGCGGCTCTTGGGACTATTTGTCGTAAATTCCGTTTCCAGGAGGATCATCGTGAAACGGGCTCTAAGTTGGTTGGAATTTCTCGAACAGGACCTCTGGTTGGCGGTTCGCAGCCTGCGAAAAAGCCCGGCTTTCCTCGCGGTTGTGGTCCTCTCTCTCGCACTCGGGATTGGCGCGAACAGCACCATCTTCAGCGTAATGGATACCCTGCTGTATCGACCCATGCCCTATGACCACCCCGAACAGCTGATTGCTATCCTGGAAACACCTCTAGGGCAGGCCGATGCCGATGCCCAGCCGCCCCCAATCGCCGAGTCGAATGACTGGAAGAAGCAGAACGACGTCTTCGAGGACATTGCGCTCACCAGCTTCGACGAACCCACAGTTTTATCCAAGAATGGTGAAACCGAGCGCGTTATCGTTCAAGACGTCACGCCGAATTTTTTTGCGCTGCTCGGGGTGAAGCCGATCCTGGGCAGAATCTCGTTTCCCTCGGAGATGCAGGATCACGATCAGACGGTAGTGATCAGCGAATCCTTCTGGAATACGCATTTCCACCACGATCCGCACATCTTAGGGAAGACTTTTCGGCTGAGCGACCTGCCATCGACAGTGGTCGGAGTAATGCCTTCCGGCTTCGCCCCCTTCTACGGCGGGCCAGTCGCCATCTGGCAGCCAATCAATCCAGAGAGCCAGCGGTATTCTGAACGCTCCGATCATTGGCTGACCCCTATCGCAAGACTTAAACCGGGTATAACTCTCGCGCAGGCCCAGACCGAAATGGATACGATTGCGAAACGATTGGAGCAGCAGTATCCGGCGAGCAATAAAGGCATTGGCAAGAAGCTGATTCCACTGCACGAGGTGCTCTATGGAGGAGCAGGGCAATACCTGTATCCGCTGTTCGGCGCGGTTGCATTTGTTCTGCTCATCGCCTGCGCGAACGTGGCGAATCTCATTCAGTCTCGGACGGAGGTCCGGCGCGGCGAGTGCGCGGTCCGTTTATCTCTGGGTGCGGGCCGGGTCCGATTGGTGCAGCAATCCCTGGCGGAAAGTCTGATTCTCGGATTGCTGGGAGGTGCGCTCGGACTGCTCATTGCATTCTGCGGCATTCGGCTTTTTCTCTTTCTGGCAGGCGGCGATTTCCCCAACGCCGACAGCATCAATATCAATCTGCGCGTGGTGTTCTTTACGGCTGGAATCTCGCTGTTGACCACTGTGTTGTTTGGGTTAATGCCCGCGTTTCATGCCTCGCGCTCCGATCTGAACGAAGTCCTTCGGAATGGCGCGCGGGGTACCGCGCCCGTGTCGGGCGGAATCATGCGTCGCTTGCTCGGCATTTCAGAAGTTGCGCTTGCGATGGTGCTTCTTGTGGGTACAGGGCTCATGATTAACACCGTGTTGCGCCTGCGGCGAGTCGATCCCGGGTTCGACCCCCACAACCTGCTTACGATGACCATTCAATTGCCGGAAGGGGAGAAGTACGTCGACCGAGTCCCAGGTGGAGACATGGAGAAGGCCAAGCCTGGCGTTACGGATTTTTTTCAGCGTTTGCTCGAGAGAGTTGCGGCCCTTCCCGGAGTCGAATCGGTGGGATCGGCCACCGGTTTGCCTGTAGGATTTTCGGAACGCTACACATTTTCAATTGTTGGCCGTCCCGTACCGTCGCCGGAACAGCGGCCCAGCGCGAGCTATGAGCAGGTTACTCCGGGTTTTTTCACTACGCTGAAAATTCCCGTGAAGAGAGGGCGATTTCTCCAGCAGAACGATGCCAAAGCCTCGGCCTGGGTCGTCGTCGTGAACGAGGCTTTCGTGCAGAAGTTTTTCCCCACCGAGGATCCAATCGGAAAACAGATCCGGTTGCGCTACGATCCGTATCCCAACGAAGAAGACCGGCCGCGGCAAATTGTCGGTGTCGTCGGCAACGTCAAGCATTTTGGGCTTGGCGGCGCAACCCGGCCGTTCATCTACGCTTCGTTTTATCAGCAACCGGACATCTACCCCGGCGGTTCTATCGTCGCGCATTTGTGGCAGGACCTTGCCATCCGCGTGGCTTCCCATGCGAGCGCGAGCGATCTGGCAAAAGGGATTCGCGGGCTGGTTGCAGAACTGGATCCGGACCAGCCCGTTACGAACATCATCTCGATGGACGAACGCCTTGTTGGCTCACTCGGCGACACGCGATTCTATATGCAGTTGCTGAGCGTGTTTGCGGCTCTAGCGGTCTTCTTGGCGGGAATCGGAATTTACGGTGTCATATCGTACTTCGTCAGTCAGCATACGCATGACATTGGCATCCGTATGGCGGTGGGTGCACAGCCCCGAGACATTTTGAGCTGGGTGGCTGGGCTTGGGACCAAAATTATTTTGATTGGAATTGCGCTTGGCATTGGGTTGTCAATAGGCGTCACGCGGCTAATCTCGTCCTTACTGTTTGGCGTAAAGCCGACCGATCCGCTCACCTATCTGATGGTCGCGATTGCGTTGAGCGTGATTGCGTGCGCCGCATGCTATATTCCGGCACGCCGGGCCGCGAAGGTCGACCCGATGGAGTCGCTAAGGTATGAATGAAGCACTTGCATTCGTCATTGGCTAAAATGTACTTGGATTACATGAAGACTGTAACTATTCACGAAGCAAAGACCAATCT
Organism: Candidatus Sulfotelmatobacter sp.; assembly: GCA_035309485.1. Lineage (GTDB taxonomy): Bacteria > Acidobacteriota > Terriglobia > Terriglobales > Acidobacteriaceae > Sulfotelmatobacter. Next base: position 55,163 of record DATGFC010000007.1, read on the forward strand.
GTCGCGCCTAATCGAGAAAGCATGCCGGGGAGAGGAAATCGTCATTGCCCGCGGTTCCGACCCCGTGGTTCGTCTGGTCCCAATCGAACGTCGCAAAAAGCATCGAAGGCTGGGAATTCTGCAGGGAACATTGGTCGTCGGGCCGGAATTCTTCCAGCCGCTACCGGCAAATGAACTCGATCGCTGGGAATGAGCTGACGGGGCTCTTCTAGACACGCATACTTTCTGGTAAAGCCTTATCTATCTCGCCGCCGCGCCAGCGGCATTGTCCTGTGCGGCGCTCTCCAACGCTTTTCCCAGACCTGAGGCAATGGCTTCTAACACCCGCAGATCTTCCGGGGTGAACGCATCCTGGGCGGCGCGATAGAGCGCCAGCACCGCGACGATGCCGTTTACGCCTTCGACCGGCACGGCCAACGCCGAGCGCAGCGTGCTGTATTTTGTCGGATCGTTCAAGTATCCCGGCTCGACCGAGGGATTGCCATTGAGAATGGCTTTGTGATTTTCCGCGACCCAGCCGGAAAGACCTTCTCCTAACGGAATTCTCAGAGCAGAGAACAGGCGGAAGTTCTCGCCGCTCACAAACCCAGGAATCAGAAGATCTCCTTGCGGACAGTAGGCCGCCATGGATTCGTACGGCATTAAATGTTTCAGGCGCACCGCCAGCAGCGAAAAAACGTCCTCCACCCGGAGCGCCACGCCGGGCTGCCGGCTCACTTCGAGAATCTCCCGGGCGGCGCGCTGCGCGGCGGTAACCAGTGCGTTAACCTCTCGGCGCGCTTGCGGCGGGCCATCGTCGATCTCTTCCGAGGCCGCAAAACCCGCGGCTGGCGCCGAGCCTCGCACCACCTTGATATCCGTAGATAGCCTTGCTGGACTTTCCATCGGGTGCTCGTGCGCGATTTTTTCCAGTTCGATATAACGCCGCTGCAGAATCTCGACTACACGCGGATCGAAGGCTTTGCCGGCATCGGCGACCACCTTCGCCATCGCTTCATTCAACGGAAGAGCTTTGCGGTACTGCCGGTCGGAGGCTAGCGCGTCGAAGCAATCCACCGCCGCGAGAATGCGGGCGCCGATCGGAATCGCCTCCCCAGCCAGCCCTTGTGGATAGCCACTGCCATCCCATTTTTCGTGGTGTGCGCGCACGATAGGCACTACCGGATAGGGAAAGTGCACTCGCTCCAGAATCTCCGCGCCCACGATGGGATGGATCTTCATCTTCTCGAATTCTTCAGGGGTCAGCCGCCCAGGCTTCGAGATGATGTGCTCGGGCACGGCTAGTTTTCCAATGTCGTGCAGCACCGACGCGGCTTGCAGCGCTTCCGTCTCGTCCTCCGACAAACCCAACTCTTTCGCCAGTTCCATCGAGTAAATCCGGACGCGCTGCAGGTGTTCGCCGGTAGTTTCGTCTTTGGCCTCGATGGCGAGCGCGAGCGCTTCGATGGTTCGCAAATGCAAATGCGAAACCTGCTGGGCGTGCTGCTTTTCCGTTTCCAGTTTGCCGAGATACAGCCGATAGGAGCGGTACATCAGGTAAATGGGCGGCAACACCAGCAGCGACGATTGCCAGCCGATGTACCGGTTCAAAAAGTGAACTAATCCGGCCGCTGCAGCCCCAACCATGTAATACGGAAACGACCAGAGATAAACATCGGTCCAGACTTTGAAGATCGGCTTGTCTTCCGTTAATCCGATGATGGTCGCCATCGCCGCCGTATTGCAGCCATAATGTGTGATCGCGGCTGCAACTAGAGCGAGAGGCCCGGGCGCGTGCAGTACATAAATTGCCACGAGCTTGTAAGCACCGTAGGCGAACGCGCTCGAAACCGTCACCTGCGAGAGGTTGAATACGAGTTGGACCAGCTTAGGCTTGCGCGAAGGCCGCCAGTAGAACTGCGCGAAAGTGCTGGCCAGGCCGATCACCAGCGTCTCCGGCAGGCTCAGTTCGAGAATCCCGATCAGGGTGAACAGAAAATTCACCGAGAGAGTGCCCTCGATCCCGGGCAGGCTCACCTTCAGCGAAGAAGCCAGCAGGGCCGCAGTGGCGTAGCAAACGAATTTAACCGGCTCGCTGGACTGCCAGTGAGCGAACGCGAATATCAGACACGAGGCCCCTAGCAGGGCCATTCCCGTGATGAAGGCGCGCGCACCCATGGAACGGATCCAGGACATGGCAAGTGCTTAAATTTTCAACGAATTAGAGGCGTAATTCCTCTCAAAAAACGGATCGCTGATTACCATGGTTTTCTTCCCTGAAATCAGTGGCTTACCTCTTTTTCACACTCCAAAACCGATCCTCAAAAAGGATTGCAGTGAGACATCTTGTCCACAAGGCCCACCTCTGGGACAAAGTGTCCGCTGAGTTCTGCAACAACTCCCGGCAAGTCATTCATAACAAAGCGTCTTCGCGAGCTCGTTTGGCCTTGCGCCTGCACCTTTCCTAGTCACCAAGCGCTGTGTTACGCGCCATTGGGCGACCTTTGTGGGGGAAATATGAAGAAGTACCTGCTTCTAACGTTCTTGGTTGTCGCGACCGGGATGGCCTCGGCACAAAACAATTCCAAGCTCGCGCCGGAGTTGCAGGGCTATACGGGCACGCAGCAGATTCATGTGGTAGTGCAGTACGCGCCCGGAACGCAGGTCAACTGCAATAGCCTGCTCGGGCTGGTCGACTGCCTGGTGAATGACATTGTGAGTCTCGGCGGGCAGCTCCTGGCGCCCTTGCCGCTCATCAATGGCGTGCTTGCGTCATTGGATGGCTCCGGAATCTCAACGCTTTCGAACAATTCCAATGTGGTTTACATCAGCTCGGATCGTCCGCTCACTCCAACGCTGAGCAACGCCGCACCGGCAATCAATGCACCTTACGCATGGCAGTCCGGCTACACCGGGGCGGGCATCGGAATCGCTCTGATTGACAGCGGAGTCAACGGCTCCGCGGATCTGAATGGAGGATTTCTTGGACTCTCGCGAGTTGTCTACAGCCAGAGCTTCGTTCCCGGCAATACAAGTACCGCCGATCAGTATGGCCACGGTACGCACATCGCCGGACTGATTGCGGGCAATGGCGCGAACTCAACCGGCTACAAGTATTCGAAGACCTTCAAAGGCATTGCGCCGCAGGCAAATCTGATCAACCTGCGCGTTCTCGATCAGAATGGCGCGGGCACCGATAGCGCGGTGATCGCCGCGATTGCGCAAGCCATTTCGCTGAAATCTTCGTACAACATTCGCGTCATCAATCTGTCGCTGGGCCGCGCGATCTATGAAAGCTACAAGCTCGATCCGCTCTGCCTGGCTGTGGAAGCGGCCTGGAAGAACGGCATCGTCGTCGTCGTGGCCGCCGGTAACAACGGACGCTACCTGCAGACCAACGGTTATGCCACCATCACCGCGCCCGGAAATGATCCTTACGTGATCACCGTGGGCGCCATGAAACCGATGGGAACTCCCACCCGCACCGACGATCTGATTGCCAGCTACAGCTCCAAAGGGCCCACTGCCGTCGATGCCATCGCCAAGCCTGACATCGTCGCCCCCGGCAACCTGCTGGTTTCGTTGGAGGCGCAGAACTCGACGCTCTACAACGAATATCCAGGCAACCGCGTGCCGTACAGCTTCTATGTCAACGGCGGCAGCTCTTCGCCGTCCTCCAACTACTTCGTGCTGAGCGGAACCAGTATGGCCACCGGAGTGGTGAGCGGAGCCGTTGCCGATCTGTTGAAGAAGACGCCGAGCCTGACGCCCGATCAAGTGAAGGCGCGCCTGATGAAGACGGCGTACAAGACCTTCCCGCAATACAGCAGCGTTACCGATCCAAGCACCGGCATCACCTACACCGACCAGTACGACATTTTCACGGTTGGTGCGGGATATATCGATTTGCAAGCCGCCCTGCAAAACACGAATCTCGCCAGTGGGACCGCGATGTCTCCCACGGCTACTTACAATTCGGGTTACGTTTATCTTGCAGACGATCCTTCGTCGGTATGGAACACGTCGTCGACCTGGGTGAACTCGGCAGTCTGGGGATCGACGGAATTCAACACCAGCGCTCCAACCACGACTATGAGCGGATCGAACGCTCTCTGGGGCAGCAACGCCCTCTGGGGTTCGAACGCGCTCTGGGGATCGAATGCCTTATGGGGCAGCAACGCGTTGTGGGGAAGCAACGCTCTCTGGGGCAGCAATGCGTTGTGGGGAAGCAATGCCCTCTGGGGCAGCAACGCCGTCCCCGGCGAGCAATAAGAAGCGAGTAGCGCAAATAAAGTACGCAGAGTGGAGTAGCGCCGGCGTCCCGCCCTCGGGACATTCTGTTTGCAAGAATCGTTTCTTACTGCACGGCCCCGCTGCTGCGAAGCGCGGCCTGCAAATCCGCCGGCTTAAATCCGAACGGCCCCGGCTTGCTCTTGAATGCCACCTTGCCGTTGCGGTCGATCAGGTAGATGCGATCTGGCCATGCCGTGTACGCGCTCTCGGTGGAATTGCCGAATTCATCGAGCACCGCGGGAATCTCGATGCCCAGCTTGCGCACGCAGGTTCCGGCAACCGACGCGCGTTCGTCCTGGTTGCGGGGGCTGGCGAACACAACTTTATCCTTCAGGTTGCTCTCCATCTGCCAGACATCGCTGGGATGCGCCTCGGTGATGTACACCACGAGAAACTCAACCTGATTCCGGTACTGCTCGTAGAGTTTGTTGAGGGCGGGAACCTCCCGCCGGAATGGCGGTCAGGTGTAGCTGCCGAAAATCAGAACCACCGGCCGGCCCTGCGCGATAAACGAGGACAACTGCACGTGTCCGCTCTTATCCAGCGTAGCCAGCGTAAAGTCAGGAGCCTGATCTCCCGCTTGCAGCGTGCCCGCGCGGGCGTGCATCCATAACGTCTCAAACGGCAGCACCAGGAATGCGACCGGCGCCGGAATTTTTGCCATGAACTGTCCAAACCGCTCCGGAGGCCGCCGCATCACGCCATAAAGCGCGCCACAGCAGACGATCCACAACGCCGCGATGACGCAGACAGTCGTGACAATAATCTTTGCGATAGACCTGTTCTTCGTGTCCACGTGAACCCCAGAAAAGAAGTGCGCCGATTATAGGTGCATGAATGGTCAGTTCAATAATACGAAAGTAGTAGACGAGCGCTGTCAGTTATAGGTACTCAGTACCCAGTACTCAGTGAATTCCAGTTCGGACCGGAATAGCCGCACTCAGCGCAGAAGGGAGTTCGAGATTTTTAGCTGAGAGCTGAGAGCTGCAGCTGATAGCTCAATTCAAAACGCCCCTCCGCCCCCTCCCCCGAATCCTCCGCCAGAGAAACCTCCACCTCCCCCAAAGCCCCCGCCGCCGAATCCCGATCCCCCGGAACTGGCCCGCGGCGCCGAAACAAACACCTGGTGCATGTCTGTCGCCATGCTGTGCATCGAACTGGAAAAGAAAATGGGATTGAACCCGCCAGCGTCCCCCGGGCCCGACGTACCACTGCGGCGGATCTTTCACGATCCCCGCAAAGGCCTGCGCCCAGTGATGCTCCACGCCCAGCGCCATGGCATACGGCAGATATTTCTCGAACGTGGTCGGCGGCATCAGTTTCAGGCGCTCCCGGTCCACGCGGTTCATGAACTCCTGAAATCCGAGTACCGCAACTTGCGTCCTCGCTCCTTTGACGGTCTTGGCCGTCATTACGCGCGCGAACAGCCACCAGATCACCACCGACACCGCACCGCACGCAATCAGCAGCGGAATCGAGCTAAGAAAGTTTGCCCATCCCATGTATTGCAAGATGGCAAATGGAACCAGGATCGCAATTCCGGCAACCACGCTGTATCCGTTGGCCGACTCGGGGTCGAGCAGGTAAATGCCTTTACTCTTCAGCGCCGACATGATGTCTTCACGAATCGGCGGGATGGCGGTGTAGAAGCGGTTCTTCAGGCTGGAAAGGCGGATGTCATCTCCGCCGGTGAAAATATTTTCCAGCATCACGCGCTCGTGCGGAGCCAGGTCCGCGCCCCACTGATCGCGCGGCTTCAGCAGGTGGAAGATGTAATCCTTCTGGGTAAAGACCAGGACTTTTTCCGCGGTCTCTTCAATCTTGAGGTATCCGCGCACCGCCAGATCGACGATGGTCGAGGTGATGTCGCGGGGATGAATCGAATCCTCCAGCAGCGTTCCCGCCTCAGCCGGAGAGATCCCCGCCGGCGGTTCATACATCGGCGCGACCGACAAGCCAGCGTCGGGATCGCGTCCCTTGTACCACCAGAGCACGAACATGCCAGCCAGCGTAACCAATGGCAAAAACACGACGGGATTTCCGCCGACAAACCACAAAAATTTCGTCAAGGCGCCCGGCTCTCTGAGGATGCCCTGCGGGATATAGACATCAATGGTCAGCCCGCCACGCATGGGCAATGGGGCGGTGGTGGCAAACTGTGTTTCCGCGCCGTTCACTTGGGCCGCGGCGTTGCGTTCGCTGGACCCGTACACGCCGGTGAAGGCCTGAGCGCGCAAAGATCCAGCCGCCGCCTCGGGAAAGCGCACCGTGGCAGCGGCGTGGTCGATCGGCACCGGCCAGTCGTTGCCGGTCACGTTCCAATAAAACTCGGCATAGTCTTTGAAAAAGCGCGTGCCATTCCGCACGCGATAGGTGATCTCGACCGTGCGTGTCGTGTCTACTGTGCCGGGGATGTAAATCTTCAAGTCCCGTTCGTGATTGGAAACCGACGACTCATATTTCAGCTTCGAGCCCTCCCCGTCGGTAACGCTCTGGACCTGTATAAACAGCTCGTAGTTCGTCCCATTAGGCCCGGGATACTCGATCGGGATCATCCGGTGAATCCCGTGCCACTCGCCCACGAAGACCAGTGAAATCCGCTCAGTCACGAGCGCGCTGCCATCATCACTGACGGTGATATCGTCCTGAAAATCAGCAACGCGCCAGGATTTCGCGGCTGCGATGCTCGGGGAAAAACAAAAGAGAATCGCAAGGAAAGTGATCGTTCGAAAGGTTTTCAAATTACTCAATTTCCAAATTACCCAATCTCTCAGAACTTCACCTGCACCGGCTCGCGGTCGGCTGCGTTGGCGGTTTCAAAGAACTGTCGTTGCGTGAATCCGAACATGCCGGCCAGAAGGTTGGTCGGGAAGGACTGAATCTTCGTGTTCAAATCGCGCACCACCGCGTTGTAATAGCGCCGCGCATTCTGAATCTGATCTTCGGTCTGGCTTAGCGATCCCTGTAGCTGTGTGAACTCCTCCGAAGCTTTGAGTTCGGGATAGTTCTCGGCCACGGCAAACAAACTCTTCAGCGCGCCGGTCAGTTGGTTCTCCGCCTCGGCCTTGTCCCCGGGAGTGGTTGCCTGCATCGCCTGCGAGCGGAATTTAGCGATGTTTTCGAACGTGCCCTTTTCGTGCGCGGCATAGCCCTTGACAGTCTCGACGAGATTCGGTATCAGGTCATGCCGCCGCTTCAGCTGCACATCAATGTCGGACCAGGCCGAGTCGCAGCGTACCCTGAGCTGCACCAGGCTGTTGTACATTCCGATGAGTACTGCGGCGATTACAAAAAGAAGTACCAGGAAGATGATGCCGGCCATGTGCCTCCTTTCAGTTATCCAAAATTGCGAACTGGAATTCAATGGGACGTTACCACAGAAAGCCGCAAGCACAAAGTGAGCCGCCCGGCTCTGCTCCATTAACAAACGGTAACCCTCGAGCCCCGCCCGGAGGTATGAAGGCCTGATATGTGAAACATCCCATCTGCGTCTGAGAGTAAACGCCGCACAAAAAACTACACATTCTTTAGTCCTCCCTCCTGCGGTTCCGAATCAGAACCGCTCCTGAAACGGAATCAAACTCTTTCCTGCGTAACGCAATTTGTACGGAGCAGCACTGCGCCGGCATCCCGGAGAGCGTAGTGTCACACTGAGCATGCCATCACCGTGTTTTCCCTGGAAAATTTTCTGAGGCAAATGAATCGTCCATGAGCCAAAATTCTGCCGATGTCATCGAGTGGCATATCTTCGAAAATCCTGGTGCAGACTCATCTGCAACAGAACGCCAGGCTATCCACATGGGTCCATTCGCCACGGAAGAAGAGTGCCGGACGGCGCTGGCCAGCCTGAAACAGATTCCTCAATTCCGCGATGGTGCGCTGGAAATGCGCAAGAAGAGCCGTCGTCGTGAGAAGCGCATCCGGATGAGGCTGGCAGTGCAGATTTCGCGGCTTACGGCCGCCGAAAAAACTTGGACTGCCCACACGGTTGACATCTCCAGCATGGGTGCCCGGCTCGCCGATTTTGGAGAGCCCCTCAAACTCGGCGAATTTCTGGCGATTCGCTGCGGTCAGCGGGAAGCTGTCTTCCGCGTGGCTTGGATTGGCCCGGCTGGCACGCCTACCGCCGGGCACATCGGCGTGGAGTGTCTGAGTCCCGAAACCAATATCTGGGATTTCGACCTGTCGGCGCGCACAGATGACGAGCCGCTCTTCCAGGAAATCGCGATTGCACGCGCCGTTCAACGGAAACTGCTGCCTCGCGAAAAGCCCGTGCTGCGCACATTGGAATATTCGGGGAAATGCATTCAGGCGCGAACCCTTGGCGGAGATTACTACGACTTTCTCGATCTGGGCCAAGGGTGCGTCGGCTTCGTCTTAGCCGATGTGGCCGGTAAAGGGGTTGCCGCCGCCCTTCTCATGGCTAATCTCCAGGGAAGCATCCACAATCGTATCGGCAATGGTGATCTGCCCAGCTTGCTGGCTGGCGTGAACGAGCATATCTACCGCCATACCGTGCCCGAGGTATTCGCGACCTTGTTCTTCGGATGTTATGACGACAGTACGCGTAGCCTGCTGTACGTCAATTGCGGACACAGTCCCCCATTGTTACTCCGCAGCAGCGGATCGGTCGAACGCCTTCAGGCAACGGCCACGGTGTTGGGATTGTTCGAAAACTGGGATTGCTCACTGGCTGAGACCTGCCTGCAATCCGGAGATGTGCTGAGCCTGTTCACCGACGGGGTTACCGAGACATTCGGCGCAGACGGGAAAGAATTCGGCGAAGACCGGTTGCTTCGGGTTCTCCAACAAAGCAGGGAGCTGGACTGCAATGCAATCCTCAAGAAAGTCGAGACTGTTCTGGATGAATTCCGCTCCGGCGATCAACTCCAAGACGACTCCAGCCTGATAGTCGCCTGCGGAAAATAAGAGAGGACCTGAAACGAGGACCGAGAAACTGAGTACCGAGTACTGAGTACTGAGTACTAAGTACTGCGTACTGAGTACCGAGTACCGCTCCTACTGCTGTGGCGCGAAATAGCCCCTGCGTGCCCGCACCTGCAGGTCTTTCTTCAAAGACGAGATCTCAATCGAACGATAGCGGCCGTCGGCATCGAAGTCTGCCGGTTTATAAGAAACCACATACTGGCTGCGCAGTTCGTCTTCAATCGCCGCGAACGAGTGCGTAATATCTTTCATCTTGAACGGGAAGAATGCGCGTCCGCCCGTCGCATCGGCAAGTTGTTCGAGCACCTTGTCCCCGCGCATCACCAGGCCGCTGTCGTCGGTTGAGATCGCGTAAATGATGACCTCGGCCCGCTGGGCCATTTCGATGGCCTGCGCTTTGGTGTATTCGCTCTGATTGTCCTCGCCATCGCTGACGATGATGATGGCCTTGCGTACCGGCCGCTCCGGACGGTCTTTCAAAAACTTATCCTTGCAGGCATGGTAGACGGCATCGTAGAGCGCAGTCCCGCCCCCATTATGCAGGCGGTGCACCGCCCAGTAGAGGCGCGAATAATTGTCCGTGAAATCCTGGGCCATCTGGCTGTGGCTATTGAAGCCCGCCACGAAAGCTTTATCGAAGCCGACCCGTAACGTGCGCTGCAGAAAAGTCGTAGCGGCGTCCTGCTCGAAATCAAACCGACTGTCCACCGAGCCGCTGACGTCGATCAGCAACCCGAGGTGCAGCGGAAGGTCGGTCTCACGACGAAAATTGATAATGGCCTGCGGCGGCTTGTGGTCGTCAAGAATGCTGAAATCGCTCTGATTCAGGTCGCGCACGAATTTTCCGTGCTTGTCGGTCGCGATGAAGAGCACGTTCACTTCGTTTACCCGCGAATGAAGCGTAACCAACGCGCCTTGATCGTCGTCGGAGTTGCTGGTTTCGGCGGCATAGCTCGGAGCGCCCGAGACGTACGCAGACTGCGCCTGTAACCGGCTGGCTCCCAAAAAGGTTGCCAGGCAGAGGGTAAAAATTCCGAAAATCTGGTTCGTGTACTTCATGCCCAAGGAATCCAATTTTTTCACTCTAAAACCGCGTTCCAGCACACTCCCAACCTATACGATGCACGCGACGGGCCGAAATCGGGCGTTCGCTGGAGCGGTATGTGCTTGACTTTAGGTGCGTGCCGCACAGGTGCCAAGTTACAAAAGGAGCACACGTTTGGTCATGGCACAAAACATGCAATCTAAATGACTTGCGCCGTCTCACGCACCCGTTCCAATAACGCCGTCCCATTAGCCAACCGGGTGCAGGGTTTAACATAGTCGCACGAACTTTACAGACTTTTTCTTAGAATCTTCTCGGAGGGCTGTCTGATGAAGAAGCTGATGGTGTGTTTGTTGATTGTTCTCATGTCGAGTTGGATGTTTGCTGCCAACGACGAGCGCGAAACCGACCGGGTCAAGGACTCCGGCGAAGTGCTGAAAGAGATTCTGAATATTCCTGACGACATTCCGCAGGACCTGCTTGATAAGGCCGAATGCGTCATCATCCTGCCTTCCGTAAAAAAGGGAGCGTTCGGAATCGGAGGCAGCTACGGCCGGGGCGTGATGGTATGCCGCAGCGGCCCGCATTACAAGGGAAAGTGGGGAGCTCCCGCGCTCTACGCTCTGGAAGGAGTCAGTATCGGATTTCAGCTGGGTGGGCAGGCGACCGACTTCGTTCTTCTCGTCATGAATCCCAAGGGCGCGCAATCGTTGCTGCATAGCAAGGTGAAGCTGGGCGCGGATGCTTCGGCCGCCGCTGGTCCCAAAGGCCGCACTGCGGAAGGCGCCACTGACATCGTGATGAATGCCGAGATTCTCTCTTATTCGCGCAATAAGGGTCTTTTTGCCGGCGTCTCTCTGGAAGGCTCGACCTTGCGTTCCGATGGCAGCGCCAACGAAAAGCTCTACGGCAGGAAGTTGAGCGCGCAGGACATCATCCGTGGCGGCAAAGTCGGTGTTCCCGCCTCCGCGCGCGAATTAGTGGCCTTGCTCGATAAGAAATCTCCGGTCAACAAATCAGACCCCAAATCTCTCGAATAACTCCTTTTTAAATCTCAGTGCCCTCTGTGGTGCATCCACAGAGGGTATTATTCTTCTCCATGGTTAGAAGGCCCCACAGTACGGAGCTAACCCGTTGCGCCTGGGCCAGCGGCGAGCAATCCATCCGCTATCACGACGAAGTATGGGGCGTTCCCGTCCACGATGACCGAAGGCTGTTCGAATTTCTAATTCTAGAAGGCGCGCAGGCGGGCCTGAGCTGGAGCACGATCCTCAACAAGCGGGATAACTACCGGCGCGCCTTCGACAGCTTCGATCCCACGCGCGTCGCGAAATACGACAAGCGCAAGATCAAACAGCTTCTGGCTGATCCGGGAATCGTGCGCAACCGGCTCAAGATTGCGTCCGCCATCGAGAATGCGAAAGCCTTCCTGCGCGTTCAGGATGAATTTGGCAGCTTCGACCGCTATATCTGGCAGTTCGTCGGCGGCAAGCCGCGCGTGAATCGATGGAACTCGCTTCGGCAACTGCCCGCGCGCACACCGGAATCCGACGCGATGAGCAAAGACCTGAAGCGCCGCGGCTTCAAGTTCGTTGGATCCACGATCTGCTATGCCTTCATGCAGGCTGTGGGAATGGTCAACGATCACGCAACCGACTGCTTCCGCTACAGGCAGCTGTGCTAATGGATCCAAAGGCAGAGTGAACCAGTGGGCGGTGAACAGTGATCAGTGGGAAGTGAACAGTGGTCAGTGTGGTCCATGTCTGTTTTACTGAGTACTGAGTACTGTGTACTGAGTACTGTCCACTAACCACTGACCACCGACCACTGACCACTGCCTACTCTTATCTCCTGCTGATCGCGCTAGCAGTCATGTAGACCGCGACCAATCCCAGTAGAAGCACTGCGCCTTCGACCCGCGTGGACCAGACGTGGAGCGCGTCAAACTGCACGCGCGCGGGATTGTCGATCGTGACTTTGGCAAAGTCGCCGACGGAGGCACGCAACGTATCCATGCGTGGGATGATCCAGAATTGCGAGAACAGCGTCAGCGCAAGCATGAGTACGATGAGCACATTGCGGATGGCGAAAACGTGCGCGGTTCCACCGGTCAGACGGCTATAGAGCAAGGAACTGAAGAGAAACACGATTCCAGAGACGATGGCGATCCAGTGCAGCTTGCCGAGAGCGCGTCCGACAACATTGCCGGCCAGATGTGTATCGGGCAACACCTGAAACGCAGTCGGCGCGAGCACGAAAGCGAAAAAGATCAGTCCGCCGATCCAGACCACAAGCGAAAGAAACATGACGAAGCGCAGGAAGGACATGACGGCAGAATTATAGCCGTGCGGGAATCAGAAATGGCTTAAATACAGAGCGCACAGAAGAAGGAGGGCTGAACACCGTCCACTGACCACTGTTCACTGATCACTGAATACTTCTTCTACACCGGTACAGCGACGTTCTCGATAATTTCCTTCAACACCTGATCCGACTGCTCCGACTTCTTCAGCGTCGAGGCGTAGAGTCCGTTGACCACCACGCGGTGGGCGAAGACTGGGATGATGAGCGGTTTGAGATCGTCGGGGGTGCAGAACGTGCGGCCTTCTAAGAACGCCATCGCTTGCGCAGCGCGATACAGGGCTTGCGACCCGCGCGGCGAGACGCCCATTGACAGGAACTCCGATTCGCGGGTGCGGCGCACGATTTCCAGCGCGTAATTTACCAGCGAATCATCCACGCGAATATTCTTCACTGCCTGCTGCATCTCGATCACATCGGCGCCAGTCAGGACCGGACGCACGTCGTCCAGGTGCGCGGCGCCTGCTTCGGAGCGCAGGATCTGGCGCTCGGCCTGAATATCGGGATATCCCATGCGCACGCGCATCAGGAAGCGGTCGAGTTGCGACTCGGGCAGCGGATAGGTTCCATGATGCTCGACCGGATTCTGCGTCGCAATTACCAAGAAGGGCTGCGGCAATTCGTAGGAGCGCGTTTCCACCGTGACCTGGCCTTCGCTCATAGCTTCGAGCAAGGCGGACTGCGTCTTCGGGGTAGTGCGGTTGATCTCGTCGGCGAGCAGCACGTTGGTGAACACCGGACCGCGCTTGAACTCGAATGCCTGTTCGGCAGCGGAGTAAACCGAAATGCCAAGCACATCGGAGGGCAGCATGTCGCTGGTGAACTGCACGCGCTGAAAGGTGCAATCGATGGCGCGGGCGAGCGCTTGTCCGAGGGTGGTCTTGCCCACCCCGGGAACGCCTTCAATGAGCAGGTGTCCGCGGGCGAAGATGCTGACCAGGGCGAGGCGAACCACATCATCCTTGCCGCGAATGACGCGGCGCAGGGCCTTTTCCAGGTCAACGGCTTTGTGAGAAACGGCGATGGCGGTCTCGGGAGACATTCCTATCGATTCTACTATCGGGCGCGGAGAGGGCAGAGTTACGTACGTCACAGAACCAGCTGTCAGCTATCAGCCATCAGCTTTCAGCGAAATACGCACTGCGGCACTTACTGGGAACGTGAATGTCGCCGAAGCTTGCAGAGTTTTGGCTGACAGCTGACGGCTGAGAGCTGACAGCTCTCAGTTGCCTTACTGCATAAACTCCGCGGGCCTTCCGGTCAGGCGCTCGATGCGCTTGGCAATCGGCGGATGCGTGGAGAACAGGCTGCCGAAGTTCATTCCCAGCAGCGGCTGGATGATGAACAGGTGCGCGGTCGATGGACTCGCTTGCATCGGGACACGACGCGAGTAGGCATCCAGCTTTTGCAGCGCGCTGGCTAATGCGTAGGGATTTCCGGTGAAGTGGGCTCCGGTCGCGTCGGCCTGATATTCGCGCGAGCGCGAAACGGCGAGCTGAATCAGACTTGCAGCGATCGGGGCGACGATCAGCATCAGGAGCGCGGCCAAGCCTCCGCCTCCGCGGTCTTCGCGGTCTCTTCCACCGTATCCGCCGAAGATCATGGCCCAGCGTCCCATGCTGGCGAGCATGGTAATTGCGCCCGCGATGGTGGCGGCGACGGAGCTGATCAGGATGTCGCGGTTGTTGACGTGTCCGAGTTCATGGGCGAGGACGCCTTCAAGTTCCTCATCATTGAGCAATCCCAGAATCCCGTGCGTTACCGCGACGGAAGCGTGGCTCGGATTGCGTCCCGTGGCGAACGCGTTGGGCGACTCGGTTGGGATCACGTACATCTTCGGCATAGGAATGCCGATCTTCTGGGTGAGGCGCTCGACCGCTGCGTAGGCGCGCGGCAATTCCTCGCGCGTCACGGGCTGAGCGCGATACATGGCCAGAGCGATCTTGTCGGAATAGAAGTAAGAGACGAAGTTCATGACGACGGCGAAGGCCAGCGCGATGAACATTCCGTTTTGGCCGCCGAAAGCGCGTCCGATGAAGAGCAGAAGCAGCGTGAGAGCGGTCAGCAGGAACGCGGTCTTGAAAGTGTTTCCCATAAAGTTGGTGGTCGGTGGCCAGTGGTCAGCTTTTCAGGAAAGCTCGCATCTGAAAGCTTCGGCCTAGCGGATTGGATTGTTCCGAACGCTGGCAAGATGCAAGGGTGCCATTTTGGGAAAATCCGCTGACTGATGGGGTACCCCCCTCCCCCCCCCGATCTATTGGAATCAGAGACTTAGGCCCGATTCGCCGAATAAAATCTTGGGGCTCATCGAGTTACGGGTAAAATCTTGAGGAATAAGGAGTTACCTTGACCCGTTCTTACGCTTCTGCCACTTTGAATCATCGCTGCTCCTAGTTGTGGACGTCAAGGACCGTGATCACACGAGTTCTGAATTCGGACCGCAAGGTCAGGTTCGGAAGATCGTCTTCGTAGTCAGCGCCACGTGCCTTTACCCCTCAGTTCGCTTATGACAGAATACCCGTCCACAATGGCGAGCAGATTGGCAGCGGTACTGATTCTTTTGCTGGTTCCCTGCGGTGGATGGGGTCAGGAGTGGCGATCCTACGGAGGGGATCCGGGCGGGATGCGATTCTCTCCGCTGCGGCAGATCAACCGTCAAAATGTGAGTGCGTTAAAGCGTGCGTGGACGTATCACACAGGCGAAGTGATTCGGCAAAACGAAACCGACCGCCATCAAGTTGCACCATTCGAAACCACACCGCTCGTGGTGGATGGAATTCTTTATCTCTCAACGCCTTCGAACCGAGTGATCGCATTGGATGGCGAAACGGGGAGAGAGATTTGGCGGTTTGATCCACAGGCGGGCAGTGCCAAACGGAAAACCTTTCAGCACCGTGGCGTTGCTTATTGGCAGAGCGAAACCGGAGAGGATCGGCGCATCCTTTACGGGACCTTCGACGGACGCCTGATCTGCCTTGATGCAAAGAGTGGGAAGGCTTGTCAGGGCTTTGGCGTCAAGGGTGTGGTTGATCTCCGCGCGGGAGTAGCAGATAAATTCCCAGACGCGGAGTACGCGGTCACGTCGGCGCCCGCGGTTTTTAAGGACCTGGTCATTACGGGTGCTGCTGTTCCGGAATATCCCTCCAAAGGCCCGAGCGGGGCGGTACGCGCATTTAATGTCCGCACGGGGAAGTTGGTCTGGACGTTTCACACCATCCCTCAACCTGGCGAAGCCGGGCACGAAACCTGGCAAGACGATGCCTGGCAGGGAAGGACGGGTGCCAATGTCTGGTCGACGATGAGTGTGGACGTGGACCGCGACCTCATTTTTCTGCCGGTGGGTTCAGCGTCGTATGACTTTTACGGTGGGGATCGCAAAGGCGAGGACTTGTTCGCGAATTCGCTGTTGGCGCTGCGGGCCTCGACGGGGAAAATGGTGTGGCACTTCCAGATGGTGCATCACGACATTTGGGATTACGACCCGCCCGCACAACCGACACTGATCACGGTGCGGCAGGATGGGAAGTCCGTTGCAGCGGTTGCCGAGGTTACGAAGATGGGCTTCGTGTTCATTTTCGACCGGGTCACGGGAAAACCGTTGTTTCCCGTGGAGGAGCGCCCGGTGCCACAGAGCGATGTGCCCGGCGAGGCGCCCTGGCCGACACAGCCGTTTCCAACAAAGCCTCCACCTCTGGTGCGGCAACGGTTCAGCGAAGCTGACATCACAAACGTTACGCCAGAATCGCACCTTTATTGCGCCAATTTGTTTCACTCGCTGGAGAGCCGCGGCATGTACACACCGTATGGGTTGAGGCAGACGCTGGTTGTGCCGGGAACGTTAGGAGGAGCTACGTGGTCGGGGGGATCGTTTGATCCGGAGTCGGGATATCTGTTTGTGAATGTGAATGAGTTGGGATCGGTGGGAGCCATGGAGCCGCAGCCGACAGGAGCGGCGGTGCCTTACCGGCGTGGGTCGAAGGGCGGCGAATATGCCCGGTTCTGGGATGAGAATCAGTGGCCATGCGAGAAGCCGCCGTGGGGAACATTGAATGCGATCGATGTGAATAATGGCGAGGTTGTTTGGAAGACACCGCTCGGCATGGTTGCCGGGCGGGACGGCGATACCGGCTCGCCAAATTTAGGCGGGTCCGTGGTTACCGCCGGCGGACTCATATTTATCGGCGCGACGACAGATAGCCGTCTTCGGGCTTTCGACTCGCAATCTGGAAAACAATTGTGGATGGCAGAGTTAGCAGCCAGCGCGCACGCTGCGCCCGCGACCTATATGGGCAAGAAGAGCCACAAGCAATTTGTAGTCATTGCCGCAGGAGGAGGAGGATTCTTTCGGGGTAAAACCTCCGACGAAGTTGTGGCTTTTAAGCTGCCGGACTGAGCGCCGCTAGTGAAGACTCAAGTTAACTCCTTGGAATCTCATGATGCGTATCGCCACCCCAGGCCGACAGTCATGGGAATCGAACAGCGTTCGAGGCAGTAATTCAGATTTACAACAAACTCTTCTGACCGGGATGAGCGTACTGCAGATGTTACGACAATTGATCCAACTCTTGCCTTTTGATTCTCCATCCTGCATGGACGGAATCATACTCTCGTGGCGAAGCCCCACGATGAGTGTAATGATTCCATAAACAATGTCGGCTCCCAGGCCCGAGTAAACTTTGGAAGCGCTAACCACCAAAGGGCTCGGAGGAAAGGAGCCGAACATGTTGATTATAGGTTGTGACTATCATCCGGGCTTCCAGCAAATTG
>DATGFC010000008.1:0-6875 GCA_035309485.1 Candidatus Sulfotelmatobacter sp.
AGCGTAAGTCGGGCATTCTGATGGAGGTCCATTCGTCTCTCTCCCCAAGAAGCGGATTGGTTCGCACCTTCAGCTTCTCCGGTTTGAGTTGAATGGACTATTCACTTCTAAGGAACAACGTGTTGAAAGATCACACCTAGCCCCTAGCCCCTGCCCTACGGCAACGCCTTCCCCATAAACGCCGCCTGGTCCGCCTTCATCTTCTTCAGTCCGTCCATCGGCAAGTAAACCATGTGGCCCGAATCGTAGGTAGCGAAAGAAATGTTAGCGCGGTACTTCTCCGGCACATTCAGATGATCCACCGTGTAATTTGCCGCGTAATAGGGCGTCGCCAGATCGTAATAGCCCTCCATGACCAGAATCTTCAGATAAGGATTCTTCACGATGGCCTGCCGCATTGCGGAAGCCGTGTCGGGAAATCCCTGAATTGCCGATCCCCAGTCCCACTTCTCGAAGCCGGCATCCTGCGCACGCACGTAATACGGCATGTCGACTTTGTAATTCAATTCCGTGCGCAGATAATTGTTGAACACCGACGTAAAGGGCGGATTCGTGGCGGAACCCGTAGGATCGTAGAACTGCGTGTCCAGCAATCCGTTCGGATCGGGCCCGGTGTAGCGCCCGTCCAGCCGCCCCACGCGCACTTTCTGATCGATCAGCAGGTAATGGGTAAATTTCCGGACATTAATGCGCAGGTTGGCTTCGTCGATCACTTCCTTGCTGAGACCTGTGAATCGCGCCATCTGATCGATAACCTTCTGCCGCTCCGGTGCCGTCAGCGCATCGCCCTTATCCAACGCCTGCTCATACTCGGTGGACGCCCACTGCTCCGCTTCCTGCCGCGCCTTATTCATGTCCTGCGCGAGATCGGGAGCGAGTTTGTGATGATAACCCGCAATCATCGTGAACGACGGAATCAGGAAAACGTAAGGCTGGTCGTTGGTGAAGTTGTCTTCCAGCGTTTCGAAATTCAGCACGGTCGAAAGCAGCGTGATGCCGTTGAACGAAATGCCGCGATCGGCAAGATAACCCGCAATCCCGGCGGCCCGCGTCGTGCCGTAGCTTTCTCCCAAAATAAACAGCGGCGAAGACCAGCGCTCGTTACGGCTGATATACAGCCGGATAAACTCGCTGAATGACTCAATGTCTCCCTTCACGCCCCAGAATTTCTTCGTCATTTCTGAGTCGGCGGCGCGGCTGAATCCCGTGCCGATCGCGTCAATCAGCACCACGTCACTTTTGTCGAGCAGGGTGTAGGGATTGTCGTCCATGCGATAAGGCGCTGGCGGCATGAATCCATCCGCCTGCAGCACCACCCTTCGCGGCCCCAGCGCTCCCATGTGCAGCCAGATTGACGCCGATCCCGGGCCTCCGTTGAACGCGAACGTAAGCGGCCGTTTCGCCGCCTCCTGCCCGTCCAGCGTGTACGCCACGTAGAACATCTCCGCCTCGATCTTTCCGTCCCCGCGCTTGATGGGAAGCCTGCCCGCCGTGGCGGTATATTTCAGGGCTTTGCCGTCGACCGTAATCTGGTGACGCGTGACCACGGGCGGCTTCTCCGTCATGTCGTAGTGTTCTTCTTTCTCCTTATCCTTGTCTTTCTCTTTGTCGCCGGGAATTTCGCGGATCGCCGGCTTCGGTTCTTCTTGAGGCTCAGGTTTCAGATTGGCCTCTGCCGGCTTCTCTGCCGGCGGCTGCGCCTGTTTTTTCGAGGATTCCGTCTTCTTCGTATCGGGCTGTTGGGCGAACGAAGTGCCGTTCCAGCAACTCAGAAAAATGATCAACGCGGCGGATATCCGAAAGACTCGCTTCATGCTTTAGTCCTCTGGTGATTGATCTCAGATTCCTTACTATCTTCTGGAGCGCGAGAAATTGTACACCGGAGAGATGGCATAAACGGATATCCGCAGCGAGATTCGCACCGGACTCATCTCTTCAAAGGTC
This sequence comes from Candidatus Sulfotelmatobacter sp., assembly GCA_035309485.1. Taxonomy (GTDB): domain Bacteria; phylum Acidobacteriota; class Terriglobia; order Terriglobales; family Acidobacteriaceae; genus Sulfotelmatobacter. Next base: position 1,945 of record DATGFC010000008.1, read on the forward strand.
GCGCAGTAATTCTGTAGCGTCTGATCCTCACCGAGGCAGATCATTGGTTCGCCGACAACAAACGCGCTTTGGATTGTGCCTGCGATTCAAGCTCACTCATCCCGCAGTGCGGACACCGGATCCAGCGCCGCCGCCCGCCGCGCCGGCAGCCACGAGGCCGCCGCCCCAATCAGCACAAATACCAACGCCATCGCACCGAAAGTCGCAGGGTCGGTCGCCTTCACGCCGACCAGCATGGCGTTCATCAGCCGCGTCAGGCCGACTGCGGCGATCAGGCCGATCACGATGCCAATTGCGATCAAGCGGAATCCCTCTCCCACGACCAACTGAAAGATTCGGCCCGGCTCTGCTCCCAGAGCCATGCGTACTCCGATCTCCGACGTGCGCTGCCGCACCGCCGTCGAAAGCACGCCGTAAAGTCCCACCCCCGCCAGCACTCCCGCGACCAGCGCAAACACGCCGATCAGCAGCAGCGAAAATCGGGTGCCACCCTGGGCTTTGTAGATCAGGAAGTCGCCCGGCTGAATCCGCGTAACCAGCAAATGCGAGTCAACTTCCCGCATCGCGCTGCGGACCGCGTTTCCATAGCTGCTCGGATCGTTGCCCGTACGAATTACCCAGGTGGTAATTTGACCCGAGCCCACAAAAGCATCGGTGAAGTAGACCTGTTCGCGCCCCGGTTCCACCAGCGATGTGGCGTGCTGGTGCGCAATCACGCCGATCACCTCGACCCACTCCGGTTGGGGTGAGCGGACCCGAATGAGTATCCGCTTGCCCACGGCGGCCTCGCCATGAAAAGCCTTCTTCGCCAGCATGTCATCAATGATCACAAAGTCGCGATGAGGCAGGTTGTCCTGCCCGGTGAAGGTGCGCCCCGCCAACAACGGGACCCGCAGTGTTTCGAAATATCCCGGCAAAACGATTTCATTGTCTGCGGCTTGGAATTTGCTGGCATCCGCGAGAGCCTCGCCGGTTCCCCAGCGAATGGGGCTGAAACCTCCATCCAGGGGAAAAGGGGTAGAGGCCGCTACACTCTCGACTCCGGGGATGGCGCGCAGCCGGTCCTCGATCCGGCGCACGAACGCGGCTCGAGCGTCTGGCGTATCTCCGCCTCCATCGGTGCTGACAACTTGAAAGGTCAACAGGCGGTGGGCGTCGAAGCCGGGATCCCTATGCTGCAATTCGAAAAAGCTGCGCACCATGAGCCCCGATCCGACCAGCAACACAAAAGAAAGAGCCACCTCCACGGTGACCACGCCGCTGCGCAAGGTGTTGCCGCCCAAAAGTCCTGCATTGCGGCTGCTGCCCCGCAGCAGGTTCGACACTCCGGGTCGCGAAGCGCGCCATGCGGGGATTACGCCAAAGATGGCAGTCGCTGCCAGGCATGCCAACGCGGTAAAGCCGATCACGGCAAAGTCGATGCGAACCGTATCCACGCGTGGAAGATTCTGCGGCGCGACTGCCGGCAGAACGTGGATTCCGATCCATGCCAGCGCCAATCCGGCAACCGATCCCGCGGCTGCGATCACGAATGCCTCTGACAACAGTGGCACGAGCAGGCGCCAGCGGTCGGCTCCGATCGCCGCACGCACCGCCAGTTCCCGCTCCCGCAACGACGCGCGCACCAGCAGCAGATTCGCCACATTGGCGCACGCAATCAGCAACAGAAAAATGGCCGATCCCATCAGCGCCAAAATCGCCGGCCGGACTCCTGCCACCATGTGCTGCCGCAGCGGCTCCAGATCGATGAAATATCCTGCCGTTCCAGAGATGACGAAATTCTTTCGCGTCTCCGCCGCCACTCTCTCGGCCGCTTTTTGCGCCTGTTCGAGCGACACGCCCGGCTTTAGGCGTCCAATGGGACGGATCGAAAACGCAATGCGATTCGCGGCATCGTAATCCAGACGGTTCGCTACCCAAATATCCGGAGCCTCCTCCTCATTGGCCTCCGGCGGGAAATACAGGCGGAATTTCGGAGCCAGTACGCCAACAACAACTGGGGCCTGCGGCGCTCCCGGCACGAGCGGATGGCCCAGAATTGCCGCGTTCGCCCCATACCGCCGTTGAAAATATTCCCAGCTGATGATCGCGACCAACGGCAACTGAGGACCTGGCGTCGTTCCGGGCGCCGCTTGCGGCTGCGGCACCCCATCTTCATCCTGGAAATCGCGGCCAATCGCGATTCGTTCCCCCATCAACCGAAAGAAATTCGTAGTGACGATGGCATTTCGAACCTGTTCCGCCGTTCCGTCGGCTCCGGGCAGCACGCCTCGAAATGTGAACACGCCGGCGAAGTCTTCAAAAAAATCTTTCGTCCCGTCGCGCAGGTCGATGTAGTCCGCATTTGAAAACTGCAGGTCGCGCACATGCCGCTGGCGCAACTCCATGCCCGCGATCACCAACCGATCCGCATCTCGGTAGGGAATCGGCTGCAGCAAGACCGCGTTGGCCACGCTGAAAATTGCCGCGCTCGCACCCAGTCCTAGCGCGATCGTCACCACCGCAGTCAATGTGAACTGAGGACTTCGTGTGAGAACCCGAATGGCGATTATCAAATTTCGCAGGATCACAGAGACCTCCTGAGTGCGGAAGAATTTCAGAATTATCCTTCAAGAGGTCGTCCAACGAGGACTCAAAATCGACGCTTTCTTCGGCAAGAGATTGCCCTTGACGCGCCCGCGCCGCTTTCTGTAGCATCATAAGAACAAGTTCGCCCTTCGGGGCGGACCTGAATTTCATGCAGAGTGGCTGAGGGACGAGCCCTGAGACGCCACGGCAACCGATCCCGGATCATATATCCCGGATGTCTGGTGCCAACTCTCTCCTGGAAACAGGGAACATGGGATTCGGCATGCGCGCTGTATTGCATCCGATAGCCTCTTTTCCTTTTCCTGGAAAAAGAGGCCTTTGCTTTTTAGGCCGCTTTTTCCGGCTCGTCCTCAGCTATTCGCTGTGATTCCGAGTTTACGGAATAAGAAAGCGAGTAGCCTTTCATGTCTCATTACGAACTGCGGTGCCGCGAATGCGGACGGACCTGGGGAAACCAGCCCCGCTCCATCTGCGACGATTGTTTCTCCCCCCTGGAAGTTGCCTACGACTATGACGCGCTGAAAACACAGGTTGTCCAAGGAACGTTCAGCCGTGAGCGAATCTCCCAGCGGCCGCCGAACATGTGGCGCTACTCCGAGCTTTTACCCCTCCCCCAGGGCTATAACCCGCGGTTGCCGGTCGGCTTTACTCCACTATTTCAGGCTCCGCATCTCGCTGAACGGTTGAGTGGGACGGCTGCTGCCGCGGGAAATCTCTATATCAAGAACGACGCCGTCTGTCTGCCTACACTGAGTTTCAAGGATCGCGTGGTCGCCGTCGCTTTGTCGCAGGCGCGCGAGTTCGGCTTCGATACCGTCTCGTGTTCATCGACCGGAAACTTGGCGAACGCCGTTGCCGCCCACGCCGCTCGCGAAGGCCTGAAAGCATGGATTTTCATCCCCTCCGATCTCGAACCTGCAAAAATTCTTGGGACGAACGTCTTCGGCGCGAAAGTGGTCCGCATCGCGGGTAACTACGATCAAGTCAACCGCCTCTGCTCGCAAATCGCCGACGAGCACCGCTGGGGCTTCGTCAACGTCAATCTTCGTCCGTACTACGCTGAGGGATCGAAAACCGTCGGCTTCGAAATCGCAGAGCAACTCGGCTGGCGCCTGCCCGACAACATCGTCTGCCCCATGGCCGGCGGTTCGCTAATCACAAAAATCAAGAAAGCGTTTGATGAACTGATCAAACTCGGCTTGGTCGAACCGAAGGAAGTAAAGTTCTTCGGCGCGCAGGCCACAGGATGTTCGCCGATATCAACCGCGGTCAAGACCGGCAGCTCCGAAATCGAACCACAAAAGCCCGCGACCATCGCGCGCTCGCTGGCCATCGGCAATCCCGCCGACGGGCATTACGCGATCAAGACCATCAAAGGTAGCGGCGGATGGAGCGAGGACGTCAGCGATCCACAAGTCATCGACTCGATCAAACTGCTGGCCGAGACCGAAGGCATCTTCACCGAAACGGCAGGCGGCGTGACCGTCGGAACTGCGGGGAAACTATATCGTCAGGACCGCATCCTGCCCGAAGAAACGACCGTGCTCTGCATCACCGGCAATGGATTGAAGACCACCGATGTGCTCGCCGGAGTCTACGAAACTGAGCGGCCCATCGCGCCCAAACTCAAAGAATTCGAATACTACCTGCAGCAGCACACGATCGACGTTTCGGAAGTCCCCGGCGTCCTGGCGGAGGCCAAAGAAGCTGCGGGAATTGGAGCTTAACATGGCCATCACCGTACAAATTCCCACAGCATTGCGGCGTCACACGGCGGGCGTCAGTTCCATCGAGTGCGCCGCGTCGAATTTGGATCAATTGTTCTCGGTGCTCGATGAGAAGTTCCCCGAACTTCGTCCTCACCTGCGCGACGATAAAGGCCAGATCCGCCGCTTCCTCAACATCTATGTGAATGAAGAAGACATCCGCTTTCTCGGCGGACAAACCTACGCCTTTCAGGAAGGCGATGAAATCTTGCTGGTTCCCTCCATCGCGGGAGGTCTGCGCTAGCGCGCAGCCTTTTCAAACGAAACACTCATAGCGACTGTTGTGTCTTGAGTGTGTTCCTCTGTTCGCGTTAGGTCAACACCTCGGCTAGAGGCTGTCAGCCGAAAGCCGCAACAAACATCCTGCACTCTTCTGTTCTGCGATGTGAACTGTTGCAACCGTCTCTTCTCCGATGATTCACGCGCAATTTGCAGAATTCGCGCTACCCATTTTTTTGTACGCACGTCTCACGCGCAGTTGTCATATGAGTCCGTTCGCTTTTCCCTGACGAGCGATCGAATTCCTGGCAGCGGCTCTGGAGCGTGCTATGAAGAGTCGCCTGATGTGCGTCTTCC
>DATGFC010000009.1:0-81298 GCA_035309485.1 Candidatus Sulfotelmatobacter sp.
ACCTCGGACCAACGCTGTTCTCACCTACTCCCCTGGCTCCATCAGTACAACTGGCATCGCCCCCATGCTAGTCTGAACCACGCTCCACCCATCAGCCGATCCGGTCTCGACCGGAACAACCTGTTGATACACCACACCTAGCCCCTCTTCTCTCTTCAGATCAAGTCTTGCCAGCGGAAGTGACGCTCGCCTTTCTCGTAGCGATTCCACATTTCGAGGGCCTGATAGCAGAACACAGTGGAAACGGGATTCATGAAGGGCAGAATGTTCGCGCCGTCTTTACGCCCAAACCAAAATCCGCCCTTCAGCCGCGGATCGGGATCGAACGATTGGAATTCGCGGATGAGAGCGGCTTCGCGGCGGCATGCTTCCGCATCGAGGGGAACGGCTCCCGCACAATCGGCGTAGATGCGAACCCGCAGCAGTTGCGCTATCACATCGGAGCGCAGGAACTTGGGAGCGATGGTATTGGCGTACTCGGAGAGCAAAGGAATGCCGAGCTGCATGGCCTCACGGCAGGCAGTGTCTTTAATTTCGGGCAGCAGTCCTTCAAGGAAATAGGAATAGGCGTGCAGGCGGTCCATCACGCTGGTTTCGACCTCGCATCCAGGCAAGAAGGAGCGATGAGATTCGAGGCTGGCGTGTAGAACCTGCAGGTAAAGCTTATTGAAACGTTCCTGTCCAGTGGCTTCCCAAAGTTCGCGCCAAGCCATGGCCGCTTTGAGTTGATAGCAGCCGGGACTGCGCGACCAGCGGGCAGGTTCGTAGGGCAGCGGAGTTTTGTCTGGGAGGGTGATGATGGGGCTGAAGGCGGTGCCGTCGAAGAAATGCTGCGCCATGGAGTCACCCACTTTGATCGCGGCAGAGAGCAGCGCTGGTTGGCCACTCTTGCGCCAAACGGCGAGGAATCCGCGAACGATGATGCCGTCGTCGAAGAAATACGAATATTTCTGATCGCCTTCGCATTCGAAGGGCATGGCGTGGGAATGAGGATCCCAGGCAGCTTTCAGAAACTCAGTCTTCTTCAACGCGCCGCTCCAGTAGCGCATGTCGCCGGTCTGCTCATTGAGAATGACGAGCCCGCTGGCGCAGTATCCCGTGATCTCGGTGGACACAGGCTTGTTGCGGCGAACGTCGCTGAGATGGTAGCGAGCGACGCCGCCGGTGGGCTCTTCAATGCCGGAGTGAAGAAGCCAATTGCCGACTTCCTTGGCCAATCGGGCTTCATCACCATTGCGGTGCCTGTGGAGGCCACTCTTGGTATGAGTGCGCCTCGCCCGGGACTTGAACAGGTTGAGATAGCCGCCAACCACTTGGGAGATTTGCATATTGTTTCCTGCTAACAGATTTTGCTGCGCGATTTCGCGGCGCAGTGTGTCCGATTTCAAAAGTCGGATGAGGCGTTCCGCGAGGACGATCCCGTTGCCGGGAGGGTAAAAGTCCATGGCGACGCCGTGTTCCTGGGCAATCTCGGTCATCTCGGGAATGGCCGCGGCGACAACGGGCAAGCCATACTCACACGCCTGATGAACAACGCCGCTGGTGCCGGCGGCGGAGGTGTAGGGAAGAACAAGCACGCTGGCGCGCCGGAATAGGTCGGGAAGTTCGGTCTCAGGCACGTAGCCGAGAAAGCGAACATACTTCCGGTCGGCGTACTGAGCTTGCAGGGACTCCAAATATCCCGGCGTGCTGGGATGGTTGGCGCCTGCGATCATCAAAACCGCATTGGGGACGGCCTGAACGACGCGGTCCAGATATTCGAGGACGAGATCGAGACGCTTGTACGTTCCCCAATAACCGAAGGCCAGGATCACACGTTCGTCAGCCTGTATTGCCGACGCGGGCACGGGAACTGAACGGGAGAAGGTTCCATGGGGGCGGCTGTGCACGCGGTCGGCGTTAACGCGGTAGTTGCTGAGCAATTCGGAGCGGAACGACGGCAGCAGCACGCTGACATCGTTGGCGCAAAGGAGCACGCGCGTGGCGAGGCGTCCAGCCAGACGATACATGCCAGGCAGGCGAACACCTGCATCTATCAAATTGATACGCTCAAACAACGTGTGCAGCGTGACGTGCGTGTAGAACCCGGAGAGCCGCGCAAGAGCCGGGCCAGTGATCGATAGAAAAGCGGCTGCGGGGTTGCGAGCAAAGGTGGAAAAACCCATGTTGAACCAGACGACGTCGGGTTTGGCTTTGCGAATCGCAGAGAGCAGGCGAACCGGGGTCAGAAAAGAATCGAAACGCCAGCAGCGCTCGATCTTGAAACCATCGAGTTCCTGGGAGGTGGATGTCTGATCAGACAGCAGGAGAAGGTCGACCGCGGGTTCATTGCGCAGCGCGGACGCAACGTGAAATCCGTATTCGTTGAGATCTCCCTGACTGGGAGGAAAACATGTAACGAGACAAATCTTCAACGGCTCGGCTTGCGGCGGAAGCACGGCGGCTTCGGCGGGAAGCGCACGAGGAGGAGTGGGGATGCGGCCCAAAGTCTGCATGGAAATCGGCGCCGGGCGCCATGTTTCAAGGACATATTTCGATCTCCAGAAGGGGAACAAAGGTTGCCGCCGTCGATAGTTTTCGGTGCCGCGGGCGCGAGCGCCGAGACGAGACAGGGCGCCACTGTCTGGCAGCAGGCAACTTTATTGTTCGCTGCAGAATCCAATCCGGCGCCGGTTCGATCTAGCGCGGTCAGCGCGAGGCTTCGACCACGGCGACTTTGTTCACCCCACTGCAGGCGACGGCGGTCAGGCGTAGCGACCATGTTGCGGACAACTCCGCCGCCTGAAGGAATCTGCTCTTCACTGAAACTTTCCGATTTTGACCGTGCCCTCGTTGGTGATTTGAGTCCCTTCGCAAAATTGGAATGCTCGTACCGCGCTTTCGGTCGCGGACATTTTGTTTTGCACTTGGGTGGCGTATCGCTTACCCTAGCGCCCTATGAAAATTGCGAGACTTCGTTTCCAGCTAGTGTTGGTTGTCATCCTGCTTGCGTCGGCGCCGGCGTGGGCGCAGTCGGCGTTCACTTTAGAACAAGTCCTCAGTTCGCCCTTTCCGAGCGGCTTGACAGCCGCTGAACATGGCAGCCGGATCGCATGGGTGTTTGATGCCAAGGGAGTCCGCAATGTTTGGGTGGCGGATGGACCCGACTTTACGCGCACGGCGCGGCAGGTGACGCATTACCGCGAGGACGACGGACAACCGATCGCCAGCTTGCGGCTCACTCCGGACGGCAAGACTGTGGCCTACGTTCTGGGAAGCGAATTGAATGAGGCGCAGGAAAGCGCCAATCCCATGAGCTGGGTTAAAGGAGCGAAGCAGCAGGTGTTCGCCATGGATGTTGACGCGAAAAGCGCGAACCCTCGGCTGCTGGGAGACATGGGATGCGCTGAGGAAGGATGCGAGGACATTGAAATTTCTCCGGACGGAAAGTCGGCGGTCTGGTCGGCAAAAAAGAAGCTGTGGCTCGCCAGCCTGGATGGGACGCAGCAGGCTAAGGAACTCGCGGTGGTGCGGGGAAATTCGGTTGAGGCGAAGTGGTCACCTGACGGCAAGCACATTGTATTCGTCAGCGAGCGCGAGGGGCACAGCCTGATTGCAATTTACGATTTCGGCGGCGGATCGATCCGGTACGTGGCGCCGAGTGTGGACAAGGATTCCATGCCGCGGTGGTCGCCGGACGGGAAGTCGATCTTATTCGTGCGCGAGCCTGGAGATGAGCACAAGCTGCCGCTGATTCCAGTTCGGCCGAGGCCGTGGTCGCTGTGGGTGGCGGATGCGGCGACGGGCAAGGCGCAACTGCTCTGGCGGAGCGGCGACAAGATGGACGACTCTTTGCCCGGATTGACGGAAGACGGGTCGCTGAAGTTTGCGGCCGATGGAAGGGTGGTATTCGCCTCCGAGCAGGACGGACGCAATCATTTGTATTCCATCACAATGGGCAGTTCTCCTGTCCTATTGACGCCCGGCGACTTTGATGTCGAAGACGTTTTGCTCAGTGCGGATCAAAAGTCAATCGTTTACTCTTCGAATCAGGATGACGTGGATCGCCGGCATCTGTGGCGGGTGCCCGTGGCAGGAGGAACTCCGCAACGGGCGCTCACGAGCGGGGAAACCATGGAGTGGACGCCGGTCGAGACCGGCGATGGGAAGAGCATTGCGTGCCTCGGCTCCACGGCGACTTCGCCCGCCATGCCGTACCAACTCACGGACCATGGGCGCGAAATGATCGCGAAACAGGCTCTGCCCGGCGACTTTCCCTCCACAGCGCTGGTTACGCCGAAACAAATGATCTTCCGGAGCGAAGATGGGGTCACGCTTCACGGACAGCTCTTCCTGCCGCGCAATGCGAGCGGGAAAGTACCGGGGCTCGTGTTCATGCATGGCGGGCCCGTCAGGCAGATGATGCTGGGCTTCCACTACATGGACTACTATCACAACGCGTACGCCGAGAATCAGTATCTGGCGAGCCGCGGATATGCGGTGTTGTCGGTGAACTACCGCCTCGGCGTGATGTATGGCCGGGCTTTCCGCGAAGCCCCAAACACAGTCTGGCGCGGGGCTGCCGAGTACAAGGATATTGTCGCGGCAGGAAAGTATCTGCAATCTCTGCCGGAGATAGATGGCGAAAAGATTGGGTTGTGGGGTGGTTCCTACGGCGGCTTTCTGACGGCGATGGGCCTGGCCAAGAATTCAGACTTGTTCAAGGCCGGTGTCGATTATCACGGCGTGCACGACTGGAGCGTGTTCCTGACGGAGCGGCCCTACTTCGGAAATGTCGCCTTGCGACCGCCGGATGAGGAGGCAGCAATCAAGCTCGCGTGGGATTCGTCCCCGGATGCCTATGTAGATGGCTGGAAGTCACCGGTGCTGCTGATTCATGGGGATGACGATCGCAACGTTCCGTTCACGCAAACCGTGGACCTGGTGCAGCGGTTGCGGGCGCATCACGTACCGTTTGAGGAACTGATTCTCCCCGATGAGATCCACGGATTTTTCATGTACAAGAGTTGGATCCGGACTTATGGCGCGACCGCCGACTTCTTCGACCGGACACTGAAGCGGGGAGAGAAGATCGGGATGGAAAATTAGAAGCTGAGATTCATGAGCGATGTGACTACTGCTTATTCAGCGATCTCTGCGAAGTTTCTCAGCGGCCTCAGCGGTAAAAGCTTAACCGCCGAGTTCGCGGAGGATTCGCAGAGGACGCAGAACACTTCCGCTTCGATGTATGAACTAAGAGACCTTCAACAAGTCATCGTTTTGCTAGACTGGCTGCTTCATGCTGCTTTCACAACGAAAAATATTTGACGTTCTGATCGTCGGCTCCGGGGCTAGCGGAGGCTGGGTTGCGAAAGAAGCTGCGGAACGAGGGCTCACGGTTCTGATGCTCGAGGCTGGTCCGCCCCGGGTTCCAACCCGCGACTTCACCGAGCACATCTGGCCTTACCAGCTGAAATTTCGAGGCTTTGGCGATCAGAAGCGCTTGCTGGAAAATCAGCCAGTGCAGCGGCTCTGCTACGCGTGCGACGATTACAGCCACCAGTTTTTTGTTAACGATCACGAGAATCCGTACACGTTTCCTGCCGACAAGCCCTTTATGTGGATTCGCGGCCGCCAGGTGGGCGGCAAGACCTTCTGCTGGGCGCGCGAGAGCTATCGCTACACCGATAACGAATTCAAAGCGGCCAGCCGGGACGGATACGGCGAGGATTGGCCCATCAGCTACAAAGAATTGGAGCCGTACTACGACCGGGTGGAAAGCTACATCGGGGTGAGCGGATCTCGCGATGGTCTGGAGCAGATGCCGGACGGGCAGTTCCTGCCTCCGATGAAACTTTCCTGTGGCGCGCTGGAAGCCAAGAAAGTGATCGAGACAAAATTCGGGTGGAAGGTGATTCCGGATCGCGTGGCGAATTTAACCGTACCGCACCGCGGCCGTCCCGCTTGTCATTATTGCGATCAATGCCAGCGCGGATGTTTTACTGCGTCTTACTTCAACAGCCCGTCCGTCACGCTGCCGGCTGCGGCGCGCACTGGGAAATTCACGCTGGTTAGCGATGCGGTGGTCAGCCACGTCATCATGGGACAGAACGGGCGCGCAGAGGGCGTTCATTATATCGATCGCACGACGATGGAAGGCCGCGAAGCCTACGCTCGATCCGTGGTGGTTGCGGCTGGAGCACTGGAATCCACGCGGATCCTGCTCAACTCGAAGTCGTCGTCCTATCCGCAAGGCGTGGGAAATTCGAATGGGGTGCTTGGTCATTATTTGATGGATCACTTCACGATCGAGGGCGCGGGTGGATCTATGCCGCAGTTCCGTTCATCCCAGCGGGAAGCCGTCGGCCGTCCGTGCGGATTCCTGATCCCGAAATATGTGAACACGTCGGGCAAGCGCGACCGCAACACGAACTTCGTGCGAGGATACCGTTTCGACGGGGATGGCAGTCAGGAATTGTATGGTCACGCGTTTCTGCTGCCTGAGTTTGGAGACCGCTGGCGCGAGCGGGTGCGTAAGGACATTCCTTATTATTTCGGGATTGAAGCACAGGGCGAATGCCTGCCGCGCGAGGAGAACTACGTCAAGCTCGATCCGGAGAAGAAGGACGCCTGGGGCATTCCCGCGCTGCACATCAACGCGAGCTACGGTGAAAACGACAAGGCAATGGCAAAGGCGATGGCTGCCCACGTCAATGCCATTCTGGACGAGATGAAGTTGGTGGACCCGACTCCGCCCAAGCCTGACCTGAGCGTCTTCGGCAAGAACATTCATGAATGCGGCACCGCGCGCATGGGCGAGAAGCCGGAGAAAACCGTGGTGGACCGCAACTGCAAGGTGCACGACGCGCGCAACGTTTTCGTCACCGACGGTGCGGTGTTTACGACCCAGGGTTGCTACGAGCCGACGCTGACCATCATGGCGATTTCTGCCCGCGCCGGCGAACACATTGCAGAGGCGTTCCGCCGAGGTGAAGTGTGAAGGCGCCCGAACCTTTGGATCTGAGCAATGAAATCAGCCGTCGCCAATGGCTTCTGCGCCTCGGAGAGATGGTTGCTCTGGCCGGGGTCAGCGGACTGATTCCGCAAAGCGTTCTGCTGAGTGCGCAAGAGCAAGCTGAGCTGCCCCCGGGGTTGTATGGTCCGTCAGCCAGCGACCTGGTGCATGCGCTGAGCGGCGGGCATCACGCGTTCACTCCCCCAGCCGGAAGCGAGACCGATTACGCGGAGCCGGCGGGCTCCCCGTTTCAGCCTCGATTCTTCTCAACCGAGGACTTCCGGCTGGTTACGCGCTTAACTGAGATTATCCTGGGCAACGTGGACCCGGATGCGCTGGCACAGGCGACGCAATGGATTGACTTGTCGTTTTATTCGGCGGATGGAGTCAGGAAGGCGGCGCAGAATCTCGATCCACTACACCGGGCGCTCGCGGTCGCGTATTTTGGCGAACCCACGGTGCGCGAACTGGAAACGGTAGATCGGGCGAAGGTCGCGCGTGAAGGCATTCCCGCATGGAATAAGGAAGCCGTGGAGAAACGCGGCATTTCGTTTTTGAACCTCAGCGCAGCGCAACAAGATGAATTCGCGCGTGCAGTTTGGTCCGACAAGTCGGGGAGTCCTGCGCGCAAGTTTCTGGATGCGATTCGAAGCGAAGCCATTCGCGGCTACTACACCTCCGCGCAGGGTTTGAAGGAGCTCGAGTATAAGGGCAACGCTTACCATCCCTCATGCCCCGGGTGCGATTCGGCCTAGGAGCGATGAGCTGTGAGCAGTGAGTGGACGTGCGCATCACTCGGCTGGCTAATGGATCATCGCAAGTCCCGCGAGTTACGTCCGTAATCACTGCGCTAGTGTCTTTCGGGCGAAAAAGGACCGTCCCGGAATGGCACCGTAGTACCTTTGACCCACCTCTCTTCCGTTCCTAACATACAAAATCAGCAGCTATTGGGCAGCGAAGGCGGGGTTCGTTCGGCACCGAGACCCATGGCTACGCTGGGGGTGCATTCCGGTAGTCGCGCGCTTCTCTTCCGCAACGATTTTATGACAGTCAATAAGGGTCGCGGGTTCTCGCTGCTGGAAATGATGATCGCCCTTGGAATTGGGCTAACCATGGCGTGCGTCACAGTGCTCGCTCTGATGCCGCTGCTGAAGCAGAGCCATGTGGACGCGGCATACGATACGACACTTTCGGTGATCCGCACCTATCGAAGTCAGGCCGTCACGCAGAGCAAGCGCTACATTCTGACCTTCACAGCTCCAGGAACGATCACGGTGCAGTATTGGGGGGTGGGTTTCCCGGTCTCTCCACCTCCGGTGACGGTGGCGACCTACACCCTGCCGCCAGATATCGAATTTTCGGTACAGGCAGGATTTCCTACGGCAGCGCCGGACGGCTTCGGCACGGGCTCGAATGCGATTGACTTCGATCAAGGGATGGGAGCGGGCAGCCAGAACTATGTAATGTTCATGCCCGATGGTTCGTCCCAGGATACATTGGGCAATTTCGATAGCGGCGTGCTCTACCTGACCAGGCCGGGTGATCTGTACAGTTCGCGAGCAGTCTCCGTCTTCGGCACAACGGGAAGAATCCGGGGATGGCGTCTTTACAAGCAGGGCGGTGGGAACGCCTGGGTGCAGCAATGAAGACGAGAGAAGGCCATCAGAATGCGGAGGGCGGTTTCACCCTGATCGAGGTGATGATCGCCATTGTCATTCTGAGCATCGGGATCCTAACGGTGGTGGCGGCATTCGCAACGGCAGTCAGCTCGACGCAAAATGCGCAGGAAAATCTGATCGCGCGGCAGAAAGCGCTGGAAGCTATGGAGAGCATCTTCACGGCGCGCAATACACAACAAATTAGCTTCTCGCAGATTGCGAACATTTCCTCCGGCGGAATCTTCAGCAGCGGCTCGACCCCGCTTTGGGACGCAGGGAATGACGGCCTGGTGAACACTGCCGATGACGTTCCGTTCGCGGCCAAGGGAGTCTGCCCGGCTGGTCCGGAATGCATCACCTTGCCGGGCCCCGATGGAATTCTGGGGACGCCGGACGATGTGCCGATGAGCCTGGCAAATTTCAGCCGTCAGATCCAGATCAACCAGGTGCTGGAGCCGGATGGGTCGGTGAATCCGAATTTGAAGCAGATCACAGTGACCGTCAGTTACATCGGCATGAGCACGCTTCCGCGGAGTTATAGCGTCAACGCGCTGATCTCGTCGTTCCGCTAATACCGGTAACAGAATTATGACGATGCAAGCACGCAATCCGGGAAAGGGTTTTACGCTGTTGGAGCTAGTGGTCTCCATGGCACTGGGGCTGCTGGTAATGGCGTCGATGGCCAGTTTGTTCAAGACCGGCCTGAACTCGGTCATGTTAGTCACGCAGCGCGCCGAGACCCAGCAAAACATGCGGGCGGCCATCGATCTGATGGTGAAAGACATCAGCATGGCAGGAGCTGGGCTGCCGTCGGGCGGAATCCAGTTGCCCACGGGAAACGGATCGAGCACATCGAACTTCGCGTGCGATCAGGGCGGAGTCTGTCACGTGCCGGCCTTCAACTATCCCAACAACAATTACATGTACGGCGTAATCCCGGGCTTCAACAACGGCGTAGAAGCGAATGCGGTGATACCGGCGGCGCCGCCACCGATTATTAACGACAGCATCACCGTGATCTATGCGGACTACAACTTTCCGCTGTGGGAGTACGACATCACATTTCCCACCCCGAACGATGGGACCAACATCACTCTGACGCCAAATACGGCTTATGTGCCGCCTCCTCCTCTCATCACGGCGGCGGGCGGCATTCAAGTCGGCGACCTGATCATGCTCAGCAACAGCCTGGGCACGGCAGTGGGCGAGGTGACAAACCTGGGGGCCGGATTCATCGAGTTTGCGGACCGGGATGCGCTCAATATCAATCAGAACGGCGCGGCGTCGAACAATATCAAGTCGATTTCGACCGGAGCGAACACAACCGCGTACCGTCTGTTTGCGGTGACGTATTACCTGACAGTACCGGCAAACGGGCAGACGCCGCGTTTGATGCGCCAGGTGAACGGGCTGAATCCGGTCCCAGTGGCGGACGACATTATCAACTTGCAATTTGCTTTTGATACATACAACTCCACGAATGCGGCGCTCGATGCGAACCAACCCAACCCGTTAGGGACGGGTGAATCACCGAATTTGATTCAGAAGATCAACATCGTTGTCATGGGCCAGAGCATGCTCAACAACGGGAACAAGTCGCAGAACATGTATCTGGCGACCTCGGTGAGCGCGCGCAATATGGCATTTCGTAACCGCTATCAGTAAGGGCTCAGGAGCGAATATGGGACAGGCGAAGATCACATCGCGGGGTTTCACGCTGATCGCAGCACTGATCATTCTGGTGCTGCTGTCGGGCGTTGCGGCCGGGATTCTGTTTATGGTTACGAACGAATCCCGGATGGGGGGCAACGATCTGGAAACCAACCTGGCCTTTTACGGGGCGGAATCGGGGATGGAGAAGCTGACGGCCGACTTGTCGTCGCTCTACACGCAGTCCATGAGCCCGACCAATGCGCAGATTCAAAACCTGATCAATTTTCCGCCGACACCGGCAATGGTCAGCGGGATGAGCTACGCGGAGACGATCAACTATCCGCTCGACGCGAACGGCAATCCTTTAAGCAGCTGGAACACAATCAGTTCTGGGGCTAACCAGGGTCTGGACGCTGAAATCGTGCCCATGTCGTTGCAGGTGATTGCGACTCGTCCGTCGGGCGCTTCGGTGAACATGACGCGCAAGGTAGAAGTGGCGCTGATCCCGGTGTTCCAGTTTGGCGTGTTCTGCGGCTACGACTGCAGTTACTTCGCGGGACCAAACTTCGGCTTTGGCGGACGCGTACACACGAACGGCAATTTGTTTCTGGCGGCGGGATCGGACCTGGTTTTCAATGACAAAATCGCGGCCTTTCAGCAGATCGTCATGGATCGCCTGGAGAATGGATATCTGACTACGGGCGGATATGGCGGGACGGTTTATGTTCCGAAGGCGACAGGGGGTTGTGCCCTGGTGTTTCCGCCTCCGGGAACGAATTGCGTAGCCCTGCCGGGAGCGGGGACGGTGCCGGGAGACGCAAGTTGGAGCGGAGGGTATCCATCCCTTGCCGGAACGGCGAATACCAGTTTCCCCAGCATTTCTTCGGGATCGCTGAACGGATTCATGATCAATGCGCTGACCGGTGCGACCAACATGCAGTTGCCCTTTGTGCAGAACAGCTGCACGAGCAATCCACCGCCGTGTACCGATCCAATCGCGATTGTGCGCAAGCCGCAGCCGGGAGAATCCGCTACCAGTACGCTGGGAAGCGCGCGGCTGTATAACAAGGCTCAGATTCGCGTGCTGCTGGCCGATACGGTTGCGGATTTACATCCTGAGCGCGGGGTTGGGGCGCTCGACGCGGATGACGTACAGTTTTCGCCGGGCTCAGGCTATCCGATTCCGTCGACGGCAGGAGTGAAGAACACCTCGGGAGCATCGGTGAGCGGGCAGGAATATTACGGGATCGCAGTCACTTCCCCCCCGACGAATAACTGGGTGAATCCGGTAGGCCACGCAGGATGGACGTCTTATCCTCTCCTGGGCGAGCTGACGACCGCAGGTATTCCGAATAATGGACAGGGAGCGTGGATCCGGGTCGAGTATGCCGACAACGCCGGCGTCTGGCACGGGATCACGCGCGATTGGCTGAGCTGGAGCTTCACGCGGCAGTACAACCAGGCACCGACGGGGCCGGGCGCGGATCCTTACAATCCCAACGCGATCATCATTCTGCAGCAGATGAATCCCGGGGCAACTTCGCCCATCGGCAACCAGAACGCTTTTTATCCGATTAACTTCTATGACACGCGTGAAGGGGAGATGCGCGACGCGGCAAACGGATGCGCGGTTAACGGCATCATGAGCGCGGTCGAGATCAATGTGGGCAATCTGGCGAAGTGGCTGGCCCATCAGGCGCCGTACACGCAAGCAGGCGACGTGGGCAATCTGGTGAACTTCACGAACCAGAATGGCTACATCCTTTACTTCTCGGACCATCGCGGTATGCTTCCGGATCCCAATCCGTCAAATGGAGGACAGACTCCGGCGGGCGTGATCAGCGGGGAATCAGGTCTGGAAGATGTGGTCAACTCCGCCCAGCCGCTGCCTTCGACTAATCCGGATGGGGCGCTGGAGGCGGCGACATACTACACGTATTCGCCCGAGGACGCGGATCAAAACGGAAAGCTGGATAACTGGGGCGGAGCGAACATCGGCTATGGCTTTGGCGTGAACACCAACACGGCGCCGCCAAATCCTTATCTCACGACCAGCTGCACGACTACGGGATTGAGCAATGCGGTATCGGGCGCGCGTCACGTACTGAAGCTGGTGGGCGGCGGAATGAACGCGGGCGTCAGCTATTTGCCGGTACGTCCGGACAACGGCCAGGGCGGATTCACGGTGTCGTCGGAGAATCCGGTATACGTGCAGGGCAACTACAACAGCGGCCCGTCGGATCCATATTGGACGGGAGGCAGCAACGCTACTCCGCATGCGGCGGCCGCCATCATCGCCGATACGGTGACTGTGCTTTCGAATAACTGGAATGATGCGAACAGCCTGGCGAATCCGACCAGTGTCGGTGGACGCGTAGGTACAACCACCTATTACCGGATGGCAGTTGCGGCCGGCAAGAACGTTCCGTTTCCGCAGCCCGTGTGGGGCGCAGCCAAAGATTTCGGCACGGATGGCGGATTGCACAATTTCCTGCGCTATCTGGAGAACTGGGGCGGGCAGCAACTGTTCTACAACGGATCGCTGGTGAGCATGTATTACTCCGAGTACGACACGGGAACGTTCAAGTGCTGTACCACCGTCTACAGCCCCCCAACGCGTAACTTTTCGTTCGACACGTTGTTCCTGAATCCGGCGAATCTGCCTGCGGGCACGCCAATGTTCCAGGATGTGGTCAATCTGAGCTACCACCAGAATTTCACACCGCAGTAAACGTGCAGGCCGGTGATAGCGCAAGTTTTTGAACGAGATCGTGGCGAATTTGCAGGGAGGATGATTGTCTCCGTTAGTGCAGCACAAGCAAGCAGTGATTGGTGGGAGTCCTGCAACCGGGAGTTCTGCCGATCAGCATTGGGCCATGCTGGTGTTTGAAAGCGCGTCGGCGGGGATAATGGCGCTTTTCGTGGGCTTTATAGCAGTCACGGTGGTGGTGGGCATTTACGTAATCGTGGTCTGGCCCCTCACGTTTTGGGATCTCGCCAACCTTCACCTGGAACGCTATAGTTCGTGGGTCGCGCCCGGGCTGTGGTCGGTGTTCGGAGGGGGCACACTGGCCGGCTTCCTGTGCTTCAGCGGGCTGATTTTCGGCTCCTCCAAGCGGAGGGCGGTAACCGTGTCCGATGCCCCAGCTAGAATTCAGCCGACGGTTCGCTACAAGGAGTATCCGTCGTCATCGGAAGTGAACGGAAGGGTCAGGGAGATCAATCGCTGGTAACTTGCCCGGAGCCGGGCAGGAAGATAGATTTCTGCTTTGGGCGTGTGTTTTAGCACCGCCAGGCAGGGAAAATCATGGCAGGTTGGACCTTCAAATGGCTGTTCTGGATCGCGCTGTATGTGGTCCCGGTGATCTTCGTGCCGTGGGCGATGGCGCGCTCGTGGAATCAGCACCATGACACTGATGCCCGGTTTAGCCCCCGCGAACTTTTGAAACGGGGAGAACTGGGGCTGCTAAGCTTGGTTTTGACCAGTTCGGTCATTTGGGATCTTCTCCAATCGCAATTTACTCCTCATACAAGAGCACTGGGAGCCATTCTGCTCGCGGTGGGCGGAATCATGGCCGTGAACGTTTGGGTCGAAACCTACTGCCGTCAGCATAGCGGCACCGATTGGCATCCCGGGCGCGCGTGGCGCGACTCGCGGAATATGGCGCTGCTGGTATTCAGCATGGCTGCGGTCGCGCAAATACTTATGGATCGGCTCACGAAGGTCGTGAACCCGTGAGCGCCCCCGCTGTAGCGCTGGCCAAGGTGCAATCGAAGCGCCGGATTGTGGTCGTCCGCCTGGCGGATTCCGCCCAAGCGGTAGCGGCGCTTTCCGGAATTTTTGCCCTGCTGCTCATCGTGTTTCCTGTCTCATTTCCGCGGCTGGTTGTAAATGGCTGGCAGCACGGCCAACTGATGCCGGTCATGATGGCGTTCACACTGTTGCTGGACGGCTGTCTATATTTCCGGGTGGCGCACCTGCTGTCCGCGAAGCCCGGTCCGGTCGCCGCCGCCTGCTTAGGGTCTCTACCATTGCTCGTCGTAGCGGGGTTGAGCGTTCTTTTGCAAAGAGCCGTGCATCATTTGCTCTCGTTTGACCTGCCGAACCTGCAGGCGCGCGTCGGCGAAGAAATTCTGGCTCACACCTATCTTGGCCTGGTTGCGGCCATTTTCCTGCCCTTCCTGGTGATTCGTCTCTTGCAGCAATTCAAGGGGCAGGGCCTCTAAGTCGTCTCGCGGCGCTGACCGCTCTCCGCGAAAGCATTGCGCAGCTTGAACCGTTGCACCTTTCCTGTCGCTGTTTTCGGCAATTCTGCCAGAAATTGCACCCAGTGCGGCCGCTTGTAAATCGGTAACTGTGCTACCACGAACTGCTGCAGTTCGCGCGCTAATTGAGTGCCGCCGTTCGCCCCATTGCGAAGAACGACACAGGCCATAAGCTTGGGAAGATCATCGGCGTCCTTGCAAAAGACAACGGCCACCTCCTGCACCGCGGGATGATCACTGAGCACACGCTCGATCTCGATCGGGCTCACCCACACGCCGCTAACTTTCAACATGTCGTCTGAGCGGCCGTCGTACCAGAAGTAGCCATCCTGATCCTGATGGTATTTGTCGCCCGTGCGGAGCCAAGGGCCGACGATCGTGTTCTTGGTTTTCTCGTGCTCGCCCCAGTAATAGGCGCAGGTCGAGTCGGCGCTGACCAGCAGGTTGCCCACTTCACCTGGAGCAACCGGCTGATCGTTGTCGTCGACGATTTTGGCCTCAAAGCCAGGAAGAACTTTCCCGCTAGAACCTGGACGAACCTCGCCGGGAGCATTCGAAATCATCATGTGCAGGGCTTCGGTCGAGCCGATCGCGTCCAGAATCTCGACGCCAAACCGCTGTTTGAAACGATGGAAGACCGAGGCAGGCAGCGCTTCACCGGCAGAGATACCGTGGCGCACGCACGAAAGATCAAACTCGCGGTCCGGCGCCGTGTACGCCAGCAGCTTGACGTAGTTCGACGGAACAGAAAAAAACAGCGTGGGACGATGCTTCTCGATGATCTCGAATACACTTTGCGGTCTTGGAGGGCCGGTCAGCAAGATGCTGGTTGCGCCGACCGACAGAGGAAAATAGAGTCCGTTCCCCAGTCCATAGGCGAAGAAGAGCTTGGCGACGCTGAAGAAGCGATCGCTTGCTGAAATCTTCAGAACCGCCTTGGCATAGCGTTCCACGCTGACCACCATGTCGTGCTGCAGGTGAACGCAACCTTTCGGCTGGCCCGTGCTACCGGAAGAGTAGAGCCAGAAAGCGGCGTCATCCTTGCGGGTGGGAGCGGGCTCCAGTTCGGCGGAGTTGCTCTTCAGGAGATCGGTTAAGCAGAGCGTGCCTGCCGAGGCGTCGCCCGATACGATCACGGTCTCGAGGTGGCGCAATTCGTTCTTAGGAATCGCCTGGAGCAGCGAAAGCAGTGAGCCGCTAACCACAGCCACGCGCGCCCGCGAATTGTTCAGCATGTATTTGTAGTCGGCAGGCTTGAGCAGCGTGTTGACCGGCACCGGAACGGCACCGATCTTGATTGCGCCAAAGAAGGTGACGGCGAAGTCCGGCGTGTCGAGTAGAAGAAGCAGGACGCGCTCTTCCATGCGCACTTCCAGCTTTTTCAGGGCATTGCCGAACTGGTTTACCCGGGTGAAGAGTTGGGCGTAGGTCACCTGCGTGTCGCCACACTCGATGGCAATCTTGCCGGCGCGCCCTTCACGCATGTGCCGGTCGACGAAGTAGGCCGCGGCATTGAATTCGTCAGGTAGCGCAATCGGGGACGCCCAAGGCATAGGCGAATGAACGAAACGCCGGCAGATGCACAGTCATCTGGCGGCCTGCAGGAATTTTACTGCTGCATTGTACGACGAGCCGGCCTCGGGAGTGGCGCTGGAGGCGCACTCACCCTTGCTGGATCAAAGCTTCGGACTGGCGGATCGCCTTCTCGTGCAGATCCCAGCTTTCGATGGCCTTGCGGCAGCCTTCGCGAGCCAGGCTGGTGCTGAGCTGTTTTTCGGCGTCGTCGAACGTCTTCTCGGCAGTCATTCGTGCGCGATACGCTTCGTCGTCGGCCTCTTTCATGTGTCCAGCGTTGAGAAGGATTTTGGCACTCCCGGCGTGCTCCGCTGTTCTCTTGTGCCCATTGCTCGCCGGGGCATTGGACTCAAGTGCCTGGTACGCGGCTCGGAATTCTTCCGGCCAGCGCCTTTTCGTCTCACGATCCAATCGATCCAAGGCAGCATTGGCGGCGTCCGCAGTTTTCCGCACCCTCTTCTTTTCGCGCAGCCATTTCATCACCGACCAGCGCATCGCTTCAGTCATCAATAGCCTGGCATTTTCTACTTCTGGCAGCTTTTCCG
This sequence comes from Candidatus Sulfotelmatobacter sp., assembly GCA_035309485.1. Lineage (GTDB taxonomy): Bacteria > Acidobacteriota > Terriglobia > Terriglobales > Acidobacteriaceae > Sulfotelmatobacter. The sequence goes on from DATGFC010000009.1 coordinate 16,692, forward strand.
TACGATCCTCCTGCTGAAAGCGAAAGCAATCGCAGCCGTGAAGTTCTTCCTACCATCGTGACCTGCTCTGAGGACCCCGGGGAGTGACTGCCATCACATTCCTTATTGATGCAGCGCACAATCCGGCGGAAACAATTGACTGACGCCCCGGTCAATCCTATAGTGGGTCTATGCTGCAGTGCAGCAATGGAGGCAATTATGCAAACTCATGGGAAGCCTCGCGACGGGCACTCGCCATTTGCTCTGTTCACCGAGCTGGCGGTCGAGGCAACTTCGAGCCTGGTGGAAGCGCAACGCACTCTTCTGAATCTGGCGCAGGAAGAAAATGACATCCTGCTAAACGGCGTGAAGGAGCAGATCGGCGGCTTCGTGCCGGGAATCGCGATGACGGAGCTAGTCCGGCGCAGTGTGGACACGGTGATTGCGATGCAGCAGGAGCTGCTCACCAATACCAGCAAGCAGACGTTGGAGTGGCTGGAGTCGGAAAGGACGGGGAAGGCGGACCGCACTGCCCATCTGGTCGAGTCGGCTCATGAAGCGGTAGAGACATTTACCCGCACACAGAAGAAATTCCTCGACATGCTCTCGCAAGAGGCAATGAAAGCAGTGGAGGGCAAAGAGCATACGACCAAGACCACGAAAAAGACCGAACTTGCGCAACTGGCGGGCAAGGCCGGCAGCGCGTTCATTGAGGCCCAGAAAAAGCTGCTCGACGTGATGGGCCAACAGATGAATGTCAACCTCGACATCACGACGCGCTCGATGGAAATGATGAACGTTTCGCGGCTGCTGCCGATGGCAAACCTGACCGGCGACGGCCTGAAGAATTTCTTGGACACCGAGAAATCGCTGCTGGGCTCGCTGATCACCCCCGCAAAAAAGCCAGTGCCGGCTGGACCGCGCCGGGTGAAACGGGCGAAAGCAGTGGCAGTGTAACGATTTCTGCTTAACGTCGTAGATGACTGGAAGGGCACGATGTCAGGGGTGCCCTTCCGCACCAAAAAGACCCGAGCAGAGGTATGACGTTCGAAGCAAGCCTTTAGCTCGCTACACGCGATGCTCTTGTTTTCAGCAGCCGATTCACCATGAGCTGCTGCCAACGCACTCCCAGGCGGCTGGGAAGAAGCAAAGCGCTGCATTGCAGCGTAAGCCAGTCGCGCGCTTCCAGCGGGGACTCGAATTCCGAGCGGTGAGCGATCCAGTGTTGCGCGAACTGACGCGCTATGGTGAAGCCTATTCCCGTGTCGGCTCCCACGATGTCGTGCAAAATTCCTTCCAGCGTGAACATTACCTTCGACAACATAATTAACGAAGCGGGGAATTTCACTCCCTTGATGGCGACCCGCTCAAGCAGACGCATCGAGTCAGCCGCGCTGGGCAGGCGCGAGGCAGGCAGTTCGTCGAGAAACTCCGCAATGACTTGGAGGATCATCCGGCCGCGCGGGGAACCCCTTCGAAGGCGAGCCTGGCTGAGCGCGGAAATTTCCTGAAAGACGCCCACCGGATCGCGCAAGCTCACCATCACAAATAAGAGAGCGAGATGCCTGCGGAGATCGCGCCCAAGCCGCTCGCGCAGCGCCCAGTCAATGACGGCGAGTTTCCCGGTGCGCGTGTCATAGAGAAGATTTCCGGCATGCGGGTCTCCGTGAAATACCGCAGCTTTCGCCTTCGAGAAAAGGGGGACGGCGACCAGGGCCTCGATCAGCTGCTCCGCGATCTTGTGTCGCTGGGTGGAGGGCACATGAGCTGCGGCGCTGGTCACCTTGATTCCTCGTTCTTCGCTCAGCGCCGTTATCATCCGCGTGCACAGGGGTCGAATCAAGCGAGGCACGCACACCCGCGAGTAGGATCGGTAGAGCTCGGCGGCTTCTACTAACGTTTCCTGCTCGCGGCGGAAATTGACCTCATGCCGCAAGAGCCGGCGAACTTTGCGAAATGTGTCGGGAATCAGGTGAGCAGGAAAACCGTAATTATGATGGCGGTCGCCGAAGTGGTGCGCCAAGCCCTGCAGGTAATCCATGTCTTCCGCGAAGTATTCGGGAATGTGCGGCTTGAGTACTTTAAAGACGCCGCGCTCGCGCTTGCCGGTCTCGGGGTTGCGCCACGAAAACCGCACGACCGCGCTGACGCTGGCCTCTTTAAGAATCTGGGGAGATATCTGAACGCGATAAGTCGCAATGCGGGGGCCAAGGTTTTTTTCAATGATGCTTCGAATCAGCTCAGGATTCACATCGCGGATGCCATTTTCCAGTTTTGCCAGCGCATTGCGCAGCGCAGGATGGAGATGTTGATTACGCGCGATGACTTGGCCAAGTTTCTGTAGTCCCGGCACTTTCGCAATCAATCGCAGCAACCGAACCTCCGCGGGAGTATCGGGTGGCAGCTCGATTTGCTCCAGCAGCTTTGGAGCCAGGCGCTCCGGACTCAGCCGGGTGACCACGAAGATCATGGAGTCGCGGACTGGCGGACGCCAGTGGAGGTAGGCCTCCGGAACAAGGCGATCCACAGGGACGACCTCATCCACGATCCAACGCGCCATCGTCTCGCGCATGGACTGGCCGAGGGGGCTGCAGAGCCCGGCTTCGATGGCTTTCACTTTTTCCGCAGGCGTAGCACCTTCGGGAAGAAAATTCTCGAGGGTGGGGCGCAACTGGCCGGGCGAAATCTGGCCCAAGCCGGCGGGGAGGAGAGAAGTATCCAGCATGACCAGATCACACTATCTTCCACCGGGCAGGTTGATGCAGTGACGGCCATCACCGAGGAATCGCACTCTCTGTGAGACAGTATTGCCGTGGCCACGCTCAACGAAGTGTTTTCCACGCTCGCGGTGCGCCGCCGGTACGAGGTGTGGTTCCTTCGTCTCGGACTCGCGGATGGCAGCGGGGCCTGGTGGTTCCGCTACTTGCTGATGAATCCGGGGCGCGAGGGCTGCGCCGGCAATGCGCGCGGCATGCCAGTGCAGGTCTGGGCAACGTGGTTTCCGTTGAACGGAAGGCCGCTCAGCTTGATTCAAGGATTCCCTCTCGACACCCTGGAACTCAGCCGCAGGGGACGGTCGCCTTTTTATTTCGGGGTGAACGGCAATGGGATCGAAGAAGATCGCTGCCGAGGAGCGCTTGACGTGGACGGGCACAACGTCTCGTGGGACCTGCAGTACCGTTCTACATTTCGCGTGACCCTGAGCGATAAGGGCTGGATCGGCTTCTCTCGCAGCACGCATTCCGATGCGCTCTTTTCAGGAGAGATCAGGCTTGATAACCGCACGTTTTCGAACGACCCTCTCGGCTTCGGTGTGCAGGGGCATAACTGTGGATACCGGCATCGCAGCTTCTGGCGCTGGACGCATGCGTATTTCCCGCGTGACGGGCGTCCGGCGAGCACATTCGAAGCCCTGGTCTATGATATGCCGCTCGGGCTCGTTTTTCGCAAAGCGGTGCTGTGGCATGAGGGATCGCAGCACATATTCCGCAGCCTGCGCGAGACGGATCTTTCAGAAAGCATGCAGTGGAATTTTCACTGCTCCGATCGGGCGGGATGGCGTTTGGATGTTGCGATTGATGGCAGGGGTCCCTCGATGCATCGGCTTCCTTATGTGAAGACGAATTGCAGCGGCAGCTTCGAGGTGCGGAACAACAGCCTCGCTTCTGCACAAGTATTGATTCAAAGTCCCGGCAAGCCAGCCCTAAAGCTAGAGACGAACACGGGTGCTGTGCTGGAGATGGTCGGCTAAGGCGTCTGAGCTCTCGCCAGGCGTTCTGCTATCACGGCATAGGCCGCCGGATTGAACGCCATCCCGATATGCGTTCCGGGAACCTCGATATCATTTGCCGGGTTCATGGTCATGCAGTAGCGCCAGTCCACGATACCGTCTTGACGCGTGTAGATAGCGGTTTCAAGCATCGAGTTGGGGACCCGGCGCCGCAGGAAATCAAGAAAATTGCAGGTGCAGCGCCCGGTATAGCAATCGGGCAGAACGCCGCGGCCATGCTCTTCGAGAATGCGCAGCCGAACCGCTTCGGCGACGTCCAGAATGGATCGATTCACGACCGTGCCGCGGATGGGAGCGGCGAGCGTAATGACCGAAGCCACGTCTTTCGGGCGCTGAGCCGCGGCCGAGCGCGCAATCACTCCTCCCAGGCTATGTCCAATTAGATGGATCTTGCGGCCGGTCTCGGCGCGCGCTTTGTCGATCGTCTGATTGAGGCGGCTCTGAATAAGCAGGTTGGGACATTCCGCATTGATGCCGATTCCGGAAAAATACGGCTTATAGCCGATGCGCCGCAGCCACGAGTGAAGCTCGCTCAGATAAAGATCGGTTCCAAGAAATCCGGGAATCACGACCACCGCAGAACCATCGCCACTGTGAACGCCGAAGCCGTAGTACACAGGATTGGCATGCAGGATCAGGATCTCGGCCCCGAATAGAGCCTCGGTCCACAGCGTAGAAACATGCGATTTGGGATAAGGTTGCCGTGAAGACTTGCGTCTCCTCGCCGTTTTAGGACGTGCTGTTACCGGCTTCTTCTTGGGCCGCAAGTTCGTCTAGGCTCCCCCCATCCGCACAGGAGCCACGGAGGGTCTATGCTGCACTGCACAATTATATCCGTCTTCTCTCACGAGTCAACGGGCATCCCGCTGCCCGGAACTGGTGCAAGTAAGCAAAATCAGAAACTCAACGCTTTTTCTGGGACTTGCGCCTGGTCTTAGCCGGTCTGGTCAGGCGGGCTTCGAGCTCCGCCACCCGCTTACGCAACATGTCGACTTCCGATTCCTCTTCACTTTTCGGCACCGTGGCTTCGGACGTTCCCAGGAATCGCTTCATCAGGTCTACCGGGGAGAGAATCGCTGACTGCACTTCGCTGAGTCGGTTCTGCACCGTGTCTTGCAGCTTCTGGTAGGTTTCGAAAGCCGATTTCAGGTACCACATTAGGAATTCTTGCCGCACCTCATCGGAAGCGACGATCAGTTGGCGCAGGAGTTCGAGTGGCAGTCCGGTGGGCTTGTCTTTGGCGTCTTCGGTGATGATCTGAGTGAGGACGACGCGGGTGAGATCCTGGCCGGTTTTGGCGTCCACGACGCGAACGTCGCGTCCAGCGCGGATATGCGCCGCCAGGTCGTCGAGGTTCACGTAGCGGCTGCCGGCCGTGTCGTACAGCCGGCGATTTCCGTATTTCTTGATCAGAATCACACCGGGCTTCATCTTCTCCAGCCTATGCTGCTGCGCACAAGCATACAACAATAACTTGACAGAGCCATCAACGAATCATATAGTTAAATTATGCTGCAGTGCAGCAATTGGAGGTTCTTAGTATGGCAGCCGCAGTTAAGCATGAAGTTCCTAAGGAGTCGCCGCTGCTCGGTGTTCTCTCTGGCTGGGGGCAACAAGCGGTACAGACTCTATTCGCCACACAACACATCCTCCTCGACCTGGCGATGCGGCAGAATGCCAGCATAATGCATGCTGTCAGGCAACAATTGTCGGATCCGCATCACTCGCCCGCCGCGATTCTTAGCGAAGTTGCCGAAGACGGCATCGCCAATTTTCTCGACGGACAACACATTCTTCTTGAACTCGGCAAACAACAAAACGAACTGCTGATGAAGGCTGTGAAAGAGCGTCTGGGAGACACCCCGCAGCGCGCCGCTTTGATCAATCTGCTGCAACGCAGTGTCGAGACTTTCATTCACATGGATGAGGAGTATCTGAAGATGGCCGGCAAGCAGACCCGCAACTGGTTGCAGGCCGTGAAAGCCGGAAAGCCGTATGAGCCCGAACACATGGTGGACTTCGCCCGGGAAGGCATGGAGACGTTCGTCAAAGCGCAAAAGCGGTTTCTCGATGTGGTCGCCGACGAAACGGCCAAAATCACCAGCGGCAAGCACGGCGAAGAGAAGAGAGGGAAGAAAACTGAGATTCCAGCTCTGGTGAAACAGGCTATGGAATCGTTCGTTGAAGCGCAGAAACAACTGGTCGACACCGCCGGCCGGCAGATGAACTCGAATGTAAAGGTCGCTGGAAAGAGCATCGACTTACTGAAGCCATTTCCGTTCCTTCCGTTGAACGAGCTGACCCGCGGAGCGGTGAAGAGCTATGTCGATGCCCAGAAGGCGTTGATGAATGTGATGGTAAAACCAGTCAACGGGCAAAAGCCGGCGCCAAAAACGCGTGCGCCGCGCAAACCGATGGCAAAAGCGAAAGCAGCGGCAGCGGTGGCATGATTCGGTGCGTTGCTCACCGGACGTTCGCGGCTCGGCGTCGTTCTCAAACCAGGGAATCGCCGGGCCGCGAACTCTTTTTTGCCCGCGCGATTTCGCCTCCTAATCTCGTTTAATATCTGCATCTTGCGCCCTCCCGTGCCCTCCTCGTCCTGTGACTCCCATCACATCCTACGGTGACAGTGGTGGTAGCCCCCATCCTCCGTCGGCGTCGGATGAATCGCCCGCCTATAATGGCTCTAATTCGAAGTGACAGTGGTGGTAGCCCCCATCCTCCGTCGGCGTCTACTGTGGAGCATCGAGGCTGACCGCATGGTCCCGGCTGGAGCCTAGTTAGCCCACACTCCCGAAGTGTTGTTTGGCGCGTCTGCGCGAATCGCGCTGGCGTCCGCGTGGGCCCGCTCGACCCAGTAACAGTTCCCCAAGATTGAAGGAGGCGCGATGATCACCAGTGAAGCCACCAAAGAGCGCATTCAGATTCCGCTCGCCGAAAAGACGCTCAGCGCGGAACGGATCGCCTATCTCGAAGGCCTGGTCAGCCAGGCACGCATCGCCGCCGCCGTCTTCACGCAATTCACGCAGGAGGACGTCGATCGCATCGTGAAGCCGATGGTGCTGGCCGGCCTAGAGCAGGCGCAGTATCTGGCCCGCCTTGCTGTCGAAGAGACCAGGCTTGGCGTGATGGAAGACAAGGTCATCAAGAACATGGTGGCCAGCGAATTCGTCTACAACTACATCAAGGACCGCCGCACCGTCGGCGTGATACGCGAGATCCCCGAGCGCAATCTGATCGAAATGGCCGAGCCGATCGGAGTTTTGTTCTCGCTGACTCCGGTTACCAATCCCACGTCCACCGTCTTGTTCAAGTGCATCGTAGCGATCAAGACTCGCAACGCGGTGATCTTCAGCCCGCATCCCAAGGCGTGGAAGTGCTGCTCCGAAGCCGTACGAATCATGTACGAGACCGCTCTCAGGCATGGTGCGCCAGAAGGCGTGTTTGCGTGTCTCGACACTCCGACCTTGCAGGACAATGCCTACCTGATGCACCACAAAGATATAGGCCTCATCGACGCAACCGGCGGCCCAGGCGTGGTGAAAGCAGCCTACAGTTCCGGCAAACCCGCGTTGGGTGTGGGCGCGGGCAATACGCCGGTGTACCTCGAGAAGTCTGCCGACCTCAACACGGCGGTGGTGGACATCATTGTCTCCAAGACCTTCGACAACGGAACGATTTGCGCCTCAGAGCAAACGGTCGCGATTGACGACGAGATCTACGACGCCGCGCTGCAGAAGTTTTCCGATCTGGGCGCCCACATCTGCAGCCAGAAGGAGACAAAGCTGCTGGAATGCACGGTGATCGATCCGCAGACCGGCTTCATGCAGCCAATGGCCGTCGGCCAGAAAGCCATCGACATCGCCCGCTTCGTCGGTCTCCAGGTGAAGCCGGGCACGAAACTGCTTATCGCGCCGATTCAAGGCGTAGGCCGCGATCATCCTCTCTCAGTCGAGAAGTTGTTCCCGGTCCTGGCAGTGTATCGGGCGAAATCCACGTCGGAAGCTCTCCAGGTATGCATGGACGTGAATCACGCCGGAGGTCTGGGACACACCGGCGTCATCTTCTCGCGCAACGATGAAATCATTCGCAAGTTTGGCGAGGTGATTAACGCCGGACGCATCATCGTGAACTCTCCTGGAGCAATCGGCGCCCTGGGTGCCGTCTACAACGATCTCGTCCCCACTTTCTCGTTTGGTTGCGGCACCGGCGGCGGCAACAGCACCACCGACAACGTCAACATTTATCACTACCTCAACATCAAGCGGCTTGCTCGGAGGACTCAAAACCATATGTGGTTCCGAGTTCCAAATCAGATTTACTTCAACATGAACGCGGTCGAGAACCTCGGACAGTTCCCCTCGCGCACGACCGTGATTGTCACCAATCCCGTGCTCGAGCAAATTGGCCACGTCGACCTGGTCCGGCGCCATATCTGCCCGAAGACTCATGTTCACGTGACCGTCATTCCCGACGCGGAGCCCGAAGTGAAGGTCATCAACGACGCGGTCGAGACGCTGAAGTTCTACAAGGCGGACCAGATTATTGCTCTCGGCGGCGGGGCGGTGATCGACGCGGCGAAGATCATGAAACTCAAATACGAGTCGCCCGAGGCCGACCTGGAATATCTGGCTGCGCCGTTTCTTGATCTGCGCAAGCGAGTCGTGGAATATCCCAAAGACAAAGTCAACCTGGCGCGTCTGATTGCAATTCCCACGACCAGCGGGACCGGCAGCGAAGTCACTCCCTTTGCCGTCCTCACCGACAAGCAGCGCGGACGCAAGGTGACCCTCGCCGATTATTCCCTGACGCCCGACGTGGCGATTGTGGATCCGCAGTTTGTTATGTCCATGCCGAAAGGCCTGACCGCCGACACCGGCATCGACTGCCTCACGCACGCGCTGGAAGCGGGCGTTTCGAATTACGCTTCGCCCTATACCGACTCCAACGCGATGCAGGCGATTCGCCTGGCTTTCAAGTACCTGCCGATCGCGTTCGAGCATCCGCAGGATGAAGAGGCGCGCTGCATGATGCACAATGCCGCGTGTATTGCGGCCATGGCCTTTTCTAATGCTTCGGTCGGCGTGAATCACGCGCTGGCCCACTCGCTGGGCGCGCGTTTTGGCATCGCGCACGGCCGCGCGAATGCTCTCTTGCTCCCGCACGTCATCGCCTATAACGCCGCCGTTCCGGCCAAGTTCATGCCGTCGCCCTTCAGCCAGGGCTATATCGCGCACAAGAAGTACGCGATGGTTGCGGATCTGCTGAACCTCGGCGGGCGTACTGTCGAAGAAAAAGTAGCGAAGCTGATCGAAGCGATCGAGCAACTGTTAGACCACCTGGCCTTCCCGCGCTCCATCGCCGAGTTGGGCATCTCGAAAGAAGAGTTTGAAAAGGCCATGCCGGAGCTGGTCAAGAACGCGTTTGACGATCCATCGTGGCGCTCCAATCCGCGCATGCCCCTGATGACCGAGATGGTCGAGTTGTTCTGGAAGGGCTATCAAGGGCGCGGAGCCGCAAAGCCAGCTGAGAAGCCCGAACTGCAAACGGTATAAGAGCGGTGCGTATGGCGACTATAACTGTATTTCTGAGCGTTGACGAACCGCACGCGGCTTCTGCGCTTCAACAGGCCACGGGCAGGATCGAGGGCGAGAGCGGCGAACTTGTCGTGGATTTCTCTACGGTCCGCCGCATCGACGCGAGCGGCCTGCGCGCGCTCGAACAATTTGCCAACGCGGCTGATGCAAAGGCCGTCAAAGTGGTCTTACGCGGCGTCAACGTCAATCTTTATAAAACGCTGAAGCTGGTCAAGCTGGCACACCGGTTTTCATTCGCCAAGCATAGCGAGGGGTCATGAGCAATCATTCCCAGAGCGATCGCCTTTCCTGGGGCGATACCGTTTTCCTGCATCTCGAACGCGAGGACATGCCGCTCAATGTCGCCAGCGTGTGTACCTTTGAGGGCGAGATCTCGTTTGAAGATTGCGTTCATTTCATCGAGTCCAAGCTTCCGCTTCTTCCTCGCTATCTCAAACGCGTCGTGTCGGCTCCGTTCGGCCTGGGGCTTCCAAGCTGGGAGTACGACGGCACTTTCGATGTCCGCCGTCACGTCCGGGAGGTCAAACTCGAGCAGGGAACCAGAACCGAGCTGAAAAGACTCGCCGGGAAGATGTTCAGCACCGTCATGGACCGGCAGCATCCGCTATGGGACATCACGATAGTGCGCGGATTGAAACGCAAGCGCACCGGTTTTATCATCCGTCTCCATCATTGCCTGGTCGATGGCATTGCGGGTGTGGGCCTCATGAACGCGCTGCTGGATGCGAGCCCCGATGCGCCGCCTCCGCCCAAGAAGAAGATCAAGCTCCAAGTCCCCAAGCCCACCGACCCTTTGACGTCGATTAGTACGGGCCTGGTCGACTCGTACTCCGATTTCGCCAAGAGGATTCTCGCCGCGCTCGCTGACATGCTGACCATGGCAGAGCGGGTCGCCGCCAACGGCGGCAATGTCGACGCCAAAGAGTTTGCCACCTTCTTCCCTGAAATCACGGCATTCACCGAACGGTTGCGCTTCAACGTAGTTTGTCACGGGCCTCAGGGATTCGCTTGCACGGAAATTCCGCTGGCGGAGGTCAAGGCAATTCGCCATGAATGCGGCGCCAGCGTCAATGACGTCATTCTTGCTGTCGTGACCGCAACAGTGCGGCGCTACTGCGAACTGCATGGCGATGCGGTAAAGGGCAAGCTGCTGCGGATCATGGTCCCGGTCAATCTGCGGGAAAGCGGCAGCGCCAAGGAGTGGGGAAATCGCATCTCCCTGGTTCCCGCGACTATTCCTCTCGACATTCGCAATCCGCGCAGGCTGCTGAAAGCCGTCCACAAGCGTACCGAGTTCCTCAAACGCATGCACGCCGCCGAATTGGTCAGCCTGGCCGGAGGATTGATCGGAATGTTCCCCCTCCCCGTGCAAGGCTTCGCCGGACCCATCGCCAGCCAGCTTCCCATCACTCCCTTCAACCTGGTCTGCACGAACGTGCCCGGCCCGCAAGTTCCGCTCTACCTGCTCGGACACAAGATGCTCGATTGGTACCCTTACGTTCCGGTCGGGGGCGAGATGGCGGTCAACTGCGCCATCCTCAGCTACAACGGCATGGTGTACTTCGGCTTCAGCGGCGATGTGAAGGCTGCGCCCGATCTACGGCGTCTGGAAAACCTTCTGCAAACGAGCTTCAAAGAACTCCGAGAAGCAGTCGTACCCAACATTCCCAGGGCAAAGCCTGCGAAGCAGAGGGCTACGGATACAGAGGCGCGCCGGAAACGGCGGGCCGTTTCAGTCGCAGCAGCGAACGAAACGGTAATCGCGACGCCTTCCGCTGCTCCGGCCACGGCTCCCGTCAACGGTTCTGCCCGCGGATACAAAAAGTCGCCGGACTTAGTGCGCCCCGCGGAACCAGCTAACGATGTCTCTCAGGTCGTGGTTGCGTCGTAACCACCGCCCAACAGAAAAACTCCTGAGTGCCGCTCGCTTACCCGAAAAACGGTATGGACCACCCCTGCGCGCAAATTTCAGAATGAAACAGTCCAACTTTGGTCGTAGGAAGAGCAGTTAAGGCCTTCCTGCCACGCCGATTCCGTGCATTCTTACACCAAATAATCCTTGGACGAACAAACCGGCTGCTATCATGCACGAGTTCCCGGAGGCTCCACGGTGCTGAAGAATCTTCTCTCTCGCTGGCCGCTCATCCAGCAAATCCGAACCGGTGCCGATGGCACGGGTCCCGAGTCCATGAGCCAGCGCACCCACAACTTGCGTCCGAAAACGGATGGCGCACAAGTGGCGCGCTCCATTTGCCCCTACTGCGGTGTGGGCTGCGGACAGCTTGCCTACCACAAGGATGGCAAGCTGATTTCCATCGAAGGCGACCCCGAGTCTCCAATTTCACGCGGACATCTCTGCCCCAAGGGCGCCGACACGTATGAATTGCACACCCATCCGGGGCGCCTCACGAAAGTGAAATACCGCGCTCCCTATTCCCGCAATTGGCACGAGATCGACCTGGAAAAAGCCATGAATATGGTGGCCGACCGGGTGTGGGAAACGCGCGAGCGAACTTTTCAGGAGACGCGCGACGGCGAGTCCCTGATGCAGACCGTCGCGATGGCGCACCTCGGGGGCGCCACGCTCGACAACGAAGAAAATTATCTGATCAAGAAGTTATTCACCGCCGGCCTGGGCATGGTCTGCGTCAGCAATCAGGCCCGTATATGACATAGCTCCACAGTGCCCGGTCTGGGCACTTCCTTCGGGCGCGGCGGCGCTACCACCGCGCAACAAGATCTCAGCAACGCCGACGCCATTCTCATCATGGGCTCGTCGATGGCTGAGAACCATCCGGTCGGCTTCCAATGGGTGGTCGAGGCGCGCGAGAAGGGCGCCAAGGTCATTCACGTCGATCCACGCTACACCCGCACTTCGGCCATGGCCGATGTTTGGGTTCCCTTGCGCGCCGGCAGCGACATCATTTTTCTGGGTGCGCTCGTCAATTATGTCCTCGAGAACCATCGCGAGTTCCACGACTACGTGGTGAACTACACCAACGCGTCGACCATCCTGCGCAAGGATTTCCGCGACACCGAAGACCTCGACGGCCTCTTCTCCGGATGGGATGCGGAAAAAGAAAAATACAATCCGGAGTCCTGGCTCTATCAGGGGTCTCCCAGCAAGGAAACCAACGAAAAAGCAGGCCACTCCGAAGCGGGCGGCGGTCACGGCAAAGATCGCGGCGGGGAAGCAGAGGATGCCGGCAAATTTGAATCCGATCCGACCCTCGAGCACCCGCGCTGCGTGTTTCAGGTATTAAAGCGGCATTTCTCGCGCTACACGCCCGAAATGGTGGAGCGCTACTGTGGCGTTCCGCGCGAAGTATTCTTGAAGACGGCAGACATCTTTTCCGCCGCCTCCGGGCCCGACAAGACCGCCGCAATCTGCTACGCCGTGGGCTGGACGCAGCATTCCAAAGGCGTCCAGATCATTCGCACCGCGGCGATCCTGCAACTGCTGCTCGGCAACATTGGCCGCCCCGGCGGAGGAATCCTCGCGCTGCGCGGTCACGCCTCCATTCAAGGTTCCACGGATATTCCCACGCTCTACGATATTCTTCCCGGCTATCTGCCCATGCCGTTCTTCGAGGCCGACTCGCACAAGCTCAAGGGATATCTCAAAAAACACAGCGAGCGCACCGGGCTGTGGTCGAGCTTTGACAAGTATTTCATCAGCCTGATGAAGGCCTACTACGGCGAGGGCGCGACGAAAGAAAACGATTGGGGATTTAACTGGCTGCCGCGGGTGACCGGCGATCATTCTCACTTCGGCTACTGGCTCGACATGGCCGATGGCAAGCTTCAGGGCCTGTTCGTCATGGGCCAGAACCCCGCGGTCGGAGCCTCCAACGGGCGTCTGGAGCGCAAAGCTCTCTCCAAGCTGAAGTGGCTGGTCGTGCGCGATATGGTCGAGACCGAAACTGCGTCCTTCTGGTACGCATCGCCGGAGGTAGATCGTGGCGAACTTTCTCCCGACACCATCGGCACCGAGATCTTCCTTTTTCCTGCCGCAGGAACCGCGGAGAAAGAAGGAACATTCACCAATACGCAGCGTCTCCTGCAATACCGCGAGAAGGCTGTTGATCCACCCGGTGACGCGCGCAGCGAATTGTGGTTCATGTATCACCTCGGGCGCAGGCTCAAGGCCAAGGCAGCGAGCGATCCGCGTCCACGCAACGCGGGGCTCAACGCCCTCACCTGGGATTATTCGACCGAAGGCAAGCATGCCGAGCCCAGCGCTCCCGAAGTTCTGCAGGAAATCAACGGCTATTCGCTTCCTGACTGCAAACAACTGAAGCACATCAAAGATCTAAAAAAAGACGGTTCAACGGCCTGTGGTGCCTGGATTTATTGCGGAGTGTTCCCGGAAGCGGGCTACAACCGCGCCAATGAACGCAATCCGAAAGATCTGCTTGGGCATGGCTGGGGATTTGCCTGGCCCAACGACTGCCGCATCATCTACAACCGGGCGTCCGCGCGCCCCGATGGCAAGCCCTGGAGCGAGCGGAAGAAACTCGTCTGGTGGGATGAAGAGAAAAAGCAGTGGACCGGACTGGATCATCCTGACTACGAGAAAGAAGTTTCTCCCGATACTCCCGCCGATGTTGAGAATGGCAAAGGAGTCAAAGCGCTTGGCGGCGCACGCCCATTCACGCTGCATCCTGATGGAGTCGGCTGGCTGTACGTGCCCAGCGGTCTGAAGGACGGCCCGCTGCCGACGCATTACGAGGCGCTCGAATCTTTGATCGAGAATCCGCTGTATGCTCAGCAAACGAATCCTGCCGCCAATCGCAAGAAGCGCCCCGACAATCCCTATGCGGCTCCGCACGATGCGCGGTTTCCGTACATTCTCACCACCTACCGCCTCACCGAACACCACACCGCCGGCGGCATGACGCGTCATCTCTCGCACCTAAGCGAACTTCAGCCGGAGTTGTTCACCGAAGTCTCACCCGAGTTGGCAGAGGAGATCGGGCTTGAACACGGCGGCTGGGCCACCATCTCTACTCCTCGCGCTCTCATTGAAGCCCGGGTAATGGTCACCACCCGTATGCGCCCCATGCGCATTGACGGCCGAACCGTTCATCAAGTCGGACTCCCCTACCATTGGGGCTATCGCGGGCAGGTGACGGGGGACGTCGTCAACGACCTGCTCGTGATCAGCGAAGAGCCCAACGTCCGCATCATGGAAACCAAAGCCCTGGTCTGCAATGTGGTGCCGGGGCGCCGTGCTCGCGGCGAAGCAGCACTGCAGCAGATGAACTCGCACACCGGAGTAAATGCATGAAAGGAGTGAGCGCATGAGCGTGACTGCATTTCTCACCGACTCAACATTGTGCATTGGCTGCAAGGCTTGTGAAGTCGCCTGCAAAGAATGGAACGGCGTGGACCAGGACGGTTTCGACTGGAGCGGGTTTTCATACGACAACACCGGAGCCGTCGGAGCTTCCACCTGGCGCCATGTGAAGTTCGTTGAGCAACCGCCGGTGCCCGGCTTTGGCGGCAATGCCGCCGAACCCACCTCGTGGACTTTCTCTTCCGACGTTTGCAAGCACTGTGAAGAAGCCGGTTGCCTCGAGGCGTGCCCGACCGGATCGATCGTGCGCACCGAATTTGGCGGCGTCTTCATTCAGCCTGATGTCTGCAACGGCTGCGGCTATTGCGTGACCGCCTGTCCTTTCGGCGTGGTCGAGCGCAACCAGAAAGACGGGCGCGCCTTCAAATGCACTTTCTGTTACGACCGCCAGAAAGTCGGCCTGCAACCCGCCTGCGCCAAGGCCTGCCCCACCGAGTCCATCAAATTTGGAGAAATCGACCATCTTCGCGAGGAAGCCCAGAAGCGCGTGGACGAGTTGCACCGGCGCGGCATGCAGGATGCCGTGATCTATGATCCAACCGAAAGCAGCGTCGGCGGAACGCACGCTATGTTCATTGTGCGCGGCGATCCTCGTACTTACAATCTGCCTCCCGCCCCCGAAGTGCCCACGGTGTATCTCAAGAAGAGCTGGCGTTCCTCCGCTGTCGCCGCTGGGCTGCTGTTAGGAGGCACGCTGCTCGCATTCCTCGCTGATGGCGACGGGAGAAGATGATGAGCGAGTATCCTTTGAGCAAGATGAATGAACAGGATTTCGCGCGCGAACGCCGCCTGGAAGAAATTCGCCGACAGGCTGAAAAGCGCGGACAGTTGCAGGTCGTCGGCCCACGTCCCGCCGGAGCGCCATTCCCGCAGGCCAGCCCGGAGCACGGCTATTACGGTATCCCGCTGTTGAAGGAACCGCCGTGGACCTGGGAGATTCCACTCTACTTCTTCGTCGGCGGCGCCGCCGGGGCCGCGGCAGTCATTGGCGCAATCGCCGACTACACCGGAGCCGATCGCGAGTTGGTGCAGCACGCCCGGTGGGTCGCGGCGGCAGGCTCGGTGATTTCCCCTGCGCTGCTCATCGCCGACCTGGGCCGCCCTGAACGCTTCCTCGCCATGCTGCGGGTATTCAAGCCTCAAAGCCCGATGTCGGTAGGAGTATGGACTCTCGTGGGATTTTCCACTGGCGCCGCAGCCGCGGCCTTTGCCGGATTCCTGCGCCAGCGCTATGGACCATCGTTACCGTTAAGAGTTCTCGAAAATGCGGGCTCGGCAGCTTCACTCGCGTTTGGACTTCCGTTCTCGAACTACACCGGCGTGTTGATCGGCGCCACCACGATTCCGGTATGGAATCGCAACGCCGGCGATCTTCCTCTGCATTTCGCAGCCTCCGGACTCGGCGCCGCGGTCGGAATTCTCGAGCTTATGGGTCATCGCAAGAGCCGGGCTCTGCAAGCTCTGGGACTTGGGGCTGCAATCTTCGAAAGCTGGGAAGGGCTGCGCATCGAGGCCCGCTCGCATGAAGAACTCGATCCGCTGAAGCACGGCGCGAGCGGATGGATCACACGAGCCGGTGGCGTGCTTTCCGGGCCGCTGCCCACGGTGCTTCGTCTCGCCAGTTTATTTGGATCGAAGAAAAGATCGAACTCATTGCGCCGTATGGCTGCGTGGTCTGCCATTGCAGGATCTGTGATCACTCGCTTTGCCTGGGTTCATGCGGGACACGTCTCGGCACGCAACTGGAAACTTCCTCTGCAGCTTGAAAAGGGAGCCGATCCTCTTGGGGAACTGGGTAGGCCGTCAGATCAATAACCCCGTTGCTATGCCGCTTTGTCTTTGCCTTTGACCTTGTCTGCGGGCGATGCTTTCTCTCCTGGCGCTTTCGCTTCGACATGGCCATGCTCAGCGGCCGCATGCTCGATGGTCGCATTGATCTGGCTTCCTATCAGGAATGACAAGCCCGTGACGTAAAACCAGAGCATCAGGATGATCACCGCTCCCAGCGATCCATATGTCTTGCTATAGCTGTTGAAGAAATGCAGATAGGCTCGTAGTACGCCGGATGCCAAGGCCCACAGGACCACCCCAAATACAGATCCCGGCGTCAACCAGTACCAGTGTTGCGCTTTGACATTGGGAGCAAAGTAGTAGATGA
Source organism: Candidatus Sulfotelmatobacter sp. (assembly GCA_035309485.1). Taxonomy (GTDB): domain Bacteria; phylum Acidobacteriota; class Terriglobia; order Terriglobales; family Acidobacteriaceae; genus Sulfotelmatobacter. The sequence goes on from DATGFC010000009.1 coordinate 33,575, forward strand.
CGGCAAAGGCGAAAACCACAAAGACCAGAGCGAAGACCCACTGCACAATTTTGATCGCCACAAATGCGGGATGACTCATCCCCGCATCCATGCCCATCGAAGCGAGCACCTGCCCCCCGGCGAGCACCACGAAGAGCGCCGCAATCACCAGAATCGACATGGCCAGGGTAAGGGCGAGTGATACTAAATGAATCCTGAGCCACGAGCGGCTTTCGCGTACCTCATAAGCCGCGTTGAGCGTGCTCATCAACTGAGTCATTCCCGAGGATCCCGAGTACAGCGCAAAAAGCAGGCCGAATGTCAGCTTGCCCCCGGTCGTGCTAGGGGTGACCTCCCGCACGGTTTTCGTCAACAAGTCATAGGCAGCCGGGGGCAGCACCAGTTGGAAATAATAGAAAAGGTCGGTCCGTAACTTACCGCCCTCGGATGCAAAAATCCCGAAAAGCCCGAGCATAAATAGCAACATCGGGAATACTGCCAGCAAAAAGTTGTACGCCAGTTCATAGGCGCGGTTGATGAGGTCATTGCGATTGATGCCACCCCAGACACGCTCGAACAATTGGCGCCAGGTCAGCCCGCCTAGGGCCCACAGGGAGTCAATCTGCTGGTCGGTGCTGAGTACGGAGTCCCCTGCCATAGAAGTACGATCCATAACGCGCAATCTTGCGATGCGGATGGACGGGGCGCGGTTGGAGGGGAAGATTCCTTTGCATACTGGTATTTACCTACCCCGGCGAACCCTTAATCATTGGAGCATCGGCGTTAAGATGCACTCTCCGCCGCACGGCAACCCCCCAGCCCTACCCATCATCGAAATGGTGCCAAGTCGTCCAACCGAATTTGGACCATTCCAGTTGCGGACTCAGAAGGAGACAGTGCCGCACACCGGCGAAGTCGAGCAAGTAGCAAGCCTGCGCCGGGTGATTTCCTTCTAAGCAGCGATCCACGTCGTCGCCACAAAAAGTGAATTCAAGAGGAGTGTTTACCAATGACAAAGACGATTTTGCTGAGCCTTACACTGTTAGCTTGTTCCGCGTGGATGGTGGCGCAGAGCACGCCTTCATCCTCGCAATCCCCTGACACCTCCAGCAGTAGCGCTGGACAAAGCAGCACGGGCAGCTCCGCCAGCCAGAGCAGCGCGAGCCAGACCGGTTCGGCGGCTTCGCAGTCCGGCAGCATGAGCAACAGCGGCAGCGAGACCACGATCCGTGGTTGCCTCAACAGCTCGGGCGGCAGCTACACCCTGACCGATGCTTCTGGAACTACCTATCAGCTCCAAGGCGACACCTCGAAGCTGAGCTCGCACGTCAATAACGAAGTCGAGATCAAGGGAACGGCTTCCGGCTCCAGCAGCGCGAGTTCGACTAGCCCGTCAGCGGGTTCCAGCGCCAGCACTGGTTCCACCACCGGTAGCGCAGCCGGATCGCAGATGTTCAACGTGACCAAGGTGAAGAAGGTCTCCGGCACCTGCAGCACCACCGGCAGCAGCACTAACCCCAAGTAAGCTTTGTACCATGAGGGATGAGCGGTCCAGCTTTGTCAATTGTTGGACCGCACATCCCTTGACTTTTCCCGCCTCCCTGGTCATCCGACCATCGCCTTCCCGGATCTTTGTTACAGAGCTGCACTTCTACACTCCTAAAGGACCTGCATGATGGTCCGTGGGCCCGAGCTATGCAAGAGTGCTTGACAGCATTCGAATGGGCGTATCATAAGAGTTAGAAGAGCTATAGAAGAGTTATATATATGAGAAGGAAATCAAAACGCGGGTCATTGCAGGAATGGGCATCACACATCACCAGCCTGCGCGAGCGGCTCAAAATCAATCAGGCAGAGCTGGCTCGACGCCTCGAATGCTCCGCGATGACGATCTCGCGTTGGGAGCGCGGTTTGCTTCAGCCCTCGGCCGAACACTTCATCCAATTAGGGAATTTGGGAGGAAAAGGCGAGGCTTGGTTCTTCTGGGAGATGGCGGGCATTCAGGCCTCGAAGATGGTTGAGTCTCTGGGCTCTTCGTCACGAAGAAGCCGTGGGTTGGACGCTCCGCATCTGGACAGGGCCCGCGCCGGGGCCAAAGCCGAGCACGTACCCGACGTCGTGGGACTTCCGTTGCTCAAAGCAGTCATCGGAAGTCACGGCGTGCAGGGCGATCGCCGCAGTAGTTTGCGCTCTATTCCTGCCACCGAGATTCTCGGCGCTCCTGCGCCATGGTGCCCGAATCCCTCCTACACCAGTTTGCTTCGCGTCAAGGGACATTCCATGGAACCTTTGATCCGCGACGGCGATATTCTCGCGGTCGATTCATTTCAGAGCGATCGTCACGAACTATACGGCAAGATCGTGATTGCCGTGAACGAACAAAAGGGAATTTGCGTTTCTCGCCTGCGTCAATACGACAGTCTCGACGTTTTGGAGGGAGAGAACCGGCAACACGAGCCTGTGGTTCTCAACAAAGCAAGCGGGTGGCGCATCATGGGCCGGGTGCTCTGGTGGATTTCTCCCGCTCCCTAGTTGAAGATCGTAGTCGCAGGTTCCGGAAAGGTGGATTAGACCTCAGCCGGGCAGTAGGATCACCCACCTTGTTGCTCCAGGTCTGAAACGGCGCTGTCCTTGCGGCGAGGCCCCGTGCAATGAAAAAGACGAAGCGGCGTAAGACAGGCTCGAAAAAACCAAAAGCAAACCGTATCTTGCCCGAGTCAACTCACCAGGGCGGCGCGTTCCCGATCGTAGGCATTGGGGCATCGGCGGGCGGCTTCGAAGCGTTCACGGATATGCTGAAGCATCTGCCGGCAGACACGGGAATGGCCTTTGTCTTCGTTCAGCACCTGGATCCCACACACTCCAGCGTACTTGCGGAGATCCTGTCGCGCACCACAAAGATTCCTGTGGTGGAAGTCAGCGATGGGATGAAAGTGATCCCGAATCGCATTCACGTCATTCCCGCCAATACCACTATGCAACTGAGGGATGGCGAACTTCATCTTGGCGCGCGCATCCTGGTTCGGGGACAACATCTTCTGATCGACGAGTTCTTTCAGTCGCTCGCCAAAGAACGGGGCAATCAGGCCATCGGCGTGATCCTTTCAGGGACGGCGTCGGATGGTACCGAGGGCTGTCGCGCCATCAAGGCGGAGGGCGGAATCACCTTCGCTCAAGATGAGGGATCCGCGCGATTTTCCAGCATGCCCCGCAGCGCTGCGCTTGCGGGCTGCGTTGATTTCGTTCTGCCACCCCAGAAAATCGCACAGGAACTCAGGCGCATCGGCCGTCACCCCTATCTCTCCGAGCGCAAAGGTAAAGCCGAAAAGCCCCCGTCTCTTGCCATGGAGGGGAGTGAATTGAATGAATTGCTGAGCCTGGTGCGTGAGGCTTCGGGCGTTGACTTCGGCTTGTACAAGCAAACCACTCTCCAGCGGAGGATCCGTCGGCGCATCGTGGTCCACCGCATGGACAACATCAAGGCGTATCTCCGTTACGTCCGCCAGAATCCTGCTGAACTGGATGAGCTTTATCGTGACATTTTGATTCATGTCACCGGATTTTTCCGGGACAAAGAAGCCTATAAGGCGTTAAGTACACGCGTATTTCCCGCCTTGTTTCACAACCGCTCGCTGGAAGAGAATCCCATACGCATCTGGATTCCCGGTTGCTCCACAGGAGAAGAAGCTTACTCAATTGCGATTACCTTGTTCGAATTTCTCTGGGAAAAAGCCAGAACCAGCGCTCCCGGAACCGTCAGCACAAAGGCGGTTCAGATCTTTGCCACGGACATCAGTGAAGCAGCCCTGGATCGCGCGCGGCTGGGCCTCTATACCGCTGGGGCAGTCGCGGATGTTTCTCCGCAGCGCTTGTCGCGTTTCTTCATCCATCTGGATGGCGGTTATCAGATCAGTAAATCCCTCCGGGAGATGTGCGTCTTTGCCCGGCAGAACGTGGCCAAGGATCCTCCCTTCTCCAACCTGGACCTCATTACCTGCCGCAACCTGCTCATCTATCTCGGTCCGGAACTGCAAAAGCGGGTGATTCCGACGCTGCATTACGCCCTGAAACCCGACGGCTACCTGATGCTGGGCGGGTCCGAAAGCCTGGGCGCCTTCTCCGATCACTTCGTACTGATTGACAAAAAGAACAAAATTTACCAGAAGAAGCGCACCGCCAACCGCTTGATTACCTACTTCACAGGGACCGATTACTCGGCGCGCCGCTCTGCGTCTGCCCGCTCCGCCGCCCCTGCCTCCAATACCGTCAATATTGAGAAGGAGGTCGAGCGCGTTCTGGTCAATCGCTTCGTTCCCGCCAGCATTGTTGTTAATGACCAGATGGAGATCGTGCAATTCCGCGGGCGAACAGGAGCATATCTGGAACCTGCTTCCGGCCACCCCACTTTCAGCCTTTCGAAAATGGCGCGGGAAGGGTTGCTGGTGGATCTGCGCGCTGCCGTGAACAAATCCAGAAAGAACAACACGACCACGCGAGTGGAGCGCGTGCATGTCAAATCCAACGGTCACAGCCGGGAAGTGGACCTGGAAGTCATCCCGGTCCGCGGGCAGGGACCTGCGGACCGTTTCTACGTGGTCGTGTTTCAGGACTCGCGCAAATCTGCTGGAGATCACAGCCAAGCGGCGGTGCCCGAGAAAGGGACTCGTAACCGTTCCTACATCGACCGCGAGAATGAACGCGTTAAGCGCGAAGCGGCACAACTGCGCGGCCAACTCAAAGCCCTCATCGAGGAGCACGAGACCACCTCGGAAGAGTTCAAGTCGGCCAACGAGGAAGTTCTCTCGGCGAATGAGGAGTTGCAGAGCGCCAACGAAGAACTTGAGACCGCCAAAGAAGAGCTGCAATCCAGCAACGAGGAGCTCAATACGCTGAACGAAGAATTGCAGAATCGCAACGTGGAACTCAGCCTGGCCAATAACGACCTGCTGAATCTGCTGGGCAATGTCAATATTCCTGTCGTGATGGTGGGCAACGACCTGCGCATTCGCCGCTTCACTCCACCTGCCCAGAAACTGCTGAATCTGATTTCCGCCGACATTGGGCGACGCCTGCGCGAGATTCGTCCCAATCTCGACCTCGACAATCTCGAAACTGCCGTGCAGGTTACCGTTGAAACCAACACCCTCCAGGAACAGGAAGTCCGCGAGAAAGATGGCGCCTGGTACTTGATGCGGGTTCGCCCTTACAAAACCACGGAGAACAAGATAGAGGGCGCGGTGATGAGTTTCCAGGACATCGATCAATTGAAACGCACGGTCAACGAAACCCGAGACTTTGCCGATGCCCTTATCCAGAATGCCCGTGAGGCGTTGCTGATTCTCGATTCCAATCTCCGCGTCAGCGCGGCGAACCCCGCTTTTTACAAGCTTTTCCATCTTTCGGCGGACACGGTGAACGGATTCGCTCTGGCCGATCTGGCGCAGCGCCGCTGGATTCCCTCCGGATTGCGCGATCGCTTGCAGGAAGTCTTGCGCAAGAATGTCCGCATCGACGAATTCGAGATGGACCATGAGTTCCCTCACCTCGGCAGCAGAACGATGCTGTTCAATGCGCACCGGTTCGAGGGTGCAACGGGGCGGCAGCTCATCCTGCTTTCTATCGAAGACGTCACCGATTACAACAAGCATCAAGCCGACCTGCGGACGCACTCCGACCTGCTCGAATTGGCCAGAGACGCGGTTCTGGTCCGCGATATGGACGGCATGATTCAGCTCTGGAACCGAGGCGCGGAACGCCTGTATGGCTGGACCAAGGGCGAGGCCATCGGCAAGAATGTAATCGAACTGCTAAAAACCGAGTTCCCCGCTCCCGTTTCCAACATACATCAGGAGATCCTGGGTCGAGGATACTGGGAAGGCGAGCTCATCCACACGCGCAAAGACGGCGAACAACGCTACGTCGAGAGCCGCTGGTCCCTGCATCGCGAAGGCAACACGCAAACGATTCTCGAGCTCAATAGCGACATCACCGATCGCAAACGTTATGAGGAACAACTACAGAAACTTTCGGGAGAGCTGTTGCAGGTCCGGGACGAAGAACGACGCCGCATCGCGCGCGATCTGCACGATTCGACCGGCCAGAAACTGGTCGCGCTGAAGATGAGCATCGAAGACAGCAAGAAGCTGACGCGCGGGCAAAAAGAGCAGGCCAAGCTGGTCGATGAGATCCTTTCCGAAATCCGTACTCTGGCGCAGCTCTTGCACCCGCCGCTGCTGGAAGAGGCGGGACTGCTCTCCGCCAGCCGCTGGCTGGTGGATGGATTCAGCGAGCGCGCCGGGATCAAGGTCAACTTGAAACTTCCCAAGGACCTCGAGCGCCTTCCCTCCAAGTTCGAGATCGCTCTGTTCCGCGTCATCCAGGAAGCGCTGAACAACATTCATCGCCACTCCGGCGCCAGATCGGCTTCGCTGGAGGTAGGCACTCAGGATGGCCTGCTGCTGCTCAAAATCAGCGATGACGGGCGCGGAATGAAGATGCCCTCGCCGAACTCTGGAGGTACGAGGCTGGGAGTAGGCCTGCTGGGCATGCGCGAGCGCCTGGCTCAACTCGGCGGGCGGCTTACTATTGAGTCGGGCGAGAAGGGAACCTCGATTCAGGCTGAGGTCCCGCTGGCGCGCTCTTCGAAAGCTTCCTAAGCTACGCTCCTTCTTACTGCGCTCCCGTCTTCTTGTTCGCCTTTTTGGCACGAGGAGTTTTTCACAATATCGTTAGTGTTATACCCCATCAGATACACGGTTCTCTGTATTGTCGCTGCCGCCCGGCAGGCATTAACTGTAAGCTCCGTGGCAGGACTTACTTCCCTTAACTCAGCAAGTCCGTCGCGCAAAGGTCCACTCGGCCTTTTGCCATGCCGCATACGAAGCGCAGTTCGGTTACGAATGACGCCAACATCCCGGCGTGGTATGGCACGTATTTCTACGCGGTCGTAGAGAGCAAACGGGATCGGGCCTTGCCCCAGATCGAGCTGGCGCAGCAGGCAATCCATGCGCGTGTTGCCGAGTTGCGCGACCGTGGTGGGAGCAATCCGCGGGAATTGCAGGACCTAAATAATGCGCTGATCTATCTCGGCATTCTTCTCCAGCACATTGGCAGTGAAACAGGAAATTTGTTATGGGACTAGAAGGCACGTTTCATTCTCAAGCTCGGCCCAAGGATGAATCGAACGGCTTTCTGTACAGATCGCAGCCTTGGTACGAAGCCTACATGGCGGCGTTGTTTGAAGCCGATCCCAGGCAGTTGGAAGCGCGCATTCGGAGCGCGGAGCAACTCATCCTGTTTCGCGAGCGCGAACTGGTGGCTGCCCATGCCGATTTGTCAGAGCAGCGCGCGCTCAATAACGCCCTTCATGCCTTGCATGCGCTGCATGTCTGCAAAAAATCAAGAAGTTAGCGCTGAGCCCACCATAGGCATTCTTCCGAAACGGGATGCGGTCGATCACAACCTCCTGCGGAGCAAGGCATCCAACAACAGGTGGCTGCCACCAATAAACCGCAGGGATCACTCCCATGGCCATCGACTTTGATCGTGTTCAAAAACCTGCTCGCAAGCTCCGCAAACTTCTGAAGAAAATGCCGGCTCGGCCGGCTCCAGAGGACGTGCACGATTTCCGAACGCACTCGCGTCAACTGGAAGCCAACCTGGAAGCCTTCGCACTCGACACCGCACGCACAGGACGCCGCATACTAAAACCTCTGTCCCGGCTGCGAAAGCGCGCCGGCAAAGTGCGCGACATGGATGTACTAACCGGCTACGTCTCGCGCATGCCCCAGCAGGATGACGAGCAGGACTGTTCAGTCGAGTTGTTGGAGTATCTCGGAGCACAGCGGCGGAAGTACGCCGATAAGTTCGACGCCGTCTCGCGCCAGGATGGAGCAAAGCTACGAAAGGTGCTTAAAAAGGGGAAGCGGAAATTCGCCAAACTTGAGTCGCGATTGGACAAGGACAGTGCCGGCGGCAATTCCATCGCGATTGACCCGACGGCTTCCGCTATTGAAATTGCCGCCGAACTCTCGGCGCCCGCTCGCCTCAACCGCGCTAATCTTCACGCTTTCCGGCTTAAAGTTAAGGAACTGAGGAACGTTCTGAAACTTGCCGACAGTCCCGACCAGCGTCTTATCGACGTCCTCGGCGATGTGAAAGACGCGATTGGAGAATGGCATGACTGGGAAGAGCTGATCGCGATCGCGGAGAAAGCTCTCGACCACGGTGCACAATGCGGTCTGATCCGCGAACTCAAGCAGAACGCTCGAAAGAGATACGAAACCGCGCTGGCGCAAGCGGAACAACTGCGCAACCGCTACTTGAAAATTTCCGAAAAGAAGCGAGCCCGCTCAAAGCGCCCGCATCCAGGGGAACCGGTGTGGGACGCAGCGATGAAGCTTGCTGCGTAACAAAACAATGCCTAACAGGAAGAATAAAAAGCCGTCCGCCAGCAGCAACCGCAACAACGACCCCATCCGGGTCGAGGTAGTCATTGAGACGCCCCGAAGAAGCCGAAACAAGCTTAAGTTCGATCCAGCCTCTCGTCAGTTCAAGCTCTCCAAGGTACTTCCCGAAGGAATGATGTTCCCCTACGACTTCGGCTTTGTGCCGTCGACTAAGGCGGAAGATGGGGATCCGCTCGACGTGCTCGTGCTGACCGACGAAGCACTGTTTCCCGGCTGTCTGGTGGCCTGCCGCTTGATTGGCGTGATCAAGGCGGAACAGGAGGAGAACGGCGAGACCACCCGCAACGATCGGGTAATCGCGGTGGCCGAGCAGTCCCTTCTGTACGCGGAAACCCACACACTGCAGGATTTGAGCCCCATCATCCTCAAGCAGATCGAGGATTTTTTCACCAACTACCAGCGAGCGCGCAATATTCGTTTCACCGTTCTCGAACGTGGCGAAGCTCCTGAGACGCGGGCAGTTTTGCAAAAGGCCGCCAGTAAGAAGCATGCAGCCTGACTAAAACAGACTACGGCGCTGAGAGGTGTCGCCTTGTTCCCTTCTATCAATAGGTCCTTCCTCACCCCTTCGCTGCCAGAAGTCAAGATTACGTCTCCGCTCGGAATAGCAAAGGGCAGCTGTTCGGATTTCGTAACACAAAACACTTCCTGCAGAATCTTGCCCAGGCCTGCCCGACAATGCCGTTAACACTGAGGGGGGAGAGGAGTGGATCCGGAAGACTGTCCGAACTGCAGCGGCACGGGATATATCGCGAAGCCAGTGGACTTGAATGGCAAGTCTGAGGGCGTCGCCTTTATCCGCAGTAAATGTCCCGCCTGCGGGGGCACTGGCCGGAAACGCCCGATCTCACCTACACCCGCCGGCCGACCGCACGGCTTGCGGTAATTGCGAAACGTACGGAGCCGGACGATCGGCATACAAGTCCCGCCCAGCCTGATGCTCTGAACTATTTCCTGTCGGTTGGTCTAAGCGATCCCCGCGGCCTTCACTCGCCCGCGCCGCACCGGCGACGCCGTCTCGACCCGATTGCGTCCGTTCTCTTTCGCCCGATATAGCGCCTTATCCGCCGCTTTGAGCAGCGCCTCAGGATCGGAATCCCGCTTTGCCGACGTGGCTACTCCGATACTTACCGTCACTGAGAGCGGTGGTAGCGGCTTTTGCTGAACAAGCTGTCGAATGGCGTCCCCTTTGCGACCGCGGCTCCGTGCCCGGCGTTCCGGTCCCCTCGCCGCCTGCCGCCGGTCCCCGCCTCGCATACGGAATTCGGACGACTCAATCATCTTTCGTAAATTCTCCAGGTGCTCGACCACTTCCGACGTGGTCTTCCCCGGAAAAAGAATGTTGAACTCTTCCCCGCCGCAACGATAAGCCTGGCCGCCTCCCGTTACGCGGCCCAGATTGGAAGCCACGAGACGCAACACTTGATCGCCGATATCATGGCCGTACGTGTCATTGAACTTTTTGAAGTGATCGATATCCACTACCGCGATGGAGTACGGCTCCTGCAGCCTCATCATCGCCTCATTGAAGGCGCGGCGTGACGGTAATGTCGTCAGCTCATCGTGATAGGCGAGAAGATATGAGTTCTCAATGATCGAAACCGCGAGAGTGCATGCCGCCGTCGCGGCATAGAGCGTCGAAATTCGCGCGCTGGGTGAGAACACCAGTGAAAGCGAAAAAGCTGCCAGAGACCAGAGCAGCGCGCTATCGGTGGGCTTACGGGTGAGCAGGAACCTGCCGAGCAGCAGGATCCCGGCGGCGGCAAACATGAAACTGGCAAACCCGGGCAGGGACAATGTCGCTGCTGGATGATGCGGACGCGTAACAGCCGGCGCGCCGCTGCAGAGTGTGATCACCACGACACACTGCACAAACAGGAAAACGGCTGCCGGAGTGATCGATTCGGCGCTGAAGCCGCGCTCGTGCATGAGCCCGATCAAGACGAAGTTAAGAGGCACCAGCAGCGAAACTGCCTCGGCTACGAGGGCCAAATGCTTTTCACCTAAAAAACCAAGGGCTTGTCCGGCGAGAAACAGCACGACCAGGGCCAAAAAAATGCGGCTGGAATGAAATCGCCATGCCAGCAGGATCCCGCCGATCAATGCGCAGTAGTACAGGAAACTAATGGCAGGCAATGCCAGCGTCAGCCAGCCGGAAAATACCAGCAGCACCACAGCCAAGAGCAGCGCTCCTCCGGGCACGAGCAGGGACTTCAACGTGGCTTGGCTCCAAACCCTCAACGGGTTCTCCGGGCACAAAGGTCCATTGGAAATTATCCCCGCTCGACGAACAGGAGGGAATTGGCCGCTGAGGTTCTGAGGGATGGCCTGTAAAGAGGAAAGGCCGAGCCACTTGCTCGGCCCTTGCTTCGCCTGATGAGATCCACTATCGCGCGCCGACCGCTGCGACTCAGTGGAAAGCCAAGAGAAAGAGGGGGCGGGTCTCAGGTCTCTTGAACAAAAATTGGTGCGCAAGGCCGAGGCAGGTTCTCCATCGGCGTTTGCACAATTATTCGATGCAGAAATTATTGGCGGGGAGTGTGTCTACAGCATCGTCGTGGACGATCTACTGAAAGTACGGGAATGGAATCTCTGCCTCCCCGCGGTGAGGTAATTCGGCCCCAAAAAACGAAACGGGCACCCTCGCGGGCGACCCGTTCAAGTCTTAGCCAAAAATCCAGGAATTTGCGACCTACGCGCGGGCGCCGACTGCGACTGTCTCGCTGGCACCGACCGGCTTCTCTTCACCGTTCGGCTTGGACTGCTGCTGCGGCTGTCCGCCCTTGCGGATGTCGATGCCGCCCTTAAAGAAAGCGCCGTCTTCAATGGAGATGCGCGCCGCAATGACGTCGCCGGTCAGGGAGCCGTCGCTGCGAATGTCCACCCGGTCGCTGGCGGTCAGGTTACCGCGCACTTTACCCAGCACCACGATCTCTCTCGCGTTGATATTGGCCGATACCACTCCATTTCGACCTACCGTTACGCGGTTGCCGGAAAGATTGATGGAACCTTCCACCCGGCCATCGATGTACAGCGACTCCGAACCGGTCACTTCGCCCTTGATTACGAGCGACTTGCCAATGGTGGCCTGGTCCGCTGTCGTGGTCGTCACGTGACGCGGTGCGGCTGGGGGTTCACTCGCCGCCATGGCAGGTGCACTCGGGGTAGACGTTGTTGGGCGCTCCGGCTCGGCAGGCCGGCCAGGGGTCTGAGGCTGATTCGTGGGCTTCCACATGGGGTAAAAGCTTCCTTTCCTTTTTGGGATTAGGGGATCACTGGCCGCACTTTCGTGACCAAAGCGAATTGTACTCCTCAGGCTACTCTTGAGCGCTGTGGAAAACCCTTTATTTTCAATAGCAGTGCCATATTTGCAAAGTGGAAATTGCTCGGTCCTCTGCTCCGTCACCAAAGGGGGTACTTACACCTTTCTACCCTGTTTCATGTAATGATTCCGTAAAATCCTGTACCCACGTATCTTTCCGCAGGCCTCGCCAGTTATCCTGTAAGTTGAAGATTTATCGAAAACGAACGCAGGCGGCAGACGTCCAAATCGGAGGGCTTACAATATCCAGCCTTGGGTTTCGTCTTTAATTTGGAGCCAATATGTTAGAACCAGCCGTAATCAGCCCTGCCCTCTCCATCCCCCGCCCCGAAGCGGGTGAATACTCGCCTTATTATGATCGTTATATCGCGCTTGTCCCTGGGAGCGACATCCTCAGCACCCTGGACTCGCAGCGCCGACAGACGATGCTTCTGCTGTCCGGCCGCGATGAGGCGGACGGGGACTTCCGCTATGCTCCTGATAAGTGGTCCGCCAAAGAGGTACTGGGTCACGTGTGCGATAGCGAGCGCATTTTCGCTTACCGTGCCCTGCGCATCGCGCGCGCGGATCGCACGCCCATCGAAGGCTATGAACAGGATGACTACGTCCGCAACGGCCCCTTCGCGCAGCTTCCGATTTCGGAACTAATCGAAGACTACATTGCGGTCCGGCGCTCGACTTTGACGCTTTTCCGTAACCTGGACGAAGCCGCCTGGACGCGCCGTGGCATTGCCAGCAAAAACGAAGTCACGGTTCGCGCACTCGCGTATATCATTGCCGGCCACGAACTCCACCACCGCCGCATTTTGGAGGATAAGTACTTCGCAGCCCCGCGTGGTTGAGGGGCGGAACCTGAGCTGCAAGGCCGAAAAAACAAGAGAAAAGCTGATTTTTGACACGATCTACCGGCCAAAACAGATACAATGAGCAAACGTCATTTTGCTCGGCTTGGCGGTCGATTCCGCCTCTGTTCCAACTGGACTCAACCCGAGTCCACGCCACATCAAAATTGCTCTGGCCAGAATCAGGAGTCCAATTTGTGCCCCGCACCACAATTTCAGGACGGTAAAACCATTCGGTGCGCTTTAGTGCACGATCACGTGCTGCTGCGGCAGGGATTGCGGCGGTTGCTGGAAGATGAGCCGGATATGCAGGTCGTTGCAGAGGCCGGCACAGCGCCGGAAGCGCTGCGCAGAATTTTCGAAGAACGGCCCGAGGTGGTGATTGCCGACGCAGAGATTTTCCAGTGCGCTGCCGATCAGACCGAGCGCATGATCCTGCGTGAATCTCCGCAGAGCAAGGTGCTATTTCTCACCCATGAAGGCGAAGATCCAGAGCACGGGAGTGCGGACGTGTCGCGCTACGCCGTGCGACATACCTCAGCATCAGAACTGGTCGACATGGTGCGGAGGACGGCGGCGGACCGGAGGTCTGTGTGCCGCGGAGTTGGGGACTGGCTCGGGGAAAAATACGCGCGCAACCGGGTTCTGACCGCTCGCGAACGCGAAGTGTTGAAACTGCTGGCCGAAGGCAAGACCGTTAGGTCTACAGCAAGCGTTCTGGGGCTGAGTATGAAAACAGTCGACGCGCATAAATTCAATCTCATGCGGAAGTTGGGAATTCACAACAAGGCAGAGCTGGTCATGTGGGCGATTCGGAAGCGAGTTCTCAAGCTGCCGCTGAACCTGTAAGCCATCCGAATCCGCCCGACTTCATCCGACAATCTGCGTTAACTTTGAACCGCGAGGCCGCTCAATTCCTCCAGGCTGTGGACGGTGATGTCCGGCTTGGCTTGTGCGGATTTTACTGCGCCAACTCCGGGGCGCGCCGATGGCCGATTCACCCACACCGTAGCTAAGCCCAGAGATTGCGCCGGAATTACGTCGTGGTAGATGCTCTGGCCGACGTGCAGGACACGATGCGCGGGAGTATTGATGCGGCTCAACGCCAGTTCAAAAATCTTCAGGGACGGCTTGTAGGCTCGCGCCTGCTGTGCGGTGACGACCTCGTCAAAGTCAACTCCGAGTTTGGGGCAGGTGCAAGCGAAGAGATCGTCATCGACATTCGACAAGATCGCGAGACGATACCGCGTTTTTAGCTGGCGAAGAGCCGCTACAGTATCGGGCCAGGGCCGCCATGTGCCAAGCGAGTCAGCCAGCGAGTGGAGTTCTTCCGCGCTGGGAGTGAACCCGAATTGCCTCCCGAATTGGCGAACTACCTCGGCGAGAACCTCTCGATAGGACCGATAATTTCCGTGTTCGGCCTTCAGTTCAAAATCTCCATAGAGTTCCAGCAATGCTGCGTCGCCGATTTTTATCCCGTGAGCGGCAAGAATGCGGTGCAGTACGGGCAGCATGCCGGCTTCCCAGTTGATCAAAGTCCCGTAGCAGTCGAAGGTCAGGATTTCGAAGCGGGAAAAATCAAACATGGCGATGTGGGTATTATCCCAGAGCAGTTGCTAGCAGAGGTTTCTGGAGAAGAATTGCCCGACAAAAAATCAAAATCCCCACTTCTCGCAGCAGGATCGAGAAGTGGGGATCTGTACTAGTCGGAACGCGGCAAGCTACATGCGTTCTAATTTGAGTTCTTGTGTGAGCTCGAAAGTGACATCCGATTCAGCAGGCAGAACGATTTCTTTGTTGCCAGTGAATGCGGAGCCGCCTGCGCCCGCTCCGGCGCCAGCAGCCGCGCCTATGGCAGCACCTTTGCCACCTCCCGCGAGCGCGCCAATAATACCGCCCAGGGCAGCGCCGCCCCCGGTTAAGACGGCAGTCCGCTTGCCTTTACCCTTTTCCGTGAAGCTCCGCGCCGCCGTCTGCACATCCATGTCGTAGCCGTTGAGGTTGATGGAATCCAGGCGGATGTTCAGCAGCGCGCCACCTTTGAACTTGCCCAGCGCTTTAGCATCTGTAACGGTTCCAGAGACGTTCGAACCCTTGGGGATAATGACATCATTGCCCACGAGGACGTCTTTAGCAACGCTGCCCTTGAAAGAATCCCCTGACTGGCTAATTTTTGAGCCGAGAGCAGAGCCGAGGCTGACGGTGACACTGGTTCCGGCGGGTACGATTACAGGCTCTTTCTTCTTTTCCTTGCGCGCTTCCCTGTGCTCTTTGGCTCCCTTGGCCGGGGCAGTGGAATCGGGGGCGCTGGAATCCGGGGCAGAAGTGGAGTCGGTCGCACTGTTGTCGGCCGGAGGCTTGCTAGTACATCCCAGGACGGCGAACATCAGGTAGAGAGTGATGACGAGCGGAGATAGACGCGAGCGCATATAACCTCCATTGAAATTGTTCGGTGTAATGTCCACTGTAATCAAATGTGGGGCAAGGTTCAACTTAAAGGGGGCACCGCCGGAATCAAGAGTGCATCGTCCTATGGGTGGAAGTCGTGGGCCAACGCAGTAATAGGGCGCCGATCTCCGACAAAATCTGGGCGGCAAGTTCTTAACGGCGAGCTTCGAGACCGGGCAACGCCGTTTGTTCTTCAGTTTCGGAGTGGGATTCGTGATGGTCGCTGATGGGCTCGGCGCTCGGCTGAGCTTCACTCGCAGCTGCGGCGGGTTCGTCCGCTGGCGCGGATTTCTTAGGAGACAGAAATTTATCGGTGTTCAGGAGCGGGCGGCCCAAGGAGGCGTTATAGCTGGTCCAGGCGCCCTCCAAGGTAGACTCACGCTCGAACTGGGCACGCATGGCTTCCATCTTGGAATCCAAGTCGTCAAGGTAATGGAGCATGAGCGCTTCGGGAAACATGGGAAGCTTGGGGGAACCGAAGTCGTATTGTCCGTGATGGCTGATGATGAGGTGCTCGATCAGCGTTTTTAGCTCTTCGGGAAAATCTGGCTGCAGGGCCAGCTTGGCCTGCAGCATTTCCAACTCAATAATCATGTGGCCGAGAAGCTGGCCTTTTGTGGTGTAAGAGAACGAGCGATTGTAGGTAAGCTCGTGGATTTTTCCAATGTCGTGAAGAAAGGCACCCGTGAGGAGAAGATCCCGATTGACCTGCGGATAATTCTGGCAGATCAAGTCGCAGGAGCGGAACAGGGAGACAACATGATCGAGCAGTCCGCCGATGTAGGCGTGGTGCAAGGTCTTCGCCGCTGGAGCATTGCGATAGGCGGCAGAGATCTCGGGATCGGCCATGAAGGCCTGAACTAGCGTCTTGAGATGTGGATTCTGAAAGCCAGAGACAAAGTTCGTCAGCGTTTGCCAGAGCTCGTCGATGTTTTTGGTGGTCTTGGGCAGGTAATCGTCGAACTCGATTTCGGAATCACCCAGCTTGCGCAGCTTGTGAATCGTTAGCTGAAAGCGTTGCTTGTACTTGTTGATCAGGCCCTTGATCTTCAGGAAATCGTCCTGTTCGAACGCGTCCAGGACTTCCTCCACGTTGTCCCACATCTTGGCTTCGAGCTGTCCGCTACGGTCGCCCAGGGTGAGCGCGAGATAGGGCTCGCCACTCTTTTTGGGCTTGATCTGCTTGGCCACAACAACGAAGGTCGAAGTGACAACCTTGTTCTCGTGGCGTACGCAATCGCAGATATAGAACTCTTTCATGGGTGATCTGAGTATAAAGCAAAGTGCGCGCCGGCAATATGCCGGCGCGCGGGACCTGCTGGCGCAATGAATTTAGATGATGCCCAGCTTCTTGTGTTTCTTCTTGTTGAGCTTCTTGGCGTCAGATTCTTTGGCTGCGGCGGTCTCGATTGGCTTGGTCTGATTGGGGCTGGCTCCGGAGTCGACGTAGCCGGGCTTGATATCGATATAAGCATCCTCGCGTAGCTTGGTCAGAAACGTGCGGAGAGCGGGCTGGAGCTTTTCGTAGTAGAGCGCATCCTGAATTTTCGGCATGACATCTTTCATGGGAGGAATGCCGGCCATCTGGTGATCGTCCACTCGGAGGATGGTGTAACCCTGCTTCACCCGGATGACGTCAGTGATCTCGCCGGATTTCATCGAGAAAGTCTTGTCTTCCAGTTCTTTGGCTAGTTTGCCGCGCTCAAAGGTACCGAGTACGCCGCCATCGGCGGCAGAAGGTCCGTCGGAATACTTCTTGGCGACGTCATCGAAACTGGCGCCGGCTTTTAACTGCTTAAGCAAATCCTCGGCTTTCGCCTTGGCAGCGCTGAGAGCAGCGGCATCGTCGGCCTGTTTTGCTGCCTCATCCACCGGAGCCTGCGCCGGAACATTGGGGCCCGGGCCGGCTGTTGCCGAATCAGGCACGGCAGTGATGGAGGGAGTGACAGGTTTGGGAGTGATCAGGATTTCGCTCAGCCGGATGAATTCCGGATGCTGCATTTCGTTTTTGTGTTCGTTGTAGAACTTCTCCTCCTCTTCCTTGGTCATGGAGAGGTGGCCGCCGACTTCCTCACCGATCACTTTCTGGGTGAGGATCTGGTTCTTCATATTCTGTTGGAAATCTTCCCACGACACGCCCTGCTTTTCTGCTTCCTTCTGGAGGGCCTCCATCGAATCAAGCTTCATCTCTTTTCGCATCTGGTCGAGGCGCTTGATCACGTCGGTGTCCGCGGAGAGATTGAGGTCTTTGGCCTTTTGCAGGAGCAGTTGTTGATCGATCAAATCCCGGAGAACGTCTTTCTCTCGCTCGGCAAAAAGCTTGTCGGCATTCGTGGGATCCTGCGACTTGACTTCGTCACGAAGCTGATCTTTGCTGCGCGCTAATTCGGAGCGCGTGATGATCTGGTTGTTGACGCGGGCAATGATTTCTTCGACAACTTGCCCATTGGCGAAAACGGGCATGCAAGTCAAAGCGACAAGGATCAGGGAAAGCTTTTTCATAGTTGTAGGGCCACATTCCAGGGCTTCCAGGTGGGTTTTGGCCGATGCTTCATTTTACTACTCCGGGCTCGGGTTGGGGCCTCCAGAAGCAAGTTCCGCATCTCCATGCTTCCCATTGTGAGGAGTCCCTGTAGGCTTCGACGCCACTGCTGGGGCAAAAGTTGGCCGATAGCGGTCAGGCCAGACGAATGAGGGAGAGGGCGGTGCGATCGTCGCACAGCGGGACGTTTCCACTGAAGTCGTTGACCGAGTTCAGGATAGAGTCGCACAGCTCGCGGGCACTGTGGACTGGTACATTCTGGAAAAAATGTTTAACACCCTCGAGGCCAAACTCCTCGGAAGACCCGTTGATTCGGCCCTCACAGGCGATCAGGCCCCGGGAAACCAGGAGAAGCGCGGCACCTTTTTCGAGGCCAACGATACGCGCGTCGGCGGTGGCATGGGAGAAAAGACCGAGAGGTAATCCGGTAGAGTCGAGTTCCGTGATACTGGTGCTGTCACGCAAAAGACCGGGGAGATGCCCGGCATTGGTGTAACAGAGTGTGCCGAAAACCTCGTGATAGCAGGCGATGAACGCGGGGCAGGAGCGAACATTGCTGGAGGCATCGATCAGGCCACGATTGAGGCGGTGATTCAGTTCCGTCATGGCGTCTGACTCGTTCACATCGGCAGCCGAAAACAGTTCGGCGCCGGCCGTGCGGAAGATCTCTTGAGCGGCCGTCAGCAGATGACGGTTATCATCACGGCGTCCTGCAACGTCGAGCAGGCCGATGAGCACGCGCTGCGGGCTAACACGGACAGAGTCGTAGAAGTCGCCGGCTACGCGCTTGCCGGCGAAAACTGCGGCGATGTCCGCTCCTGCAATTGGCGGGAACACAGTCGGAACGGGCTCGACAATGACGGCCGGTTCGCGATCACGGGAACGGAACAGAGAACGCATGCAGTACGCGAAGCTAGCACAGGAGGCGACTCAGGGCAACGGGTGAAAAAAAATGCAACTAGCTTCCCTAATCGCCGTAGCGGTCAGCAAGGTAACGGGCTAAATCGCTCTCAAGTTGGCCGTAGTCGGAATGAATGGTCTCCCGCAGGGCGGCCTCGGTGGATTTGCCTTGGCTGAGGCGTTCCAGGATGCGCTGGACGTCACTTAAGCCGTAGGAATCATTGATATAGGACACAGCCGCCAGGCTTTCAGCGTAAGCAATGGCGGCTCTGGTGCCGGAGAAGGACATGAAGCTCCCTTCCAATTCGTTGAACGGGATATGCTGCTGGCTTTTGAAGAGCACGGCCAGCATATGTCCATTGCTACCTAGGTTACGGGGCTCCAGGAATTGGGCAATGCCTTCATTCAGCCAGGGCGGACAGCGTCCGCCGGAAAGCTTGGTGATGAAGGCATGGGAAAGTTCGTGTTTGAGAACTCGAGCTAGTTCAGGGGTGACCGAGGTCAGCCCGCTGATGGGAATACGCAGTTTGCCGTCGAAAATCGCGCCGGCCCAATTGGGCGCGTGGGTAACATCGAAAAAGGCCGTTTGGGTGTAAAGAGTCACCAGGATGTTGTCGCGAGGCGGAGTGCCGAGATCGCGCACGAGGTCCTCGTAATCCGATTCAAGCACCGAGAGAATCTGCCCACGAAGCGTTCCGGAGGTTTGCTCGCCTTCATAATGCAGCACGAAGTGGCTGCTCTCATTCTGGACGAAATCGCTTTCAGCCCTTTGCTCCCGCTGAGCCTTATCCAGCAGGCGTTGAACGGCAGGATCTGGGCGGAGCTCAAGCGAGCGCTTCCATGAAACCACAGCTTCTTTGGTGTGGTCGGAGGCGAACTGGGCAAAGCCGAGCATGGCATAAGCGTCCGGCGAAGTGGCCGATGCCTCCACGGCGCGCTGGGCGTATGTGACCGCCTGGCTGGCGTTGCCGGTACGAATAAGGATCGCGGCGTAATAGGTCAGGATGGTGGAACTCGAGGGCTGCAGCCGGATAGCGTTTTCGAGATAGAGGCGGGCTTGCGCAATGTTGCCGTGTTCGAGTTCGAATTTGCCGGCGATGAAGTCGGCGGTAGCGCTCAACTCCGGGTTCCCCTTGGCTTCCAGGTTAGCGAGCGCGTCCGAATTCACCTTGCCTTCCGTGATGATCTTGCCGACAAGATCGCCCTCATTCGCGAGGCTGTCGGAAGGAGTGAAAGCTGGGAGCTCGGCGAGTTTGCCAGAGGAGGCAGCGCGAGTCGGCATGCCTCCGGTGTCAACGCGTTCTACAGCGGATTTGGGAATCGCATAAGAGTCGTCGCCGATGTCATAGTCGTATCGGGTGCCATTTTCGCGGACATGATCAGCGACGATGGTGCGGCCATTCTTTAGATGAATGGTATCGGCCCTCGCACACATAGCCGGCGCCAGACACAACAGGAGTAAGGTGACACGCAGCCGCATTCAGGCGCATTCTAGCAATGGGGGAGTCTCTAACCCACGTGACGAAGGTACTAATAACCCTGGTTTTGCGGATGGCCGCGGTCTGCCTGACCCTATTGGCATGGAGTGTCTCATGCACTGCAGCCGAGGAAGCGCCGCAGAAACCGGCTGAGGCACTTTATCTGCAACTCGGCAAAGTGGGGTTGGACCCCGGTCAGGTCTACCAGGTGAGAGGCGCGGCCTTGAACCGCTCGGCAGTGCAAATCACCCTGGAAGACGGGACGATCGCGTTCACCCACGACGTCATGGGACGGATTACGGGTGCATTCTTCGAGGGATATGGTGAAGTCCTGATTACGCCTCCGAGCGATGTTGAGCGGCGATCAATGAGCCTGTTCACCGGGATGGCGATTCTCGAGGAAAGGTTTTCGACAGCCTACTTTCGATTCAACGATGACGTCCCGATGGAATTGAGGCCTGATCTGCGCGCGCCGACAGACGCGTCCCAGTTCGTGGCACGCTGGGATGCGACCGCGAAAAATCTTGCGATTTCCGATGCAATGCGCTTGCTAATCAGCTTCGGCAGGCAGCTTCCGCTCAGCGCTGCGGCGAGTTTACCAACCCAAGCAGAGCATGAATCCGGCGCGCCAGACCATTTTCTGCACGCGCGTTTACAAGGCGACAAGTTCGGGGTCTTCGACGTGTTTTGTGATTCGACTGCAACTGAACAAGTTCAGGTGGGCCAGGGTAAGACCGCAGAGAACGGGCAAACGTTTTACGACGCGTGGACTTCCTTCTCCCCCACAAACGCGCAGACATCACGAGGCAAAGGGCTGGACACGGGGCCGGCAGGCCAGAGTGAGCACGAGAAACAAGTTGTGGTTCGTCGGTACACCATTGCGACCGAAGTGCTGCCGCCAAAGCAGATTCGTGCCAAAGCCGAGATGCAATGCGAGGCGAAGCAAGCAGGGTCGCGAATTCTAATTTTTGAGTTGTCGCGATATCTGCAGATCGAAAGCGTGCAGGTAGACGGCAAGGCGGCAGAGTTCATTCAGAATCCCGCGCTGGAAGGAACACAGCTTTCGCGGCGCGGGAACGACCTGGTCGCAGTCGTGCTCTCGGAACCAACATGGGTAGGGCAGAAACTCGCGCTGACGTTTGCATACGGGGGGGACGTTCTCGCTGAGGCTGGTGGGGGGCTTCTTTACGTAGGCCAGCGTGGCACTTGGTATCCGAACCGGGGGCTCGAAATGGCGAATTTCGATTTGCAGTTTAATTATCCTCAGGGATGGACGCTGGTCGCGACCGGAAAATCGACTTCCATCGATGAACAACGAAGTGCCAAGAACGGCGATCAAACCTCGCGCTGGGTTTCGGAACGGCCGATTCCCGTGGCGGGCTTCAATCTTGGCAAATACCGCGAAGTTATAGCCAAGGCTGGGGAGGTCACCGTAGAAACCTACGCGACGGCTGGAGTGGAGCGGGATTTTCCGAGTGCGCCGATCCAGGTGATCGAGCCGAAAACAACCGAACCGACTCCGCGGCACCAGGAAGTCATCGTTCCGCATCGCCCATCCCCAGTGCAGACTGAAGTCACAGTAGGTGAATCAGCGGCGCATGCCATTCAATTTTTTGCGGAGCGCTTCGGCCCCTTTCCTTATAGCCATTTGGCTTTGACACAGATGCCCGGGCGCGAGAGCCAAGGGTGGCCGGGACTGATATTTCTGTCGTCCTATGCGTTTCTCACGCAGCAGGATCGTGAGCAGCTGCACTTTGATTCATATCGCATTCTGCTCCAGCAGACGCTTCCCGCCCACGAAGTGGCGCACCAATGGTGGGGAGATCTGGTCGCATGGAACGGTTATCGCGACCAGTGGCTTTCTGAGGCTCTGGCAAGTTATTGCGCGCTGCTGGTGCTGCAACAGAAGAATCCGGCAGGATTTCGGGAAACCATGGACCAGTACCGGCGGGCGCTGGTGCAGAAGAATAAGGATGGAGTATCGCCAATGGAAGCGGGGCCGGTCACATTGGGAACACGGCTGCTCTCTTCACAGTTCCCGGATGGATATGAGGCGATCAGCTACGGACGCGGCGCGTGGCTGTTTCACATGCTGCGAACGATGTTAAGAGATGCTGCCACGGCGGACGGTCAGAAATTCCAGAACGACAGCCCCAACGAGCCGTTCATGCGAGCATTGCTGAGATTGCGGCAGAAGTACGAAGGGAAAGCGGTCACAACCCGTGAGCTGCTCGATGTGTTTGGAGAAGAGCTTCCGTCATCTTTGCGATACGAGGGTAAGAATTCCCTGGAATGGTTTTTCGAAGGATGGATTAATGGCAATTCTCTTCCTAAGCTGGAACTTAGAAATGTGAAGATCACGCCAAAGGGAGCGGGAGCGATTGTGAGTGGCACGATCCTGCAGAAAGACGCTCCGGACACTCTGGTGACATCCGTTCCAGTGTACGCAACCATCGGCGCGAAGCAACTTGTGCTATTGGGGAGAGTTTTTGCCGACGGGGAAGAGACTCCGTTTCGGCTTCCTGCTCCGGCGGGTACCCGAAAACTTGTGCTGGATCCCTACGAGACAGTTTTGACCGCGCCGAAATAAGGCCGGCCTCCGCCTTCCGCTTCTCGGCTGTGGGACTCACTTCATGTGTTCCGATTTGGTTTCTTCTGCTGGGCAAATTCCCAAAAGTGGAGGTCAGACGGGTGTATGCGTTGCGACTTCCGACTTCAAATTGCGAAAGCGAGCTTTATTTTGCGTGACTTGCGTTGTTTGCCGACCGTAGTCGTAAGTCCGCCCCATGGTCATCAATTTGCTTTTGGATTGGCAGGAGCAGGTTATGAATCCCTCAGAGAACCGCGAGAGCAGCGCCCGACTAGGCCCAATCTCTGGCGATGAGTTCGAATCGTACGTGGGAAACCAGGGGCATCGATTGAATAAAGAAGCAATATTGAATGACCCTCGAACAATTCTGCTGGTCGAAGATGAGATTTTTGTGCGGCAAGTGGCGAGTGAGGTCTTGCGCGCTGCAGGATATCGAGTTTTGAGCGCGCAGAATGCGGCAGAGGCCGCTCAGATTTACGCCGAAGCCGAAGGCGACGTCGATCTGCTGCTCACAGATCTGATTTTGCCGGGCGAGACTGGGCGAGCCTTAGGGAAAAGGTTGCGGCTGGCGGACCCATTGTTGCCTGTTCTACTGGCCACTGGTTATGGAGATCAGATGAATTGCGGAGCAGGCGAGGAGTGCCTAGCGAAGCCTTTCGCAAGTGAAGATTTGCTCGGCAAGGTTCGGCGGTTGATTGAAAAATCGCCGCGTCCAACCATTTCACGCCGGCTGGCGCCAGCGTATGGCCTGCAAAATCTGCGTTGGAATGTCATTTAAGGGCACGACGCGATTGAGGATGCCGAGTTCGGCGCAGACTCGGGGCATTCCGTAAACCGTGCAGGTCGTTTCATCCTGGCCAATGGTCACCCCTCCCGCACGATGGATCGCCTTAATTCCTTCTGCGCCGTCGGAACCCATTCCAGTCATGATCACCCCCAAGGCCCTGGTCCCATAGAAGGCTGCCACTGAGTTCATCAAGGTGTCGACCGACGGGACGTGAAGAGCGTTTTGTGGCTCGGGGTCAAGCGAGATCATCGCGCGGCCGTTGCCGAGCCGGCGCTCCACGCGCATGTGCACGCCGGCAGGTGCAATGTAGGCAGTTGCAGGCCGAATGAGTTCGTGCGCGGATGCTTCGCACACTTTGATCGCGCAGAGAGTGTCAAGCCGTTGTGCGAATGGCGCGGTAAACCCCGCTGGCATGTGCTGCACGATCAACAGAGGAACGGGAAAATCCCGTGGGAAGCGGGGCAGAATTTCCTGCAAAGCTTTGGGGCCGCCTGTAGAAACTCCGATTGCGATCACTGCAGGAGTAATGGGAAAGGGCGCCTCCGCCGTTTTGCGGCCCACCGACTGGGCAGGTTTGCGAAAACAATGAGATACGGAACGCAACCGGCGCGTCATAGCGGCAGTGCGAATTTTCGCGATAAGATCGGGGCGGATGTGAGCGATATCCAGCGACAAATTGGACAGCTGCTTGGGAATGTAATCAAACGCTCCGGCGCTTAGGGCATTGAAGGTGATTTCGGCATCTTTCTCGGTGACTGCGCTGACCATAATTACGGGTCTCGGAAACTGCTGCATGATGCAGCGCAGAGTTCCCAGGCCATCGAGCCCGGGCATCTGGACCTCCAAGGTAACGACGTCGGGGTCAAGAGAGGCGACTTTTTCCAGCGCCTCGGTACCAGACGAAGCTGTAGCCACGACCTCGAACTCAGGTTCGGAGGCGATCATGCGAGCGAGTTCTGCGCGCATGAAGGCACTGCCGTCGACAACCAGAACACGAACAGAGTGGCCTAAGGTGCTGTCATTCATGTGCGATAAATGGCATGGACAAGCGCGTGCACCTCGTCCATGTAGGAATCGAGTTCAAATGTGAGGCGGGCCCAATCAAAATCCTCTAATTGCGGACATTCCTTAGAAAGCACGCCAAACGATTCTTGCTCCAACAAGTTGATTTCACGGTTTTCCAGGTATCCATAGCCAATCCCGCTCATGCGGCACAGCAAATCACTCAATCCAACCAGCGCAATCAGGCCCGCGTGCTGGTGCGATTCCGGCGCGGAGTGATGAAGCGAGACCACATCGCGCAGGTCGCTGGAAAGTTGCCAATGATCGGCCAGTAAGCAGCCGCTCTCGCAGTGAGTAAAACCGAGCTTTGCTTGTTCGGCTTCGCAGAGAGGAATTCCTTGCGCGCGTGCGAAGTCGTAAGCGACGCGGAACTCTTTGGGCAGCATCCAGAGATTCACAATGACCCCGAGATCATGAAGCAGCCCAGCCAGATAAGCTTTGCCCGGATCGGGGTAGGAGATCTTGCGGGCGAAGTGCCGGCAAACCAGCGCACAACCGAGGGAATGCTCCCAGAAAACGACCGGGTCGATTCCGGCGTCTTTGGGCGTCATGTTGAGTACGCCGCAGGACATAACGATATCTCTGACGTGTTGGAACCCGAGCCCCAGAATGGCGCCACGCAGGGAATCAATTCGTTGCCATCTCCCAAATAGCGGGCTGTTGGCCATCTGCAGGCACTGGGCCGCCAGCGATTTGTCCTGCGCGATCATGTCCGTGACTTTCTGCACGTCCAGGTCTTCGAGAGGCTTCTCGAGGTAACGGAGCAGCGGAGCCAGCACTGCCGGGATGGTGGGAATGTGCTCGAGTCCATCAATTTTCTGCAGCAAGTTTTTGTTGGATGCAGGCGAACTCATGATTCCTGCTTTCTCGCCGCGGAACGTTCGCCTTTGACGTAGGCGGTAGCCCGCGGCAGGTGAACCAGCTGAAGGTCTTCGTTTACTCCGTAGAGGGACTCGGAGTGACCCAGGAAGAGATATCCGTGGGGAAGGAGGTTGTTGTAGAAGTGCTGAATGACACGCCGCTTGGAGGCCGCGTCGAAATAGATCAGCACATTACAGCAGAAAATAATGTCGAGACTCTTCATGAAAATCATGCGAGAGTCGTCGAAAAGATTCAGCCGACTGAATGTGACGCCGTTGCGAACCGCCGGCTGAAGTTGAAGTTGATCTTCCACCGGAACAAAGTATTTCTGCCGGTAATATGGCGTCAGATTCCTCGTACTGTAGCTGTTGTACAGTCCGACTTTGGCATGCTCGAGCGCGTTCTCGTTGAGATCGGTGGCGAGGATTTCGATATTCCAATTTTTGAGCCGACGCTGGGACTCCTCCAGCATCAGAATCTTGAGGGTATAGGGCTCTTCCCCGGTGGAGCAGCCGGCACTCCAAATACGCAGCCGGCGGAACGGAACCTTTGCCTTGGCCTCTATGATTTTGGGCAGAACCACTTGCCGCAACGCATCAAGCTGTGGCTGATTGCGGAAAAAGCAGGTCTCGCCGATCGTGATTTCATTCAACAGCGCGACCAGTTCGGCATGCCGCGTGGGGTGAGTAGTGAGACATTCATAGTACGCATGAAGCGTCTGCACCTTGGCCTCCTTCATCCGCGCTGGCAGCGATCCAGAAGCAGGCGGAGCTTGTTATCGGGGTGGAATATACCGGCAACCTGATATACGAGATCCCGGATCCGGACTAGTTCCGCATCGGGAGGCCCCTCGAGTGCGAACGCGGGTTGTGCAACGGCGGCCGTCATGACCTAGTCTCTGGGAGAAGTTTCCGGTGCGTGCCCGTATGTAGGAGTAGCATCGCTTTCCACAGAAATCATCGGCGTGCGAAGAGGTGACTTTAGCAGCAGAGAGAGACGGCATTAGATCCGGCAAAACTAGGGAACCGCAGCCGAAGGTTTCACAGGGCCGGAACTGGAGGCGCTCAGCACATCGGTGCGAATGATGTGCTCGCTTAGGATGACGATATCCACGCGCCGGTTCTGGGCGCGCCCTTGCGCGCTGCCGTTGCTGGCGATGGGATGGTATTCGGCAAAACCTGCGGCGGATAAGCGGTCCGGGGCAAAGCGGTAACGCACGATCAGGAGGCGCACCAGTTCGGTTGCGCGGGCGGTCGAGAGCTCCCAATTCGAAGCCATCTGTGCAGTGTGAATCGGAATATTGTCGGTGTGGCCTTCAATACGCAGACGGCAGGCGCGAACCGAGAGAATTGACGCGATGCGATCGAGAGCGGGCATAGCGGATGGCCGTAGCATGGCCGAGCCGCTGTCGAAGAATCCGAACTCACGCAAGCTGATGATCAGACCTTCGGTCTCGCGGTGCAGGGCGACGGCATGCATTTTGATTTCGTGTTGCAGTGCCTGCTGCAGTTCGGTTTGGAGAGTAGTCAGGTTGGCCTCTTCAGAGGCAGCGCTCAGAGAGTCGGTGGGAGGGGCCGTAATCCGTCCCAGTTCTGTGGTGTGCTTGGCATTTTCGATGGCCTGCACGGCGCTAAAAGGCATCGGTTCATTTCCGTTGAGGGGAATCTGAGTGGTAGAGGCCGGAAAGACTCCGAGTTCCTGAAACGCGACTTGGATAGCGAGAGCCAGCTTGCCCACTTTGCGCTGATCCACTTGGGATGAAGCGTAATTGATATAGACGTCCACCACGTTGGTGGTCGTATCGAAGGTGAGATTCCACACGTGCTCGATAATCATGGAACGGGTGACGCTCCGGCTCGCATTCCGCATGAGGTATTCGAGCAGGGCAAGTTCCTTGGTGGTCAGCTCAATCCGCCGTCCGGCTCGCTCCACGATGCGTTGCACCCGGTCCAGCTTGAGGTCGCCGACAGTTAGGACCGAGTCAGACGGGAGATGGCTGCGGCGCACGAGCGCGCGGATGCGGGCGGAAAGCTCGCTAAACGCAAAGGGCTTAGCCAGATAATCATCGGCGCCTCCATCGAGGCATTGAACCTTATCTTCCACTCGCGTGCGCTGGGTTAGGATCAACACCGGCAAGCTGGGCTTCTTTAGCCGTAGATGCCGCAGCACGCTGACGCCGTCGAGTTTGGGCAGACTCAGGTCGAGAATGACAAGGTCATACTGGACCTCAATCGCCGCAGCCCGGGCCTGCTCCCCGTCCGCGACCGTGTCGACCGTGTAGTGCTCGCCTTCGAGACCCTGGCGAACAAATTTGGCTAGAGCCTCATCATCTTCCGCAATAAGAATTCTCATATAGTGAACCGTCCTTAATCGGACAGCCCAGTCTAGTTAGAAAAAGCTCAAATGCAGCCGAAACTCGACCGCACGAAGGTATAGGGATGCAGGAACGGATCGCGGGTTCAAAATGGGAGGCTTGGGAACAACAACACCGCCGCATTACCGCGGGGTCGGCGCGCCGCGTTCTTCATGGTTGAGGTTTGAAAGCTGAGACGCGGCGCAATTCCGATCAGGACCGCTTCTCGCTAGTGGGAGGAATGCCCGTTCGGGCGCCGTCTTCGGAACTCGGCTGGACTCCATCAAGCAACTGGTTGAGTTCCTGGATCAACATGGAGAACCGCTTGTGGTCTTGTTCCTTGGCGATGAGATCGCAGAGGTCCTTCACGCGTTGTTTGGAGCCGTCGTCTAGCACGTTTCGTTAGGTTCCCTTCTTGCGGGAGTCTGAATTGGAAGCGCGACGATAATCCGCTACTTGTTCTCGAAGTTGACTGACGTGTTCTTTCAGCGCCTGCCGCAACTCCTCGCACAACTGATATAGCTCTTCGTCATCTTCAGTTGCCTTTACCTTCGCGCATAGTTGCTGAATGCGATGCTCTAGTTTCGTGGTCACGGACAGCAGTTTCGCAGGTGCAGAAGACCGTACGACATACGGCGGAACATGCACCGAAAAAATAGGGGTTTTGCTGTAGTCGCGAGGTTTAGGGAATGTCTTTCCTGTATTTTGCCCGGGGCAGAATGTGGAAACTGTGCTGTCCGAGCACAACAATTTCTCGCCCGAGTACATCAAAAGGCGCGATTGAGTAAAAACACGAAGTAGTTGGGTCTCATTCTGAAAGGATTCGAATGGCCCTTCGGCAACCGCCACGAAACGCCGTTGGTCGGATCAAGGCGGCTGTTTCTCTCCTTGCGCTTGCTTTCGCCTGCCATTGTGGCGGCAACGGCGCCTCGTCCTCACTCAAAACGCAAGCGCTCGCGCCATCCATTACAGTTGAGCCAAAAAGCGAAACGGTTACAGCCGGGGTGACTGCCTCGTTTACTGTCGTTGCCGGCGGCACCGCTCCGCTGGCGTATCAATGGAGCGAAAACGGAAACTCTATCCCCGGCGCCACGTCTTCCACCTACACGACCGGATCGACCACTGCGACAGACAATGGCGCGCAGTTCACAGTCGTGGTGACGAACAGCGCGGGCGAGGTGACCAGCAATCCAGCAACACTAACAGTCAATGCTGCTGATACCGTCCTGGCTACTGCGGGAAGTGGGCAGTCGGCGTCGGTCTCGACATCGTTTACCACTCCGCTCGAAGCGACGGTCAGGGATGCATCCGGGAATGCCGTCGCCGGTGAAATGGTGACATTCACGGCACCGGCGAGCGGGGCGAGTGCGACGTTTGCCAACGGAACTACGACAACCACCTCCAGCAGCGATACCAGCGGAGTGGCCCGCGCGTCCGTGCTCACCGCTAATGCGATTGCCGGTTCTTATGTAGTAACGGCTTCTCTCGGCGGCGTTATCAGCACAGCCGATTTTAATTTAACTAACTTGTCCGGCTCCGGGGGCTCCGGCTCGATTCCCCTGTTCGCCCACGTCTTCATTGTGTTGGAAGAAAATCACAGTTTCACCGATGTAATCGGCAACGCGAACATGCCCTATCTGAACGGCCTTGCCAATGCAAACGCCTTGGCCACGCAATACTATGCTGACGCTCATCCATCGTTGCCGAACTACTTCGAATTGACCGTAGGGGCCGGAACCTCGATCACTGGATCCGCAGGAGATTCTTACAATGGCGTTATCACTCAAGACAATGTCGTGCGCGCACTAACCGCTGCAGGCAAAAGCTGGAAGTCTTATGCGGAGTCTTTGCCGTCCCAGGGGTACCTGGGAGGAGACGACGGAGCATATGTGCAGCATCACAACCCGTTCGTCTACTTTTCGGATGTACAGCAAAGTTCGGCGCAGGCGAACAATGTCGTTCCTTTTACGAACTTGGCCGCCGATATTTCCGCCGATGCATTGCCGGCATATGGATTCATCATTCCAAATATC
Source organism: Candidatus Sulfotelmatobacter sp. (assembly GCA_035309485.1). Lineage (GTDB taxonomy): Bacteria > Acidobacteriota > Terriglobia > Terriglobales > Acidobacteriaceae > Sulfotelmatobacter. Next base: position 63,240 of record DATGFC010000009.1, read on the forward strand.
AATGATGATGCCCACGATTGTCCCGCGGGGATGAGCTCTTGCACCGACGCACAGAAACTGGCAACGGCAGATCAGTGGTTGTCTGCCAACATCGCTCCACTCCTGGCCAGCCCCGGTTTCAGCAATTCCCTGCTCATCATTGTGTTTGACGAAGCGGAAGATACGGAGACTACGCACGGAGGCGGCCAAGTGGCGGCTGTGCTGGTGAGCCCCTCGGTCAAGCCTGGATATCGATCAACGATTTTTTATCAGCACGAAAGTGCGCTGCGGCTGATGATGCAGGCATTGGGATTGACAGATTTCCCCGGCGCGGCGTCTAGCGCACCAGAGATGAGCGAATTCTTCCAATAGCTTTTTCCCATGGCCTGCGACAGGTGGGCAGTCCAGAAATACTGGAGGGGAAGCAGTTGTTCCAGCGCCGATCGCACTACTCGACGAACATGCAGTCTCCATACGAATAGAACCGGTAGCCCTCGGCAACAGCGTGTTTATAGGCGCGAAGCACATTCTCGGTTCCGCCTAAAGCACAGACCAGCATTAACAGCGTGGACTGAGGCAAGTGGAAATTGGTCAACAACGCGTCCACGACCTGAAACCTGTAACCGGGATAGATGAATAGGTTGGCTTCGCCCTGGCTCGGCCGGATTTCACCCGAATTCTGCTGTGCGGCATACTCTAGCGTGCGGACGGTGGTCGTTCCCACGGCTACAATCCGGCGATTCTCCTCGCGCGCTCTTTGGATTCGCGCGCTAGCTTCTTGGGATATCGAGTAGGCCTCCGAGTGCAGCTGGTGCTCTTCTACTTTCTCGGTGCGAACCGGTTGGAAGGTTCCCAATCCGACGTGCAGGGTGATTTCCACTGTCTCTATCCCGCGCTGGTGGATGCGATCAAGAATCTCCGAGGTGAAATGTAAGCCCGCGGTCGGGGCCGCTACCGAGCCGCGTTCGTGGGCATAAACGGTCTGGTAGCGCTCGCGGTCGGTACCAGAGTCCGCGCGGCTGATGTAGGGCGGCAGGGGGATGTGGCCGATTTTTTCCACGCGAGCGAAGAAGTCATCCGCGGGCGCAAACCGGATTTGCCGCTCGCCAAACTCGCCGCGGGCAATAATTTCAGCTTGGAGCTCGTCCTGCTCGCCAAAAAACAGACGCTCGCCAACCGCTAGCTTCCGGCCAGGCCGTACCAGGCATTCCCAATCGTTGGGCTCGGACCGTATCTGCCGGGTGAGCAGAACCTCGATGCGGCCGCGCAGAAAATCGCGAGAAGCAGGATTACTCCGGCTGATCCGTTGGGCCTTAAGACCTCCGCGGCGCCCGTAGAGGCGCGCCGGAAACACCCTCGTATTGTTAAGCACAACGAGGTCGGTAGGGCGAAGGAGGTCGGGGAATTCGCGGAATTGACGGTCCTCGAATCGACCGCTTCCGGCTGACAGCAGCAACATTCGCGAAGCCGCGCGATCGGGAAGGGGTTGCTGCGCAATCAGCTCCGGCGGCAAATCGTAATGAAAATCCGAGACCAGCACACCGGCGATTATACGGAGAGAAGCCGCTCGCTGTGCGGGTTTAGAGCCGTTGCGCAGCCTGCTTCTAATGCAAATTTTGGATTGTTTCCAGCGTGACGATGCTGGTAGTATGCCAGTGCCAATTGCGGCCAGATTTTTGTCATCTCTCCAAGGTGCCATGCCAACCGAACGAAAATACAGGGAAAAAATCGTCCACTACGGGCGAGCCCTCCATGAGCGCTGTTTTGTTGCGGCCATGGACGGGAATCTGTCCGTTCGGCTGAAGGACGACCGTCTGCTGGTGACGCCCACGGGTGTGAGCAAGGGAGCGATGCGCCCCGGCGACATGGTGATCGTGGATCAAGACGGCAAAAGGATCTCTGGTCGCCGTAACGTAACTAGCGAAATCGGAATGCATCTGCTGATCTACCGCATGCGGCCCGACGTAGACGCAATCGTACACGCGCATCCGCCCACGGCAACGGGATTCGCTGCCGCAGGAATGGCTCTAACTGAACCGCTGGTGTGCGAAGTGGTCATGGGCCTCGGATGTATTCCCTTGGCCCGCTACGGGACGCCGGGAACATCGGAATTGGCGCAAACCCTCGAGCCCTATGTGGCCGATTACGATGCCATCCTGATGTCGAATCACGGAGTGGTTACCTACGGCGACACGCTCGAACATGCCTACATGAAGATGGAGACGGTAGAGCATTTTGCGCAGATCGCGCTGGTCACTCATCTGCTCGGGCGGCAGCAACCCTTGAAAGAAGTAGAGATTGAGAAGCTACTGAACGCCCGCAGCAAGTATTTTGGCGCAAAGATTGCCGCAGCCATGCCCCTTCCCCGCGCACCTCAGAAAGTCAGCTAGCCCGGCCCAATATCAAAGCCCGCTTCCCAAACGCGCATCATTTTCCCGCATTTCCGGGTCCGCCTACTGGATAAATCCGTGGAATCCTCTGTTCTAAACCAGGAAGCGTGGGAAATGGCGCATGTGGCTCGCTCTGATACCAGTACGCGACGGAGTAGTAATTATCCGAGCGGTGATTTGCGTGCCCATGCTCAATCGTCGCCCGTAGCGATTTCGTGAACGGAATCGGCGAATCCAGGTGGAAGCGGTACAGCGACGATCTTCCCCCCGCAACTTCCTCGCCCACCACGGGCGCGCCGTTCAATTCGTAGGAGAAGGGATGCCCGCCAAAATCCCACGCCCCCAGAAAGTAATCTTCTGACCCGGTGCCGTTGATCGAAGGCTTCGTTTCCCCGTCTACGAAAAACATGTCGTCACCTTCGCCCCACCAGCCCTCCTGATTCTGCAGCACCGACATGGTCACGCCCACAAAATGCCCGCGCCCCGTTGCCTCCATCCAGACAAAATTGCCTTCCCCATTGAGGTTCTTCTTGTCATTGACGTTCGGGTCTCCATTTGAATGCCATTGGTTAGTCCAGCCCTGTGCGGGCGCAGCCTGCCGGTATTGAGCGTGAAAATAAAGCTGATCTCCCGCCGGCGCCTTGCTGTAGGCGCGATAATCAATATTGAAATAAAACGCGTCGGTCTTGATGGAACCTTCGTTGGTGACTGTGATGCGCGCATGCTTCGCAAACGGCATCGGGAAGAAGCAGTTCAGGGCCTTATCCGACCCCACCGATAACGGTGCCGACTGGTAGACGTGATAATCTCCCAACCCCAAGCCGAAAAAATCCCCGACCGGCGCCTCCACGCTCGGCGAGGCCTCGCCATCCCAATACATGCGCAGAACCAGCGCTTTCAAATGATGAGGATCATCGCTGGCAATGGTGAACCACATATGCGTGATCAGTCCGGGCCCGCCGTCGTCTAGCAAAGTCAGAGTCTCGCCCGGCGCAATCGTTCGATAATCTGCATTTCCGCCGCTGCGGTCGTAACTTGAAGCTCGCTTCTGCACATATTCTTTCGGTTGCGGAAGCGTTGCAAGCCAACTCGTTGCGTCCTGTGAAAATGCCGGCACTGTAACCACGGCCAGAAGCAGCACTGCAAAGACGTTGCTCATCGTGGCTCCTTTGGGAACTGCCCAACCACTTTGCCCTGCTCGTCTAAGAATTGCAGCGATGGAGTTCCGTCCGCCGCCACTTTCAGCACTAGCCGGTCTCTGCCTTGCGGATCTTTCAACTCCAGAGTCGACGACCGGTCATCTTTGCGCCCCAAATAAACTCTTTGGTGCGGTTTATTCTCCCCTGCGAACAGCTCGTCCAGTCTGGCCTCGCGCCGATCCGGAGGCAACTGCAGTGCATCGGTGATGAGGTTCATAGGAATGTCCGGCTCATCCACAACCTGGATTGCGGAATGCCGCTTTCGTTCTTCCTCTCCAGCATCCACGACCATCACCTGATCGCCCATATACTGGTCGAAGCTCAGGTGTCCCCAACTCTGCACCTTGCCATCCTTGTTCTTCATGCCGCCAAAGATCAGGCCGCCATTCTCCGTACCCTCATCATTAAAGAACAGCATTCCCGCCGTCTGCCGGTCGTGAGGATACTCTTTCCCCTTCACGATCAATCCCGGGAAATGCGTTTCGTCGGAGATCACCAACCGCAGAGTTCCGTCCGGCTCAACCACGTTGATCCTCTTGACGTCGATCTCCTCGAACCTGGCCTTTTTCTGCGAATTAAAGCCCGTGAGGAGTAAGACGGACAACACAATCGTAAGCACTCCGGAGTACACGAGCAGTACACGCTGCGTTAGCGCAGTTCGATCCACGATTCACCTCGACCTTATTTATAACGGGATATTCCCGTGCTTCTTCGGTGGATTTTTATCCCGCTTGGTTTCCAGCATGGCGAGCGCCTGGATCAGCTTCTTGCGCGTGTCCCGCGGCTGGATGACGGCATCGACGAATCCGCGTTCCGCGACGACATAGGGATTGGCAAACCGTTCACGGAACTCTTCAATCTTCTCTCGCCGGACCTGCTCGCGGTTGGCGGCCGCGTCCAGTTCGCGCTTGTAGACGATATCCACCGCACCTTCGGGCCCCATGACCGCGATCTCGGCCGTGGGCCAGGCATAGTTCACATCCGTGCGAATGTGTTTCGACGCCATCACGCAATAGGCGCCGCCGTACGCCTTGCGCGTAATGACGGTGAGCTTCGGCACGGTCGCCTCGGCAAATGCGAAGAGCAGTTTAGCTCCGTGCTTGATGATCCCCCCGTACTCCTGGGCTGTCCCCGGCAGAAATCCCGGCACGTCTTCAAACGTCACCAGTGGAATATTGAAGCAGTCGCAGAAGCGCACGAAGCGCGCGCCTTTCACCGAAGCATTAATATCCAGCGTCCCTGCCAGCACCGACGGTTGGTTTGCCACAATTCCTACCGGTCGCCCATCGAGCCGCGCGAATCCGACGACGATATTTCTCGCATAATGCTCCTGTACTTCGAAGAAATAACCGTCATCGATCACGGAATGGATCACATCTTTAATGTCGTAAGGCTGGTTGGATTGCGCGGGCACTATCTTGTCCAGCGCCGCATCGGCACGATCGACTGGATCGGTGCAAACCTTGCGTGGCGGATCATCCAGATTGTTCGATGGGATGAAGCTCAGTAACTCCCTCACCATCGAGAGGCATTCCGCATCGTCATGCGCCAGGAAGTGCGCCACGCCTGACGTCTCGTTGTGCGTCATGGCCCCGCCCAGTTGCTCTTTTGTCACTTCTTCCAGTGTGACCGTCTTGATCACGTCCGGTCCGGTGATGAACATGTATGAGGTCTTATCCACCATCAGCACGAAGTCGGTAATCGCGGGCGAGTAGACGGCGCCTCCCGCACACGGGCCCATGACGGCGGAGATCTGCGGCACCACTCCGCTGTATAGAGTGTTGCGCAGGAAGATATCCGCATACCCGGCCAGCGACATCACCCCTTCTTGAATTCGCGCTCCGCCGGAATCATTCAGCCCAATTACTGGCGCGCCCATCTTCGCGGCAAGGTCCATGAGCTTGACGATCTTCCCTGCGTTCGCCTCAGAGAGTGAACCGCCGAAGACGGTGAAGTCCTGCGCAAATACATATACCAGACGGCCCTCAATGCGGCCATAGCCCGTCACGAAGCCATCGCCATAAATCTTCTGCTCTGCCATCCCGAAATCGGTAGAGCGATGCGTGACCAGCTTGTCGGTCTCCTCGAATGTCCCTTCATCGAGCAGAAACTCGATACGCTCGCGCGCCGACATCTTGCGTTCTTTGTGCTGCCGCTCGCGACGTTTCGCGCCGCCGCCATCTTCGGCGAGCTGATTCCGCTTTTTCAGTTCTTCCAGCTTTTGTTCGAGATTCATGGGCAGGATTATATCTTTGGGCGAACGTGTGCGGCCAATCACTGCGCGACCAGCTCAGTAGCGGCTAAACTGCACCCATATAAGCACATCCCTCGTCCGTGGCCTCCCGTAATCTGTTGAGGACACGGCAGAGCCTATAACCTTACTGTGTCTGCATTCCTAGGAGGCGTGTAATGTCTTTGAAGCTCTGGTTCCGGGCTGGCGCTGTCGCCGTTGTCTCGCTGGCGCTCTCCACCACCATCGCGGTCGCTCAGGGAAATGGGCATGGCCACGATAAGCATGATCGCGACGACGACCGCAGCTACGATAACGACCGGGACGAAGGTCACGGCCACGGACATGGCCATAGCGAGGGCCACGGACATGGCAATGGCCACGCCCGCTATCACGAACACGACCGCGAGATCCACGACTGGTATCGCTCCCATTACTCGAATCTCCCGCCAGGACTGGCCAAGCGGGATCGTCTGCCTCCCGGGCTGGAGCGCCAGTTGGTTGTAAACGGCACCTTGCCCCCGGGCCTGCGTAGGAAAATGCAGCCGTGCCCACGCGAGTTGGAAGTCATGCTTCCGCCTCCGCCGCCAAATTACGCCCATGTTTTCATAGGAGGCAATCTGGTGTTAGTGAACCGGGTCAGCTTCCAGGTGGCGGATGTGTTCCACTTTGACGCCACGTTCTAAAGACACGGATTAGATGACCCCACTCTTCTCGCCCTTTTCGCGAGAGGGTGGGGATTCTTAATTTCGGCTCGCTTCCGACTCTCAACCAAGTCCAACAAAAGAATCCTCGGTAAACCATGCCTTCGTGGTGAGCAGCCCTTTCCCTGCGATACACTGCCCTCAATGTCCTCGCTGGCCGATCAGATGGGCTTCAACTTTCGCGCTCCCGAGCGGCGGGTGTGGAAGGTCCGCGATCTCGTGGCCGCTGTCCGCACGCATATTGAGCGCGAATACTCGGACGCCTGGGTAGAGGGCGAAATTTCCAACTTCCGCGCCCCCGAGTCCGGACACCTTTATTTCACTCTCAAGGATGGCAACGCTCAGATCCGCGTGGTAATGTTTCGCTCGTCCGCGCGGCTACTGCGCTTTCGACCTGCGGATGGCCTGCAGGTGGTTGTGCGGGGACGGATCACGATCTACGAAGACCGCGGCGAACTGCAGATCTCTGCCGAGTACATCGAACCCAAAGGAGCAGGATCGCTGCAGTTGGCCTTCGAGCAACTCAAAGCCAAGCTCGAAGCGGAAGGCTTGTTCGCCGGCGAACGCAAGAAGCCTATCCCGTCGCTTCCCGCTCGAATCGGCATCGTCACCTCCGCCCAAGGCGCCGCCCTGCGGGACGTTCTGAACATTTTGCAACGCCGTCATCGCACGGTGAACGTGCTGATCTTCCCCGCTCAAGTCCAGGGCGATGCCGCAGCGTCTGACGTCGCCGCCGGCGTACGCTACTTCAACCAGCACGATAACGTGGACGTAATTATTATTGCCCGCGGCGGAGGCTCCGCAGAAGATCTCGCGTCTTTTAACAACGAGGGCCTGGCCCGCAGCGTCGCCGCCTCTGAAATCCCGGTGATCTCCGCCGTCGGACACGAAACCGATTTCACCATCGTAGATTTCGTTGCCGACCTGCGCGCACCCACCCCTTCGGCCGCCGCCGAGTTGGTGATCCGGTCGCGCCAGGAAATTGAAGAGAACGCAGCCGCTCTGCGCGAACGCCTTAGCCGCGCGATGCGCTACCGGTTGCTCATGGGCCGCCAGGCCCTGACCGAACTTGCACAGCATGGCGCGTTTGCCCGCATGATGGGACTCATCCGCCAGCGTCAGCAGAAGCTCGACGATCTCACCCACCGCATGGAAGTGTCCGAGCGCCAACTGCTGGAGCAAATGCGCCGCCGCTGGGAGGCGATCTCCTCCTCCATCCGTCACTACGACCTGCGCCTGGTCCTTTCCGGAATGCGAAAGGAACTCGACAGCAAGACGACTGCCCTGGTCGCGGTGACCAGGAACGTCCTCCTGCAACACCGTGTGCGCACCGAGCGCCTCGATACTGCCCTGCAGTCCCTTTCGCCGCTCGCCATCCTCGACCGTGGGTACTCTCTGATTTTTGACGCCGAAGGCAAGCTCATTAAGGACACCCGCACGGTTCATGTCGGCGATCGGATATCGGCCCGTGTTGCCCATGGGCAACTTCAGGCCGAAGTCACAAAGAAAGAGGTCTGATCGAACATCGGGATTTCCCTGCATTACAATGGAAATCCCAAGATTCGCCAGGAGCTATTCGCGATTGCCGCCGGTTATCACATCCTGGACGCAAGGCGCATGGGTCGCACTCGACATTCTCCTTGTGTCGCTGCTGATCTATCAGGTCCTTATCATGATTCGCGGCACGCGTGCCGTGCCGATGCTGGTCGGCCTAACCGTACTCGCGGTGCTCTTTTATTTCGCCCGCATCGGCGAACTTACCACCCTCAACTGGGTAGTCAGCCGGGTTTTGCCGTACATCGTTTTCGCGCTGATCGTAGTTTTTCAATCGGAGATTCGCCACATTCTGGCTGATCTGGGCCGCCGCTTGACCTTTCTGCGCGGTTCTTCGGCGGAGGGCGATTCTTACGACGACATCGTGCTGGCCGCGAATCTTTTTTCCCAGCATCAGACGGGAGCCTTAATTGTGATCGAGCGCGAAATCGGCCTGCGCACGCACATCGAAAGCGGCGTTCCTCTGGATGCCCGTCTCTCGTACGACTTGCTCGCCACCATTTTCCGTCCCAGTGCGCCTCTGCACGATGGCGCTGTGATCGTGCAAAAAGACCGCATTGCCGCTGCGGCATGTTTTCTGCCTCTCTCCATGAATCCGCTTCTCTCCACCCAACTGGGCACGCGCCACCGCGCAGGCATCGGCATTACCGAAGAAACCGATGCCATTGCGGTCATCTGTTCTGAGGAGACTGGAGCAATCAGCTTTGCGGTGGGTGGCCGGATCGAGCGTGACCTGACGGTAGAACAGCTCCGCGAACGTCTGGGCTCGGAGCTCCGCCGTCACATGACGCCCGTAACCCTGCCCACTCCAATTGCCCAAAATATTGCGGATGAAAACGACACGGCCATCGATCAGCCCTTGATCGAGCCCGCTCCGCAGAGCAAGTCGGACCAGGGCCCCGCCCGGGAGCCACGGGCATGATGACCTTTTTCAAGCGCTACGTCTTCCATAACTTCGCTTTGAAAGTGATGTCGCTGCTGCTGGCGACCGCATTGTGGCTCATCATCTCGCGTGACGAGCAACCGGCCGAGGTAGCGGTACGGGCGCCCATCGTCTTCCAACATGTTCCCGCCGATCTCGAAATCAGCTCGGAATCGGCGCCCGAAGCGGAAATCCGCGTTCGCGGGCCGGAGCGGGTGATCCGGCAACTTCGCTCCAATGAGGTTCAGGCCGAGATTGACCTCGCCGATGTCAAGCCGCAGGAACGCACCTTCGATCTTACGGCGCAACAAGTCCATCACCCACGCGAATTGAGTGTCGTGCAGATCGTGCCTAGCCAGCTACATCTCGCTTTCGACACTCGCATGACACGCGAAGTCGAAGTACACCCTCGCGTGACAGGCAACTTCGCCAATGGCGAGCAGATCGTGAGAGTAGATGCCGATCCCGCCCGGGTAACCATCACCGGCCCCCGCCATCATGTGGAGAAGATCGATGCCGCTACGACGGACCCGATCGACGCCACAGGCACTCGTGGCAGCGCGATTTTCACTACCAACGTCTACGTGCCGGACCCTCTCGTCCAAGTGCAGCAAAATACCTCGATTCGTGTGACGGTTGTCGTAGAACAAGTCGGAAGTGCCACCTCCCATTAGCGGTGTGCCTCGAAGTTGTCGGTCCAGAGTTAAGCTTCGAGAAGATTTCATTTATCATCTCTCTTCGCATCGCGCGATTCCCTTATGAGTGAGCAGCGACAGCTTTTTGGAACTGACGGCATCCGCGGCATCGCGGGTGAATTCCCACTCACCAAGCAAAGCACGTATGTGATCGGCCGGGCACTGGGGCACGATCTGGTTCGCAATGCGGAGAAAGCCAAGGCGGTGATCGGACAAGACACCCGCGAATCCAGTCGCTGGATTGCCGATCGGGTTGCTGAAGGAATGGCCGCAGTCGGCGTAGATGTCCACAGCGCAGGGATTATCACGACTCCCGGTGTAGCTTACCTGGCGCGTTCCCGTGGAATGGCCGCCGGGGTAGTGATTTCCGCCTCACACAATCCTTGGACCGACAACGGTATCAAGGTCTTCTCCGGGAACGGCTTTAAACTGACCGACGCCCGTGAGTTCGCCATCGAAAAAGAAATATTTACGTTGCTGCAAAATCCTGCCCTGACCGATGATACGGCGCTCAAAGTTCCGCGGCCGTCACTTCCAGGAGAAGCACCTCTGCGGCAGGCGTATATCCAATGGCTCACCGCGAATGTCTCGTCGGACCTCAGCAAATTGCGCGTCCTCGTGGACTGTGCGAACGGTGCAGCCACTGCCGAAGCACCAGAACTATTTCGTGCTCTCGGAATCCGAGCGACCTTCATCCATATCTCTCCCGACGGCAAGAATATCAATGAGGGTTGTGGCGCGCTGCATCCCGAAGTATTGGGCAAGAAGGTGGCCGAATCGCGAGACAAATTCGACCTTGGGGTGACGTTCGACGGCGATGCCGATCGCGCCCTGTTCTGCGATGCAAACGGACGCGTCGTTAATGGCGATGCCGTTCTTCTGGTGGCGGCGCGCGACCTGCACAATCAGGGAAAGCTCAAGGCGGACACGGTGGTGGCCACCACGATGTCGAATATGGGCCTGGAAATCGCGCTGAAGAAATCCGGGATCCGCATGCTGCGCGCCAATGTGGGAGACAAGTATGTCCTCGAGGAAATGCTGAAGACCGGCGCTATGCTCGGCGGCGAGCAATCGGGTCACATCATCTTTCTCGATGGAGAGTCCACCACAGGCGACGGCCTGCTCACGGCACTCAGGCTCATCGACATTATCGTCCGGGCTGGTAAGCCGCTTTCAGAGCTGGTCTCTGATCTGAAGGTCTTTCCGCAGAAAATCCAAAACATCCGGGTTCGAGAGAAAATTCCCTTCGCCCAGGTACCTACGATCCAGTCTGCCATCGCAGCCGCCGAACGTGAACTGGATGGAAACGGCCGGGTTGTAGTCCGCTACTCCGGAACCGAGGCCTTGGCGAGGGTCATGGTCGAGGCCGAATCCGAAGCGAAGATGCAATCTGTGACCGCATCGATTGCCCACGAAATCCAGAAAGCTCTCGGCGCACAAGAACCAAAACTCTCCTAGAGTGCGAAGTACGTCTTCTTATGCAGCCAGCTGTTCTCGTCTCCAATGACAAGATGATCAGGCCATGCCGGAGCGGTGTTGAGCAGAAGCCGTAGTCCCTTCACACCTTTTGGAACACGAAACTCAAATTGCGTGGTATAGGAGTCCGCCGGCCTGAGCGGCGTCATTAGCGGAGTGCCCACGGAAGCAATCGGCGCATATTCGTGTCCGTCGTTATCCAGCAAGCGGACTTCCCGCGGTGAGGGCGTGAGCGCGGCATCTTTGGGCCGGTTGGGCGAGATCGTTGTTTCGTCGAACCGTGTGCGCAGGGTGACGAAATAATTGCTTGAGGAGGCGTCTGCCTGCGCTTTGACATCCGCGATCGAATACGCGAGGTGGCAGTCAATCTCGCAGAAATATTTCTCCTGCCCACGCGTCAGATCTTTTTCGTGACTTGCGGCTGAGAATCCCACCAGAAGCCCCAGGTAAACTACGCCTCCGACCGCAATCGCAATCAGCGCGGTGCGCGCAAATTTTGTTTTTCGGGCAAACCAGAAAACCAGTGCTGACCCTAAAGCTAGAAACAGGCCACCGCAGGCAGCCAAAAATCCCAGCACCGCCAATGGAGCGGGAAAGTTCATGTTGCTCGCCATCCCTGCGCTGCCCATAACGCTCGTTCCTCCTCCGAGTACAACTGCATTTTGCGTCACGTCAGGATAAATCTCGTCCGCAATCCAGTAGTTTTCCAGCACAAGGGCCATCAACATTCCCGTCACCCAGAGCCTCCAACGAATGCGCCGCCAGTACGAAGCTGGGAGCGCCCCCTGCATGAGGAAGTCCCCCACGTAGGCGGCGCAGTAACAAACATTCGCGAGCAGGGCAAGAACCAGCATCTTGCCTAGCGCGACCAGGTTCAGCGCGGGACGGAAATGCGGCCACGTGAACACTACCCACAACAAAGCCACCGCAACGAGAATCGCGTTGTACCAGATCCTCTGAGGCTCCCAGAACTGATGCGCCCCGCGGAAACTACCTTGAACGTTCACGCTCGCTGGTTGGTTCGAATCCATGAAATGACCTCACTCTGTTGTGCGATGTACTCGCCATCGCAAAGTAGAAAGCAATAAAAAAGAGAACTACTGCTCCCGCGTCACCCGAATCCATTCCTCCATCTGATCCAGATACTCGGCCAGCGCCCTGCGCCCAGCGGCGGTAAGGCGGTACTCCGTCCGAGGCACTCGACCTTCAAAGAATTTGACGCATGAAATATACTCCGCCTCTTCCAGCTTGCGCGCATGCACGCTCAGGTTGCCATCCGTCGTCTTGAGCACGCGCTTTAGATCGTTGAAGCTTAAAGAATCGTTGGTTGCCAGGGCGCTGACGATCCCCAGCCGAATGCGTTCGTGAATCAGCCGGTCGAGTTCGGGAAGTTCGGGCGCATGGGGCGTGATGTGCTGCCGGGTTTGCTCTCGCCGAGCTTCACGGTGCGCTTCCGGCTTCGCGTGTTTCTGAACAGATAAGGACCTAGCCACCATGCCTCCTTGCGATGAGCCACCCAAAAATAATGTGCAGTCCGCCAAATCCCGCACCCAGAAACCAGTTTCCCCACGACGCCGGGCCGAGCACGGTCAGCCCTCCCAGCAGCATGAAGCACAATCCCATGACGGGGACAATCGAAACTGAGAATGCGCCTCCAGTCATGATCCCCGCGCCATACAGCAGGAGCCATGTTGCAGGCAATGCCGACTCCAGCCCGGAGCGGAACAATAAGAATGTCAGGCATCCTCCTGCCACCAGCGGCGGGGCGAGCCCGAGCGCAACTTTGCGTGCAGGCCCGGAGAACAGCGGCAATCCCCGATGGTTCGCCTTCCAACTGCAAGCCAGTAATCCGATCGCTACGGCGAGCAGTCCTTCCCCAAGCCAGACTCGCAGCCATCCAAATGCAGAAGCCTGATGCGCTGCCAGAGCTGCCGCCCCTAGCGCGGTAAAGCCGAGCACCACGTGACCCCACCCGGAAACCGCTGTGAACGCGGCTGAGCGCTCCATGGTGTCGCGGATGAAGCGCAGGTCATCGGCTGGGTTCAGGCTGGTTGCAAACGAGTCGGGAATTGCTGGAGGCCGGCTGGAGCGGTGAAACCTCCGAATTCGATGCTGCTGCCGCTCGAACATGGATACAGGATAGTGAATCCTTGCGCTATTGTCAAGTACTTTGCATTGCAAAGACTACCGCCGGTCCATTCCCCGAGAGGAGATATTTCCCCCACTTACCTGCTGCCAGCCAACAGTCCGAATACGCCCACTCCGGACGTGGTTCCCACATACACCTTGCCATTGGCAATCATCGGCGTGATGAATTTGTTCCCCGCCCCGAAGTGATCGCGACCGTTGGCCGCCTGATTGCTATTGTAGAGTTCGACCAGGGTCCGCGCGTTGTAAGCGTGCAGCACAGCCGGATTCGTGTTCTCCGTCGCCCACAGGATTGCGTTCTGCCCCGCATTCGCCGAGATGCTTGGCGTCGCCCCCGGGTAAGCAAAGGTGGTGGTGGTCTTTGCAATCGGAGTGGCACTGAGCTTCGCGTTGCGGAACTGATATTCGGCGATCGCAGAATTCTTCGCTCCGTAATAGAGGCTGGTGTTCATGGCCGCCGGCGTCGAGTACACGGCTGAAAGAGCTCCCTTGAGTTCCTGGTAAATATTGTTGGTGGTGGAATTGAATTTGCCCATATTCGTGCGGTCCACCACATAGATGTTCCCGTCTTTGCCCGCACCCACCGCCAGTTGCCACATTTTCCCGCTCGAGTCCTTTTCGCTCACCAGAATCGCGCCGCCCGATCCCAGGTCGGTGTCGGTACTGTTCTCGCCCTGCTCGTTGTACATCTCGAAATAATCTGCGACAGCGAGCCCGCCTGTGGTCGTCAAACGGAGGAAAGCGTTGCCATAATCGCCCATTTCAGGGAAGCCTGATGAATTGAGTGTGCTGTCGAAAACACCGTTGGCGTCGAGCAGGAAAATGTTGCCGCTATTGTCCGCGGCCATCGCGGCGCCAGAGCCCCAGATCGCGCCTTCATTGCCATTCGGAGTTACGTTCAGGACTGTGGTCTGCGCCAGCGTGTGCGCGTTGTAGCCCATGATCCATCCGGTATATGGGCGGAAATCGCAGTGCGAAGCAAACGCGAGGTAGACCGTTCCACCCACGAGCAGCAAACCTGCCCGCTCTTTGTATTGCGCGGGATCGAAGATCACGTATCCATTTGAGCTGTTGTCGCCCGTGCCCGGATATTGTGCCGAGATGTCGACCGGGCCATTCAGGAGTTCGGCGCCATTGGTCGCATCAAGCGCGTGCAGCCGCTGATAATAATTGCCTGAGCTGTCCTTCGACATGGCAGCGACATAGATGATCGGGTTGCCAGTTTTAGGCCGCGATATCACGGGGGTTGAAGTGATCCCGATCGTGGGCTCCACCTGTGAACAGAAACGTTTGTCCGATGCTGTCTCGCCCGGCTTCAGAGTTGTGATCTGCCAGAGATTTGCGCCGTTGTCCGCATCATAGGCATACACAGTATCGTTCTCGGTAGCGACAATGAGCAGGTTGTGTACCACGCCGGAAATTGTTACGTTCGAGATGTAGAGCGGCTCGCCGTCAACCAGCCCGTCAGCCGGGACAACGAACAGCTTGCCGAAAGTGGTCGAGTTCACGTTGGTAAGCGTGAGCGTGGATTCTTTGTTATCGAAGCCGGTCCGGGCGTTGTTGTTGTGGTAGGTAAGCACGTCCTGTGCGTAGGCGGCCGACGCGAGCAGGAACACTGCCGACATCATTCTGAGCGTTGGGGATTGGGTGAACCGCATAAACCGACCTCCTGGACCCGGCGGGGAGATTACAGCTGGGGCCAATAGAATATCCCGTTTCGGGTTCGCGCCTCCAGAGTCCTTAGTTTTCGGATTCTCTCGCATAGGCTGTTGCCGGAACTTATTCCGATGACCGAAATAGGCAAGTTGCTGATCGTACTTGGGATAGTAATTGCAGTAGCCGGAATCATTTTGCTCCTGCTGGGGGGCACCCATCTGCCATTGGGGCATTTGCCCGGCGACATTGTCTATCGCGGAAAGAACACCACGTTCTATTTCCCTCTCGCGACCTCAATCTTGCTGAGTATTGTCTTGTCTCTTCTCCTCTATGTCATCAACCGGTGGAGAAGGTGACTTCGAGCGCCATTTTCGAAGTTGACTTCGCCAACGCACTCCCGTTAGATTTCTTGCACGTCTTTGGCGCTCTTTGAAATGTGTTTCGGAACGCGCGTCTTTGCCGCTCGGCGAAGACAGGGAAGCGGGTGTAAATCCCGCGCTGCCGCGCAACTGTAAGCGAGGAAAATGCCCTCGGCCACTGGGAAATCCGGGAAGGCCGCCGGCTGGTTCGGATCTCATCCTTACTCGCGAAGTCAGGAGACCGGCGCGATCCGTCTACTCGAACTTCTTTCGCGTGCAAAGGAGAAAAAATGCGCGTTTTCGCCGGCTTGTTCGCAGCCCTGGTTCTTTCTGTCGCGGCTTCCGCCGCCGACCTCGTCGTCAAGGTTCTCGATCCGCAATCCGCTGCTGTTGCTGGAGCGCAGATCTCGCTGCTGCGCTCGAACGATGCCAAGGTGCTTGCGACGCAGACGACATCAGCCGACGGTGTCGCAACCTTCCATCGGGCAGAATCTGGCCCTTTTCGACTGAGAATTCTGGCGCCCGGTTTCGCAGCCGAGACCATGGATGTTGCGCAATCGGAACTCACCGTCCATCTTCATCTCGCTACAGCGTGGGAAACCGTCGTGGTCAGCGCGACCCGTACTCCAGTTCCGGGAGAAGTGGCTGGAGCCGATACGGATACGCTCAATAACACTCAGCTCACGACCCTGAATCCTGTCTCGGCCAACGATGCGATCCGCTTCTTACCCGGAGCCGTCATCAATACTGCCGGCCAGCGCGGAGGGTTATCGTCGCTCTTCGTACGCGGCGGCGAATCCAACTACAACAAGGTGATCGTGGATGGGGTCACCGTTAACGAGCCCGGAGGCACCTTCGATTTCGGCACTCTTTCGCTGGACCAGGGCGAGCGCATGGAATTCGTGCGCGGCGCGCAAAGCACCCTCTATGGCTCCGACGCAATGACCAGCCTCGTGCAGGTGTGGACGCGCACAGGCAGCACGCTCGCGCCTGAGCTCCGTTTTGGCGCCGATGCAGGCAATTTCAGCACAGCCAGCGGTTACCTCTCGTTAGCGGGCGCTCGCGGACGCTTCGACTACAACCTCTTCGGCGACCAGTTCAACACCAGCGGGTCCGGCGTGAACGATGCCTACTCCAACTCATTGGAAGGAGCGAACGTCGGCGCTCAACTGACGAACATAGCGTCTCTTCGCCTACGGTATCGCCATTCCAACACTCACACCGGCATTCCGGGTGAGTGGAGCTTCAATGGATACGATCCGCTTGTTCCCGCGGGAGGCACCGGTCCTCTTGTTCTATTGCAACCTGATCCGAGCGACTGGTCCCAGCTCAACAATATGCTCGGAAGCGCGGAACTCGCGCTGGCCTCGCCCAATGGCTGGCAGCACCGGTTCACGGGTTTTGATTATCTTTATCGTTACAACGAATTGAACGTGAACGGCGACCCCAACCGCGTTAGCCCAATTTTCGGGCAATTTGATTTTCCATCCCACGAAGTCGACCACATCAACCGCGCAGGTTTCGAATACCAGGGAGATTACTCGGAGCGAACCTGGGCGCATACCACGTTCGGCTACCGGGTTGAGAACGAAAATGGATTTGTCGGTGATGTTGTGTTCGGGGCGCAGACGCACGGCCAGCGCTTGAACAATGATTTCTATCTACAGCAGCAGCTGACGATCGGACGCCTCGACGTAATCGCCGGAGGCCGGTTCATTCACAACAGCGCCTTTGGAAATACCGGAGTCCCCCGCGTGGCGCTCACATGGCAGGCTCTCCGTGGAGGCACTTTTTTTTCCGGCACGCGGCTGCGATTTTCCTATGCGACCGGGTTCAAAGAACCACGGCTGGAAGAAACTTTCGCCGGTCCTCCCTATAGCCGGCCGAATACCGCGCTCAAGCCCGAACACTTGCGCGCCTTCGAAGCCGGCTTCGCCCAGAGATTCCTGGGTGACAAGTATGAGCTCACCGCAACATACTTCAATAATCAGTTTCAAGACCAGATTAACTACGTGACCGTAGATCCCGTAAATTTCATCGGGCAATACGTCAACGTGAATCGCGCCTTTGCCCAGGGAGCGGAAACCGTGCTGCGGGCTAAGCTGCGCTCCAGCCTTCTCTTGAATGCGGCTTATACGTACACTTCCTCGCAGTACCTGGACAATCCTTCGCCATTCGATCCGATCTTCGATCCCGGCCAGCCTCTGCTGCGCCGTCCCAAGCACTCCGCGACGCTGCTGCTCTCTTATCTCGGCACGCGATGGGGAGCAGACGTGGCCGGAAGTTTTGTTGGGCCCCGCTCCGACTCTGATTTCCTTGGATTCGGAATCACTCACGCAGCCGGATACGTCAGGGCGGATCTCGGGGGATGGTACGCGATTCATCCGCGGATCACAGCTTATCTGAATATCGAGAATGCCCTGGACCGCCATTACAACGAGGTCGTCGGCTATCCCGCACTGCCGATTAATTTCCGCGCAGGCATGCGTTTTCGTATTGGCGGTGAATAGGGGCAGCGGCGCGATTAGAGCTTTGACTGGAGAGGACGGAAGAACGGTGTGAAGCGCCTGCTTTAGCAGGCCGCTCTTGCAAAAGAATTCGCGCCCAAAATAAGAGAGTTCCGAGGTGGTGTAGGATCCATTCGTCTCGGCCAGTAGCTCGCGTTTGACCCTCGCTCGACCTGCTCTCGTCGCCTCCCTTGCGGGGCGCAACGCGCGATCGTAAGCTTGGGCTCCGGGCTCACCGCC
>DATGFC010000010.1:0-2993 GCA_035309485.1 Candidatus Sulfotelmatobacter sp.
TTATGACCACGACAAAAAGGCGCTGAGCCTCGGAGCGTTGCCCCCCTTGGACATTTATCGTTCTGAATCTCAAGTTGCTTCTCGTCGTGTTGGGGTGATTCAAGCGGAATACTCGGTCAAACAGGCCGAAGATCAATTCCGTCAAGGAATCGGGGCGGACCTGGACCCCGCGATTCTCGTGCTCGATCTGGAGATGACCGATAGGCCCGACCCATCGGGGGAACTGCCCAGTATTGATATTCCTACCGCCCTGGCACGCGCCATTGCGAACCGCCCCGAGCTAGAAGCGGTGCACCAACAGCTTGCCGCCGATGAAATGAGCGTCCGGCTTGCGCACAATAACCTCAAACCGGACCTCGCGCTCTCTGGCTTCTATTCGGGGAACGGTCTCGGCGGGAATGACCCTGCCGTTGGAAACACGGGGTTAGGCAACAGTTTGAGCCAGTCGTTTCATTTTACTTTTCCGGCCTACGGGGCGAGCCTTTCGTTGACACTTCCGATAAAAAATCACAATGCGGAAGCCAATCTGGCCGATTCTTTGGTAAGCCGCCGCCGCGACCAATACCAGGAAAGAGGAACAAACCAGAACATTTCGCTCGAGGTTACAAATGCGGTCCACGCGCTGGAGGCAGCCAAGCTCGGGATGGAAGCCGCCAAAGTAGCCGTGGATCTTGCGAGGGACACCTTGCATGCCGACGAACGAAAATACGAATTGGGCGCGGAACCGGTATTCTTTGTGCTAGACGCGCAGACGCAACTTGCACAAGCGGAGCTGAATTTAATTCAATCAGAAGTCAATTTCCAACTGGCGGTCACGCAGGTGGATCACGCAACTGGGGATCTGCTGGAGCATCATCACGTGCAAATTGTCGAACCGCCAAAATAAAGATCTCTGCGCGAGATTATGAAGTGCTCCGTCTGCGGCGTAACAACCTTTGTCGCTCGGTTCGTGAGATCCAGGTTGCCTATTTCTTCCGCAGTTTGCCCTCCGCCAGTTTTACTGCTGTGTCCAGCGCATCGGCGGACTTCACCTTTACATCGGGGTCCACACCTGTTACTGCCCAGTCGGATTCTGAGTAGGGATTGATCGCTCTGGTCTCACGAATACCCATTCCGAAGTGATCGTCAATCCGATGAAAATTTCCCACATCTGTAGCTCCACCCGTCGTCTCACCCACCAGCGTGGCGCGTTTCAGCATTTTCAAGTTGTAGCTGAAGTGCTCCGCACCGGAAAAAGTCCTGGACGAGATCAACACATACACGGGTTTGTTTGCGAGTCTGTTCCCTGGAACAGGCGAATGCGTCCAGGACTGCTCCGCCGTATTTTCCCTGGGGTTGTACATGTATTCTGGATGGTCAAAGAGGTAGGCGGCCATCAGCATCACCATGCCCGGGTAACCGCCGCGGTTCTCCCGCAAATCAAAGATGATCGCATCCGCGTCGTTCAAAGCAAGCATGGCAGCCTTCGCCGTTGACTCGCATAGGGAAGGATCAGGAAATGAATTGAGCTTCAGATAGCCGATATTGTGCGCCAGTATCTGGGCCTTTTCAAACGTGCAGTTCTGCTGCTCCATTACCGCCCGGTAACGCGCGGCGCCTTCTGGTGTTGGTCCTGTCAGGTGGCTAGGCAAAGGAACCTGGCTATAGATCACCTCCAGGTGCAGATCATGGCTTACATCCCTCAACTGCCTGGTTAGCAGAGTAGCGAAGGCCGTGCCATCCGTTAGCGCGTCGTAATCGCCGGCCTTTTCGTGCGCTAAAAGCGCATCCGCTGTCCTGTGCGCAATGTCCGGATAGATGTAGTGTTCTTTCAGATTTGCGACCACTTCATCAATCACGCGTTGCCGCTCGGCGGCATCGAGGTTGGCGTTTTGGACGGCCGCAGCAGTCGCTGGGGCGGAATCAGGATGCGTTGGGCTTGGATCGGGCTGTATTGGGTTGGCGGCATCGAGCGGCTGCGGAGTTGACGATTGGGAACGTAGCGAATTGTTCGGCGCGAGGGGCACTAGCGATTGTGAGTCTCGCGGCGTAGCTTCGATCGGCCTCGCGGGAGTGGCGGCCATTGCTGGCTGTTGAGATGTTGAGGCGATTGTTTCGTCTCCACCCGAGGCGGAATAGTTCTCATCGTCCGCGGCCTGTAGTGCCGGCTGCACGGATGCCGGCGAAGACTCAGATGCTTCACGTTGGTTTTGGCGGGCTGGGGCACTTAGTGGTCGGTAGTAACCACCCTGGCTGAGTAAAATCGAAAATGTGAAGAGAGCGCCCAACGACAGCATACCTCCCAAAACCAGCGCGCCAGGACGTGGCGATTTATCCCTCAGAACATAGAACAAAGGCGTGCCAGTGAAAGGATACTGAGCCGAGGCGGCAACAAGCTCCGGCTCGGCATGGAAATACTCGCGTGGGACTGAGATTGCTAAATCGGCGAACAGGTCGAGCCAGAGACGCAAGCTGGGGACGATTCCTTTTTCATCGCGCGAGCGGTCGCGAAAGAGTTGGAGGGCGTCGTCCCCGTATTTCTCGCGGAAATGGGAAGGATAGAGGCGCAGAAGCCAAGCGTAGATTTTCTCAGACATACTCCCCCCTTAACAGCTTCTTGACGCGCGCAACGCGTAACAGGTCGGCAAGTCTCTCAGCTTCGGCGCATGCGAGTTTACGTCCAGCGGAGGTCAATCGGTAGTAACGGCGTCGCTCGTGGCCGAGTTTTGCGTCCTCGTGCTGGTCAAGCTCTTCGATCAGTTTCGCTTCGAGTAGGCTCTGGATTGAGCTGTATAGCGTCCCTGGGCCCAGCCGCATGCGGCCTTCAGTCTGATCCTCTACTTCTCGCATGATCCCGTAACCATGCAGATCTTCGCCAACCAGTGAGAGCAGGATCTGGAACGCTGCTGAAGGCAGTGGATCAAGTTTTCGTTTGGGCATAGGTAATCGATAATCAGTATATCGATAAACGACTATACTGCGTTTAAGCCAACTGCGCAATCCTCTTTTCGTGC
>DATGFC010000011.1:0-4936 GCA_035309485.1 Candidatus Sulfotelmatobacter sp.
CGGGTCGGTGGTATCGAAGCCATCCATCGCGAAGACGGTGGTGACACCGCGCTGCCCGTTGACGGCAAACTGCTGCGTGAAGTTGGCGGCTCCGTTGGTGTCGGTCATGGTTCCTGCGGCCAGCAGCAGCAACTTGCTGAAATCGCGCGCATTCAGCGGAAGGCTCGACACTTCCGAACTCGAAAGCCGCTCGCCGCCGCTAGCCTGCGCAGAAGCCTGGCCTCCTGGCGTTGGAAGGCTCTGCTCCTTGGACTGCGGGCTTTCGATCTGCGTCACTTGCCCGCTCAAAGACAGTTGCAGAGAAATCGCCAGCAAGCCGGCCCCTTTGACCACGATAGGAGCCAACCCGCTTGATTCCTTGCCCCCGCTCTTTACGGAGAGCCGGTAGCTGCCGGGCGCAATCTCGGCAAAGATGAACTTGCCGTTGGCGTCGGTCACTGCCGTGTACTCGTGATCGCCGGAACGCAGGCTGACGAGCGCTCCCGGTACCGGCTTGCCGCCGCTGTCCGACAACAGGCCCTTCCAGGACGCCCCTTGCGCCGCACCGGCAGACTGCGCCATCAGGAAGACTAAGATGGCGCACACTGAACTAAATCGATTTTTAAGCCCTTTGAACATGGACTGGAAATTATAACGGCTGGCGCGTACTCCTCTTGCACCAATTTGCAGACACTGTTCCTGTCAGTTCCCTGATTGATTCTTTCCCTACAGAATGTGCGTACGATCACAACCATCGCTTTGCATCTACCGAATGGCGGCGACGCGCACACGTTGACTGGCCTCGACCCCGTCCTTAAGATGAATGCTCCGGCGACAAGCGTCTCCCATGATCGGCCAAACCATCTTGCACTATCGCATCATCGAGAAGCTGGGCGGCGGCGGGATGGGAGTCGTTTATGAAGCGCAGGACCTTGATCTTGGCCGCAAGGTCGCTCTGAAATTTCTGCCGCCCCAACTATCGCAGGATCAGAACGCGCTCGACCGGTTCTTGCTTGAAGCAAGGGCAGCGTCAGCGTTAAATCATCCGAACATCTGCACGATCTACGCCGTCGAGAAAGCGACCGGGGAGAACGCCAGTTCACAGTCCTTTATCGCGATGGAGTTGCTGGAGGGGCAGAACCTCGCGCAGAAACTCGTTTCGGGACCTCTGCCAGTGGATCGCCTGCTCGACATTTCGATCCAGCTTGCTGACGCGCTTGACGCGGCGCATGCCAAGGGCATCATCCATCGCGACATCAAACCCGCGAACATTTTCTTGACGCCGCGCGGCCAGGTGAAAGTTCTGGACTTCGGACTGGCCAAGCTGACGCGTCCAGAGATGCAGATGACCACCATCGGTGCGACTCAGGATTCTCCCGCACCGCACCTGACGGGTGCGGGCGCAACCGTGGGGACGATCGCGTACATGTCTCCAGAGCAGGCAAGGGGCGAGGAACTTGATCCACGGACGGATCTGTTTTCTCTAGGCACGGTGATCTACCAGATGTCGACCGGCAAGTTGCCCTTTGCGGGCGCAACCTCCGCCGTCGTGTTTCATGCCATTCTCGAACTCGACCCGGTGCCTGCGCTGCAATTGAATGGGACACTGCCGCCCAAACTGCAGGAGATTCTTGAGAAGCTGCTGGAGAAGGATCGCGATCTGCGCTACCAAGCCGCCGCCGAACTTAGAAGCGATCTCAAGCGCCTCAAGCGCGACACCGAATCCGGAAGGCTGCAGGCTCACGACTCCGCGGCCCATGGGGCATCGAAGGCAACCGTGCCCATTGCAAAAGCCGAGCATGGCTCCAGTGGTTCGGCCCTGGTTGAGGCCGCGCGCCAGCATAAAGCCGGCGTTGGAGTCATGGTCGCCGTCGTACTGCTCCTGATCGCCGCGGCTGCATTCGGCATATACAGCTTGTTTTTCTTCGCCCGTAGCCAGCCTTTCCAGAGCATCAAAGTCACCAGGATCAGCGGCACCCACAATGCGCGGATGGGCGCCATGTCTCCGGACGGAAACTATCTGGCCTACGTGGTGAATAGCGAGGGTAATGAATCATTGTGGCTGCGCCATCTGGCCAGCGAAAGTAACGTGCAGATTATTCCGCCGGAGCATGTGCAATACTCCGCCCTGCGCTTCTCTCCCGATGGCAGCCACATTTACTTTTCGCACACCCAATTGATCAGCGGTCCAGCCTCTCAGGAGTACGACCTATACCGCATCCCCGTGCTGGGTGGAAATCCGCAACTTCTGGTCAAGGATGTAGACACGAATCCAAGTTTTTCTTCCGACGGGCGGCGCTTCGCCTTCACGCGCGCCAACGATCCCGACCCTGGCAAGTACCACGTCCTCATCGCAGATGCTGACGGCAGCAACGAAAAGAGCATTTTCGCCGGTCCAATGGCCAATGTGATGTCCGATTCAGCCTGGTCGCCGGATGGAAAGGCGATCGTCGGTACGATCGTCGATCAGGAGGAAAACAGCCTAAGCGCAGTGATTTCGATTGATCCGGACACTGGTGCCGAGAGGACGATATCCAGGCCGCCATACACAGCGCTAACCAACTTGTCCTGGCTGCCCGGTGGAAGAGCCTTGGCCGTAATTTACTCAAGCCTGGAAACACACTTCAGCCGCCAGCAGGTTGGGCTGATCAGTTATCCGGATGGCAAGTTTCGTCCCATTACCGCCGACACGAATGACTATGCCAACTTGAGTATCTCCGCCGACGGCGCGACCATTGCCACTGTCATGCGCCAGTCGGTGCGCGACGTTTATGTGAGTTCAGGACTGAAGGCCGATTACTCCGACGCCCGGCAGGTTAGTTCGGGAGAACCCGTGCCGGCGGTCGCGTGGGCCAGAGATGGAAGTCTGCTGACCGAGCAAGGTTCGTCCATTCGGATCGTCAACCTGAACGGCGAACTCAAGGGCGAGATCGCTTCCGAAAAAGAGTCCGCGGCGATGCAGCCTAACGGCTGCAGCGACGGCCACCTTGTTTTCGCGCGCGGGATGTTGAAAACCCTTTCGGTGAACATCTGGCGCAGTGAAGCGGATGGCACTGGATTGCACCGTCTCACCGAGGGCAAAAGAGAGCTGTTTCCGATGTGCTCCCCGGATGGCAAAACCGTCTTTTATATAGATATGACCGTTCCCGCCTATATGAAAGTGTCCATCGACGGAGGTCAGCCGGAACGAGTTGCAAAGGATTTTGCGGCCTTCAACGCCGGTTTTGACGTTGCCCGCGACGGAAAGACGGCTGTGCTGGGCACCTACGATTTCAAAGCCCAGAGGCCAACGATCTCTCTGGTTTCTCTTGATTCCGGCCAGATCCTGCGAAGGTTCGAGTACGATCCGCGGCATCAGGGGCAGCTCCGCTTCA
Source organism: Candidatus Sulfotelmatobacter sp. (assembly GCA_035309485.1). GTDB lineage: Bacteria > Acidobacteriota > Terriglobia > Terriglobales > Acidobacteriaceae > Sulfotelmatobacter. Next base: position 3,354 of record DATGFC010000011.1, read on the forward strand.
GCCCCGACGGCAAAGGTATCGTCTACCCCGTCCGAGAAAAGGGAGTGGACAATCTGTGGCTGCAACCGCTGGACGGCGGTCCCAGTCGGCAGTTGACGAACTTCGCTTCCCTCAAAATCTACTCCTATCAATGGTCGCCCGACGGCAAGAGTCTGGCCCTGGTGCGCGGAGATTCTCCTTCGGATCTGGTATTGATTCAGAATTCTCAGACGAAGTAGCCAGAACCCGCTGTTCCCGGCTCGGGACGAGTTGTCAGTCGTTGAGTTTGTTTCCTCGCAGGAGTGTTCTGCCTGTTTTGCTCGAGGAAGTCGGCAGACCCGCACGCTACGCAGGATTTCCTATCGTCCCCAGCCTTTCCCCTGGTCACCGTGATAGCATTTCTTTGACGCCCTTCCTCGCCGGCATCCGATGCCCCGCACCCGCTCCATCCCGCTGTTGCTGGCCTTGCTGGTGGCGTTCTCCTGCATCTCTACCCAGGCCGCCAATGAGCCCCCCTGGCTCGAGATTCATTCTTCTCATTTCACCGTCATCACCGATGGCGGCGACAAAAAAGGACGGGAAATCGCGCTGCGCTTCGAGCAGATGCGCGCCGTTTTTGCCACCCTGCTCTCGCGTGATCGCCTGCATCAATCGCGCCCGCTGACCATCCTCGCGCTGAAGAGCGACAAGGCGTACTACCAGGCCGCGCCGCTCCGCCAAGGCCAGCCCATTGACGTTCCCGGATTCTTTCTTCCCGGCGACGATCAGGATTTCATCGTGCTGAACCTGTCCGAGGACGATTCCTGGCGCGCCGTCGCCCACGACTTCGCGTACTCCCTTCTCACCTACAACTATCCTCCTGCCCAGGGATGGTTTGACGAAGGCCTTGCCGAATATTTCAGCTCCATCCGTATCGACAATAAGCAAGTCGAACTCGGCGGCGATCCCGAACTGCAACCGTCCGTGAAAGAAGACTTGCTCGGCATTCAGAAGGAAACACATCCCCCCAAATCGCTGACCGAACTGCTGGGCGCGCAGGTCTGGCTCTCGCTTCCCGACTTGTTCGCCATGAAGCACGATCCTTCGACGCGCAACCAAGGCTCGCACCACGTTCTCTACTACGCCGAATCGTGGATCGTGATGAGTTACATGATCCACCAGAAGAAAATGGAGGAAACCGGAACTTACCTGGGACTGGTCCTGGCCCAGCATGTGCCGGTGGAAGATGCGATCAAGCAAGCCTACGGCATGAGTTCGGCGCAACTGGAGCAGGCGGTGAAAGATTATTTTCACTCGCAAACTGCGCTATCCGATGCCGTCGATGCCGCCCGCAATACCAGCGAGCAATCCAACACTTCGAGTTCCGGACAGATCGATCGCTTCCCCGTTCCGGTTGGGCCTGATGATTCGGTGATCACCGCGCAGCCGATTCCCCAATCCGACGCGCAGGCCCTTTACGCGGGAATTCAGGTCCGCATTCCCGAACGCCGTACCGCAGGGCTGAAGACGTTGCAAACCTTGGCCACTACGCCCACCGAAGCGGACAAAAAAGCGGAAGTCAAAGCCACCAGTAAGCGCGTCGGAGAAGATGCCGAAAAACTTCC
>DATGFC010000012.1:0-11520 GCA_035309485.1 Candidatus Sulfotelmatobacter sp.
GCGCCAGACTGAGCCGATTCGCGATCGCATCAACGAGCTCGATGATCTGACCGCAGCCAACAGCAAGTCCATCAAAGACACCGATTCCCGCGCCCAGGCCGGGATCAAGATGGCTTCCGACAAGGCCAACGAGGCCGATCAGCACGCTGTCGACGCCGGGAACAAGGCCAATGCCGCGCAGCAGACCGCGCAGCAGGTCACGACCCGCGTCCAGACGGTTGAGACCGTGGTTGGCAACATCGACCAGTACAAGGCCTCGAACCAGACCGAGATCCGCTTCCGTCCCGGCCAGACCGTCCTCAGCAAGAACGCTAAAGACGCTCTTGACCAAATGGCGGGCGGCGTGAAAGGTCAGCGCGGCTACATCATCGAAGTGCAGGGCTTCTCGTCCGGCAAGGGACAAACTGCCATCACCACTTCGCAGAAGATGGCCGAGTCCGTCGTGCGCTACCTGGTGCTCAATCACGACATCCCGGTCTACCGCATCTACCTCGTCGGAATGGGCAATGCTCCCACGCCGACGACGGATGAGACCGCGAAGTCGAAGCGCATCTCCGGTGGACGCGTCGAGATCAGCCTGCTGAAGAACGATCTGGAACAGCTCTCCAGCAGCGGCTCAGCCCCGGCAATGACCAACGACCAGCAACAGCAGCCGAAATAACTTCACAACCGAACTACGGGAACGAGCGGCCGCCCAAAAAGCGGCCGCTTTTTATGTGTGCATAGAAAGTGAGCGTCGCAAAGCAGCTTTTCAATTGCACCCAGGGCAACCCAATGAACGCGGCCGTTGAGCACCCGTGCTCGCTTCCACGAATGCAAAACCTTCCCCGGCTCTGACGTCTGATTCTCTGCACACCAAAAAAATGAGTCCGTTCGCCCAAGCATTCGCCCGCCTACACGAGTTTCTATGCTCTGGGCGAACAGATGGCGCAAGCTTGTGCTAAGGCTGGTTACGGCAATTGACTTCCGAATAGCCCGTCATTCGGCCACGGATGATTACGCAGCAGTTTGAGGACGTGGATTGGCTCACATTTTGGTCGGTGCTAGAGTTGTGCGTAACAGAGGTCTCATTTATGTCGACTACAGCTCCTTTGCGATTGGAGGACTACCTTGGGAATGGCAGCGATCGGCGCAGTTTCCTTAGACTCGCAGCCGGTGCTGTGGGAGGAACCGCCGTGTCTGGGTTCTTACGGCCTGAGCCTCAAACATCCAAGGTCCCAATCCGCCTGTTCGATGGATTCAAAGCCTTCAAGATTCAGACCGCGGGCGCAACTATCAATGTGGTTATGGCCGGGCAAGGTCCGCCATTGTTGCTGCTGCACGGCAACCCGCAAACGCATGTAATGTGGCATAAGATCGCACCTCAGCTTGCCAGAGAATTTACCGTGGTTGCCACTGATTTGCGCGGATACGGCGACAGCAGCAAACCACAAGATGGGGAGAATCATTCCAACTATTCGAAACGGAGCATGGCGTCGGATCAGGTCGAAGTCATGAAACAATTTGGCTTCGAGAAGTTCGCCGTGGTGGGGCATGACCGCGGAGGCCGTGTCGGACATCGGATGGCTCTCGACCATTCCGACCGGATCACTAAGTTGGTGGTACTTGATATCGTGCCTACCTACACGCTTTTGCACAGCGTCAACGCTGAGGTAGCGACTGCCTTTTATCACTGGTTTTTCCTGATTCAGCCGGCGCCGTTTCCCGAAACCATCATTGCAAATAATGCCGAGTTTTATCTGAAGTACATGATGTTCCGAAATCTGTCTTCGAGCCAGGTACCAGCCTGGATGGCGCCAGAGGCTTTCGCCGAATATCTGCGATGCTTCAATGATCAAGAGGCGATCCATGCCAATTGCGAAGATTACCGGGCGAGTGCTTCCATTGATTTGAAACACGACGAAGAAGATCTAACGCGCAAGATCACTTCTCCAGTGCTTGTTCTATGGGGCGAACACGGAGCCGTGGGTCGGTTGTTCGACGTGGTGGCTACGTGGCAAGAGCGCGCCGCTAGTGTGACAGGTGCGCCCTTGGCCGGAAGACATTTCTTGCCTGAGGAAGTGCCCGATGAAACGCTGAGCCGTTTGCGCGCATTCCTGCATTCGTAAGCGACCCTGCGGCAAATTTGGTTATGGCGCGGCACAATTTGGCGATCCAGGGCGGTTGGTCGGCCATCGAGAAACTAGTGCCGCTCGATAATTGGCGAAACATCGCGATAGCACTCAGAATGGGCTTTGCGGCTCAACGTGTGTAACCAACAGGGTTAAAATGGGTGCCGGATGACGGAGTCGTCCTCAGTCGTTGTTCGAGTAGACTTCTCCGGCTTCCTTCAACACGCAATACTACTGAATGATCTACCACGCTCAGGTGCTTGCGTTCGAATCGGATGATCGCTGGCGCACTCGACTCCAGTAAAATATTCTTCTTATCAGGTTGGAATGCCTGATAAGGAACGACAGCATTGGCCGATAGCGCAACGCGATGGGACTCCCATTCCTTTCGGCTGAGACGACGCGACCAAAACATTCCTCGGCGCTGATAGGGGGATCGATTCGCAAGTTCGCATCACCCCGCGTAAGTAGGTGTTGGCCCTGCCGCCCCAGAACGCGATGTGTACACAATCTACCGGCCTGAAAACAGACAATGATATCTCCCGAACTCATCTCATCCGCTCGCCCGGCTTCGACCGTAAGCAGGTCGCCGACCCACAGAGTGGGCAGCATACTGTTGCCTCCAACTATGGTTCGCACCTTCCCGGATGTCTTGAGGGCGTCCAGAAAAAGATCGTTCCTCGTTTGCTCGCCCGTTGCGAGAGCCATTGCATTCCAGTGGGGCCGCTCGTTTTCCATATCGAAGCTCATTAACCGGCATCGTAGGAGTCGATCAAGTCCATCTCAAAGCGTCGTTTTACCCGTCTGCCCTTCACTCTTCGCCATCGACAATCGTGGTCCGCGAGATCATTTGCTGATACCAATCGCGTGCCCCCAGTCTCCCTCATCTTTGTAGTGGGTGAGTTGAAAACCTGCTTCTCGCAGCTCGTCTTCCAATTCGTTGCGAGCGAAGGAGTGGAAGTAGCTCAAGCTGAGATGATCCCCCATTTCCACTGGAGCGCTTCTCGCGCGCACAAAAAACTGGGAAAATCGAGCGCATCGATAAACGACCCTGTCTACTCTCGAGTCCGCCGCCCTCGTAAAGAATGAAAGTAGAACAGGCGCGCGTGGCAAAGCTCGCCGCCGGAGAGCGGTGAGAAAAGAAACCCTCCTCTGTCTCGTTGGAATGTTCGTGTACGCTCCCCAGCCAATAACGAGTCCGCCGTAAGTTGGCGCCCCGGCTGGAACGGCGTCCGGCGGACAATAAATGACTCCACGCGTCTCGCCGAGTTGATCAAAGATCTGCCAGCCTGCTTCTATGAGGGATAAACTGCACTCAAATCCTTCTGCGTCGAATCCGGCCTTGCGAAAAGCCAGCACTTCACGCCCTCCACCTGCGCCAGCAACGAGAATGCGTGATCCGGGCTGGAAGTGACGCTCGATCAGCGGGGCTTCCCAAGCTAAGAAGCCACTAAGATTGTGCCCCGCAGATGCGTAAAATCGCGACTTGTCGAAATAATTTGCTGTGACCGCATTGAGATCGTCTGCGGTCAAACAGCCGAGCCAAAACCCCTGATACACCGCCTCCAAGAATCTGACCACGCGGGTAAGCCATCGATCGGTGAGCTGAAAGCACCGTGTCCGGGATGATTGAGCGATAGCAGGGTTTACATCGGTGCGCTGTTGCCGGTTTTGCAGAGGAGTAGATGTGTCAAAGCTGGACATGGAAGACAACGTTGAAGCCAACAAATTGTAATCTATCTATATGCCTCCGGTGCGCGCCGTAAGTGTTCAGAAGCGTCGTTGTCGAAATATCTCCATTGCACTCAGAATCGGCTTTGCGGCTCAAAGCGTTAAATCGCCTGCTATCATCCCTCGTCACAGTTAGCGTTTTACGAACTCCAAGGGAAAAACCAACATGAAGACAATCGCGCTGTTTGCTTCGCCTGGCTTCATCGAAAGCAACCTCGAAGCTCTGGAGGATCCCGCACGGGGAAACAGAATCTCGCAAACTCGACATGAGTCTTGAAATCACCACCCGAGAGTTCGACCGAGTCATTGTCGTGGACGTCGTTGGCAAACTCACGACAACCGACGGCCGCACGCAACTGCGGGACCTGATCCATGTTTTCTCCGAAACCGGCCACAAACGATTCCTGCTCAATCTCGCGGGAGTCGATTACGTGGACAGCAGCGGCATGGGCGAACTGGTGAGATGTTTCAGCACCGTCCGACAGAAGGGAGGCGAATTGAAACTTCTTCAGGTCAACAAGAAAGTTTCTGACCTCCTCCACATGACCCGGCTGCATACGATTTTCGAAATCTACAGCGACGAGCAAGTCGCGCTGGCCCCCTTTGGAAGAGGCGGGTAGGTCGGCGTAACATCGCCCTTGCGCTCATCATGACATTCCGCTGGGCACTTGAGTGCAATGGCGTGTTCTCGTCAGTTAACTGTGCTAACGTACCTACCATGAACGAGATAGACCCGAAAATCCTTGAGGTTGGCAAGCGGACCTACGGCGACGAGTGTGAACTCGTAAAGCGCACCGAATGGTCGTATTCCTACAAGTGCGGCGAGAAGTCATATTGCAGTATCTCTAGGTTCTTGGCCGAAACTGGCTTTCAAGTGAGCGCTTCGGATGTTCGTCAGAAATGGCCGAGGATGAGCGAACGGGAACGACTCGATTTCGCCTCTAACTTTCACGTCAGGGAAGATGGGAGCGATAACGACACGGAAATTCTCGAAATAATCATGCACGATGGTAGCGACCTCATTTGGAGTTCCTGTGCCCAAGCAATGTTGCGTCATCCAGATCGAAATCGGGCGATAGCGTTTCTAATCGATCGCATAGTATCCAGTGAATCGGAACATCCCCCACTCAACTACATGCAGGCACTCGGCCTGATGGAGGCGCAAAGTGCAGTGCCAGTGATCCGCCCGTACTACGAGAAATACTTGAAAGCTATGGAGGCGGAGACGGTGACAGGAGTTCCTGACGATGTATTCTTCGGTCCCATTCCTTACCACGCCTTCTTGGCCATAGCAGGCGATCTGTTCAGGATTACTCGGTCAGAGGAATATCGGGTGGCAATCTGCCGTTATTTTGAACATGCGGAAGAACAGGTGCGCTGGTGGGCAGAGCATGCATTGGACGTAAAGGGACCGACCACCCTGAAACGCAATGAGAAGTATGCGAAGACAGGACGATTTCCATAGCTGGACGTAACATCTCCATCTGACTCGCCCTCCCTGACAGCTATCGCCTGACTTAGCAATCACCCTCTCCTGAAATGTATCCATGCGTATGCAAACAAGGAAAAGATGCCTAGCCCCAGTATCGAAATGGCGGTAACTGGAGTCCAAAATAGAAGGATTCTGAGCGGCTTGCTGCTGAGCCGGCTTGCGGCGAAGAACAAAGCGAAAAACGAGACAGCGAGAATCCAGAACAAGGGAGAGAAAAGGCTTTCCAGAAAGCCTCCGGCAACTGCCGCCAGACCCGTTGCTTTGGAATTGTTGGTGCCCCGCAGCGCAAAGAACAGTCCGGGGCCAAGCAGGCCTGCCAATACAGCGGCCAGCGCGCTGAGCGTATCTCGCACCATCGTCATGGGTTCGCCTCACGGATCCCTACGGTGCGTATTCTACTCAGAAAGCGAGACTATTTAGGATCGCTGTTGCAAAATCGTAATAACCCTCGTCGACCGAACAGACGCCCCACAACACTCGTTCCCCCCAAAGAAAATGGGCGGCCTGCAGGCCGCCCACAAGAGAGTCAAACTGTCGCTGCTACGCTGTCGCAGGCCGCTCCCCGCCCTTGGCACGGCCAGGCTCCAGGTTCGGCTTGATCACGTGCTGCACTCCGTCGTCCGGCTTCGTCGGTGGAGGCTGGATCGGCGGCAATTCCTTGCCGTCCACCAGCAGCTTGATCTCGTTCGCATCCAGAACTTCGCGTTCAATCAGCGCCCGCGCAATTCTTTCCAGCGTGTCGCGATTGTCCGACAAGATCTGCTTGGCCATGTTGTAGCCGTTATTGACCAGCTTGCGGACTTCCTGGTCGATCTTAATGGCCGTATCTTCGCTGTAATCGCGATGCTGCGCGATTTCGCGTCCCAGGAAGATCTGCTCTTCCTTCTTGCCGAACGTCATCGGTCCCAGATCGCTCATGCCCCACTCGCAGACCATTTTGCGGGCCATGTCGGTGGCGCGCTCAATGTCGTTGCCGGCGCCGGTGCTCATCACTTTCAGGAACAATTCTTCCGCGATGCGCCCGCCCATCAGGATGGCGATCTCGGTTTCCAGATAGTTCTTGTAGTAGTTGTGCCGGTCGTCGATCGGCAACTGCATGGTCACGCCCAGCGCCATGCCGCGCGGAATGATCGTGACCTTGTGCAGCGGATCGGAGTTCGGCATCTTCGCCGCCACCAGCGCGTGTCCCGCCTCGTGGTAGGCCGTATTCTTCTTCTCTTCGTCGGTGAGCAGCAGCGATTTCCGCTCCACGCCCATCAACACCTTGTCCTTGGCCACCTCAAAGTCATACTGCAAGACGGCCTTGCGGTTCTGCCGGGCGGCTGCCAAAGCCGCTTCATTGACCATGTTGGCCAGGTCCGCTCCGGAGAATCCCGGTGTTCCTCGCGCCAGCACTGAGAGATCTACATCTTCAGCAAGAGGAATCTTCCGCGTATGCACGCGCAGAATTTCTTCGCGCCCGCGCACATCCGGACGGCTCACCACCACCCGCCGGTCAAAACGACCCGGCCGCAACAGCGCCGGATCAAGCACATCCGGCCGGTTCGTCGCTGCCATCAGGATGACGCCTTCGTTCGATTCGAAGCCGTCCATCTCGACCAGCAACTGGTTCAAAGTCTGCTCGCGCTCGTCGTGCCCGCCGCCTAATCCAGCGCCGCGGTGACGTCCAACCGCGTCAATTTCGTCGATAAAGATGATGCACGGGGCATTCTTCTTGCCCTGCTCAAACAGATCGCGAACGCGGCTCGCGCCCACGCCGACAAACATCTCCACGAAGTCGGAACCGGAAATCGAGAAGAACGGAACGTTCGCCTCACCCGCGACTGCCCGCGCCAGCAGCGTTTTGCCTGTTCCCGGAGGCCCTACCAGCAGCACGCCCTTGGGAATGCGTCCGCCCAGCTTCTGGAACTTCTGCGCCTCGCGCAGGAACTCAATGATTTCCCGTAATTCTTCCTTGGCCTCTTCCACCCCGGCCACGTCCTTGAACGTAACCTTCTTCTGCTGCATCGAGAGCAGCCGCGCCCGGCTCTTGCCAAAAGACAAAGCCTTATTGCCGCCGGTCTGCATCTGGCGGATCATGAAGAACCACAACGCTCCCAGCAGGATGAGCGGCGCCCAGGTTCCCAGCAACTGCAGCGGCAAACTCCCGCTGTTCACGTCGCGGAACGTAAGGTTGACGCCCTTATCCCGTAGCGTCTTGATCATGTCCGGATAGTTCTGAGGAGCCGTGGTGTGAAACGCCGTGCCATCCGTCAGCTTGCCCTTCACCTGCATCCCATCGACGGTGACTTCATGGACGCGTCCTGCCTCGACGTTCCCCATGAATTCGGTGAAATTTACCTCTTTGTCTTTTTGGGTATCGCGGGCGCCCTTCACAACCTCCCATAACAACAGGGCCGATACCCCGATCAGTAACCAGAACAGCACGGTTTTTACAGTTGAGTTCACCTAGAAGACTCCTAAATTCGTCACGCTCATACACTTCCCAATCACGCCTACAGGCATTAGATGCCCCGGCAGGAATTTTGATTGGGAAATCCTAAGTCCTTATTCTACCTTTTCTTCGCTAAAAACACCCTCTCTATCCGGAATGACCTAAGTCATAGGAGTCCTTGCGTTTGCGGCCGCCAGGTAGGGCAGATTGCGATTCGTCTGCTCCACCGCCCCCAGGCCATATCCCACCAGAAAGGCCTCATCCACCAGAAAGCCGAAATAATCGGGCTGCAGCGGTACCCGCCGCGCCGATTGCCGGTCCAGCAGGGTCACCAGCTTTACGGAAGCGGCCCCCCTGGACCTTAGGTCGCTCATCAGGAACTCGCTGGTCACACCCGAATGCACCAGCCCTTCCACCAGCAGAATGTGCTGCCCCTTGATCTCGGGCTCGTGGCTGAAGAAAATCTCCATCACCTCGCTGGCCGAACCGCCCTGCGTCTTGCTGTACTTCGGCTTTATAAATTGGCACACGACAGGAACCTGCATGGCCCGCACCAGGTCGGCCAGAAACATGAACGCATTTTCCAGCACCGCTAGCATCTGGACGGTCTGCCCCTTGTAGTCGTCGGAAATCTGCCTCCCCAGTTCCTTCACCCGCTTCTGGATCTGCTCCGTCGTGATGACCGGACGCAGTGGCTCGACTCTAGCAGCGCTCATCAAGTTGTGTGCCTCCCGCCAGCGGCATTTCTCAGCGTCCTCAGCGGCCTTTCTCAGCGTCCTCAGCGGCCTTTCTCAGCGAACTCTGCGGTATTTCTCAGTGCCCTCAGCGGCCTTTCTCACCGAACTCTGCGGTTAAACTCTTTCCATTCGCCGCTAATTCTGTCGCTCCGAGATCAGCCAGCCCTCCCGCCCGGGTTTAGCCTGAAATCGCGCCGGCAAGGCAAACCCGCGCATCCACACGATCTCGTCTCCGCTCACCACCACCGGCCACAACCTCCGCTCCGGCTGCGCGACATGGCGCTCCTGCAGCAGTTCCTTAACTTTCTTGGGGGACTTCGTATGGGCCGGCCAGAACCGATCTCCAGCGCGCCAGTTCCGCACCTTCAAGCGTCCCGGCAAAGAATCCGCATCCAACAGGTGCTCCGGATTATACGCCTCCCCACCCGCCGCCACGCGCCGTACTTCGATGCACGAACCAGTCTCGGAAATGGATACCTCGCCCGGCACCGGCAATTCATATTCATAATCCTGATCCGGCGCGGGCTCCCGCAAGTCCGGAGTCACGAACAGCAGTTCGTGCGGCTCGCGAACAACTTTCCACCCCAGCGGCAGCGAGACCTCTTTCCCGGACCCCGTCTCCTCCGCCGCAAAGCGCAAGACCTCCTCCACATGCTTGAACTCCAGCGGGATGCCCGCCTGCTCCCCAATCGCCTTGACCACCCTGCGCTGTACCGCAACCGGCTCTCCCAAAAACCACAACCGGTCCACCGAAGCGTTCATCACCAGCCATGGCACACGCTCGATTTTCGCCTGCAGTTCCCGGTACTCCGTTTCTCGCGCGTCTTGGGCGCGAGAAATGGGGCTTTTCTCCAGTTGCATGACCGATCCAATCTGCACCAGACCTTTGCGCTCGGGAGTCCGCGCCCACTCTGGCTCCGACCAATGCACCCCGGTTCCCATCCACCCCGCAACTTCGTTCTCCCAGTAATCTTCCTCTCCGCGCGCAATCTCCGCCAACTCCGCCAGATTCTCCGCGACCGCCGGATTGAATTCCTTCTCCAGCAGCGGCACCAGCAGCTTCCGCACACGGTTCCGCGTGAACTTCGGGTCAAGGTTGGTGGCATCCTCCCGCCAAACCTGCCCAATGTCCCTAAGATAGTGCTCCAACTCCCGCCGCCGGAATGCCAGCAGCGGCCGCACAATCTCGCCGCAGAATTCGCCGTCCTCCTCCTCAACCGCAAGCCGCGGATAAATCCCTCCCATCCCCCGCAGCCCCGTCCCGCGAATCATCCGCATGAGCACCGTCTCGGCCTGATCATCCAGCGTGTGCCCAGTACAGATCTTGTCAAGTCGCGCTCTGAGGGAAATTCGACCACGCGGGGTGCCCCATGTCTCGTCGGGTTTGCGAGATGTGGGAACTTCGACATCAGAAATAGCCGGGTTGCCCCACCCTTCTCGCGTATTTTGCGAGAGGGTGGGGCTTTTGACTTCTGACGCTTCGCCGATCACGTGCCGAAAGAACCCATAGCGCAACCGCCGTGCCGCCGTTTCCAGACTGACGCCCTCTTCTTTCGCATGTCCCACCACATCGTCGCTGTCGGCGAAGAACTCCAGATCATGCTCCCGCGCCAGATCCGAAACGAATTTCTCGTCCGCCTCCGCCTCCGCCCCGCGCAGCTTGTGATTGAAGTGAACAACAGAAAGGACAATCCCCAGCTCCCCGCGCAGCTCCAACAACAACCGCAGCAGCGCAACCGAATCAATCCCCCCGGAAACGGCCACCCCAACGCGCTGCCCCGCGCTCAGCAAATCCTGCTGCCGCAGAGGTTCGAGCACGCGTTGCGCCAGTGAATGCACGAAAACATGGTACAACTTGGCATATCCGTAGAAATAAAAAAGGGCAGCAACCGCTGCCCCTATTTTTTTTGGATTTGTCCGTGCCTCAGTGTCTCCGTGGTGAGTTCGTCCTACAACCCCGCGCTCTTCTCGGCGATCAGCTTCCGAATCTTCTCCACGAACTCAGTCGCCGGCATGTCTTCCGTCTTCTCTTTCCCCCGCGTGCGGACATTCACCTTCCCCGCCTCCGCTTCTTTATCCCCAACCACCAGCAGGAACGGCACCTTCTGCATAGCATGCTCGCGGATCTTCGCATTCATCTTTTCATTCCGCGCATCCACATCCACGCGCACGCCCACGGCCTTCAGCTGTGCCGCCACCTTATTCGCATACTCCGCATGCCGCTCGCTGATCGGAATCATCACCGCCTGCACCGGAGACAGCCACACCGGAAACGCTCCCGCATAGTGCTCGATCAGCACGCCAAAGAATCGCTCGATGGACCCATACAGCGCCCGATGCACCATCACCGGCTGCTTGCGCGATCCATCCTCGGCCACGTACTCCAATCCAAACCGCTGCGGCAAGTTGAAATCGAACTGCACCGTCGACAGCTGCCACAGCCGGCCGATCGCGTCCACCAGCTTGAGATCGATCTTCGGACCGTAGAATGCCGCCTCGCCCGGAATCGTCTTGTACTCGATCCCGAGCGCCTTCAGCACCTTTTCCAGCGACTGCGTGGCATGAGTCCACTGCTCCTCGCTGCCCACAAAATTTTTCCGGTCCTCCGGATTCCACGTCGAAAGCTCGGTCTGAAACTTGTCGAATCCAAAATGCTTCAGCACGTCGAGCCCAAACTCCAGGCATCCTTTGATCTCGTCTTCAATCTGCTCCGGCGTGCAGAAGATGTGCGAATCGTCCTGCGTAAATCCCCGCACCCGCAGCAACCCGTGCATCACTCCCGAGCGCTCGTAGCGGTACACCGTCCCCAGTTCGCCCAGCCGCACCGGCAAGTCGCGATACGACTTCAGCGAATCCCGATAAATAAGGATGTGTCCCGGGCAGTTCATCGGCTTCAGCCGGTACTCGGCATCGTCCAGTTCCATCGCGTCGAACATGTTCTGCGAGTAGTAACCCTCGTGCCCTGAGGTGAAGAACAGCTGCCGCCGCGCCACGTGAGGCGTGTACACCAGCGAA
>DATGFC010000013.1:0-65517 GCA_035309485.1 Candidatus Sulfotelmatobacter sp.
GCGACAGCTTGCCGATGTGATTTACGAATTCGGAGAGGAAAGGAGGTCGCGGAGAATCGCCAGAGCCATTTGCCGGTCGCGGCCGATACGATCTACCGCACAACTTGCGGACGTCATATCAGCCGCGGCCCGGCCAATGAATCGGGGTAAGAACGAGTACGAACGGCGAATTCATCCAGCGACCAGAACCTTTCAGGCTCTTCGAATCTTCGTAAACCGCGAACTGGACGATCTGAAGGCGCTGCTGGAAGCGGCGCCCCGGATTCTAAAGCCCGGTGGACGCGTGGTGGTGATCAGTTTTCATTCGCTGGAAGACCGCATTGTGAAAGATGCCTTCCGCGAAGGGGCGAATCAGGACATGTACTACCGCATCTTGACGAAAAAACCGGTAGTGGCATCTGAAGACGAAAGCGATCGCAACCCCCGGGCACGCAGCGCGAAATTGCGGGCCGCGGAAAAAGTTTAACAATGGCGCCGGACCTCAGCCCTCAGACCCTCAGCAAGTCTGAGTGTAGTGGAATCGAGAGGTTAGCTGAAGTCGGAGGTCCGAGGTCTGGCGCCCGATTTTGAGTTTAGCTCCGGAAAACCTGCCGGGGTTCCCGGCATTAGCTGTGATGGCGGTGCCGGGCCTTACAAGATCAGGTGAGTGGCGCGAGCGGACACAGATCCGCAGAGAGAAAGAAGCTAAGAGCTGAAAGCTGATAGCTGACATCTGTTTTCCAGGGTTCCGTGGTAGGAATCCAATTCGAGGTTGCGGGAATGTATACGGGCACTTTGATCAATGATCTGATGTTGGCGGTGGAGCGGGTCGGAGAACAAGCCGAGCGGCAGCATATGGAACAGGAACTGCACGAGATTTTCACCATGCAGATTCCGCTAACCGAGGGCGATCGGGCCTACATGGGAGCGGCATAAATGGCGGCAGCGGCGGCAACAATTCGCGGTGCGGTTCCGGTCATGGAGCAGCGCCGGTCGTTATGGACCGGTACCCCGGAAATCTATTTCGCCAAGGCGATCGACAACTCACGGCTGGTCAAGGTCGAGGATCCACGTCGCAGCCGCGAGATGAAGCAGTTTGGCACCGCACTGGCTTGCCTGTTCCTGCTGGTGTTTACCTACGCCTGGCAGCATTTCAAGGCGATCGAGTACGGGTACCAGATCGAATCGGCCAAGCGCGAGTTGGCCGACAAGACGGAAATGAACCGGGCGTTGCGTCTGGAAGACGCCTCGCTACGCGACCCTGAGCGAATTGACGTGCTGGCGCGCCGCATGGGTCTTGTTCCGCCAGAACCCGGGCAAGTGATCCGGATGGACGCCACTCCCTCGGACCAACAAGGTCCGGTCATGGCGAGCAATACTCCTGTGATGGTGGTCGCGGGACAATAGAAGATCTGTGTAGGCTGGACTCTTCGAATCCGGCCGGCCGAGCAAAGGCTCGGCGGCATTTCAGCGGCGGCCTGTCTGTAATTGGGCCGCCACGTTTGTCTAAAGCCTTCTTTAACACGTAAAGATTTCATGGCATCCCTGGACTCCACTTACGCCAAGAATTCCCGCCTCTACCTCCTCGGCGCAATGATGTTGCTGTGGTGTGTCGCAATTTGCGGCCGCCTGGTTTTTCTGCAGATTTTCGACTACGGCAAATTCGTCAAGCAGGCGGGACATCAGCAGCAACGCGCCATCCCGCTTGCCGCCAAGCGTGGAGTGATCTACGACCGCGCCGGGCGCGAACTGGCGATGTCGGTGATGGTCGACTCAGCATTTGCGGTGCCCAGCGAAGTCAAAGATCTTCCGACTGCCATTTCCCTTATCACTCGAATCACGGGCGACGACTACAACGTGGTTCTCGCCGACTGCCGCGCCCACAAAACTTTCTGCTGGGTGGCGCGCAAGGCTGATGATCAGACCGTCGAGCGCATCAGTTCTCTAAAGCTGCAGGGCATTCATTTTCAGAAGGAGCCGAAGCGGTTTTATCCCGCGCGTGATCTGGCGGCGCAAGTTCTCGGTTCGGTGGGGATGGAAGACTCCGGCCTGAGCGGGCTCGAACATGAGTACGACGATGATCTGCGCGGGCGGCCGGGCAAAATGTTTATCTCCGTCGACGCCCGCAGGAAATGGTTCTCCGACGTCGAAAAACAGCCCGATCCAGGTGAAAATCTTGTTCTGACGATCGACAAGAACATCCAGTACATTGCCGAGAAGGAACTCGAGCAGGCAATCCACGACACGCAAGCGATTGCCGGCACGGTGATCGTAGAGAACCCGCACACCGGAGAAATCCTGGCGCTCGCCAACCGGCCGACGTTCAATCCGAATCTGCGCAAGCAGATCACGCCCGCTGCGCTGACCAATCGGGCGGTGAGTTATGTGTATGAGCCCGGCTCGACCTTTAAGCTGGTCACGATTTCTGCCGCCCTGGAAGAGAAGGTCACGAATCCGAACGAAATTTTCGATTGCCAGATGGGCGCCATCGTCTACAACGGCATGCGCATCCGCGATTCGAAACCGCACGGGTTGCTGCCCGTGTGGGGCGTGCTGGCGGAATCCAGCGATGTGGGTGCCATTAAGATCGCATTACGGCTGGGCGAAGACCGCTTCTACAAGTACATTCGCGCCTATGGCTTCGGGCAGCAGACCGGGATCGAACTTCCCGGCGAGACCCGCGGGCTGAGCAAGCCCCCAAGCCGGTGGTCGAAAGTTTCCATCGCGGCGATTTCGATGGGGCAGGAGATTGGCATCTCTCCGCTTCAACTCACGGGCTTGATCTCGACCTTTGCGAATGATGGCGTCTGGGTGGCCCCGCGTATTGTGGCCGGAACTGTGCAGCCGAGCGGAGCGCCGCAGACGGTGGCCTTTCATCCCGGCGCATCCCATCGCGTGATTTCCTCCTACACTGCCGCCGAGATGCGCGCGATGATGCAGAAGGTGGTGCTCGAGGGTACGGGGCGAAAGGCGATTTTGGAAGGCTACAGTTCCGCAGGAAAAACCGGTACGGCGCAGAAAGTGGATCCGGCCACCGGCGCCTATTCCAAGACAAAGTACGTCGGATCGTTCGCAGGATTTGCGCCGGTCAACAATCCGCAAATCGTAGTGGCCGTAATCCTGGATTCTGCCGTCGGGCTTCACCAGGGCGGACAGGTTTCCGCGCCGGTGTTTCGCCGAATTAGCCAGCAGGTGCTCGAATATCTGCACGTCCCGCACGACCTGCCGCTGGCGCCACAACACCAGCTGCTTCTGGCAAAGCTCAAGGATCGTGACCTGGACGACGGCACGCCCGATCACCCCGGCGAACCGCTGGAAACCGCCGAAATCAATACCGATGCAAGTGACGCGGCAAAAGTGAATGTGGCGCGGGCACCAGCACCCCTGCCTGCTGCAGGGGACGCCCCCGTCGTGCCGGCTGCAATGCGCGAACCGGTAATTGACGCCCCAGCAAGCCAGCCGGATCAAGGCAAGAACAAGCCCGTACCGTCACCACAATCGCCGCTGCCCGCCAGCGGCACCGTTGTCCTCGATGTCGAGCAGGGCGGCATCGAAGTTCCCTCATTCGTAGGTAGAACCGTGCGAGGCGCCGTAGAGGCGGCCCAGGACGCCGGCCTGGAACTCGACGCGGTCGGCAGTGGCGTCGCCCGCCAGCAATCTCCTCTCGCCGGCACGCACGTGCCCGCCGGAGCGCGCGTGACGGTGCAGTTCGGCCGCTAACTCGAAAGAGTGATTCGTGCGTTCCTCTGTGTTTCTCTGTGCCCTCTGTGGTTAGGCTTTCCAGTTTGACCCGCCGAAAAACCGCATGTTACGGTAATCAGTCCGGCATAAAGTTCACACCCTGGCAGCCAGCCACTGCTCGCGATTTGAGGTCTTCGATTGTCTTCGGTTGAGGCGCCCACCATCCGCAAAACCGCTCTAAACGCCGTCCATCGCCAAATGGGCGCGAAGATGGTGGAGTTTAACGGCTGGGACATGCCCGTCGAATACCCCGCATCCATCGGCGGAGGCATCATTGCCGAGCACATGGCGGTGCGCACCGGTGTGGGCATCTTCGACGTCAGCCACATGGGCGATATCCGCCTCGCCGGCCCGCAGGCTCTCGCGGCGGTACAGCACATTTCCATGAACGACGCTTCCCGTCTCGCGATTGGGCAGGCGCAGTACTCGGCCCTGCTCTATCCGCAAGGAACCTTCGTGGATGACGTAATCGTTCATCGCCTCGGTGAGGATGAGTACCTGCTCGTCATTAATGCCGGAACCCGCGAAAAAGATTTCAACTGGGTCCGCGACAATACCCGTCAGTTCAACTGCGCCGTAGAGAATTTGTCGGACGAGTTCACGCAGATTGCGATTCAGGGACCCAAAGGCGTGAATCTTCTGCAGAAACTCACCGACGCCAACCTGAGCGCCGTCAAATTCTATTGGGTAACTCGCGGACGCCTCTGCGGCCTGGACAATATTCTGGTGGGCCGCACCGGCTACACGGCCGAAGACGGATTCGAGATCTATATACCCTCGGACGAAGCGACCAGTTCGCGAGTGTGGAATGAAATTCTTGCCGCCGGCAAGGAATTCGGCGTAGTCCCCTGTGGCTTAGGCGCCCGCAACACGCTGCGTCTGGAAGGCAAGCTCCCGCTCTACGGCCACGAAATTTCCGATACGATCAATGTTTGGGAAGCCGGGCTCGACCGCTTTTGCAAGATGGAAAAGCCTGACTTCATCGGCCGCGGCGCGTTAGAGAAGGCGAGGGCGGCGGGTGTGAAGCGAACGCTGGTAGGCCTCGAAATGACCGGCCGCGGCATCGCCCGCGATGGATACAAGGTGCTCGACTCCGGCGATCGCGAAATCGGCTATGTAACCAGCGGCTCTCCGGCGCCATTTTTGAAGAAAAATATTGCGCTGGCATATGTGCCAACGGAAATTTCTGATGTTGGCACAGCAGTCAAAGTAGAAATTCGCGGCCAGGGCGTGGGAGCTGTGGTCGTCCCCACTCCTTTTTACAAACGGCCCAAGAAAACTTCTTAGCCGCAGGGCACAGAGCGCACAGAGATTCGTAGCAGCAGCAAGGAGCGACAAGCTTTTATGGCCTATCCTACAGATCGAAAGTACACCAAAGAGCACGAATGGATTCATGTCGACGGAAACTCCGCCACGGTCGGCATTACCAACTATGCGCAGGAGTCTTTGGGCGACATCGTTTTCGTCGAGACTCCGAAAGTCGGGGCGGAACTCAGCGCCGGAAAGACCTTCGGCACGGTGGAATCCGTGAAAGCGGTATCCGACCTGTTTGCCCCTGCTTCCGGCACCGTGACCGAGGTCAACGGCGAACTGGCCACGTCTCCCGAAAAGGTGAACAAGGACGCGCACGGCTCGTGGATGGTCAAAATGACGCTCAAGAATCCCAAGGAACTCGATGCGCTGCTCTCGGCCGCCGATTACGAAAAGTTCGTCGCGGAAGAAGCGGGACATTGATTGCCTCCTGTGATTTCGCGCACGGACCCGATGCCCGGCGACTGCCACAATCGAAATGCTGTTCCGCTCATCTAATAACTTTTTATGCGCTATTTACCTAAATCTCCCGCCGACCGAGAAGCCATGCTGAAAGCCATTGGCCTGCGCTCGGTTGACGATCTGTTTGCGCCCATCCCGGCCGAATACAGGCTAACCCGCGATCTCAAGATTCCTCGCCAGATGGCGGAGTCCGAAATCGTCGACTTTTTTCGGCAGCGTTCGCGTGAAAACGGCGACGGCTATACCAGCTTCCTCGGGGCGGGCGCTTATTTTCACTATCGGCCTGTGATCATCGACGCGCTGATTTCTCGTGGCGAGTTTCTGACCGCCTATACCCCTTACCAGGCCGAGATTTCGCAAGGCACGCTGCAATCCATCTTCGAGTTTCAGACCATGATTTGCGAGCTGACCGGCATGGAGGTGGCGAACGCTTCCATGTACGACGGTTCGACCGCCGCAGCTGAGGCTGTGATGATGGCGGTGCGGCTCACGGGACGGCGTCAGGTGGTGGTCGCGCGCAGCCTCCATCCGGAATATCGCGAGGTGCTCGCAACCTACGCGACTCACCAGGGGATGCCGTTATCCATCGCGGCTTTTGGCGGAGACGGACGTCTCGACCTGAAGGAACTGGAAAAGGCAATCACTCCAGACACCGCCTGTGTGCTGGTGCAGTCACCCAACTTCTTCGGCACGATTGAAGATGTCGATGCCATAGCCGAGATCGCGCACAAGCACGGGGCGATGCTGGTTGTATCGATAGCAGAGGCAGTCTCCCTGGGAATCGTGGAGCCTCCCCGGCAGGCAGACGTGATTGCAATGGAAGCACAATCCTTCGGCGTGCCGCTCGGCTTCGGCGGGCCCTACTGCGGCGTCATCGCCACGCGCGAGAAATACGTGCGCCAGATGCCCGGGCGCCTCGTTGGCCAAACCGTCGACAAGCAAGGCAAGCGTGGATTCGTTCTCACCCTCGCCACCCGCGAGCAGCACATCCGCCGCGAAAAAGCGACCTCGAACATCTGCACCAACCAGGCGCTGGTTGCGCTCATGGTGAACATCTTCATGACCGTTTACGGCAAAATCGGCTTGAGAGAATTAGCCACGCAGAACCTCGCAAAGACCGCATACGCTGCCGGTCAATTCGCCAAGCATGGCAAGGTGCTGTTCGCCGCTTCGCCGCGGTTCAACGAATTTGTGGTCGAGACCAGCGAAGATCCTTACGCGATTAATGGCCGTCTCCTGGGGCACAAGATCGTTGGCGGACTTCCATTGAGAAAGTTTTTCCCGGAGTTCGGCAATGCCGCGTTGTGGTGCTGCACCGAGTTAACCACCCGGAGCGCCATCGATACCGCGGTAGGCCTGGTCGCCGAGAGCGAGCGTTCGGTGCGCTCGGCGAAGGAAGAGGTCGAGGAGGTGGCGCGATGAAGCACAAGACCCCCAAGGCCACGCGCCACGTCAATCAGAACGAAGGACTGATCTTCGAGAAGTCCTCGGCAGGGAAGTCCGCGTGGAAACTGCCGCCTCTCGATGTCCCTGAAGTCGATACTGCGAAGCTGCTGGGAGGCTCGGAACGAAAAGACCTGGGCAATATGCCCGAGGTCAGCGAGATCGAAATCATCCGCCACTTCACCCGTCTTTCCACGTGGAATTACGCGATCGATCTGGGCATGTATCCATTGGGCTCCTGCACGATGAAATACAACCCGCGCGTAAACGAAGCCGTGGCACGCGTGGAGGGCATTGCCAACGGGCATCCGTACCAGCCAGAGAAGATTTCCCAGGGCGCGTTGCACATTATCAAGATGCTGAGCGAGTGCCTGATTGAAATCACCGGGATGGACGCGATCACGCTGCAACCGGCTGCCGGCGCCCACGGCGAAATGACGGGCCTGCTGATGGTTCGCGCCTATCACCAGTCCAAAGGCAATGCCCGAAAGAAAGTTCTGATCCCCGACTCCGCGCATGGCACCAACCCGGCTACGGCCGCAATGGTCAACTATGCCGTCGAGAATTTAAAGTCCGATTCGCGCGGCATGGTCGACGTCGCCTCCCTCGAATCTCAGATGAACGAGGATGTCGCGGCGTTAATGCTGACGAATCCGAACACGTTGGGCGTCTTCGAGCAGCAGATTCACAAAATTGCAGACATCTTGCACGCCAAAGGCGGCCTGCTTTACATGGACGGCGCCAATATGAACGCGCTGGTCGGGAAGGTGCGCCCCGGTGACTTCGGAGTGGACGTCATGCATCTGAACCTGCACAAGACGTTCTCGACTCCGCACGGTGGCGGCGGCCCGGGGTCGGGCCCGGTGGCGATCAAGAAAGGTCTCGAACCTTTCCTGCCCACGCCGGTTCTGGTTACCAAGCCGGATGGCACGCTGGGCTTCGACTACAACCGTCCGCACTCGGTCGGCCGTGTTCGCGCCTTCTACGGAAATTTCGGAATGTTTGTGCGGGCTCTTGCCTACATTCAGGCGAATGGTCCCGATGGCCTTCGGCAGACCACCGAAGATGCTGTGCTGAATGCGAACTACATCCGCAAAGGTCTCGAAGGCATCTACGATCTGCCTTACTCCACGCCTACCATGCACGAGGTTGTCTTCAGCGACCGGCTTCAGGCGAAAAAAGGTGTCCGCACCATGGATATCGCTAAGCGCCTGATCGACTACGGATTCCACCCTTATACCACCGCATTTCCTTTGATCGTTCCCGGCGCGCTGATGATCGAGCCAACGGAAAGCGAGTCGAAGGAAGAAATGGATCTATTCATCGAGGCGATGAAATCGATTGCGGAAGAGGTGGAAGAAGATCCACAGACCGTGCTTGAGGCTCCGCACTCGACCCGGGTTTCGCGACTGGATGAGACCGCGGCGGCCAGGAAGCCGGTGCTGCGTTGGAAGCCGACAAATTGAATGGATGATTGTTGATCGAAAACTTCCCTGAGTTTGCATTGGTGTCACAAATCATCAATCAACAATTCTTTTCCCCTGTGTTCCCCCGCGCCCTCTGTGGTTAAATCCTGATATTGCCTTCCACGACAAAAACTGCGCCCGTCAGCGAAGCTGCAGGTTTGTTCACATCGCCGGAAAAGCGCAATGCAATCGTGTGCCTCCTGTTGGCGATGGTTGCGCTCGCGCTGTATAACCCGGCCACCCATCATCCCTTCGTGAACTACGATGACGACCGCTACGTCACCGAGAACCCCCACGTGCGGCAAGGTCTAACGGCGCAAACCTTCACGTGGGCTCTGACTTCGACCGAGCAGGCGAATTGGCATCCGCTGACCTGGATGTCTCACGCCCTTGACTGTTCGCTGTTTGGCCTGAACCCCACCGGACATCATTTCACCAGCATCCTGCTGCACGTCGCGAACGTAGTGTTGCTCTATCTGCTCCTGATGTGGACCACGGGGCGAGTTGGGCCAAGCTTGTTCGTAGCCGCACTATTCGCGCTGCACCCGATCAATGTGGAGTCCGTTGTCTGGATCGCGGAGCGCAAGAATGTGCTCTGTACATTTTTTTTCTTGCTGACTTTGGGGGCCTACGGCTGGTACGCCAGAAAACCTGGCTGGAAGCGCTATCTGGCTGTGTTCGCACTGTTCGCAGCCGGGCTTGCGTCCAAGCCGATGGTGATCACGCTCCCATTCGTATTGCTGCTGCTGGATTACTGGCCCCTCGGGCGCGTCGACGGAGCACGGAATTCGTCATGGCCGCGACTCGCATTAGAAAAACTTCCGTTGCTCGCGCTTTCTCTGGCCAGCGCAGTCATCACCGTCATCGCGCAGCAAGCTGGCGGCTCCATCCGTACAACAGCGGAGTTCTCGCTTGGGGTGCGGGTCGGCAATGCTGTTTATGCGTACGCGATGTATCTCTGCAAGATGCTCTGGCCCGCGAGATTGGCGCCGCTCTACCCTCATCCCGGAGACTCGCTCGCGGGCTGGCGGGTCCTGATCGCCGCCTTGGTTCTAGTCCTCATCAGCGCCTGGGTTTGGCGTTTTCGCACGCGCCGCTATCTGGTGGTCGGATGGCTGTGGTTCCTGGGAACGCTGGTGCCGGTGATCGGCCTGGTCCAGGTTGGCGAGGCTGCCATGGCCGATCGCTATGCCTACATTCCGCTGATCGGTATTTTCGTGATGATTGCTTTCGGCATTGCCGATTGGGCACAGAAGAAGACGTTCGCCCGTTGGCTCGTGATCCCCTCCGCCGCTGTGCTCGTCGCGCTGGCCTTCGCAACCCATCGCCAGATCGGTTACTGGAGCAGCAATTACGATTTGTGGTCGCACACACTGGCGGTTACGAGCAACAACTTTGTGGCTGAAGACAATCTCGGCGGAGCGCTGATTCTCGAAAACAAGGAAGAAGAAGCCCTCCCGCACTTCGAGGCGGCCGCTCGCATTAACCCCCGCGATCCCATGAGCCACAGCAATCTGGGAACTTATTTTCAGAGCCATGGCCACATGCGGGAGGCTGTCGACCAGTATGACGCTGCGGTCAACCTGACCTCGGATCCCGGTTTTCTGACGCTCACGTACGCCAACCTCGGTGCCACGCAACTGGCGATGGGCGAGCAGGGCGAGGCTGCCAAAAGTTTTGAGGAATCGCTTCGCTACAATCCCACTCAGTTCAATGCCTGGCTCGGACTGGGCCTTCTGGCACAGCGGCAAGGAAAATTGGATGAGGCGATCGCCGATTTCTCCCGATCGGTTGCAGCTCAGCCTACGGCACAAGGATTCTATGAACTCGGGCACACGTTAGCGCAGACCGGCCGAACCGCCGAGGCGCTTCAGGCGTACCAGCAGGCGCTGAAAGTCGATCCAGACTTCGCGCAGGCGCAGCAAGCCCTGGATGCGGTCGGTCAGCCGAAACGGTAGCGCTGAAGAGCGCTCCTCTATCCTGCCGACTTTCTGGCCCTAGCTTTTCTTAGAGGTCACCGCAAAAAAAGCCGCGGCTTCCTGCTCCACATTCTTGCTGCCGCAATGAGGGCATTTGGGATTTTGCTTGTCGTGCTCGTTTAAGGTTAAGACTGTTTCGAAGGGCTTGTGACAATCGAGGCAAACATAATCGTAGACGGGCATGGGGACCTCCCGTGGGGAATGCTCAACAGAATTGTACGCCGGACGGATTGTTGATTGTTGGTTTTTGCAGGTGGATGAGGACATTCCTGTTCTCATCCACCCATAAATCAAATTCGCAAATGAAGTTTATTTTGCTTTGATCTCTACCGAGGCTCGGGTCGTATCCCAATCAATGTGCATCGTGCAACCGTTTCCGGATTTCTCGTAGGAAATCGTGAAGTTTTCAACGGGTGAGGGAAGTTTCGATACGGTCATGTCGACGCGCCCCAGTTCGTCGCTTTCATACTTGTAGGGGATTCCCCACTCGCCGGTCTTCTTGTTGATAATCAGTGTCCATTTGTCGGCGTTAGGAATGGTGAAAAGCGTGTAGCTTCCCGCCGGCACGTCTTTTCCGCCCACCGTTACGTCGCTGCTGGTGACGAAGGTCGTCGCTTCGTTCGCGCCGGTGCGCCAAACTTTTCCATAAGGTACGAGTTCGCCGAAAATCTTCCTTCCCTTCATGCGTGGGCTCGAGTAATCGGTCTTAATGGTCTTGCCTCCGCCCAGATCGCAAGTGGCGGATTCAGCCGGGCTGGGGCGGTTTCCGCCCATTTGTGCCAAGCCCAGAGTCGTGATGACAAAGGTGAAAACTACGAGGAGGGCAATTCTCTTCTGCATGGTTTCTCCTTTTGAATAGTGGACCGCTAACAGATTAGACGTTTGAAGTGGATTTGGTCAGCTGCTTATTATGCTCCCGCGTACGACGCAGTTACAATCGAGGCATGCCCGTATTCGATGAAAAACAGGAAGAACTCGAGCACTACGAGACCATGATGGGCGTACCCCGCGGCCGGCTCGCCGTCACGATGGACACAATTACCGACGCCATGGCCCTGGTCGGCCAACACGGCGTGTACTGCCAGAGCCAGCGCTGGCCGGGCAAACCAGTGATGGATATTCAGATCATCATGAAAAATCTTACAGACGCCAAAGAACTGATCCAGAGCGTGATGGAAGAACTGAAAAGGCGCGCGTAGTCTCTGTGTACTCTGTGTCCTCTGTGGTTAAGGCTTTACTGTAACCATCACCACTCCATGCGATGCCACTCGCGCCGAAAATTTCCCGGTGGATTTCCCCAGATCCTTGTGCTGCCACAAATCGCGCACGGACGCGCTGATCGTAGACGGGTAGCCAAGGTCCTCCCAATTCGCGGTAATCTCCTGCTCCCCAGCTCCGCGATTCAGCAGCACGACGGCCCGGCCGCCGTCTTTGAGTTGCTTCGCCCAGACTTCAAGGTCTCCGTTCTTGGCGACCCGCTCTCCCTCGCGCCCGAGCGGATCCTGGTCCACGGCAATCACTTCCTTGTTGGTGAGAATGTCGTGAATCGCCGGGCTCATGCTGCGCAAATCATTTCCCGCCAGCAGCGGCGCTGCCAGCAGGGCCCAGAGGCTGAAGTGCGAGCGATACTCCACATCGCTCATCCCGCCGTTGCCCACTTCCAGCATGTCAGGATCGTTCCAGTGTCCCGGGCCGGCGTACGATTGCAACCCAACTTGCTGGTCAAGAATGGAGAGCACGCCATTGGAGCAGCAACTGCCATCCGGCCACTTCTCCTGTCCTCCCCATCGATCCTGGATATCGCCTGTAGTCCTCCACAAGTTTCCGCCTACTTCCTTGCCCCACAGCCAGGGTTTGGCGGTGCCCCATTCGCAGATGCTGAGCACAATCGGACGCCCCGAGGCGTCGAGCGCGGCGCGAATATTGGCATACGATGCCCTCGCGTCCTGAGTAGTGGTGTTGCACCAGTCGTACTTCAGGTAGTCCACGCCCCAGGCGGCGTACTGGATTGCGTCCTGATACTCGTGCCCGAGTCCCCCCGGGCGTCCCGCGCAAGTTTTCGAGCCTGCGTCAGAGTAGACCCCGAACTTCAGCCCCAGCGAATGAATGTAGTCGCCGACGGCCTTCATTCCATGCGGAAAGCGCTGCGGATCGGCAACGACGTTTCCGCTCGCATCCCGGCTCACCTGCCAGCAATCGTCGATGTTGACGTACACGTATCCGGCATCTTTCATGCCCGACTTTACCACCGCGTCGGCCATTCCCTTGATCATGTCTTCGCTGACGTTGCAGGCGAACTTGTTCCACGAGTTCCATCCCATTGGCGGCGTGAGCGCCAGATTGGCCGATGGCGCGGGACTCACTTGCGCGAACATCGCGGCAGCAAGCATCAGCACGAACAGAGATATGGAAAGAAAAAAATGGTTCGTTTTCATGGGCACCGTTTTACCAGAAGTGATCGAAGATTGGTACCGGAAGGTGAACGACTGGGCGCGCACGCCCCCGATTCCATTTACAATGCCGCTGGCCATCGTGCACATCGAGGTGCAACGTTTATGCGGAGACTTCAGCTCTTATTCACTGTCGCGACCCTGAGTTGGTGTCTGGCAATTTCTACGGTTCGCATTTGGGCGCAAAACCCTGCAGCAGTCGGAACGTTTGAGGATCACACCGACGTCGGCACCGTTCTCCATCCTGGGTCGGTGAATTACGACCCGACCACGAAGACCTACACCATCACGGGCAGCGGCGAGAACATGTGGTCTGTCGCCGATGCGTTCCAGTTCGTTTGGAAGAAAATGTCGGGCGATGTGAGCCTGACCGCCGACATTAGCTTCCTTACGAAGACTGGCAACGAGCACAAAAAGGCCGTGCTTATGTTGCGTCAAAGTCTTGACGCGGATTCCGTCTATGCCGACGTCGTCCTGCACCTCAGCGGCCTGACGTCGCTGCAGTTCCGCGACGAGAAAGGGGCGGTCACGCACGAGATTGAGTCGAACATCTCCGGTCCAAAGCGGCTGCGTATCGTGAAGCGCGGCGATTACGTTTACATGGGTCTGCCCACCGACGGCGCCGACCTGAAGCCGGCTGGCGGCTGGCTTCGGATTCCGCTCGGCAGCACGTTCTATGTCGGATTAGGCGTGTGCTCGCACGATAAAGATGTTTCAGAACAAGCACTGTTCTCGAAAGTCGAGCTCAGCCAGCTCTCGACGCCTTCGGGTCAGCCCACTCTGTACAGCGTTCTGGAAGTTGTGAACGCGGATTCTACCGCCATCCGGCGCGTTCATTATCTTTCGGAAGGACGCTTCGAAGCTCCTAACTGGACGCATGACGGCGGAGCGTTCCTGTTCAACCGCAATGGTCATATCGAACGCCTCACAATCGGCGGCGACAATCCCACAATCATCCCAACCGGTTTTGCCGACCGCTGCAACAACGACCACGGAATTTCGCCCGACTCCACTCAGCTTGCCATCAGCGACAACTCGCAAGGCGATCATGAGTCAAGGGTGTATCTAGTGCCAATCGCCGGTGGCACACCGCACCGCATTACCGAAAAGGCGCCGTCGTATTGGCATGGCTGGTCTCCCGACGGAAAGACGCTCGCTTTCGTCGGCCAGCGTAACGGCGACTTTGATATTTACTCGATCCCTGCCGCTGGAGGCGAAGAGACCCGGCTCACGACCGCCAAAGGGCTCGATGACGGTCCCGAATATTCTCCCGACGGAAAATATATCTACTTCAACTCAGAACGCACCGGCCACATGCAAATCTGGCGCATGAAGCCCGACGGCAGCGAGCAGGAGCAGGTCTTCTCCGACGACCTGAACAACTGGTTTCCGCACATCTCGCCCGACGGTCAGTGGATGGCCTTCCTCACCTATGACGCTGATGTTTCCGGCCATCCCGAGAATAAGAACGTCATGCTGCGCCTGATGTCACTCTCCGACAAGAAAATCACCGTGCTGGCGCGACTGTTCGGCGGGCAGGGTACGATCAACGTTCCCTCATGGTCGCCCGACAGTAAACAGTTGGCGTTTGTCAGCTACATGCTGATTCCGCCCGAGGATTCGGCTCGGCAGTGACGCGAGACGCGATGCAGAAAACTGAGGGCCAGTTGGCTCGAAAGTTCGGGCGGACGTTTTGGCTCGTTACCCTGCGTGAACAATCGTAATCTGCCCGTGCGAGCAAATTCGCATCAAAATAGCCCGAATGCGGATTGCTCCAAAACTCCTGCTGGTGGCCCTTTTCTGTGGTCTCGGTCTCTGTTCGTCCTGGGGGCAACAACGGCAAGCGGATGATGATGGCCCCTTGCAGGAAGTTGCTGAAGCAAGTAATCGCCGGGAAAGCGACCGAACCCTGAATCAGGACGATCGCCTCTCCGTCATCGCGGCAGCCCTCGATCCCAAGGTGCGTCGCCATGCCAGCCCTGACTGTTCCCACCTGGTCCATGCCATCTACGAAAAGGCAGGCTTCCCCTACACGTACGCAAATTCTAAAGATCTGTACTCCGGAGTCGAAGGCTTCCAGCGAGTGAACGAACCTGAGCCAGGCGATCTGGTGGTGTGGCGAGGGCACGTGGGGATTGTCGTCCGGCCATCACGCCACGTGTTCTTCAGCTTCATGAGCCGAGGACCGGGAGTTGATGATTACGAGTCGCGCTATTGGAAGCACCGAGGGCACGCCCGTTTCTATCGCTACATCAAGGATGATCCCTGTCCGGGCTGTCCGTTACGGGTCAATGCGTTCAAATAAAGCTCGGAATTCAACTCTACCGTCCAACCGTGTCGTCAAAAAACTTCGCCATAATCTGCAGTGCCTCTTGCGTCTCCGGCAACTGGAAGTGATACCAAAAGGCATGCGGCAGCGCCTCGAATACCACCAGCCTCGCATCGTTTCCTGCCCGCAGTAATGCCCGCTGAAAAATCGCCGTGTCGCTCAGCAGCAGGTCCCGTGTGCTCGTGACCAGCAGGCTGGGAGGCATCCCGCGCAGATCCGCAAACAATGGCGAAAGCACCGGGTCGGTGCGGTCGGTCTTAGCCACATAGTCGTTGTCCGGCAGATGCCTGGGATCCGTCGGCTGCATTTCACCCAGAAATCCGTTCAGCGTGAAAAGTTGCCGCGAATCTCCCACGCGGCTGAAATCGGCCAGACCGGAAAAGATTCCAAGCGCGCCGGGCAGCGGTAATCCTGATTGCTTGAGCTTCACCGTCACTTCGGCCGTCAGAATCGCCCCCGCTGAAGTTCCGAAAATGCCGATATTGTGGGCCTTATATGTCTTCAATAGCTCTTTATAAACGGCAACCACGTCGTCCACCGCCGCCGGAAACGGATTCTCCGGAGCCAGCCGGTAATACACTGAAACTACCTTCATCTTCGCCAGATTTGAAATCGGCACGCCCTCAATGAGCGATCCTGAATCGGAATTGAACCCGCCGCCATGCAAATTGATCAGTACCCGATCTTTGTTTTCTGCAGGGATGCTCAGGGGCGTAATGATGTCGGTACGAACGCCCGCGGTCGTCGCCTCTTCCACCGTAACCGGGTAGAGTTTGCGCGCCTCAGCGGCAGCTTGCGCGCGCCAGGCATCGGTACGCGCGCGGCGCTCGGCCAGCGTCTCCGGCCCGGGAGTGCTGTGATTCAGCGACTCCAGCCAGGTCTGCGCCTCCGGGCTGATGGTCGTGGGCATCGGCACGACGCGGGTAATGTGGGCTGTGCCGTCTGGATCGAAAGTCGCCGAATCGTTCGGCAGCGCGGGTTTCGACTGAGCCTGCAGGCATGCCGCCAACATCAGCACAGTCACGCTGGTCATTCCAATTTTCATGATTGACACCGTAGGTGAAATTCCCAGGCTAAAAAAGGGCACAGAAGCCACGATCGATAACTCTCTGTGGACCTCTGTGCCCTCGCTGGTTGCGCTTCTTAAACGAGCGTGTACTTTCCGCGCTCAATCATTTTCGATGCGATCTCTTGCCGCAGTTCGATCGTATTGAAGGGTTCATATTTTGCCAGCCGCCGCAGGATGGCCAGTTGAGTTCGCAGCATGTCGCCATCGGCGACCGCTGCAATCACTTTGCGCGCGGCAGCCTCCACTTTCTCCATGGCCTGGGACAGATAAACGCGCGTCATCCGAATCGGCAATGCCGCGCTTTCTTCGCCCTTGCTGGCCACGATCTTCTGCGCGCGCAGCACCGCGGACTCCATCGCGTAGATTTCGATCGTCATGTCGGCGATGGCGCCCATGATCTCCTGCTGATCCTGGATCGCCTGCATGTATTTCTGCGTAGCCGCGCCCGCCGCAAACAGTCCCAGCTTCTTGGCTTGCGCCAGCATTTTGCGTTCTTCTGCCAGAGTGCCTTCGAGTTCTTCGCTGCCCGTCGGCCCCGAGAGCACCTCATCCATCAGTTTCTTGATTGCCGGCATAAGCGCCAGTTGGCCGGTCATTGCGCGCTTCAGTAGAAAGCCCGTGATGATCAGCCGGTTGATTTCGTTCGTGCCTTCGAAGATGCGGTTGATGCGGGCATCGCGGTAAGCTCGCTCCGCCGGATACTCCTCGACGAAACCGTAACCTGCGTAAATCTGCACCGTCTCGTCGACAATGTAGTCGATCATCTCCGATCCCCACACTTTGATGATCGAGCACTCCACCGCGTACTCTTCAATGGCCTTCAGCGTCTGCTTGGCGGCATCGACCGCCGATTTATCCACTTCGCTGAGCGCCGCATCCATCATCGCCACGGTGCGGTACACCAGCGATTCGCCGACGTAGAGCAGCGTTGCCATGTTGGCAATCTTCTCGCGCACCAGCCCAAAATCGGCGATGACCTTGTTGAATGCCTTCCGCTGCTTGGCATAGCCGATCGCATTTTCGAGCGACACGCGGCCGCCGCCTACGCACATCGCGCCCAGCTTGAAGCGGCCGATATTCAAAATGTTAAAGGCGATGAGATGTCCTTTGCCGACGTCGCCAAGCAGATTCTCCACCGGCACCTTGCAGTCATTCAGAATGATCGGGCACGTGGACGATCCCCGAATTCCCATCTTGTGCTCTTCCGCGCCGACGGAGAATCCCGGGAAGCCCCTTTCCACCAGAAATGCCGTGAATTTTTCTCCGTCCACCTTGGCGAAAACAGTGAACAGATCGGCGAATCCTGCGTTGGTGATCCACATCTTTTCGCCGTTGAGAATGTAATGCTTGCCATCGGGCGAAAGTACGGCGCGGGTGCGGCAATTTAACGCGTCCGAGCCTGACGTTGACTCCGAAAGCGCATACGCCCCGACGATTTCTCCCGCCGCCAGCCGCGGCAGGTATTTCTTCTTCTGTTCTTCTGTGCCGAAATAAACGATTGGCAGGGTGCCGATGCCGGTGTGCCCGCCCCAGGTCGTCGCGAATCCCGCGTACTTGGCGATGTGGTCGGCGATCACCGCGGCCGTGACCTTGTCCATTTCCAGACCGCCATACGCCTCCGGAATCTCCGCCGAACTCAGGCCGAGTTCACCCGCTTTCTTGAGCAGGTCGCGTGTGACTGAGAAATCCTTATGCTCGATCTTTTCAATATTAGGTACGATTTCATTGATGGCGAATTCTTCCGCCGTTTGTCCTATGAGTTGGTGCTGTTCGCTGAAATCTTCCGGCGTGAATACCTCGTCGGGCTGCCTCGATTCCAGCAAGAAACTTCCACCGAAGATCTTCGTTTTTGGAACCGCTGTCGTAGCCATATGTGTCCCTCTGTCTCAAAGCAGTCCGCCACCCCCGGAAGGGAATCGCGGATGCAATGCAATTCTAATGCTGAAAGAAAGGGAATGATAGTTGAGTACGAAGATGCGTGATTGCCGTCACGCAGAAGGCTTTAGAAGCTGTTCCTTCGTGTACCTTAGTGTCCTTTGTGGTTAAAGGTTTGGGGCTACCCGCCAGTTTGTCCCGTTCACAAAACGCTTAATGCCGTCCTTCAGATGGACAACATTGAAATTGATCAGGAGTGTAATCGTTTTTCCGCTCAGCTTTAAATATGAGATCACTTGCGCCCAATGAACAGGCGAAATCCCTTCCACCGATTTGACTTCAACAATGACAAGATCCTCGACCAATAAATCCATCCGGTACCCAAGTTCCAGCTTCACCCCCCAGTAAATGACCGGCAGGCCGACCTCTGCGTGGGACCTTACGCCTGATTCTCGAAGTTCATGCTGCAAGCATGCTTTGTAAGCGCTCTCTAACAAACCGGCCCGAGTTCAGAGTGAACCTTCATTGCGGCCAAATGACGGCATGGCTTACTTCTTGTGCACTCAGGCGATGAAATGATGCAGTGGCCACAAGCCCCCCGCGCTACATCTATCGGCTGGGAGTACTCCAGTCGATGATCCGGATCACAACAGGAGGAAAAAATATCCAGAAAAAACCAAATCGGGAACCACGAAGGACGCGAAGGTGCACGAAGGAAAACACTTGAAGGAAATGGTCTCGTTCGTGAACCTTAGTGTCCTTAGTGGTTCCCGCTTTTAGACGTTCGGAAAGACTCCGGCTGCGCCCATGCTCCGTCCACGGAGTCGAATTCGATCAGACGCTTTCCTTCGTGAACCTTCGAGTCCTTAGTGGTTAACGCTCTTAGACGTTCTCGAAGATCCCCGCCGCTCCCATGCCACCGCCTACGCACATCGTGACCATGCCGTAGCGCCCGTTGCGCCGCTTCAACTCCCGGATGACGCTTGCCGTCAACTTCGCTCCCGTGCATCCTAGCGGGTGCCCCAGCGCGATCGCGCCACCATTGGGATTGACTTTTGCCGGATCCAGCCCCGCCTCCTTGATCACCGCCAGCGACTGCGCCGCAAAAGCTTCATTCAGCTCAATCACGTCGATGTCGGCAATCTTCAACCCCGCCATCTTCAGCGCCTTGGGAATCGCAAACACCGGTCCCAGTCCCATTTCTTCCGGCTTGTATCCCGCCGTTGCGAAAGAAACATAGCGGGCCAGAGGCTTGATCCCCAGTGCATTCGCGCGCTCCGCCGACATCACGACCGCAGCCGCCGCTCCATCGGACATCTGTGACGAATTGCCCGCCGTCACCGTCCCTTTCATGTGAAATGCCGGCCTGAGAGCGTGCAATGCCTCCAGCGATGTGTCGGCGCGCGGCCCTTCGTCTATTTTGAAAACGATCTCCTGGCGCTTCGGCTTGGATCCATTAGGAGTGCTGAAACTCACCGGCACCGGCACCAATTCCTCATCGAACTTTCCCGCCTGGATCGCCGCCACCGCCTTCTGATGGCTGTGCAGCGAGAATTCGTCTGCCGCTTCCCGTGTGATCCCCACTCGATGTCCCACTCGCTCGGCGGTTAATCCCATCGACAGGTAAGCGTCAGGATAGTGATTGACGAGCCACGGATTTGGGGAAATCTTATGGCCACCCATGGGAATCATCGACATCGATTCGGTTCCCCCGGCGACGATGACCTCCGCGCCGCCGCTCATAATCCGCTCGGCCGCCATGGCAATTGCCTGCAACCCAGACGAACAGAAGCGATTGATGGTCAAAGCCGAAACTTCCACCGGGAGTCCCGCGCGTAGTGAGGCGATTCGGGCCACGTTCATGCCTTGTTCCGCCTCAGGCATGGCGCATCCCAGAATCACATCCTCAATCTCCTTTGCATCCAGTTGTGGCACGCGCACCAGCGCGCCCTGGATCGCCACCGCCGCCAATTCGTCTGGACGGGTTGCACGCAGTGTTCCCTTGAATGCCCGTCCCACAGGTGTACGAACCGAAGAAGCAATGATGACTTCACGCATAATCTGTCCCCCAACCACTTTTCTTTAGATGCTTACTCGTTTGCGCCGGCATCAGCCTGCAAGCTTCATTTCGCCGGCGCGAAGAAATAATAATCAGCCGTATATTTGCTTTTGCTCTCTGTATCCTTGTGTGCCTCGTCGCACACGTCGTTGCCCGGCTTGCCGCCATGAGTGTGTACGCGCTGAATCTTGGTCACGTCGGCGAGCACGCCCTTTTTCGAGTTGTTCACCACATCGAGCAACAGCCAGGGAACCGAATCTGAATCGAGGGATTCCACCTGCGCGACCGGCTTGCCCGTGACCTCGCTGCCGTCCTTCAGCTTCCATGTCGGCCCGGCAGTATGCTCGCCGATCACTTTGTCCTTGCGGTCTTTGAGTTCCGCTTCCGGGCCTTTCAGTGTCCACTCGAATTTTCCGTCCGCGCCCGCCTGGCAGGTGTAATTCTGCGTTCCGGAAGCGTGGACGAACAAAACCGGCTCCAGCCCCGACGGCACGGCGATGGCATCTGGCACATCCGGTGCAGATTCCTTTGCCGGCGCGTCCTTCTGAGCGACAGCCAGGAGTGTTCCAAGCAAAACTACAGCCATAATAGAAGCGAGTTTCTCTCTACTGCTCATAAAGCGATTTGCTTCAAAATGATGATGGAGAGTGCGTCTCAAGCTAATTCCTCAGCGTCTTTCCTGTTTTCAGAGTGTATTGAATCCTTTCCTGTGTTTTCTTTTCTCCGCACAGCGACTTAAACGCCTCACGTTCCAGATCGAGGATGTACTGTTCGCTCACCGGAGTCCCCGGCGTTACATTGCCGCCGCACAGCACTTCAGCGATTTTGCCTCCGAGCTTCACTTCGTAGTCGGTGACAAAATCGCCCTGCCGCATCAAGTGCACTCCCATCTTCAACGCCGCCAGCAGATTTTCTCCCGGTGCGGGAATGTCGGTGCGCGTCAGCGGCGGTTCGTATCCAGCCCGCGCCAGCTCCAGAGCCCGAGCCTTTGCATCGGAGAGCACACGGTCTCGATTCATCGTGATGCGGTCCGAATTTGATAAAAATCCGAGCGCCTGTGCCTCGTGCGCCGATGTCGCCACCTTCGCGGTTGCAATGGTTTCGAACGCCTTTTTCATCGCTTCCAGCATTTCCACCGAGCCGGCCAGAGCCTCTGCCGACCCTTTGCCGCGCGATGCAGTGGCCGTATCCACCGCCCGCAACAGCATCTCTTTGCAGCCTCCTCCCCCCGGCAGCAGCCCGACTCCCACTTCCACCAGCCCCGTATAAAGCTCGGCATGCGGCTGCCGGGCTGCCGCATGGAGTGAAATTTCCGTGCCGCCGCCCAGGCATAATCCGAAGGGCGCCGATACGACCGGCTTCGGCGAAAACTTGATCGCTTGCGTCATTCCCTGGAACTGCCGGATGGCCAGGTCCACATCGTCCCACTCTTCCTCTTGGACGCTCATGAGCAACAGCATCAGATTCGCGCCCACCGAAAAGTTCGTCGCATCATTCGTGATCACAAATGCATCGAAGCCATCCCCCGGTCCGCCGGGTTTCAAACTTTGCGTGATCAGGCTGATGATGTCGGCTCCCAGCGAGTTCATCTTGGAATGGAACTCGAGACAGGCCACACCATCGCCCAGATCCACCAGCGAAGCTCCTGAATTCTTCTTCACCACTCCGTTCGATTTCTTGGCAACGGTAACGGACCAGACGCCCTGCGCCGCTGGTACCGGCTCCCAACTGGTCGTTCCCAATTCCCAATACTTCTTGCCCGCCGGCGACTTCGGATCGTCCAGATACCAGGTCTTCTGCCCTGATCCGAGCAGGCTTTCCACGTTGGACGCCACCGCCTTGCCTTCTTTCTTCATGCGCGCCACCGTTGCCTCGACCCCCGCGGCATCCCACAACTCGAAAGGCCCGAGCTCCCAATTGAAGCCCAGACGCATCGCTCGATCGATTTCCACCACAGAATCGGAGATCTCCGGCATGCGGTTCGCGCAATAAGTCCAGAGATCGGATAACGCAGCCCACAGAAAAGAGCCAGCTTTGTCGCCTTTTTGAGGTGCGCTGCCGTTCAGACCCAGCAGGGTTTGTAGCCGCGTGCCGGTGTCTTCGATATTTTTCGCCATATCGATGGAGGCGAATTTTGGCTTTTGCCGCGGATGATATTCCAGCGTCTTCCAATCCAGCGCGAGACGCTCCTCTTCCTTGCCGTTCGTGCTCTTCGCTTTTTTGTAGAAGCCGCCCTTGGTCTTGTCACCCAGCCATTTCTTCTGCAGCATCTGGGAGAAGAAGTCAGGCAGGCGAAGATCGCTGCGTTCGTCCTTCACATTGGACGTCATGTTGCTGACCACGTGCCCAAGAATGTCCAGCCCCACGAGATCGATGGTTCGAAACGTCGCCGATTTCGGCCAGCCCACCGCCTGGCCTGTAAGTGCATCGACTTCTTCAATCGTTAAGCCCATCTCCTGCATCAGTCGCATGACGTTGAGCACAGAAAATGTGCCGATCCGGTTGCCGATGAAGTTCGGCGTATCTTTCGCGATCACCACTCCTTTGCCCAGCCGTACATCGCAGAAGTGTGCAATCGCATCAATGGCGGCGTGGTCGGCATCCGGCGTAGGAATGATCTCCAGCAGCCGCATGTATCGCGGCGGGTTGAAGAAATGCGTTCCAAACCAAACCATGCGGAAATCGTTCGAGAATCCTTCCGCGATCTTGCCCACCGGCAGCCCGCTCGTATTAGTCGTTACAATCGTGCCCGGCTTGCGCACGGCTTCGACCTTCCGTAGCAGACTGCGCTTGATCTCCAGATTTTCGACTACCGCTTCGATGATCCAGTCGACCTCGCCCAGTTTCTTCAGATCGTCATCAAAATTCCCCACGGTGACCAGCCGTGCCAGCGACGGTTCCATGAATGCCGCAGGCTTCGACTTCTTCGCCGCATCCAGTCCTGCCGCGGCGATTTTGTTCCTGGCCGGCCCATCCGCGTCCGGCGGG
Source organism: Candidatus Sulfotelmatobacter sp. (assembly GCA_035309485.1). Taxonomy (GTDB): domain Bacteria; phylum Acidobacteriota; class Terriglobia; order Terriglobales; family Acidobacteriaceae; genus Sulfotelmatobacter. Next base: position 23,152 of record DATGFC010000013.1, read on the forward strand.
ACGATATCCAGCAAATAGCTCGGCACGCCCGCATTCGCAAAATGCGCTGCAATGCGCGCTCCCATGGTTCCGGCACCAAGGACTGCAACTTTATTAATGCGTTTCATCTTTTTCATGCCTCGAATGAGACCTCCGTTAAAACTTCCGGAGGATGGAAGGATTACCTGGACTCTCTAGGATCGGAAGTGACATCGTGATCGTCCCCGACGGGGACCTATGAACTGGCAATGGTAATCCCATCCTCGGAAATTTTGCTATGCCCCCAGTCACACCTCCGGATGCGATAACAAATATTCCAACGCTTGTTTCGCCATCTGCTTTTCGCCACGGTAGGCAAGCAGTTTCGGAGCATCCTCCAGCCGCACCCACTTCGCCCGTTCCACCTCGATTCGCATCTCCTCTGAAATATCGTCGATCCGCCCAGCTTGGTACCGCAGCAAATAGAACGTGACGATCTTGAAGACCCGCTCTCCGTCTCCCCAGGAGCGGACGTATACATACTTGATGTCTGCCAGCTTCGTGATCAGCGTCGCGGTGATCCCGGTTTCTTCGCGCACCTCGCGTAACGCCGCATCCAACGCCTTCTCGCCGGGATCGACCAGCCCCTTTGGCAGGCAGAGAATGGTTTTGATCTTGGTGGCAGTACGTTTTGGCGCAGTACCCGGCTGCTCTGCGATCTCGGCAGCCTCGGGCGGCTCTATAGCCGCCATCCACCAAACCCCTTCTTTGTGGCGGACGACCACCCCTCCTGCGGAAATTTCCCGTACCATACTGTCCGCAACTTATCAGGTCTACAGGAAATCCGCACCTTGTCTCCTGCCCGGAAAGTAACTGTTACCCTCCCCAACGGGCACCCCAAACGTAACCGCTGATGGCCCGTTAGTGCTCTGCAGCCTTCACGACAATTATGGCATCTTAATTATTAAGTAATGCTTTAGCAGTTCGACCCGACTGCAAGCGGGATGTGGGGTTCGCTGTGAACAGTCTTGGTAAGATCATTCGGTCGGTTCAGGCCTTCGGGCGGGAATGGTCCCGCAAACCCAATACTCTTGTCTCCTCCCAGATACCATCCATCGGACTCGCTCTGGGCGGAGGATTCGCCCGCGGCATCGCCCACGTCGGCATTCTGAAAGTACTCGAAGAGGAAAATATCCCGATCAGTGTCATTACCGGCACCAGCGTCGGTGCGCTCATCGGCGCATGTTATTGCAGTGGGGTTTCGCCGGCCGAGTTAGAGGACGTCGCGCGCAATACTCGCTTCGCCACGTTCGCGCGCTGGACTCTTTCGCGTTACGGCTTCGCTTCCAACGATCGCATGATCTCGTTCCTCACCCGTACTTTGAAGTGCAAGACGTTCGAGGACCTTCGAATTCCTCTGGGCGTGACCGCCACCGATTTCAACACTGGGGAAGGCGTCGTTTTCCGTTCCGGCTCGATTATTGACCCCGTGCGCGCCAGTTGTGCTTATCCCGGAATGTTCCTTCCAGTCGAAATTGCCGGACGTCATCTGGTCGACGGCATGCTCTCCTACCCCGTTCCTTCGCGGCCGGCTCGCGACATGGGTGCCGCCCGCGTCATTGCCGTTCATCTGAAAGGAACGTGGGCTCAGGGCGGAGCGCCGCGCCACTTGTTTGATGTGATCGGACAATCCTTTGCCATCGCCCAGGACGCGATGTCGCGCCTGTGGCGCGAGACTGCCGATCTCGTGATCGAACCCGATGTCGCCGGTTTTGCCTATGACGATTTCAAGCGCTCCGCCGACCTGATCCGGCTCGGAGAAGCGGCGATCCGCGCCGTGCTGCCTGAAATCCGCAAATGGCTCGCTCCTGCGCCGGAAGCGACTTATCCTGCCGTCGAACGCCGCAGCTCCCCCCGCGTCGCCCCGATGCCCGCCGATTAGGCCTCGGCGGCTGCACCTAATTTACGGGCTTCTTCCCGGATCCGCTTCCACGCGTTCTCCACGTGCCTCGCCTTTGTATTGATCTGTCCCACGCATAGACGCAGCGTCAGCTTTCCCTGCAATTTCGTGTGCGTCAGGAACAGATCGCCGCTATGGTTCAGGCGGTCCATGATGGACTGATTGGCCGCATCTCCTGCTTTGTGCCGGAAGCACACCAGGTTCAGCGGAGCCGGCGCAGCCAACTCGAAATCATCGTCTTCACGAATCCATTCCGCGAACTCCTGCGCCAGGCGCACGTGCTCGCGGATGTGGTGCTGCAGTCCCTCCACCCCGTAATGCCGGATCACAAACCACAACTTCAGAGACCGAAACCGGCGCCCCAGCTGAATGTGCCAGTCGCGATAATCGATGACCGCCCCCGATTCGGTTGCCTGATTGCGCAGGTATTCCGGCAAAATGCTCAGCGTCTCGATCAGCGCCTTGCGGTCCGCAACCCAGAAGCAGTTGCAGTCGAAATTGGTAAACATCCATTTATGCGGATTGAAGTTGTAACTGTCCGCCAGTTCCACTCCGTTTTGCAGATGCCGGAATTCCGGGCAGAGCATTGCGCTGCCCGACATGGCCGCGTCCACGTGCAGCCACAGATCGTTCTTTTTGCAGATTTCGGCAATCGCGGCGATCGGGTCCATCGCGTTCGATGAAGTCGTTCCTACCGTCGCACAGACGAAACAAGGTTTCAGCCCCGCTTTCCGATCGGACTCGATCTGGCGCGCGAGGTCCTGTGGCTTCATTGCGAAATTCTCGTCCACCTCGATCTGCCCTAGGTTGTCCGCGCCAATTCCGGCAATCATCGCCGCTTTTTGCAAAGAAGAATGAGTCTGCGTCGAAACATAAGCGACCAACTTGCCATCGCATCCTTTCTTGTTGCTTCTGTATCCGGTAGCCCGCTCTCGTGCCGCCAGTAATGCGCAGAGTGCCGCGCTTGAAGCGGTGTCCTGAATTACTCCTCCGCCGCTGCTTGAAGAACGGAACTTCTCCGGTAGCCCCAGCATCGTGACGAGCCAGTCCATCACATGCGTTTCAAGCTCCGTGCACGCGGGACTGGTCGACCACAGCATGCCTTGCACACCCAGCCCGGACGAAATCAGATCTCCAAGAATCCCCGGTCCCGAAGCATTGCAGGGAAAATAGGCGAAAAAATTGGGCGATTGCCAGTGCGTCACGCCCGGCAAAATCAACCGTTCAACGTCCTTCAATAATTTTTCGAAAGACTCCCCCTGCGCCGGAGGATTCGCAGGCAACGAAGCGCGAATCTGCCCCGGCTTCACCTGCGAAAGTACAGGAAACGATTCAACACGGGATTGATAATCGGCGATCCAGTCCACCACGGCATGCCCGTAGCGCCTGAACTCGTCAGGAGTCATGTGGAAAGATTTTTCTTCAGACACGGGGAACCTCGGAGTAGAACAGCAAATCGTACCAGAGGAAATCCTCTGTGTTCCTCTGTGTCCTCTGTGCTTAAGCTTTTTGTACGGACCTCGGTGTTCCTCTGCGCCCTCTGTGGTTAAGCTTTTTGTACGGACCCGAAATACATCCGCGTCTTGTAATCAAACGAAACCCGTCCATGGTCCCCATGCTGATCGAAGATTTCCCGCAGTTGCCGCAGCATCGGCGCATGATTCGGATGCCCCGGACCCGGCGCATACGAAGAAGACAGCAGCCTGCCTTCCAGACCAAAGTAATCGAACTCTTGTCCCATATCGAACACCCGCTCTTGATAAGGCGCAGGATCAAAAAATTCGTGGACCGCATCGGTAGTCCGCTCATGGCGGACCAGTTCGTAATCCGTCCCGTACTTCAACAGCAATTGCTCATATTCCCGCAGAAAAGGCGTGCTGTCGGTGATCCGCTCATTCCACAACAGCACAAGCCACCCGCCGGCCCGCAGGATTCTTGAAAATTCCTGCCGCGCAGCTTTGCGGTCAAACCAGTGTGCCGCCTGAGCCGCCGTGACAAAATCCACGCTGGACTCCTCCAGAGTCGTAGCCTCCGCTCGGCCATCAACACTGGTAAAGCTCGGGAAACCAGCCAGCAGCCGTTCTCCTGCCTGCCGCATCTCCGGATTGGGTTCGACTCCGAAAACTGGATTCCCATTCTCCAGCAGCAGGCGCGTCCAGATTCCCGTTCCAGAGGCAATGTCCGCGATCCGATGCGTCGGCTGCAGGCCACATTCTGTTTTCAGCGCCTCCACCGCGCCGACCGGGTATTCCGGCCTGTAACGCACATAGTTTTCAACGCGATCGGAAAACCGGCTGGTTGCATTCGAGGCAGGCATAACGGGGACGAAACCTGGCAAGATTTTTCACCTTGCCAGAAAATCATTCTAACGGCAGGATAGAGGTGTTGTCCCTCCCCGCCGGGGCGCAGGGTTCTCCTTGCCGGAGTGCGATTCTCCGATCCGGCCACGCAACCAGAAATTATGCGCGTTGTAATCAAAGTCGGCACCAGTCTCATTGCCCCAGGCGGGCAGATTGACATCAACCTGCTCCGCGGCATGGTCGATCAGTTCGATCTCAATCACAACGAATACCTGATCGTCACCTCCGGCGCCATCGCTGCGGGCATGTCGGGACTCGAATTGCAGAAACGCCCTACCGACGTTCCCCGCATGCAGGCCTGCGCCGCCGTCGGGCAGAGCAAGCTGATGCACACCTACGAGCGCCTGTTCTTCGGCAAGAAGATAGTGGCGCAGTTGCTGCTTTCCAGCGACGATTTCACTTCTCCGGTCCGCTATCACAATCTTCAGAACGCGCTTGCCGAATTGCTGGCCTTAGGGGTCGTGCCCATCGTGAACGAGAACGACAGCGTTTCGGTGCGCGAAATTGAAGGCGCATTCGGCGATAACGACGAACTCAGTTCACTGCTGGCGACCGCCGTCAAAGCGGACTGGCTGTTGTTGCTGACGAATGTCGATGGATTCCTGGTCCCCAACGGACGCAAGAAGCCGCGCTTGCAGCGCATCATTCGCAAGTTGACGCCGGCCATCGAAGCGCAGTGTAACGGCAAGAGTTCGCTCGGGCGCGGCGGTATGATTTCCAAGCTTCGCGCCGCAAAACTGGCCAGCGAAGGCGGCGTTCACGTCGCGATTGTGAACGGAAGGCATCCCCAAGCCATTACACTAGGAATGGCACGGAAAATCGGAACCTACTTTCCGCCAGCAAAGGTAAGCTGATGCCTGCAACCCTCACCACCGCCGCCTCGACCCAGGAGAAGTTGCTGCGCGCCCGCGCCGCTGCGAGCAAGCTGGCGCTGCTTTCCACTGCCGAAAAGAATGCGCTCTTGCTGGCGATTGCCGATTCCATCGAAACCCACGAGCAAGAGATTCTGCGCGCCAACCGTGCTGACCTTGAAATCTCCGGCCTCGAAGGAGCGATGCGCGACCGCCTGCAACTTACTCCGGCGCGGATCAAAGAAATGGCGCGCAGCGTGCGCGACGTTGCTTCTCTGCCCGATCCCATTGGCGAGACGCTGGCGGAGTGGACCAAAGCCAACGGCCTGCGCATCCGCAAACTGCGCGTGCCGCTGGGAGTCGTTGGGATCATTTATGAGTCGCGCCCTAACGTCACTGTGGACACCGCGGTCTTGGCGCTCAAGACCGGCAACGCCATCGTCCTCCGTGGCGGCAAAGAAGCGGCGCGCAGCAATCAATGCCTCGCTGAAATCATGGCCGCTGTTCCCGGCGTTCCCGAGGGCGCGATCGAGTTACTCGATGCCGGCACTCGCCAGTCTGTGCACGATCTCATAAAAGCGCGCGGCTTGGTCGACGTCATCATTCCCCGCGGCGGCGCAGGACTCATCACCTTCGTTACCGAAAATTCCGTCGTTCCCGTGATTGAAACCGGGGCGGGGAATTGCCATATCTTTGTCGACGAGTTCGCCGATTTCGATATGGCAGACCGCATCGTCATCAATGCCAAGACGCAGCGTCCGTCGGTCTGTAATGCTGCCGAAAAATTGCTGGTACACGAACGCATCGCGGCGGAATACATTCCACGTATCGCCAGGAAGCTGATCGATGCTGGGGTGGAACTGCGGGGCGACGGCAAAGCGCGCACACTCGCCGGCGGTCTTCCCGTCATGCCGGCCAGCGAACAAGAGTGGTACGAGGAATATCTCCGTCTTTGCATGGCGATTGGCGTGGTTGCAAACGTCGACGAAGCGATTACGCACATCAACAAATATTCAACGAAGCATTCCGACTCGATCGTCACTACTGACGAAACACATGCCCGGAAGTTCCTGCGCGGAGTCGATTCTGCCGCCGTGTACTGGAATGCGTCGACGCGATTCACCGATGGTGCTGAATTCGGATTCGGTGCTGAAATGGGCATCAGCACCCAAAAGCTGCATTGCCGCGGACCCTTCGCCCTCGCCGAATTGACTTCGTCCAAGTACGAAATCATTGGCTCGGGTCAGGTACGACAGTAGAAATTCCCATTCCGCAGCCGTAGTCCCCGTCAATCAGAGATCAAAGTTATGGTCACAGGGCTCTATCAGATGGCGGCTCCATGTCCGCGACTGCCGCAGGGATCATTTCTTTATTCCCGTCAAATAAGCGTCATGGTTCTCACTTCCATCGCTACGCCCGCTGGTTCCTTTCGGAGTGATCTTGAGCTGCCGATTCGCCGTCAGAAATCCCCGTTTCCACAGGTAATCCCGCAGGGCCGCTTGTAACCGCGGTGAGCGAAGGAGGAGCCTCCTGGGCCTGAACATAGGCTTCCACGGCCTCAGCAAGATCATCGGGAAGGGTCATCGTTGCTCGCTTCATAAAAGTAGAGATCGGCAGTTGTGAAGGTTTTGGCAATTGCGGTGGAAACAAATCTTACGTCAAAGACACCAAACGGCGGCCGTGGTAGCGTCAGCTCCGCGTACCTATGCTACCTTACTAACTTTCACTGCAGATCTCATGAGACCCTTATCTCTCCTATTTCTTTCTGTCGCTGTTTTCTTTTCCGGTGCGGCGCCATCATCTTCTGGAAATAGGCCTGCGACTTCCGGTTCGACGCCACCGATCTTCGGCTTCCGCGACTCGGCGGCGGAATCCGCGATCGAGTCACGATTCCTTGCTGTGCCCGACCCTAAACTCGCCGAAGAGCACCTGCGCACTCTCACCAAAAATCCGCACATGGCCGGAACCGTGGAAGACAAAGCAACCGCCGACTATGTAGCCGAGAAATTCCGCGAGGCCGGCCTCGAGACCGAGATCGTCGAATACAAAGTCTGGATCAACTATCCCGCAGAAATCAGCGTTGATATGACCGCGCCTGCCGGAGTGGAAATGCACGGTCCTGCACGCGAGCACGTGGACAACGATCCCTTTCAGGACGATCCGCGCGTGGTCACGCCGTTCAGCAGCATGTCACCTTCCGGGGACGTTGAGGCTGATGTGGTCTACGCCAATTACGGCACGCCTGAAGATTTCGAAAAGCTCGACAAGATGAAGGTGGACGTACGCGGCAAACTGGTGCTGGCGCGGTACGGCCAGAATTTCCGTGGAGTCAAGGTGTTTGTTGCGCAGGAACACGGCGCTGCTGGCGTCATCCTCTATTCCGACCCTGCCGACGATGGCTGGCGGCGCGGCGACAAATATCCCGAAGGTCCGTGGCGGCCGGATACCGGCGTGCAGCGCGGATCGGTGGGATACATGTTCGAGTTTCCCGGCGATCCGACCACTCCCGGAATCCCATCAACTCCGTCGTTACCCAATTCCCAACGCATTTCTCCCGAACAGTCGGCGCAGGTTCCGAAAATTCCAGTCACACCAATCTCGTATCACGATGCCTGGCCGATTTTGCAAAACCTTGGCGGGCTCGATTCGCCGCGCGAGTGGCAAGGCTCGTTGCCATTCACCTATCACATTGGTCCGGGACCAGCCCGCGTGAAAATGCACCTCAAGCAGGATTATCAGTTCCGCACGCTCTGGGATGTGATCGGCCGGATCAAAGGCACAGAACTGCCCGACGAATGGGTGGTCGCCGGCAATCATCGCGATGCCTGGGTCTACGGTGCGGTGGACCCGAACAGCGGCACGACGGCAATGTTGGAAGCGGTGCATGGCATCGGCGAACTGCTGAAATCAGGATGGAAGCCGAAGCGCACGCTCGTGTTCGGAAGCTGGGATGGCGAGGAAGAAGGCCTGATGGGCTCAACCGAGTGGGTCGAGCAGCACGAGTCCGAATTGCGGAATTCTCCCGCCTACTTCAACGTCGACGTGGCGGTTTCGGGGCCGAAGTTCGGCGCATCCGCAGTTCCCAGCCTGAAGCAGTTTCTGCGCGACGTGACCAGGATTGTCCCCAGCCCGAATTCCGGCACCGTGTATGAGCAGTGGCGGAAAGGCTCTGGATCCAGCGCGCCGTCGCTGTCCCCAACCGAGGCAATCGGAGATACGCGCCGAGCGCCTACAGCGCAGGTGAAGAACGATGTACCAGTCGGAGATCTGGGGAGCGGCTCCGATTACACGGGATTCCTGCAGCACCTCGGTATTCCGTCAGCCGACATCAGTTCCACCGGCCCTTATGGTGTTTACCACTCGGTGTTCGACAACTTTGCATGGTTTAAGAAGTTTGCCGATCCGGACTTCATTTACGAGCAGGAGATGGCGCGCGTTCTCGGCCTCGAAGCAATCCGCATGGCCGATGCCGACGTGTTGCCCTATGACTATGAAGAGTACGGTAAAGAAATCGCCGCCTATCTGGATGCCGCGCAGAAACGCTCTCGAGACAAGTTCGGGGAACGAGCGCTCGACTTTGCCGCGGTGAATGCGGCTGCGCACCGCTTCCAGTCGGCGGGTACGAAGATCCTGGCGAAGCAGAGAAGCGCTCCGCGAGATGCGCAGCGCTTGAATCAAACCCTGATGGACGCGGAGCGAGCGCTGCTGCTGCCGCAGGGTTTGCCGCATCGTCCGTGGTATCGGCATGCCATTTACGCGCCGGGGGAGTATACCGGTTATGCTGCGGTGGTGATTCCTGGGGTAAATGAGGCTCTCGACAAGGGCGATAGCGAGCGCGCACGCCAGCAACTCGCAGTCCTCGCGGCTGCTCTCGAACGGGCGGCGAAAACTCTGGAAGGATACCGCTAAGTCTATGGCTTCCGCGCACGCACTCGGACACTTCCTGCGCACGCTGCCCGCTTCGGCCGCGGCGACTTTTCTGGCGCTATTTCCGATCGTCGATCCTTTCGGCGGCATTCCCATCTTCTTCACCATGACCTCGTCGTGGACTGCGCGAGACCGCGCTCGCACCGCTTTCAAGACCGGAATGTGGGTGTTCGTCATCCTGGTGACGTTTCTGTTCTTCGGGCGCTTCGTGCTTCACTTCTTCGGCATCTCGCTGCCCGTGCTGAAGATCGCCGGAGGGCTGATCGTGGCCAACACGGCTTGGGGAATGGTGACCTCGCATGCCCGCATCACGCCGGAAGAAACGCACGAAGCTGTGGACAAAGAGGACATTTCGCTGACGCCGCTGGCGATGCCGTTGATGTCGGGTCCGGGAGCGATTGGGGTGGTCATGGCGCTGGCGGCGCACGTCGATAACGCAGCAGCCTACATCGGAATGGTCGTTGGCGTCGCCGGAATCGCGCTGAGCGTGGTGCTTTTCTTCTGGCTGGGAGGACCGCTGGTTCGTCGGCTGGGACCGAGCGCAGTGGGCGCAATCAACAAGATCTTCGGTTTCCTGATTCTCGCGATAGCTGTCCAGTTGGTGTGGGACGGCGTTGCCGACTTCAACAGCTGAGGTCGTCTGGACGGTCTGCAATGACTGTTCGCCCTAAGATTTGTTGGAACTGGTGGGCAGTTGGCTGCGTACCTCCAAAAGGCGCTCTTGCGCCTGCGAGGTGTCCTATGTCTGCAAGGTCGCTTCTTCCCGCAAGACAGATTCACAGGGTAGTCCTGTTGTGTCTCTTTCTGGTTCCGCTCTGTGCAGCCGACGACTGGAAGTACGAGGAGACCCATCACGACTCTCGGGAGTTCGTCTCCGGTGGTTATGTGCACGTGCGAATGAGTGTGGGTGATCTGCACATCAAGCGCGGCGATTCCAACAAGATCAGGCTGGAATACACGGTGAAGTCGCACCGCGAGAAGAACCTCAAAGAGGCCACTGTGGACTTTGAGGTCAAGGGCAACGATGCCACGATTGAATTCCACGGACCTTCCGTTGGCAACACTCAGTTCGACGTCGAACTCGAAGTGCCGCAAAACACAAACATCGACGCGCACGAGAAAGTCGGCGATCTGACAGTGGATAACATTCAAGGCGATAAAGATCTAAGCTTAGGAGTTGGTGACATCCGGGTGGCGAACGGGCCGACAGGATATCGCGTGGTGAATGCGAGTTCGGGGATTGGGGATGTGCACGGAGCCGATTACGGCGAAACGAGCGGATGGTTGGGCAAGACGTTGAAGTATCACGGCGACGGGAAATATGAACTGCGGGCTCACGTCGGAGTCGGGGACATCAATCTGGAAGGGCGCTAAAGATAGAGCGCGATCAAGCCGTTAAAATTCTTTCCGGAGGTAGTGTGCTGAGCCTCCGTTCCTCAGGGAATCCGCCCCGCCAGAGAACACAGCCAAAGGTGACCACCATCACTGTGGGCGATAGCTAAATGGCAGATCATTAGCAAGGCGAAAGCGGTGCAAGCAGGAATCGGCCCTACGAGCTAAGTCCCTGCGGCTCAAGATTTTGCCCGTAAGCTACTGAGCCCCATAGATTAACTCGAGATTTCCCGGCAAGTCGATGATTTCAATAGATCAAGGGGAGGGGAGGGGACCCCTCACAGGTGCCGCTTCCAAAATAGAAATTCCATCGGACCCGACAAAGAAGGGATTTAGCCTCTGGATTCCCCAACCCGCAAGTTAGCCGGCTGCATCTATCGGTGCTGAGTCGGAGGAGCTATGCCCAGCACGAAACAGAAAAGCGCAGCGCGCCGGAACATCAAGAAAGCTGCCAAGGCCGCGCGAAAGAAAAGAACGATCGCTCATCTGCCGAAGAAAACACGCACGGCCTTGGGTAAGCAGGCGGCGAAGGTTGCACGGCGAAAGCGCAGGGCGTCGCGTTAGGAATTTCTGGGTTTTAGCCACCGAGGACCATCTGTTTTAGTTCGAGGGCGTTCTTGGCGGCAAATCCCGCCTGATCGTTATCGAAATAGACGAAGATGTGCTTAAGATCCTTGCGCCAGGCCTCGATTCGGGCGGCCCATCCACGAAGCGTCTCTTGCGGATAATCTCCCTGATATTTGTTTCCCGGTCCGTGCAGGCGGACGTAGGTGAAGTCCGCCGTGATTTCGAGCGGCGACTGGAATCCGGCGAGCTCGTAGATGCAAAACGCGGCATTGTGCCGGCGCAAGACCTGGTAGATTTGCGGAACGTTCCAGCTCTCGTTGCGGAACTCGAAAACGTAGCGATGCGCGGGCGGCAGGCCGGAGAGAAATTCGTCCAGGCGTTCGGCATTGACTTTCCAACTGGGCGGCAGTTGAAACAGGATCGGTCCCAGACGCCGCTCGAGCTTGTCGATGACGCTGAGGAACTTGTCGACGGCGTTCTGCGGATCCTTCAGCTTGCGATTGTGTGTGATGTAACGGCTGGCCTTCACGGCAAAACAGAAGTTCGCGGGAGTTTGACGGCACCACAGCTCGAGCGCGGAGGTGGCGGGCAGGCGGTAGAAGCTGTTGTTGATTTCGACTGTATCGAAGTGATCGACGTACCAGCGGAGCCATTTGGTGGAGGCGAGATTGGAGGGGTAGAACGGGCCTTTCCAGTGCTTGTAGTGCCAGCCGGAAGTGCCGATGTGAATAGCCATAAGCTTTGGATTCATGGGGCGCGGCAGGCGTTGGGGCAGAACGCATCAAGATTCGGCCTTCCCGGCGCGAGGACGAATGCGCGCCCGCCATTTTGGGCTAACTAGTATCTGACTAGTCATACACTGATGGGGGAGACAGAAATGAATTCCTGGCAATTCCAGCAAGCTAAGGCACGGTTCAGAGAGTTCCTGGAAGCGGCCCGGAAGAAGGGACCCCAGGTGGTGACGCGGCGAGGGGTGGAAGAAGCGGTGCTGGTGTCAATCGAAGAGTGGCGGCGGCTGCAACGGGTGCGCCAGCCAAACATCAAGGAGTGGCTGCTGGGCGAGGGGCCGCGGTTTGAGGATATTGTGCCGAAGCGGGGCGGATGGAAGAGCCGGCCTGCAATCGATTTCAGCGGACCTGAGTTTAGGTAATTCACAAGCCGTGCTAATATCGGTGGCCGCATGGCTATCGCTGCTTCTCCCCTCCCGCTTTACACCTCCGCGGCCCGCGACCGCAAGTTCTACATCGGCATCGCCATAGTGATGCTGTTCACGGCTCTGATCGGCTTTTCGCGGACGTACTTCCTCGGCCTGATCTCCGGGCATGCGACAACCATTACCGGCCGCGTTCCGAACGTGACGGTACACCTGCACGCGCTGTTGTTCATGTCGTGGCTGGTGCTGTTCATCGTGCAGACGAGCCTGGTCGCGACGCACCGCGTGAAAGTGCATCGGAAGCTCGGCTACTTCGGAGTGGCTCTGGCGGCGGCAATGATTGTGGTCGGGGGCCGCACGGCGGTCGAAGCGGCGCGGCTCGGCGCGGTCCCTCCGGGCGCCAAGCCGTGGAACTTTATCGCCATCCCCTTCGGCGACATCACGACGTTCGCCATCTTCTTCGTGGGCGCCGTCCTCTGGCGCAACGACAAGGACAAGCACAAGCGGCTGATGATCCTGGCCTCCACCTGCCTGATGGCCGCGGCGCTGGTGCGCTGGCCCGGCGTACTGGCACTTGGAGCACTGGTTTCCTACGTCCTCATGCTGGCGTTCCCCATCGCCGGCGCGGTGTACGACCGGTGGACCCGCGGGCGCGTCCACCCGGTGTACTGGTGGGGACTGGCGCTGATTGTGCTGGGCGTCGGGGTACGCGTGGCGCTGCTCGGCAGCCCGGCTTGGGCGCACGCCATGCAGTCGCTGTTCGGCTAGTCTTATGTGCGCCGCAGGCTAAGGCGAGGTTGATAGATGTTCGTATAGCGGGAGAGTCGAACACGGCCAACATCTTTCAGGAACCCCCCAGCAAATATTCGTGTCCGCAGTGACCATCGTGGAGCTACTGGCAGGTGCCGAACTTACCCGGAAGAGTAACCCGGCGGAAGCTGCAGAGATCGAGAGCTGTCTGATGGTCACGGAGAGGACTTTTCCACTGATTCCATGGAATGGGCCTGTTTCCGCGAGTGGGCGCGGCTCAAGGCAGGGAAATCTGCGGAGCTAATCGAAGATGCGACGGCTGCCGCCACGGCGCGAGTTCACGGATTGGGAGTGCCGCGCGAAACGAGCGGGACTTTGGCGAGTTGCAGGTTGGAGTGTTTACCGTTTGGGTTTAGCGAGTAGACATCGAAGCCAAACGTCAAAATCCCCACCCTGTCGCAAAGAGCGCGACAAGGATGGGGCAACCCGGCTTTCTAGAGTCGAACCACCGATAGTCCGGAGATCATCTGAAAGTGGCGAAGATTGCCAGTCGCGATGCCGTAGACAAGTTCCAAGGCTGTTGCCCCAATCAAAAGGTCGGAGAGCGGAAGACTGATACCTTTCGCCTTTAGCGGTTGGAGCTAAGACTGATAGCCCAGTTGGGTATCGGCTTTAGCCATTGGTTTTCAGGTGAGCCTAAGATTGCCACCAACCGGTAGCCTTCTTCGGTTGAGTTATCGAAAAGGATAGTGTGGTCTGCGCGCTGTATGGCAAGTGGAAAATTCTGAAAGCTCCGAGTAAATCGCCTCCGGACGTCTGGTTCCGGCACGTTGTGTCCACCGGCGAGGACGCGATCGCGGATACGAGCAAGATTGATTTCCACGTTTTCCGTGCCGATGTAGACCAACACGATCTCGAAACCATGCGCTCGCGCGTCTAACATCATATGCAGATAGCCTCGCCCAGAGAGTGTTGTCTCGACTCCGAAGCTCTGGCCTCGGATGACATGCTCTTTTGCCGATTGGAGAACGTGGCGGGCCGATGCGATTGGAATCGTGGACGGCGCGCTAGCTTGAAGCGTGTTGCCCATCGAGTCGGGATTAAGCAGTGGAATGTCTCGAAAAGCTTCTGAGTCTGAGGTCAAAGTGGTCTTGCCGGACCCGTTGGCACCGGCAATTAGGGTAAGTCTGGCCGCGTTCACCGTGCCTTCGGGCTGGTTTGTTGCGGAGATTGCTGCTGCTTCCGTTCGGCAAGAATCTCCCGCAGGCGCTTTCGATTGAGTGCAAGGCGCGCCCTTGCAGATTCAGCCATTTTTTGCGCGAACTCGAACCAGTTCATTGCTATGAAATATACTCCCTCGACAACTTTTCCTAAACTGCCCTTCTCGACGTTTACTTGCACGACGGCCTAAGGCGGCTGTCGCAACATAAGCCCCGACTACTTCAGCGTGACCAGCTTTTCCACCAACTCCGAGTAATCCTTCTTCTCAATGCCGTGGACTTGCTTGTTGTATTCGTCCACCTTGGATGAATAGTTCATCGAGCAGAATTTGGGGCCACACATGGAGCAGAAGGCGGCTTCTTTGTAGTAGTCGTCGGGCAGGGTTTCGTCGTGCATGGAGCGGGCGGTTTCAGGATCGAGCGAGAGGGCGAACTGTTTTTCCCAGTCGAACTTGTAGCGGGCGTAGCTGAGGGCGTCGTCGCGGTCGCGGGCGCCGGGGCGTCCACGGGCGATGTCCGCGGCATGGGCGGAAATCTTGTAGGCGATGATTCCGTCTTTCACGTCTTTTTCGTTGGGCAACCCGAGATGTTCTTTCGGCGTGACGTAGCAGAGCATGGCAGCGCCATACCATCCGATCATGGCGGCGCCGATCGCGCTGGTGATGTGGTCGTAGCCGGGTGCAATGTCGGTGACCAGGGGACCGAGGGTGTAGAAGGGCGCTTCGTAGCAGTACTCGATTTCTTTCTCGACCTGCTCCTTGATCTTGTCCATGGAGACGTGGCCGGGACCTTCGATCATGACCTGCACATCTTCTTCCCAGGCCTTCTTGGTGAGTTCGCCCAGAGTCTTGAGCTCGGCGAATTGAGCTTCGTCGCTGGCATCGGCGACGCAGCCGGGGCGGAGTCCGTCGCCTAAAGAAAAGCTGACGTCGTACTTCTTGAAGATCTTAACGATGTCGTCGAAGCGGTCGTAAAGAAAGTTCTGCTTGTGGTTGTAGGCCATCCACTGGGCGAGGATGGCGCCGCCGCGGCTGACGATGCCCGTGATCCGCTTGGAGATCAGCGGCAGGTATTGGATCAGCACGCCGGCGTGGATCGTCATGTAGTCCACGCCTTGGGCGGCTTGCTCTTCGATTACTTCGAGCATCACTTCGGCGTTGAGGTCTTCGACGCGCTTCACGCGTGCAATGGCTTCGTAGATCGGCACGGTGCCGATCGGGACCGGCGAGTGGCGCAGGATGGCCTCGCGAATTTCGTGAATGTTGCCGCCGGTGGAGAGGTCCATCACCGTGTCGGCGCCGTAGTGGACTGCGGTGTGGAGTTTTTTGAGTTCCTCGTGGATTTCGGAGGTCACGGCGGAGTTGCCGATGTTGGCGTTGATCTTGCAGAGGCTGGCCACGCCGATCGCCATGGGCTCGAGTTCGGGATGGTTGATATTGGCGGGGATGATCATGCGGCCACGGGCGACTTCATCGCGGACGAGCTCGGGGGTGAGCTTTTCCTTGTGGGCGATGAAGGCCATTTCTTCCGTGATTACGCCCTGGCGGGCGTAGTGCATCTGGGAGAAGTTGCCGTTGGTGTTGTGCTGCTTGCGTTGAGCAAGCCACTCCGCCCGCGGTTTGGGGACAGTGTAGGCAATGCCGTTCGAACCATTCGTGGAAGTCATGGGAACCCCAGCCTTCAAGAAGTGTATGAATTCTGATTATAACGCTCGGAGATGAGCAGCTCTCAGGACTCTCCGCCTCATAAATCGAAAACTGACAACCACAGAGGGCACTGAGGGGCACAGAGGCTGCGACCTGGAGGCAGTTGGTTTGCTCATCGGCTTGCTAGCGGCTTAGAATCTTTGCCATTCCTCGAAGGAGTTCTGCCTTATGCGTCTGTTTCGTCTTGCTGTCCTCTGCTTGATTGCCTTGTCAATCGCTAGTTTCGCGCAGTCTGCGTCTTCGCCTTCCGCCAAGCCTGGGCCGGGCTTCAGCATCGACAACATCGCAAGAGTGTCGATCCCTGTGTCGATTTCTACCAGTACGCTTGCGGGAACTGGATCAAGAATTCGGAGATCCCGGCGGATCGTCCGTCATGGCAGAGTTTTTCGGAATTGAATGAAAGCAATCTTGGGATCGAGAAGGGCATTCTCGAAAAAGCCGCTGGAGGAACGGGGCGGAATGCGATCGATCAGAAGATTGGCGACCTTTACGGATCGTGCATGGATGAGAAGGAGGTCGATACCAAGGGAATCACGCCGCTGAAGCCGGAACTGGAGCGCATCGCGGCGGTGAAAGATAAAGCTGCGCTGATTGACGAGATCGCGCACATTCACATGATTGGCCCGAACCCGCTGTTCAACTTCTATTCCAATTCCGATCTGCACAATGCGGACAATGTGATTGCGTACATCGATCAAGGCGGGCTGTCGCTGCCCGACCGTGATTACTACGTGAAAGACGATGCCGACAAAGTGGAGATGCGCAAGCATCTGACCGATTACGCGACGGAGTTGTTCAAGCTGGACGGGCAAACGCCGGAACAGGCAGCTCATTCGGCGGATACAGTCCTGATGGTGGAAACTTTGCTGGCAGCCGATTCCATGGATCGGACCAAGCGGCGGGATCCGAAGAATCGCGATCACAAGATGACGCGCGAAGAGGCGGCGGCGCTCGCTCCGAATTTCTATTTCAATCGCTACTTCGAAGATATTGGCGCGCCCAAGTTCACCGAGATGAATGTCACGAATCCCGATTTCTTCAAACAGGTGAATGGAGTTGTGGCGGCGCTGCCTCTGGAGTCGCTGAAGACGTACGTGGAGTGGCATGTGCTGCGGGATGCGTCGCCATGGCTGTCGCAACCGTTTGTGGAAGCCAATTTCAAAATGCGGCAGGCGCTGACCGGGCAGAAGCAGATTCAGGATCGCTGGAAACGGTGTGTCGGGCTGGTGGATGGGTCGTTGGGAGAAGCGCTGGGGCAGCGTTACGTCGAGGCGACCTTCGGCCCTGAAGGCAAGCAGCGCATGCTGAAGATGGTAGACGCCTTGGAGAAGTCCCTCGATGAGGACATCCAGAGTCTTGCGTGGATGAGCGACGATACCAAGAAGCAGGCGAAAGTGAAGCTGCAAGCGATCCGAAACAAGATTGGATATCCGGATGTGTGGCGCGACTACAGTTCTGTCGTGATCAAGCCGCATGACCTGCTGGGCAATATCGAGCGGGCAAGGGAATTCGAATCGAAGCGGCAGATTGCGAAGATCGGGAAGCCTCTCGACCGCAAGGAATGGGGCATGACTCCGCCTGAAGTGAATGCCTATTACAGCGGATCGTATAACGAGATTGTGTTTCCGGCAGGCATCCTGCAGCCACCGTTCTTTGACAAGAGCATGGATGATGCGGTGAACTTTGGCGGGATTGGGCTGGTGATTGGCCACGAGCTGACGCATGGCTTCGACGATCAAGGGAGAAAGTTCGATCCACAGGGTAACCTGCGCGATTGGTGGACGGAGCAGGATGGAAAGGAATTCGACAAACGCGTGAGCTGCGTGGCGGATGAGTATTCCAACTTCGTCGCCGTCGACACCATGAAGCTGAACGGCCGCCTCACGCTGGGCGAGAACACGGCGGATAACGGCGGCGCGCGTATCGCACTGGCGGCTCTCGAACACATGATTGCGGACGATAAGACCGGAAAGGAAGGCCAGAGCATCGATGGCTTCACGCCGGAGCAGCGCTTCTTCTTAGGATTCGGGCGGGTGTGGTGCGAGAAGCAACGTCCGGAATACTTGAGGATGCAGGTCAGCACCAACCCGCATTCGCCCGGGAGATACCGCGTGAATGGCGTGGTGCAGAACATGCCGGAGTTTCAGAAGGCGTGGGGCTGCAAGGCGGGGCAGCCGATGGTGGCGGAGAACGCCTGCCACGTGTGGTGAGCGGTAGCCTGTAGATTGAGCGGGCCAGGTTCCCTCGGCCCGCTCTTGTTTGGGCGCGACAGTCTTTTGCTACTTCAGGCCAGCTATGAATGCCCGCATCTCGCGCAGCACGTCTGCCTCATTGCTGAGAAATACGTAATGATCAGCCTGAGGGAGGTCAACAATGCGCACGCTACCCTTCGCCTTTAGAAGGTTCTTCTTATACTTGTTGACGAAGACTTCGGTTGCGGCGTCGAACTCTTCGATGGCTGCGCGTTCTTGAGCGTCCTTTGGTTGATACTTGTGGTTGCCGCCCGGTGAGCTGAACAACGCCAGTACCGGCACTCGGATTCGAGAATAATCGCGGGGCAAGGCTCCTCGACCGATGGCGAAGTGGACTTTATCGTAGGCATTGTCGCTGCCCACTGAACCGTCAGGATTACGGTTGAAAGTGTTGTGCAATTCAGCTTCTGGATAGGCGAAGCCATTCTGCCGCACCTTGAAATCATGAAAGGCTTGAAAAGACTTCAGGTCCGACGCGACAGGTTCATTTCCGTTGGCACGCATCGCTGGGGGCAATTTATTGAACAGCGCCATATAGGCCGCACTACTCCCCGGGAAATCCGTAGGGTCATCCGCCGCATCGAGATAGACCAGACCAGCCAAGCGATCCGAGTGCTCATCTCCCAAGGTTGTTAATTCCTCGCCAGACATGGAGTGACCAGCCAAGACAGGCGTAACAAGTTTCAGCGCGTCGAGGACCTGGAGCACGTCGTCGGCCAGTCGCTGCTGGTCGTAACCCGAATTGGGATGAGTGGAAGCTCCAAACCCGCGTCGCGTGATGCCGTAGACGTGACAGCAAGCCCCGGATAATCTTTGCGCGAAGTCGTCGAAAATGTGAGCGGTATTTCCGGAGCCCGCCAGCAGCACAATCGGACGGCCGGTTCCGCCCCAATCGAGGACCTCCAGCCGGACGCCCGCTTCCACGGTTACGAACTGCACGGTGTGCTTTGACGGATCATGCCAGGGCGTAGAGTCTTGCGCTTGGACTGTACCGATTATCACGGCCGAAGCCAGAAGACACAGCTTGAATAGTCGATTCATAAGTCCCCTTTCAAAGTCCGGGCGTGCCCAGAATGACCTTGGCTCCCGTCGCACGGCACGTATCGATCACCTGAACGACCCGACCAAATGGAAGTTGGTCGTCCGCTTTCAGCAGAACCACCGGTTCGTCGCCTTTCTGGAAGTGCTGCCGGAGAGTGCTCTCCAGTGCAGACCAGGAGACCTCGTCACCATTGATCCGTAGCAGCGGCAATGTCTGTCCCGAGCTGACGATCTGCGCGACGGTTGCTACCGTCCCACCCGGTATCGGGCCGACCAGCACCTCCAGTCCTTTCGGAGGAACCATGGTTCCGGGCTGCGTTGGTTCAGCTTGCGAGGTCAGCAGTACTGGCGTCTCGAAGCCCATCGTACGACCGATCTCAAGGACCTTTTCGACGGCGGCGAATGGAGCACGGGCGTCGGCCTTGATGTAGAGTTTCGCCTCGCGATTACGAGGATGACTTTTCATCCAATCGGCCAATTCGTCGGCGGTCATGGGATCGGCTCCGAAGTAGAGGTTCCCATCGGCGGTGATGGTTACGACCCACGCATCCAGGTTGTCAGCAGCGGGCATGGGGGCCGCGCTCCGAGTGGCAGCCATTTGCACGCTGACACCTTTTTGCAGTTGCTGCGCTTGGCCCGTGGCGAGCGCGAAGCCCAGTACTGCGAACAGCAGAGCGAGGATGGCGATGAGATGTTTCGATTTCTGCGAATTTCTTGAGAGCGAATTCATAACTGTCTCCTTTTGGGCGAGCTTGGCTCCTCAGGGCTGGAAGCCCTGTTTTTTTCCTCCGGTAACGGGCCGGCTCGAGGTGGACCCATTGCCGTTCTCTCCGGATGCAAGGCCGAGATGGCCTCGCCACAGCCGGCGGGACGGCGGCG
This sequence comes from Candidatus Sulfotelmatobacter sp., assembly GCA_035309485.1. Classification (GTDB taxonomy): domain Bacteria; phylum Acidobacteriota; class Terriglobia; order Terriglobales; family Acidobacteriaceae; genus Sulfotelmatobacter. The sequence continues at coordinate 43,168 of DATGFC010000013.1, forward strand.
CTGCGCCCTGCTTAGGGCTTGGCTCCGCCGAGTGACGCTGTGGCTAGTGTTCCTCCGAGGCCCATGGTTTCTACCGCGGTCGAGGGCACGATCACCATCGCACCCTTTTCCTTGACAGCTTCGTAGAGCATGTTCATGGCGCGCAGATGCAGGGCCACGGGGTTTTCGGCGTAGGCGGCTGCGGCCTGCACGAAACTGGCGGAGATTTCGCTTTCGGCCTGGCCGAGAATGATGCGGGCCTGACGCTCGCGCTGGGCTTGCGCCTGGCGCGACATTGCGTCTTCCAGACCCTGAGGAATTTTCACGTCGCGAATTTCCACCGATTGCACGGTGATGCCCCAGGGATTCGTCTTTTCATCGAGAATGCGCTGCAGCTCGCGGCCCATGGTTTCGCGCTCAGTGATCATCTGCGCCAGTTCGTGGCGGCCAATCGATTCGCGCAGCGCGGTTTGCGCACTCATGTTGATGGCGTCAATGAAGTTCTCGACTTCGAGGATGGATTTCTCCGCGTTCCACACCAGCCAGAAGACGATGGCGTCGACATTGACGGGCACCGTGTCGCGAGTCAGCGTGGATTCGGCCGATACGCTGGCCACTCGCACGCGCTGGTCCACGTAGGGACTGAGCGTGTCGACGATCGGAATGATGTGGCAGAGTCCCGGGCCGCGCAGGCCGAGATAGCGGCCCAGGCGCAGGACCGCCACCTTTTCCCACTGGCGCACGACCTTGATCGCGACCAGAAAATAGAGCCCGACCAGGATTCCGGAAATGGCCGGCCACGGTTGATGGATAAATTGCGAGACCGCGATTCCAGCGAGTACACAGACGACGAACAACAGTAAAGCGACGCCATTGACTTCCTGGATGCGAATTCTTGCCATGACTATCTCCTTGATGCGGGACTCGGCAGCAAGTCGCGCAGACGATCAATTAAATCTTCAAGCGTGAATCCGGCGGCACCGGCGCGGGCCGCGAACTCGCCGGCCATTTGAATGAGGCGGCGGTCGCGTTCGGCGGAATTTTTCTCTACTTTCTTGTTCGCGACGAAGGTTCCAGTACCCTGGTGAGTTTCCAGCAGCCCGCCTAATTCCAGCTCACGGTAGGCGCGCAATACGGTATTGGGATTGATGGCGAGATCCACGGCGAGCTGGCGCACCGTGGGCAACTGATCGCCCGCGGTCAGCGAGCCCGAAGCCACTCCGGATCGCACCTGATCGATGATCTGGCGGTAGACCGGGACGCCGCTATGCAGGTCGAGCGCGAACTGAAACGACGCCGAACTGGGATCATTCCTTCCCATGCGTCACAGTGTACTATACAACTAGGACATTATGTCAAGCACTTTTTTCGAGGGGGAAAATGAATTCACAGGTCGCTGGTTGGCGCGCCAGGATAGTTACTTGGCGGCGTTGAATCCTTTGCGGCGTTGGTCGCTGTAGCGGTGGAGCGCGTCGAGGATGATGGGATAGGCTTCGGCGGGCGGGCGGATTTCATCCACCTCGACGACCTTGCCTTCGAGTTGCTTGTAGTCCTGGAAGAACCGCCGCAGCATGAGCAGGCGGTGAGGAGGCATCGCGGATGCTTCGTGGTACGAGTTGAATTCCGGATCCTTGGTTGCGACGGCGATGACTTTGTGGTCCTTCTTACCGCTGTCGATCATGGTCATCAGACCGATTGCGCGCGCGTGAATGATGGTCAGGGGAACCACCGTTTCCTGGCAGAGGACGAGCACGTCGAGCGGGTCATCGTCTTCCGCGAGAGTCTGCGGGATGAAGCCATAATTCGCAGGATAGTAGACGGCGGAATAGAGGATGCGATCAAGGCGGATCAGTCCGCTGGCTTTATCGAGTTCATATTTCACGCTCGAGCCGAAAGGAATTTCGATGACGCAGTCGAATTCCTGCGGAAGTTTGTCGCCGGGGGTGACGTCGTGCCAGGGATGGATCATAGAGGAGACGAGATTTCAGTCTCATTCTAACGGACTCGCGGCCTGGCGAGATTTGTGCGTCGAGCAGATCAGCAGAGGTTACGAGCGAGTTTCGACCTGCTCAGTCTCTAGTGCGTGAGCGCCTGTGAGCAATGAGCAGTGAGCTATGAGCGAACGGGTTTGCTCATAGCTCATGGCTCATCGCTCTAATGAGGAGCCGCGGAAGTTGTTTGCGGACGGCGGCGTGCAGGCGGCGATTGCTGTGCCGGATTTGCGAACGGTCCTGGCGCTTAACGTTGTAGAGGTGCATCGAAACTTCGACGACCATCCGATCTAAAGCAAGAAGGACGTCCAGCATCTGACTGGGGTCGGTTGCGGTCTCGTTGCGTGAAACGCGGCAGTGCGTTTTTTGGGGATGCGTGATGGCATTCATTTTGTCCTCCGGGTAGCTGGAAAGAGGGGTTGACTATAGATATCGAACTGCGGGGAGGAAGGGAAATGCAAACAATCGATGGGCTGCATCCACGGGGGCGATCCTCGTAAGCCAATGAAAAGATTTGATACGGAACGGCGGCGCAGTTGTTTCGTGAATGGTCCCGATCCATTTTTTGAATGGATGCGCCTCGCCCAGCTTAGTCGGCGATCACGTGAGCGGACTGAACCCCTAGTTAGGAAGCCCGTTCATGGCGTGAGCCGAAATTCGCTATGCAATGTGGCGGCGGAGCTTTCTCCGACCCAAACGTCGAACTGTTCCGGTTCAACGACCCATTGCCGCTTAGCCGGGGTCCAGAATTGCAACTCATCGGGGCCCAGCTTGAAATGAACTGTCTGCTTTGTGCCTGGGGCAAGGTTCACCCGCTGGAAACCTTTCAACTGCCGCACGGGGCGCGAGGCGCTGCCGGCACGCTGGTGAATGTAGAGCTGGACCACGGTATCGCCCAGGCGGCTGCCGGAGTTGGTTACATCCACGGACGCGTCCAGAGTCGCGCCCACTTTCGCCTCGGTCTGGCTGAGCTTCAGGTTGTCGAAAGTAAACGTTGTATAGCTCAGGCCGAATCCGAAGGGGTAGAGGGGGGTGCTCAAAATATCCCAGTAGCGCGAGGTGAAATCGGGGGCGTCTTCGGGACGCTGGGTGAGGTTGTGGTTGTAGTAGAGCGGGAGCTGCCCGGAACTGCGCGGCCAGCTTACGGGCAAGTGACCGGCAGGATTGGCATCGCCGAACAGGACGTCCGCTATGCCGTTGCCGCCCTGACTTCCCGGATACCAGGCTTCCAGAATTGCGGGAACATGTTCGGCGGCCCAGGAGATGTCGAGGGGGCGGCCATTGATCAGCACCAGCACGACAGGCTTACCTGTGGCGACGACGGCCTCCAGCAACTCTTCCTGGCCGCCGGAAAGCTTGAGCGAGGAACGCGAAGCGGCCTCACCGCTCATCAGCGCAATCTCCCCCATGACGAGCACGGCCACATCACTGCGCTTCGCAGCGGCAACGGCGTCGTCGAAGGCTTTGCGAGCCTCTTCGGGTGTCTGCTTGGGCTGTTCTTTGATGGTAACCATCCCGACATTTTCAAAAAACGAGGGAATGTCGCGGCGGATGTTGGGACCGTGAGCGAATTCAACGCGCACGGAACTGCCCACTTTATTTTTGATTCCTTGCAACACGGTGACGGTCGGTCCGGGCTTGGTCATGGCGCCCCACATGTCCAACAGGTCCAGTTCTGCATCGGCCAGTGGACCAATCACGACGATGGACCTGATCTGATTTTTCGACAGAGGCAGCGCGTTCTGCTGATTACGCAGCAGGACCACGGAGCGCTGCGCGGCGGTGCGCGCCAGTTCGAGACTTTGCGGCGCGTTCAGCACTTGCGGGATGCGAGTTTCGTCGACATACGGGTGCTCGAATAATCCGAGGCGAATTTTGGCTTCGAGGATGGGCAGCACGGCATCGTCAATCTGCTGCAGCGAAATGCGACCCTGCTGCACTTCAGTGCCGAGATATTTGAGGTAAGTGCCACTGGCCATATCCATGTCGAGGCCGGCGGAGAAGGCCTTGAAGGCAGCGTCCTCGCCATCGCGCGCGTAGCCGTGGGTGATGAGACTGTGAACCGCCATGGCGTCGCTTACTACGAAACCCTTGTAGCTCCAGGCATCGCGCAAAACGTCGTGCAGCAGCCAGCGATTGCCGCTGGCAGGAATGTCGTTGAGGTCCATGTAGGCGCTCATGAAGGTGGCGACGCCCGCATCGGCCGCGGCTTTAAAGGGCGGCAGATAGGTATTCCACATCTGTTCTTCCGGGATGTAGGAGGAATCGTAGTCGCGGCCGCCGTCGGCTGCGCCATATCCGGCAAAATGCTTGGCGCAGGCAAGCACCCGGTCCAGTGCCCCGGGCTGCGTTCCCTGAAAACCGAGCACCTGGGCGCGAGCCATAGCAGCACCCAGATAGGGATCTTCTCCCGCGCCTTCCACCATGCGGCCCCAACGGGCATCGCGAGCGATGTCGAGCATGGGAGCGAAGGTCCAGGCAATGCCGGCGGCGCGGGCCTCACGCGCGGCAACGGTTTGCGTGGATTCGACCATCTTGGGATCCCACGAGGAGGCCATTGCGATGGGGGCGGGGAAGATCGTGTGATAGCCGTGGATTACATCGAGGCCGAAGAGGATGGGTATATGGAGGCGGGATTCGTCGACGGCAATGTGCTGCAGGCGATTTATCTGTTTCGGCTCCGAAACCCATAAGACGGATCCTGCGCCGTACTTGCGAATGACGTCGTCAATTTTGCCGACTTGCCGGACGAACTCCGGCATGGGAAAGCCGGGAAGCTGCGAGAGTTGGGCGATTTTTTCTTCGAGCGTCATCTGGCGGAGAAGATCTTTGGCGTCGGGACGCGATTGCGCCAATGAGAAGGGAATGCCAAGCAATGTGAGAACGAGAATGGCGATGAAACGGGAGCATAGCGGTGAGGTGGACCTCGAAAACGGATGAGACATCGGGATCTCTCCTGATTCAAAAGGCATCGTGCCCGGCGATTTTGGTTCGCTGGTAAGGCCGGGAGCAGTGTAAACCTTTGGCGAGCTCTCGGCTCTGCGAGAAGAGCTTTAACCGCAGAGTACGCGGAGAATTCGCGGAGCTCGCAGAGAAAATTGGTAGTTCGGGGCGCATGCTGAGACACTGCCTGGCTTAACAAACGGCATGCTGGTAATGTTGATTCGGAACCCTTCTGGCGCGTAAAGTTGAAGCAGTTTCTTTGCAACTGGGGAAGTGCATGTCAAGCCAAGCCAAGGTTTATCTGAAGTTCGGGGGAGCGACGGCGGTAATCCTGCTGCTGCTCGGCTACCTCGCCTATACCGGGGTGCAGGACAGCAAGAGTTACTACGTCACCATCAAAGAGCTGCACAAGATGGGCGATGGGGCGTATTCAAAGCGGCTGCGTGTGGCCGGCAATGTCAAGCCGGGATCGATCAAGCGGGTGGGCACGCATGTGCAGTTTGTCCTGATCGAGGAAGATCAGAATCTGGCCGTGGATTACACCGGGGCGGAAGCGCCTCCGGACACCTTCAAGGATGATTCGCAGGCTTTGGCCGACGGCAGCTTCGGACGCGATGGCGTATTTCACGCCAAGCAACTGCAGGCCAAGTGTGCATCAAAGTATGCGCCGAAGCAAGGAACACCGCCCGGCGGCAGCCAGCCCGAACCCGCGAAGAGCATGACCTAGCAGAGTCCGCTTAAATTTTTCATAACCTGGTTCGCTGGCCGGGCATTCGCCTCTATACTCGACTTCCCTCCACGCTTTCGCTATCTTCACTGAGTCACAGGCTTACTTTCTCGACCTGCTGCCGCAATCGTGACTCAGAACTCCTCACAAACTATTACCGTCACCAACGTCATCAAGCAGTTCGGGCGATTCGCTGCCCTGCGCGGGGTGACGGCGGAGTTCGATGCGGGAAGGTTTCATGCCATTCTTGGCGATAACGGGGCGGGGAAGACGACGCTTCTACGGGCGTTAGCCGGGCTAGCCCAGCCCACGCAAGGCACCATTTCAATCTTCGGAAAGAGCCCGCAGGCAGCCTGCCGGGAGCTTGGATACATGGCGCATCCGTCGCTTCTGTACGACGAGATGAGTGGGATGGAAAATCTGCGCTACGTTGCGCAGCTATACGGAATCGCGGGCGACCAGCGTTGCGGAGAGGTGATCAGGGCGGTGGGACTCGACCCGGAGTTGACCCGCGGAGTAGGGCAGTATTCGCAAGGGATGCGACAAAGGATGTCGTTGGCGCGGGCGATTCTGCACGATCCGAAAGTACTTTTGCTCGACGAACCATTCTCGAATGTGGATGTGCACTCGGCGCGCGAGATGGTTGGACTGCTCAAGAGCATGCGCGATGCGGGCAAGACGGTTTTTGTCGTGACCCACCAGGCCGCGCTGCTCGAAGGCGTTGCGGATGAGTTCGTATGGATGCAGGCCGGGGAGATCGTTGACCGCACAGCGACTATGGCCGGCGGCCCCAATGCTCACAGGGGTGTCCAATGAACTCACTGTGGGCTGTCACGCTGGCTACGCTGGTCAAAGACATCCGCCTGGAGTGGCGCTCGAAAGATGCTTTGAATTCCATGCTGTTTTTTTCGCTGCTGGTGGTCGTGATCTTCATGTTTTCTTTCGACCCGCTGGCGGAAGAATCGCGCCACATTGTGGGCGGCCTGGTGTGGGTTGCGTTTCTGTTTGCCGCAGTGGTGGCGCTTAATCAGACTTGGGCGCGCGAATTGCGCAATCAAGTGTTGGACGCGTACCGTGTTTCTCCAGCTCCGGCCAATGCCTTGTTCCTGGCGAAGGCGCTCGGCAATTTCATTTTTGTGAGTGTGCTGGAAGCGCTGATGACGCCACTGTTCGTAATCTTCTACAACCTGCACGTGCTGGGACCGGCGTGGCAGCTGATCCCGGTCGGGCTGCTCGGAACCTGGGCGCTGGTGGTGAATGGAACGTTTTTCGCGGCAATGTCGCTGCGCACGCGCAATCGCGAGATCATGCTGCCGCTGCTGCTGTTCCCAATTTCAATTCCGGCGGTGCTGGGCATGGTGGCGGGAACAACCGCGATTCTTACCGGCGAGAACTCGGCGCATTTTTACATCGTGTTGCTTCTCACCTACGATGTGGTGTTTACTACAGCTAGTTTGGCATTATTTGGGACTATCCTCCACGCCGAATGAAGCGTCTTTTTCCTATCCTTTCGATTATCACGGCAGTATTTCTCGCCTATGCGTTGTTTCGGGCGCTCGTGGTCGCCCCGGCCGATGCGCTGCAGGGCGAGGTTTATCGGATCATCTACTACCACGTGCCCTCTGCCTGGACGGCGTTTCTGCTGTTCTTCATCAACTTCATTGCTTCCATTCAATACCTGGTAAGGGCCAAAGCCTCGACTCAGAATGTAGCCAGGTGGGTAGTGATCGCGATTGGGGTGATCGGAGTCGGTGCGACTTTCCTGCCTCAGGTGCAGCAGATGCTTCCGACTGGGATGCGGCCGAGTGCGGTTGCAACGACGGTGTTGATGATTCCAGCATTTTATTTTCTGATCGGCTGGCTGTTCCCGGGCGAGCGGCTCGATGTGCTCGCGGTCACCTCGGCGGAGGTGGGAGTAGTGTTCTGCACCATCGTACTGGTGACGGGACCGATCTGGGCGCGGCCGGTGTGGGGAATCTGGTGGGCGCCAGGAGATATCCGCCTGACCTCGACGTTGGTGTTGTGGCTGATTTATGTCAGCTATCTTGTGCTGCGGCGCTTCTCGAGCAGCGCGCAGACACAGATGCTGGCGGCGGCGCTTGCTGTATTTGGCGCGCTGGATGTACCGCTGGTCTATTTCTCGATCTGGTTTTTCCGCACGCAGCATCCGCAGCCGGTGATCGGCGGCGGTGGATCGATGGATCCTCGCATGCTGCAAACGTTGCTGATCAGTTGGCTGGCATTTCTCTGCTTTGCGTTCCTCATTTGCTGGTCGCGCTTCCGGCTTGAGTTATTGCAGCGGGAAGTGGAGCAGGCGCACGCCATGGAGTCGCTGGTCGGCGCCGGTGTGACCGCAAAGCCCAGCATGCCATTAACCCGGAGTTCCAGATGAACGCGATCAAATTTCTATTCGCCGCCTACATCGCCACCTGGCTGATTCACGGTTTCTACATCGGCACGCTGATGCGCCGATTCAGCCGCGCGCGCCGGCAGTTTAGCGAACTGGAAAAAGGGAAATAGACGTTCTGGCGAAAACGGCACGCTAGACGGGCAGCGATCTTCGAGGTTCTTTCACGGCGTACTTGGCCAGGCACCAGAGTGCGCGAAAGCCATCTTTCCAGCCTATTTTTTTGCCTTCTTCGTAGGTGCGTCCCCAATAACTGATGCCCACTTCGTAAACGCGGAGCCGGCGTTTGGCGATCTTTACGGTGATTTCCGGCTCAAAGCCGAAGCGATTTTCCTCGATGGGAATGGCTTGAATGACTTCGCGGCGGAAGACTTTGTAGCAGGTCTCCATGTCGGTCATGTTGAGGTTGGTGATCATGTTGGAAAGCAGAGTCAGAACCTTGTTGCCGACAGAATGCCAGAAATAAAGCACGCGATGAGGCCTGCCGCTGAGGAAACGCGAGCCGTAAACCACGTCCGCTTGCCCAGTCTCCAGCGGCTCGAGCAGCCGCGGATATTCGGCGGGATCGTACTCGAGATCGGCGTCTTGAATGAGGACGTAATCTCCGGTGGCCGCCTGGATTCCCTTGCGCAAGGCGGCGCCCTTGCCCTTATTGCAGGGTTGCAGAAAGACGCGCATCTGCGGGTACCGTTTTTCGAGATCGACGAGAATTGCGCGCGAGCCGTCGGACGAGCCGTCATCCACGCACAGGAGCTCCAGTTCCAGGCCGACCGACAAGACACGCTCCACCACGGGGCGCAGGGTCGCCTGTTCGTTATAGACGGGCATCACGACTGAGAGTTTCACGGGTGACTTACTTTAGCAGAGCGAGCAGCGGGAGCAAGAGATTACGAAAGGTTCCGAGGATCGAATTGACGCTCTGCGCGATGCGGCTTCGCTAGTGTTTTTCCATGCGATTCTGCAGCGCGGAAAGGAAATCAGAACTGCCACCGGAGCGAAGAAATTCGTAATCTTCGATCATGGCGGCCACGCCGACGCGGGCGGAGGGCAGGGGATTCTCTACCCGAATCACGCGGGCGCTGAAGCGCACCCGGACAGCATCGGTGAGGGTGATATGAGGCGGGAAGGTCAGGGTGACTTCTACCTTTGTGCCCGAGGATACAGAACGGTCCAAATAAAAGAATACGCCGCGGGCGCTTACATTCTGGGTCTCGGTGGCGCACTCATCCTGATCTCCCATTTTGACGAGGGCAGGCAGGCGCATGTCAAAACGCCGCATCGTCCGCCGTTCCTGTGAATTTGGCTGCATGGCGCGCGCAATAGCTCGTAAAACACGAGACGGAACTGACGGCAAGTCTCAATGGCTGAGAGCGAACTGTGCCCTCAATTTATAAAATTCTCTGCAGTTTGCAACAGCAAAATGCGATTTAAGACGGAATCGGCAATCTGTTCGGAATTTGAAACAAGAGCGGCGCTTGAGGGTGGGCTGTCGGGAAAGGCCAAGATGATAAGAGCAATCGTCTGGCCATGAAAGCTCAGCGTGGACGTAAGTTTTTCAGTTGGCCTCAACGGTTTGCGCGAATACCCGCCGGGCATAGTTCAGAGCCACGCAAGGGATTGCACAATTTCGGATTGGGCGCCATCACGCGGCAAGATTGATCGCCTTCGACTGCCACGCTTTTCCTCATCATTTTTCATTGGATAGCGGCATCTTAGCGAGCAACCTAACGCATCTGACGAATCTTGGAGTGGGCGGGCGGCAAGGCGGCTTGACTTGTCTATCCCTTAGATGTTTAAGTAGTTATTTAATTTTTTCCGCCAGTTCCAGTCACCAGCAAGCTGCGGGAAGGGATTCGCCCGAGGAGTCGCAGGCGGAACTGTCCCGGACTGACTTGTGCGCCGTCTCTCATCTCACTACGAACGGGTTGGAAGAATGCGAACTGGGCGAGAATCTGATCGGACTGCATCGGAGGAGCGCGTGAACGTAGATCGCCGTTGGTGGGGAGCTTCCTTGGTACGAGGTCGTATTCTGGCTGCTGGACTGGCTTTGCTGGGGGCCGGATGCGCCGTGCTCGGGTGGAACTCCCGGCTGCAACGGAGCATTCCCGCTACTCCGGCCATTGCCGGACGGTTTGCTGTGGCTCCGACATCTTTGGCTGACGCAAGCCCTCGAGACGCAGATGACGCCCAACTCCGGGCGAATTCCCTGCTTGCCGGGCTGCCGCTTATTTTCGAACCAAATCAAGGGCAGGGAAATCTGAATCCGTCAGATCCGCGCGCCAGGTTTGTGTCGCTCGGTTCCGGGTACAGCCTGTTCCTAGGGAGCGAAGGAGCCATTCTGAGCCTGGTGTCTGAGGAGCGGCGCGGGCCATCCAAGAGTACCCGCTCTTTGGCACGCGTGAACTCGATTGAGATGAAACTGGCGGGGGCGAATCCGGCCGCCAGACTGAGTGGAGCGGAGCAACTACCCGGCAAGAGCAACTATTTCCTGGGAAGTGATCCGGCCAAGTGGCGCACCGATGTGCCGCAATTTTCACGGGTCCGCTACGAGAACGTTTATCCCGGGATCGATCTTGTTTTCTATGGCAATCAAGGTCGTCTGGAATACGATTTTCAGGTGGCGCCGGGGGCCGATGCTTCGCGGGCCGAGATTGAGTTCCATGGGGCCAGGAAGGTTGAATTCAGCGACGGAGCGCTCATCCTTCACACCGCCGATGGGAACGTGCGGCTTAGCGCTCCGAGCGTGTATCAGGAGATTGCCGGGCGCAAGCAGGCTGTGGAAGCCCGGTTTGTGCTTCGCGGGCAGAATCGTGCGGGATTCGCCCTTGGAGCCTACGACCGTTCGCGCGAGCTCATCATCGACCCGATCCTGAGTTTCTCGACCTATTTTGGCGGCACCGGCGATGAGCACGCCACCTCGGTTGCCGTCGACGGAAGTTTCAATGTTTATCTGACTGGCTCGACGACTTCACCCGATCTTCCGGCAGTGAATGTCTTCCAGACGTCGCGGGCGGGAGCCGGTCCGAATGTGTATGTGGCGAAAATCACGCCGCCGCTGGGCTCGGTGGCAGCGGTGCTCGATTACGTGACCTATCTTGGCGGAACCGGCAGCGATACCCCCGTAGGGATCAAGGTGGATGGCCGTGGCAATCCGTTTGTGGCGGGCACAACTACCTCGGGCGACTTCCCCACGACGTCGACGAACGCCTATCAATCCAAGCCGGAAAGCGGCAGCAAGGGCACTTCTCACGTTTTCGTAACCGAATTGCAGTCCGGTGGCACGGCGCTGCTCTATTCGTCCTATCTGTCCGGCAACAACACGGACGTGGCCAGCGGAATGACCATCGACGCCTCCGGAAATCTTTATGTGACGGGAACCACGCAGTCTTCGGATGTAGCCAGCACGACGGACCAGTTTCCGGCGAGCACATTGCCGCAGGCGCTGCCTTTTCAGACGGCTCCGCGAGCGCCGGTGCAGTTTTTCGTGACCAAGGTGAATACGAACGCGCCGGGAACGGGCAGCATTGCTTATTCGACCTACTTCGGAGGAGGCAGTTTTGAGACGACTTCGCCCGTCGCGGTTGGCGGAGGCATAGCGGTCGACATCAGTGGCAACGTTTACATCAGCGGCACTACCAATTTCACCTACAGCGGCTCGAGTCCGACGACCGATTTTCCGATTCTGAACGCATATCAACCGTGTCTGGATCAAGCGCCGCCAAGCACCATTGTCAATCCGCCAACCTGCACCAATACAACGACGACCACGGCTTCCGACGCGTTTGTGGCGAAGCTCAATCCCAACGGCGCGCAGGGCCAGCAGTTGATCTGGTCCACCTACCTGGGCGGCACCGGGGATGACTCCAGTACAGGGATTGCGATCGACTCAGGAGCGGCGAATGTCTACGTGGTAGGCACCACAAATTCACAAGACTTCGTCTCGACCAGCTTGGTGACCACGTTCGCCTCGTACCAGAAATGCTTAAACAATCTTCCGGTGACAACCACCGGAGCAGTGACCTGCACGACGCAGACCAGTCCGCCGAATGACGCGTTCGTAGCCAAGTTGACGAATCCGACAACCAGCAATACGACAACGCCGGTCAATGTAGCGCTGAATTATTTTTCCTATCTCGGCGGGGCGAACGAAGAAGCTGGACTCGCCATCACTGTTGATTCCGGTAGCGGCGCCCTCGTAACCGGATGGACCACGTCCCCCAACACCGGCACGGATGGGACCTTCCCGGTCTCGCCCAATCCGAACTCGATTCAGACGAACCTCACGGGAACTCAGGATGCGTTCGTCGCCCGGCTGAATACTGTGGCAGTGGTGGGGCAGACAACCACCGCATCATGGGCTAACTACTTTGGCGGAAGCGTCACCAGCGCGGCGGGATCGGGTACTACGAGCGGCACCGGCGTCGCGCTCGATGTTAATCAAAATACCTATCTGGCCGGCGACACCAATACCACCGACCTGCAGGTCGCCAAAGGTCTCGGGGCGACCGGAGGCGGAGGGTACAAGGGCGGATACGATGCATTCGTAGCTCAGCTGGGAACGGCGGTGAGCCTGTCGATTCAAGGCACGCTTTCGTTAGGCAGCGGGCAGAGTTATATCAGCGCAGGGAATCAGGCGACTTTCACCTACACGCTGACGAATAACGGTCCCGACTTGGCGAGTGGGATCACGGTCATCGATAATCTGAGCACTTCGGTGACGATTGTGCCCCTCACATTCGTTTCTGCCAGCATAAGTTCGGGCAACTGCACCAGTGGCAGTTCGACCAGCGGCGGGGTGAGTTGTGGCCCGATCTCCCTGCAGTCGGGGTCAACGGCGACGATCACCATCGTGCTCACGCCAACGGCAAATAGTTCAAACAATGTAGACTGCGCAGTCAGCGCCGGAGGACAAGCCAGTTTCAATGGCGGGACGGTGCAGGTCATGGGGCCCGGCAACGTCGTATTTGCGCAAACTTCGGTGCCGGCGTCAATGTCGGATTACTGCATGTCTGTGGGTCCAAAAAATCAAAGCATCGCGGCCGCGGGCGATACCGCGTTCTATCAAGTGCAGTTGACCCCTGAGCCGATTTACCAATCGGCTATTGCGCTTTCATGCTCCAATCTGCCCGCAGGGGCCGCATGCGGTTTTTCTAATAGTCCGGCGAAGCTGGTGAGCCAAAGCGGTGTGACATCTGTCTTGAGTGTTACCACTACACCGCGTCCGATCGTCACTCCGGCGGCCAGCTTGTTCCGCAGGCAGTTTTATGCCATCTGGCTGGCAATTCCGGGCCTTGTTTTTCTGGGCGTGGGATTTGGAGGCAGAAGGCGGCGCGTGCGAGCCATGTTCATGTTGTGCATGGTCTTCGCGTTACTATTGCTGATCCCGGCCTGCAGCCACACGAGTACGCAACCGCCCGTCAGCGGAACTCCCGCGGGGAATTATTCGATTACGGTGACCGCGACATCGGGCAGTGACGTCAAGAGCCAGACGATCAGCTTGACGGTTCCATAGTTCTTGATGGAAGCAGAACGGCGGCCGCGAGGCCGCCGTTTTTTTTCGATTTTATCGAAGCTGCTTCTACGCGCCCGCCGAGAGCTTGTGGTGACCACCTCTGACTTCAGCGATGCCGTACTGGCGGATTTTGTACAGGAGAGCCTTGTAGCTGATCTGAAGGAGCGCTGCCGCCTGCTTGCGGTTCCAGTTCGTTTGCTCCAGCGCCTGGGTGATGGCCTGTGCCTCGGCCTCATCCTTGGCAGAGCGAGCGAGGCTTTTCAAACCTGCCGCATCTGACCTCTTCACTGAGGAATCTCCCAGCGTTCCGCCATTGCCGTCGTTTTTGGGGAGCAGTTCGGTGACGGCAAGGCTCTCATCTCCGAGGATCAGATACCGCTTGAGGAAATTGTTCAGTTCGCGAAGATTGCCGGGCCAGGAGTGATTGTGGCAGGCCTGTAGAAGCGCCGGAGACAAGGGCAGAGGTGCACGAGCATAGCGCTCCGCCATCCGCGTCATAGAATGCTTCAGCAGGACCGGAATTTCTTCTTTACGGTCGCGCAACGGCGGCAGGCTCAGGGTGAACGCGTTTAAACGGTAGTAGAGATCTTCGCGAAGCCGCTTGGTGGCAAGGGCTTCGGGGATATTGATGTTGGTAGCGGCCAGAATGCGGACGTCCACCTTGATCACGGAACGGCTGCCCAGGCGGGAAAACTGCTGATCCTGTAAAACGTGGAGCAACTTCGCCTGCAACAGCGGAGGCATCTCGCCGATTTCGTCGAGCAGGATCGTTCCCTTGTTGCACAACTCGAATTTGCCGGGTTTGGCATGAGTTGCACCGGTGAACGCTCCAGGCTCGTATCCGAACAACTCGCTCTCCAGCAGATCGGCGGGCACCGCCGCGCAGTTGACCTTCAGGAAAGTGCGGTGCGCGCGCGGAGACAGCTTGTGAATCAGCCTGCCCAGAACTTCCTTGCCGGTGCCGCTTTCGCCCAGAAGCAGCACGGGAATATCGACATTGGCCACGAGCGCGGCTTGGGAACGAATTTTCCGCATAGCAGGGCTGGCGGCGATGAAGAATACGTCCTCGGCAACTTCTTCGACTTCTCCGCCGATGGGCTGCTTGCCCTGGCCAAGGCTGAGGTCTATGACCGCATCGAGTTCCGCTTTCTGAAACGGTTTGGTCAGATAATCCTGAGCGCCCAGCTTCATGGCCTGCACGACCTTGCGGGTATCGGCGACGCAGGAAAGCATGACGACTTTGACTCCTGGCCGTTTCTGGCGCAACTGCTCGAGAGTCTGCAAGCCATCGATGCCGGGCATGAGAACGTCGAGAAGTACCAGATCGGGCTCCAAACCTTTTTCGACGCACTGCAGCGCTTCTTCTCCGGTGGTGGCAGTTTCGACCTTATAGTCGTCGACCTCCAGCAGCGTCTTGATGTAACGCAACATGCCGGGTTCGTCATCGACCAGCAGGATCTTGGCTGTGGGCTTCATCGGTTCTTTCCTTTGCTGGCGGCAACAATGGGCTTGTACGGAATCAGAAACGAAAATTTGCAGCCTGCGCCGGGATCGCTCTCCACCCAAATCTTTCCGCCCATGCCTTGCACGAGGCGACGAGCGATGGCGAGGCCCAGTCCCATGCCTTCCTCGTTTTCGGTGCCGGGCAGGCGGAAGAAATCGTCGAAAACTTCGAGATGGAATTCCGCGGGAATGCCGGGGCCGGTATCGGAGACACTGACTTTGACGGAGTTGGGATGAGAAACGTCTTGCCGGCGCCGCTCGGCGCTGGACGGCAGGATTGCCGCACGGCGTTCCCACATGTAAGGTTCAGCGTGCAACCAGACCGTTCCTCCCTGCGGTGTGAACTTGTAAGAATTCTCCAGCAGGTTCGAGATCACACGTTCGAGCTTAGGTGCATCAAAGGGGAAAATTGGTAGCTTGTCATTTGCAAGAAAATAGAGCGCGGTCCCTTTTTGCTGAAACCGGTTCGACCACAGACGGCAGACACCCGAGAGACAATTATTGATATTGCCGCTTTCGAACTGCATTCGCAGGCCGCCGGTTTCCAGAGCGCTATAGGTCAGGAAATCCTGGATGAACTGCTGCAGGCGCTTGCCGCTCTCGCGCATATCCTGCAGAACGGCGCGTTGGCGCTCGCTAAGCGGACCAAGCTTCTCGCTGTGGAGAAGTTCAACATATCCGTTGAGGATGGAAAGCGGCGTTTTCAGATCGTGGGCAGCGGAAGCCAGCGCATTAGTGGTTCGCTGGAAGCGCTCGCGAAGCTCTTTGTACTCCTGCAGCAGGTTTTCAGGGCTGGGGACATCGCCAGCATTCGCCGCAGCCTCAGACGTCGACTGTGGGACCGTGCCCGGCTCAGAAACACACGTGTTCTTCTGGACAGAGGCCATGAGGAGCTATCACAGGTCGTCACGGGGAGAGGGGAGCGGCACCCTTTTGTACAACAGAGTGTCGGTACTCGAATCGTAAGCGGTGCTAATATGCGTTGTCAACGAAAAATGAAACGGAATTACCCATGTATAGCAAAACTCTGCACTTCGGAGACGTGAGTGCTAATCGCAGATTTCGGATTGGCAGCGAATAAATGGTGAATGAAAGGCTGGCAACAAGACGCTGTGTTGCTGGTTTTGTAGTCGGAGACGGGACAGGCTCATGGTTTTTACCGGCATTTGTCGGGTTTTGACCTGAGATTTGGCCCCTGATGTGCTCCCACCATCACTTGGGAGCCAATGGAGAGGTTTTGATGAGCGGGGCAGGTCGCAAGGCCGAGCGGCGGAAGTGGGCCAGGCTGCCGTTGGCCATTCCGGTTTTTGTTCGCAGCCGCGACAGTAAAGGCAAGGAATTTCTCGAATTTGCCACCGCTCTGAACGTCAGCGCGGGCGGCATGCTGGTCGCAATCCGGCGGGTTTTGCCCGCAGTTGCACAACTCAGGCTCGAAATTCCGAGTGCTCCGATCGCAGCCTTGGCACCCAGAGCGGCCAGAACCCTAAGGGCGAAGACTCTCCGAACGACCCCTGCTGACGGCTATTATCTGCTGGGGCTGAAGTTCTCGCGGCCGCTGCTGCTTCCTCCCCAGCCGCCTGTGCGCGAAAGGAAGTTGGTTTCAGCGGTGTGAAAAACTTTGCGCATGGGCACCCCCGAAGTGTTACCCTTGTGAGGATCCCCTGATTACCGGAGTTTCGCTCCGCAGCTCTTTCGTAAGTTGATTGCCATCAACTAGATAATCTAGATTTAGGTGTCCAGCCTTGCCCCTGGCGCGGTTTGGTGTTCGGGATGCTAGTTGATGACTTCCCCCAGTTAGTAGAGCAGCCATGACAACCAGTACAGTGAATTCGCTCGTACAGCCTCTCGGGGAAATGCCTCCGGACGCAATCTTTTTTGGACGTACCGAAGGTATGCGGTCAGTGCGGGACCGCCTGACGAAATTAGCCGGGGCCAACGTCCCGGTTCTGATCCAGGGCGAAAGCGGAACTGGGAAAGACATTTTGGCGCGCATGATTCATGCCGCGTCGCCGTGGCGCACCGGTCCCTGGGTGAAGGTGAACTGCCCGGCGATACCCGGAACGCTGCTGGAAAGCGAGCTCTTCGGCTATGAAAAGGGAGCTTTTACCGGCGCGTATGGGGTGAAGCCCGGGCGCGTGGAGATGGCACATCGCGGCACGCTGTTTCTCGACGAGATTTCCGAGCTGGATATGTCGCTGCAGTCGAAACTGCTGCAACTTCTGCAGGACGGGCAATTCTGCCGCATCGGCGCGCAGGAAGACAAAAAAGTTGAAGTGCGGGTGGTGTGCGCCACAAATCGCAAGCTTGAGCAGGAGATCGAGAACGGCACGTTCCGCTCCGATCTGTTCTATCGAATTAATGTGGTGAATCTGCATCTGCCGCCGCTGCGCGAGCGGGCCGCGGACATTCCCGACCTGGTGGATTATTTCCTCGAGTATCACAACCGGAAATACAACTGCCGCGCGAAACCGCTGTCGAACGAGATGATGTCGGTGCTGCGCAAATATCATTGGCCGGGCAACGTGCGGGAGCTGGAGAATCTGGTCAAGCGCTATGTCATTCTGGGCAGCGAAGACGTGATCTCCACGGACCTGGCGCCGCGCAATACGGATTTCTTCAATACCGAGATCCCAGTGGACGGACAAATCTCGTTGAAGAAGTTAACCAAGCAGGCGGTGCGCGAGTTGGAGCGCAAGGTGATTCTCAAGGTTCTGCAAAACCATCACTGGAATCGGAAACAAGCGGCGCGCGCGCTGAGTATCAGCTACCGGGCGCTGCTCTACAAAATCCGGGATGCAGGTTTGCCCTCGAACCGGGTGGCGAAACGGCCGGAAGTGGAAACGCCGGCACAGGAGATTGCCGCCGACTGAACTGGAACCTGGATTGGCCAGTATGATCAAAAAGAACCCCGCCTCGAGGCGGGGTTGCTTATTGCAAGTTGAAGAGATGTGGCGCTAGCTGCGCAATTGGGACAAAGCTTTGCGAACGTCGGCATTGTCGGGGCTGAGTTTCGAGGCTTTCTCCAGTTGCTGGCGGGCCAGCGCATTCTGGTTCGACTTTTCGTAGGCGAGGCCGAGATGGTAGTGGAGGACGGCGTCGTCCGGTCCGCCATTTCTTTCGTTCAACCGCAGAGCCTCCTGAAACTGGCTGATCGCCGACTGGTAAATTCCCTTGTGATAATAGGCCCAGCCCAGAGTGTCGGCGGCATTGGGTGAGTTTGGCATGCCGCGGCGGGCCGTCTGTGCCATTCCCATTGCCACGTCTACATTGCCGCCCTCCTGAAGGATTACGTACGCCAGATTGTTGGAAGCCAGGGGGTGATCGGGAGAGATGCTGAGCGCCTGCTGGTACATGTTTTTGGCCTGGTCCCAGTTCTGCTTGGCTTCGTAAAGCTCTCCGGCAAGAATATAGAAACGGACTTCACGCGGATTCTCTTTGATGGACTGCAGGTACAGCGCGAGGGCCTGATCGGAGGAACCTTGTTGCACCTGCACCTTGCCCAATTTCTCGAGAGCGTCGGTATTGTTCTTGTCCAACTCGACTGCCTTGCGCAAGGCGGCTTCCGCTCCGGCGTAGTCCTTTTTTCCGTTGAAGAGGGCGGTTCCAAGCAGATCGTAGAAATTGCTGTTGTTGGGAACCTTCGCGATTTGCGCATTGGCTGCGGCGACGGCCTTGTCGAACTGTTTTTGCGCAAAATAGGTATTCATTAGCCCGCTCAAGCCCTCGGAGAAGGTGGGGCTCTTGTCGAGAGACTGCTGGTACCATTTTTCGGCGTCGGGAAAGTGTTTCTGAGCCAAGTGGATGTTGCCCATCTGAAAGTAAGGCGCCGGGGCCTGGGGAGCCCTTTTCAAGGCTTCCTCGGCATCGTGCTGGGCGTCGGCATATTTTTGGCGGGCCTGTTCCGCAACACATTTCAGAAGATATCCGTCTGCGGAATAGGGCTGAGAGGTGATGACTTGCTGGGCGGTCTGCAGGACAGCGTCGTATTCTCCCTGGCTCATTTGCGCCGAAGCGAGAGCCCTCTGGGCATCGGTGAGATCGGGGCGGATGCTGACCGCTTTCTGCCACTCTTGTTCGGCGCGGTCCAGGTCGTGCTGCTGGGCGTAGGCGATGCCCAGCTGATAATGCGCAACCGCATTCTGAGGATCGTTCTGCAGGGCTGACTGCAGCGATTGCGTAGCGCCGCCGGTATCATTTTGCCGGAGTTGTATCTGCCCCTTGTAAACGAGAGCGTCCACGTCGCGCGGGCTGGACTTCAGGATCTGATTGTTCAGCTTGGCGGCTTCGTCGAGCCGATTCTTCAAAATCAAGAGCTGAACATAATTCTTGCGGACCTGTCCGTCTTTGGGATGATCGCCGTAGAGCGATCCATACTCCGCGACCGCTTTGTCGAGATCTCCGCTGGCGAAATAATAGTCGCCGAGCATGCGATAGCCTTCCGGATTATCGGAAAGATCTTTCTTGGTTTGCCGGAGGAAGGCTTCGATTTCGTCCTTCTTGCCTTCCTGCATCAGCAGGCGGACAAGGGCAGCGCGGGGGGCGGGGTTCTTGGGATCGATCCGGATGGCGTTCTGAAATTGCTGTTCGGCTTCGGGCAACTGGCCGTGAGATTGATAGAAGCCTCCAAGAGCCAGCTGCGCGTTCATGGCTTTGGGATCGGTTTTGACCGCTTGCTTGAAATCGTCCTCTGCCTGTTGATTCTGGTTGGTGCGAAGTTCGAGGAGAGCGCGCAACAAGTAGGATTCAGAGCGTCCCGGATCCGCCGCAATACCGGCGTTAATTTCCTGGATGGCGGCGCTTAAATTATTCTGCGCAGCATAGTAATTGGACCATGCCTCGTGGGTCTCGGGAAGATTGGGCTGCTTGGCGCGGATTTCATCGAGCTGAACTTTGGCCTTGTCGAGCGCATCCTGAACGGGAGAGCCGTCCGGGTTGCGCACAGTCACCAGAAGATTGGCAAGGTCGATGCGCGCCCGATAGTTGTCGGGAGCGAGTTCGACGGTACGCATCAATTCGGGATAAGCGCGCTGGCTGTCGCCCAGCTTGAGGTAGGCCTGGCTGAGCTGGTAATGGGCCTGCGCGAAGCGCGGATCGATTTGCACCGCGTTGGAATATTGAATGACCGCCTCGCGGTATCTGGCCTGAGCGAAGTATTTGTCGCCACTATCGAAGTACTTCTGCTTGCGAACGTTCGGATCGCGCGTGCAAGCAGTCAGCACGGCGGCGATCATGAGGCAGGGAAGCAGGCGGAGAGCAAGGGAGCGACTCATATTCGATTCTCCAACAGGATGCAGAGGCAGATGGAGCCTTCTGCAGACTTCATCATACTTCACGTAATTCCCAGACCGTAGTTACTGCTGTCATCTACAAGAACATCCTCACGCCCGACACATCGTTTTTTCAACGTGGGATGTAGCTTTGCAATTTCGGTACGATCTCGGCAACAAAAGGCAAAAGACGCTGCTGGGCCGCATCGGGGCTCTCCCCTGCCAGCAGCGGGGACGTAACGCGTACCAGGGAGCCATCGCTGCGATTCATGCGAATGGAATCGGCGACCAGATAATACTTAGCCCAGTATTCGCTGGCGACGCCGCGATCATGCGCCCAATACCAGTACAGGACAACCTGCCTGGAATCACCTTTCGCAATGACGTAACGGTTTACCGGAAACGGAACGTGGCCTGGAATATCCAGGGTCATCCGCTGCGATTCAATCGGCGCCCAGCCTGCACCCGGGAGGCAGTTTTTTGGCGAATGCATGGTGTCATTCGTGCTCTGGCTGGGGAAGTAGGCGATAAACAGATCGATATAGGGCAGACGCTGCTCGGAGTCGGTATAAACTCTGAGCAAAAAATCTCCGGGCCCCAGCACCTGAAGCGTGTCTTTGTCGATGGTGATGTCCTCGCCGGTCCAGTTGCCGATGTGCTGCGGGAAGGATTGCAAGGCCAGGCGCGGAGGAAAGACTTCGCCATGCGTGCGGGCGCGCAAGAAAAGCGCGGTAGCAACAATCAACCCAGCGGCGAAAATGAAACGCGCGACCGAGCCTTTCATCAGGCTGCCTCCGTTTGCGGCGACACAATCTCAATGAGCCGGTGCAAGGCATATAGCAGAAGCAGCGAGACGACGAAGATGATCCATCCCCAGGAAGCGTGAAAGTAGCCTTCGGCTTTGTCCGGATCCCAATATTGCACAAGTAAACCAGTGCCAATGATGCGGACGCTGTTGGCGATCACGGCAATCGGCACGGATGCGACCGCCAGCACGCAGCGCACCCAAACCCGTTTTTCCATGAGGAAGCCGTAAATAATGGCGAGCGTCACCAGAGACATCAGGGAACGGATGCCGCTGCAAGCTTCGGCAACTTCCAGAGCCATGGATGGGAGATTAATGACATTTCCTTCGCGCAGAATAGGCACACCAAACAGCGGAAGCGTGGCGGCGGCTACTCTGGAAGCGAGTAGCTGCAAAGGAAAAGTGATCTGATTGAAGATGATCGCCGGGATAGGAATCATCAGAATCAGAAAGGCCCAGGGGAAAAACGTCGCGCGAAAGAAACTCCAGCCTAGAAAAAGTATGGTCAGCCCGGCCAGAACCAGCAGCAGGGAGGAGCGCGAGAGGAACAACTCAGCGCCCATCTGCCCCACGATGAGAACGCACATGGCGGCGGCTAGAATCGGAAGCCCCAGCCAGGATGGGCGCAAAGGAATACGCGCGAGGCGATATCGATCCTGCCAAATTACGAACGCGGAGAACAGAGGGACGAAGAATCCGTGAGAAAAGTTAGGATTGTTCCACCACTGGCCTGCCAGGTGACGCAACACGGTCCAATAGAGCCAGAGAACAAGCACGCCGAGAAGGCTCAATTGCCAGCCCGGAGCCGTCAGTGCAGCTGCCAAGGGCCTTTTCGGTATGGAAGCCTCGGTTTGAAGCAGTTGAGCCACACTCAAATTCAAAAGCGCAGAAAAGTTTTCTCAGGATATGCGAAAGCGGGCAGCCCACGCAATGAGAAGCCGGGTTCACAGGCCTGGGTTGTACCAGGCTGACCACAGCCGATCGTAGCGCAAGCCACTGCAAACTTTGGTCCCCACCACCATCATTACTCAGGTCATTTTGTAGACGTTGTACCGCAGCTATTCTGAGAAGGGGCCAGGGGCTAGGTGTGGTGTATCAACAGGTTGTTCCGGTCGAGACCGGATCGGCTGATGGGTGGAGCGTGGTTCAGACTAGCATGGGGGCGATGCCAGTTGTACTGATGGAGCCAGGGGAGTAGGTGAGAACAGCGTTGGTC
>DATGFC010000014.1:0-7705 GCA_035309485.1 Candidatus Sulfotelmatobacter sp.
TTGTGAGAGCTTAGCCTAGCCACGTCGTGTGGCTAGCCTCCACGGACCCAGAGTCCGATGGGGGCTTCGTTTTGGAGCCAACACTCCAGACAAATTCAGTTCTTTGAAAATCAATCGCGGGAAAACGGCCTGCTCCTCGTCTTCACAGTCAGGAGTGGGCCGGGCGGAGCGTTGGCTGCAAAACGGTGCGCATAAGAATGGGGACGACAGGATCATGGACAAGGCCCAACAATCGCTGCCCGCGAAATAGTTCGGTCCTAAGTCCTTTGTTTTACGGATTTTGATATCTAAGTCCTTTGACCAGCGGATTTTGCCGGGAATTTCCTGCTAACCCGTTGACTCTAAAGATTCGGGGGGGAGGGGGAGGGGGGTACCCATCACTCCCCAGCCTTCAGGGAGCGGAAATGACGATTTTGCGAATGGAGAGACGAGCGGAGCGGAACTACTTTTTCTTGCCGAGCTTGCGGGAAATTTCCTCGACGATCCTCGGCCGCAGATCGGCCAGAACACTGTCGACAATGCTGGCAAGATCGGAGCCATTATCAGCTGGGACTTCCTCCGGGCTGCTTTCAAAGCCAGCCGCCACCGCCTTTGCGGCCAACTCCTGCGGGCTGGCTGCAGGGGCAGAGTTGTCGGGCTGGTGGCTTTGGCGCCAGTTGGCCCAGGCCGCAGCCGTGCTCGCAGCCATATCCGATTCCTTCTCGATTGGCGCTTCTGCCGCCTGCGCCGCCGGAACAGACTCGGCACTAGAGGCAACGCTTCCCGCTGCAGGCTCCGCTGGAATTTCGGCCACAACCGAGGGAACGTCCGCATGCGGCGCGTCTTTCGATTCGTCAGCGCGCGTGTCTGTCGCGGACGATTGGGCCTGTTGTTCGACCGCCGATTTTTCTGCTTCAGCTTGCGGGATTGCAGATTCGGATTTCTGCTCGGCAACAGCTTCAACCGGCGCCGATGTGGCCGCTGGATCCGCTATCACGGAGGTTGTTGGTTCTTTCGGTTCGACGTAAGAAGATGCTACGGCCTGCAGTTCCTCTGCAGCCGCGCTCATCGCGTCGGTGGCGGCGCTGGCAACCGCGCTCAGGGCCTGGGCCGCCTCGGGCGCAACCGAAGCAGGAACGCTCACCACCGGTTCGCTGGACGCATTCTCAACCGGTGCCGTGCTCGGAGCCAATGCTGATTCGCTGGAGCTTGGTGTGCTGCCAGCGTGACCGGTTTCCGCCGCAGCGAAGGCGGTATACGCCTTCTGCATTTCCTCTTCGAGGGAAATCGCGGCATCTTCCGGGGCGAGCGCAACCGAAACCGCGGTCCAGCGCGAACCCTGGACTGCGTCAGAGGTAGAGCCTCCAACCGCCATGGTTACGGGTTCATCGGCAGAACTTTCATGAGGCGCAGAATGAGAAGCCGAATCTGAACTCGCAAAGGAACCGGCTGCAGCCGCCTCGGCAGATTTTGCTTCCGCCTGCTCAGCCGCCTTTGGTTCAGTGATCGCGGCAACTGGCGGAACTTCCGGCGCGGTCTCGGAACGAAGATCTTCCTTGCTCTCCGGCTTCGATTGCTCGATGACCGGAGTTGGAGCAGCTTCGGGCTCCGACGCTGAGATTTTGTTTTCGGCGATCTTGCCTTGCATCTGCGCAGCAGCGGCAGCCAGAGCGGCAATTTCCTCGGGCGTAACGTCTTTGGGAAGGCCAATCGGCGCCAACGCGCCGAGGTCAACCCGATCTTCCTCTTTCTCTTTCTCTCGGCCGTTCGCGGGGCTTTCCGCGATCTTGTGCTCGATCACGGTGCGCAAATCTTTGTTGCCCGTGCTGTAAACCGCGGCCTCATCGGGCTCCGGCTGCGCTTCTTTCCCCTTTTCCTTCTTGGACGAAGGAAAACGGATGCGGTTCTTCCAGCCGGATTCTTCTTCGGCAGCAGCAGCGTGCTTGTCGTAACGCCCTTCGTCAATCGCCGCTGTAGCTCGGGCGAAGCGGCCGGGCTTGGAGGGCTCGGAACGGGGCACAATGCGATCTTCGAGCTTGCTCAGGGCGCTGAGCAGTTCGCTGGCTTCGAAGGGTTTCACAATGAATGCGTCGGCGCGAACTCGCCGGACCTCTTCAGGCTTGAAAGGCTCAAGCTTTCCCACGGTCAGCAGGATCGGGATCTGGGCAGTATCACCGGCTTCTTTGAGGCGCTGGCATACTTCCAGCCCGCTGTAACCGGGCATGTACACGTCGAGGACGATGAGATCGGGATGCTGCTCGCCAATTTTTTTCAGCGCCGCGGATCCGTTGTTGACCGTGATTACTTCGTACCCCGCGTCGGCGAGGATTTTCCGCCCCATATTTTGGGCGGTCACGCTGTCATCGGCGAGCAGTATCTTCCGGGCCAAAGGTTTCCTCTGATGAGGGGAGATAACGCGAAGGTAACCCGCCCTTCAACCTAAGTCAATGATCCTGAAGGGAAGTAACTGGTTACCAGTGGACAACAACTTGTGCGCGAGGCAGTCGCCCAGCGCAGGTTGCACATTCTAAAACACAAAAATGGCAACCGAAACACATGGCGCGTCCTAGAACGGATTCAGCTTCTGCAAACCCTTCTTTCGCTTTTTCTTGCTACTGGAAAGGTCCTCGTCGCTGGCCGGAGTATTGTCGGCATTGGCCGTCTTGGCGGAAGAAGAGGACTGGCCGTTTTGGATTTCGTTGACCTGGACAGGCGGCGGCAGAGATGGATCAACGCCGGTGTCGGTTGGCTTCAATTCATTGGAATCGGCAGGCGCGGTGGGCTTGAGTTCATTGGCGTCGTTGGCAGGCGGTGTAGTCGTGCCAGTGGGCGCTGCGCCGAACGGAGATCCACCGGCAGGAGTGGTTGGGGCAGCAGTCCCGGCAGCGCTCGCTCCGTTAGGGTTGATCACCTCAACGCCCACGGTCTTTTCGCCCACGTCATTCCCTGGCATTTCTGCCTTCACGACATCTCTCACGGAAATTGGTTCAGGCTCAACCAGCGTCGGCTCCCCCACTTTGGCCGCTTTCGCGACGTCAGGCCCCTTCTTGATCAAGCCCATCATTTTCTGCGTGATTGTGGCCTCGCTGCGGCTGGCAATTTCCGCTTTATTCTGCGCGACGGCGGCCTTGGTAGGCCGTGGAACCGGCTGGTGCAGTGCAGTCAGCCGTTTGCGGGCGTCATCGGCGCGGTCCATCATGGGATAGCGCGTCAGAATTTTGTCATACTCGTTCGCCGCCTCTTTCGTGAGTTTTTCGATGTAACGCCCTTTCACCGTCTCGGGCACGCATCCGTGGGGCAATCCTTTCGCGTCGCACGTAGGGCCGCCTCGGATGCGCGCGATTTGCGCCTCATAGTTCTGGCCTAACAAGTACAGGGCTTCGTCGGCGCGGCTGTACAGCGGATATTTCTCCACCAGGGATTGCAGGCGGGCGATGGAAGCTGGATAGGACTCGCGAAGATAGTAGAACCGGCCGATTTCGAATTCGCGGTCGGCCAGCACTTCCTGCACTTCCAGCAGGCGTTGCTTGGCTTCCGGCACAAGCTTGCTGTCCGGATAGGTGAGAATCATCTTGCGGTATTCGTCTTCGGCGCGCTTGGCATGGGTAAAGTCGCGATCGGACTTTTCCATCTGCTGATAGTGGATGTTGGCGATCTTGAGCTGCGCCTCGGCCGCCTCCGGCATGTTGGGAAAAAAAATTTCGAAGTCGCTGTATTCCTGCTCGGCCTGGGCCAATGCAGCCGTCCCACCTTCGGCGTACCACGAGTCGCCCACTGCCAGTTTGGCCCTGGCAATGTACTCGGAATCGGGATAAGTATTGATCAGAGTCTGCAAGGTGAGGCGGGCCACGTCGAAGCGGTTGTGATGCATCGCGTCCATGGCCTTGTCGAACAGGACCTTGTCGGGCTGCTTGGAGCCGATATTGGCCAGCGGGTTCACCGACTTCTTGTTCGTGCATGCAGCACCAAATGCGAGCAGCATGCCCAGCAACACGATCAACGGGATTCGACGCGACATAACACCTCGGGACGCCGGCCACTTATAAGGGATCGCCGGCAATATTTTTTTCTTTAAGCTGGCCACCGATCACTTGCCGCTGGCCACTCGAGCCTAGACTTTCTGCAGTGCTGCTTCGGTCGCCGCCTTCAGCAGCGCCTCAGCATTCTTCTTTGGATCGCCGCTGCCGAACACGGCGTTGCCCGCCACCAGAATTTCAGCGCCGGCGCGTACCACATCGCCAACCGTGTCGAGCGCCACGCCACCATCCACCTCGATGCGGAAGTGACATCCGCGCTGCGCACGAATTTCCGCTAAGCGCCGCATTTTGTGCAAGGTGGAGGGTATGAACTGCTGCGCTCCAAAGCCCGGATTCACCGACATGACGAGGATGTAATCCACAATGTCAAAGACTTCGGAAAGGGTTTCGACCGGAGTCGCCGGATTGATCACGACACCCGCCTGGCAATCGTGACTCTTGATCAAGTGCACGGTGCGGTTCAGGTGGCGGCAGGCCTCCTGATGCACAGAAATCCAGTCTACGCCCGCACCGGCAAACGCGGGAATGAAGTCGTCGGCATTTTCAATCATCAGGTGGCAGTCGAGCGGCAGTTGCGTGACCTTGCGCAATGACTTGACCACGGGCGGTCCGATCGTGAGGTTGGGAACGAAATGGCCATCCATGATGTCGACGTGGATGACGCTAGCTCCGCCCTCGCCCGCCGCGCGCACCTGCTCGCCGAGCCGGGCGAAATCCGCCGAAAGAATAGAAGGAGCCAGTTCGATCAAACCCGAATGCCTTAGAACCTGATTTGCCGCAAGGAGATACCTGGAGAAATTCTAACACGCGGAAATGCAGGATTGATGGGCGCAATTTCGACCGCATGCGGCATGTTACTCTCGTCCGGCGTGTCCCTTCCCGTCCACTTCGCGCCGGCGGCGGCCAGTGTGCTCGCCGTGTTCTTATGGGGAGCGTCGGATTTTGCGGGCGGATACGGGTCTCGGCGCGCGAATGCATTCGTCCTCACTGCCTTTTCTCACCTTTGCGCATTCGTTCTTATGCTCTCCGTTGCCCTGGCACACCGGGGCACATTGCCGGACCTGGCCAGCATGGCTTGGGCGGTGCTTGCCGGCTCGATTGGCGGATTCTCGCTGGCCATTTTCTACGGCGCTCTGGCTTCCGGCCAGATGGGCCTGACCGCGCCCATTGCAGCGCTGCTGGGGGCCGCGATTCCTACGCTGGCAGACGTCGCGATGGAAGGCACGCCGAGCCGCTGGTCCATCGTGGGATTCGGGCTGGCTATTGTTGCGATCTGGCTGATTACACGCCCGGAGCCTCAATTCCAAAACGACGAGTCAGGGCACCCGAAAGGGGTAGTGCGCGCCGCGTTGGCCGGAGTCGGATTCGCCGGATTTTATCTTTGCGTTCACCAGGCCAGCGGCTCTGCGCCCTGGATCGCCGCTATTACCCGAATCGGCTCATTTACGGCAACTGCAGTTGCGGTCGCAGCCACTCGCGCTCCGCTCAAACTGCAGCTCCCGGCGGTCCGGTTTGGCATGATGGCTGGATTCCTGGACGTCACGGCCAGCGCGTTGTTCATCTTTGCGAACCAGCGGGGCAGGTTGGATGAAGCGGTTGTGATCACTTCACTTTATCCGGCGGTGACGGTTCTGCTGGCGCGCCTGGTTCTGAAAGAGCACTTCAGCCGCTGGAAGTTCATCGGACTCTTGGCGGCACTGGCCGCCGTGCCCTTAATCGCGGCCGGCTAGTGACGAACGTTTCCGAGGGGGGCATATCCGTGTAAATAAGGCTGCGTGGTGCTGATAGCATCAGAACGTGGCGCTGCTCGAAATTCGTAACCTCACGAAGATCTTCCCTCATGCCGAATCGGCTTTCGGGGGAAAGTCTCGCGGCGGAGTGCGCGCGGCGGATGACGTTTCTCTCGACATTCAGGCGGGAGAGACACTCGGCCTGATCGGTGAATCGGGATCGGGCAAGAGCACGCTGGGCCGGCTGATCCTGCGGCTGATCGAGCCGACTTCAGGGTCCATTATTTTTGGAGGCAGGGATCTGGTAAATCTGACGTCGACCGGCCATCACTCCAGCCGAGAAGAGATGCGGCGATTACGCCGCGACCTGCAGATTATTTTTCAAGATCCATTTGGTTCGCTCGACCCGCGCTTCCGAGTCGACGAGATTATCGCCGAGCCGCTAATCATCCATCGCGATTTGGGTGGGGACGGTGGTCCTTCGACGTCAGGTCGAGGTAAGCGCGACCTGCAACAGCAGGTCGGCGAATTGCTGCGGGCGGTCGGCCTGGATGAGTCGGCGCGTACGCGCTATCCCCACGAATTTTCAGGTGGACAGCGGCAGCGCATTGGGATCGCGCGGGCGCTGGCGTTGCGCCCAAAGTTCATCGTCTGCGACGAACCGGTTTCGGCGCTCGACGTAAGTGTGGGCGCCCAGATCGTGAATCTGCTGGCGCAACTGCGGCGGGACTTCGGCCTGACGTATTTATTTATTTCGCATTCGATGCCGGTCGTCCGTTACCTCTCCAACCGGATCGCCGTCATGTATCGCGGAAAAATCGTGGAAGTGGGGGATACCGAGCAGATCTCGGAGCGTCCGGCGCACGCCTACACCCGCAGTTTGCTGGGAGCAACTCCGCAACTCTCCGCCTAAGCTACAAGGGGGCAAGTGGCAACCAAATCACAAGTGGCAACCAAATCAGAGGGCCGCTCCTCCTAAGTTTCTGGGAAAGTATTCATTGCCTACTTCGGACTCAACTCCTGCCGCTATCGTTCCCGCCAGACAAATTTCTGTTCGCGATCTGCTGGAATTGATTCTGGGATACGCAGGGATCATGACGATCCTGTGGTTGCCCACGCACGAACAGCTCATCTTCGGTCCGATTGCGCTCTTAGTTCCGCTGATTCTGGTGCTGATGCGCCGCCCATCGTTGAATGAACTTGGCCTGGGATTGCGGGGATTCATCGCGTCGATCTGGATTTTGCCGGCCACGATCGCCGTGATGGTGATGGCCGTGCTCGTTGCCAAGAAGATCGGCACATTCCACCCGCTCTCTGGTGGCGGTCTGGCGCACGTTTATGGGTATGTGCTGTGGACGATGTACCAGCAATTTCTGCTGCAGGATTTTTTTATGTCCCGGCTCACGCGTCTGCTGACCAGCGGCCTGGCGATCGGAGTAGCGGCCGTGCTGTTCTCGGTCGCGCACGTGCCGAACTTTCCTCTGGTGCTCGCGACGCTGGTTTGGGGAGGTGTTTCGTGCGCTTTGTTCCTCCGCTACCGCAACCTTTACATGCTTGGCGTGGCGCAGGGACTACTGGGGCTCTGCTTCGCCATCTGCATTCCGGACGCGCTGCATCATCACATGCGAGTTGGGTTGGGATACTTTCATTATCACCCGTGAAGTCAGGGGTCAGGGGTCAGGGGCTAGGGGTCAGGGGTCAGGGGTCAGTGGTTAGTGGTTAGTGGTCAGTGGTCAGTGGTCAGGGTCAGCGGTCAGTGGTCAGCGGTCAGCGGTCCGTGGTCAGCGGTCAGAGGTCAGTGGTCAGTGGTCAGGTCAACTGATCCCTAGCTGTGGTGTATCAACAGGTTGTTCCGGTCGAGACCGGATCGGCTGATGGGTGGAGCGTGGTTCAGACTAGCATGGGGGCGATGCCAGTTGTACTGATGGAGCCAGGGGAGTAGGTGAGAACAGCGTTGGT
>DATGFC010000015.1:0-46133 GCA_035309485.1 Candidatus Sulfotelmatobacter sp.
ACTTCGGTCACGCCTGCGTCCACACCCGCCTCAACTTCGATTTGCAATCGAAAGAGGGAATCGCAAAGTTTCGCAAGTTCGTGGAAGAAGCTGCCGACCTCGTCGTGAGCTATGGCGGATCGCTTTCTGGAGAGCACGGCGACGGACAGGCCCGCGCCGAGTTGCTGCCCAAGATGTTCGGTCCCGAGCTGATGGACGCTTTTCGCAAGTTCAAGACCGCGTGGGATCCCGATTGGAAGATGAACCCGGGCAAGCTGATCAGCCCTAACCAGCTCGATGCCAACCTGCGACTCGGCCCTAACTACGCTCCGTGGGAACCGAAGACTCACTTTCAATTCCCGCAGGACCACGGCAGCCTCTCCCATGCCGCCCTGCGCTGCGTCGGAGTCGGCAAGTGCCGCCGCGAAGAAGGAGGCGTCATGTGTCCCAGCTGGCGCGCCACCCACGAGGAGGAACATTCTACTCGCGGCCGCGCTCACCTGCTCTGGGAGATGACTCAAAACACCAACCGCGGCGACACTATCATCCGCGACGGGTGGCGCAGCGAAGAAGTGAAGCGCTCACTCGACCTCTGTCTCGCCTGCAAGGGATGCAAAAGCGATTGCCCCGTCAGCGTCGACGTCGCCACCTACAAGGCCGAATTCCTCTCGCACTACTACGAAGGCCGTCGCCGTCCCTTGAATGCCTACGCCTTCGGCAACATCGATCTCTGGGCCAGCCTCGCATCGAATGCTCCCGGCCTGGTAAATCTCACGACCCAACTCCCCTTCCTGCGCGACATCGCCAAAGCTATCTCCGGAATTCCCGCACAGCGCACCATCCCCGCCTTCGCCCCCGAAACTTTCAAACAGTGGTTTCACCGCACCAACCCGCGTAGCGACGGACGCATTCGTCCGCGACCGACCGTTCCCAATGACTCAATGGCTCAATCGCTCAATGACTCAATCCCCCAGGTTCTTCTCTGGGCCGACACCTTCAACAACTATTTCCTCCCCTCGACCGCCCGCGCCGCCGTCCACGTCCTCGAAACCGCCGGCTTCCAGGTCCGAGTCCCGCAAGCCAACCTCTGCTGCGGACGTCCTCTCTACGACTTCGGTATGCTCGACCGCGCCGAGAAACTCCTGCTGCAAATCCTCGACAATCTCGAACCCGAGATCGAAGCCGGAATCCCCGTCGTCGGACTGGAACCCAGCTGCGTCGCCGTCTTCCGCGACGAACTCACCAACCTTTTCCCCCACGACGAGCGCGCCCAGGCTCTGAGCCGCCAAACTTTCCTGCTCAGCGAATTTCTCGAGCAAAAGCTCGGCCCCAACTCCGCCCTCCCGCAACTCCCGCGCAAGGCCCTGCTCCACGGCCACTGCCATCACAAATCGATCATGAAGATGACCGCCGAGGAATCCCTCCTCCGCCGTCTCGGTATCGATTTCCAATCTCCCGCCCCGGGATGCTGCGGCATGGCCGGATCCTTCGGCTTCGAGCACGACAAATATGAAATCTCCGCCGCGATCGGCGAACTCGAACTGCTCCCCGCCGTCCGCCAGGCTCCCGCCGACTGGCTCATCATCGCCGACGGCTTCAGCTGCCGCGAGCAGATCGCCCAGCTCACCGGACGCCACGCCCTTCACTTAGCCGAAGTCCTCCAAATGGCCCTCGAACCATCCGCCCTCGACAAAGACGACCCATACCCCGAATCCCGCCTGATCCGGCAGCGAAATCAGGAAGTGAAAGCCAGCATGCAGCGAGCGGGAGTCACAGTAGGCACGCTAGCCGGAGCCGCCCTCCTACTCTGGGCCGCAACCCGCCGCCAGTAGCCAGCAGGCGTAGCACGAAGCATCCCGCGCGTAGCGCCGTTTCCTGCCGTCGGTAGCACGAGTCACCCGTAGCGCCGGCATCCTGCCGACTATGGCGCGGGGCATCTTGCCCGCGCCCTTCGACCCACCTCCGCACCCAGCTCTTATCAGCGATCTCAGCAGGCTCCCCTCCGCGATTTCAGCAGGCCGTTCTCCGCGAACTCAGCGTGCCTTTCTCCGCGATCTCAGCGGTTAAGATCTTCCTCCCCATTAGGCAAAGACCCCAAAATCTGCTTTATCAATAACTTACATAAGGAACCACGACCCCTAGCCCAATCCCCCGCCGTCTGGGACAATATATACAGAGCACTGGACGCCCTCTGCTCCCCAAGTTCTCCCTCACTGCCGCCGACCGAGAACTGACAACTGAGTACCGAGTACTGCTCCCATGGACCGCGACGTCACCACCATCGTCAGCCCCGAAGTCTCCCGAGAACTCTCCACCACAGTTCAGGAATCCTCTCCTTCCCAGGCCCCCGGCCCCCTGCGTGGCGTGGTGCTGGTCCTGATCCAGTTCGACGTATGCGAAGAGATCCGCCTCGACGAACTCCGCAAGATCTTCCCCGCGCGCAAGGCCGAAACCAGCTTCAAGAAGGCGCCCTCCTACGTCCGCTACCAGCGCACTCCGGTCGAAGAGACGCTTGAGCCTCTCATCCTCGAATCCGGCGAGCGCCTCGCGGGAGAGATCCAGTACTATGACTACGGCGTCGTCAGCCTGCTCTTCGAGCTGCCCTTCTGCGGTACCTGGAACAAGCTCATCGAACTTTCCTCCCGCTGGACCGCCGACCCCAACTTCGAGAAGCTCGCCTCGCGCGTCGTCCGGCAAAAGCTGGAACGCGCCGCCCCCGCGCTGGTCAAGCCCTACAGCACCGAGTGGCTGCAAGAGGACTATTTCATCTTCCAGGTGCGCGAAGTCGAGGGCGATCCCTCCGCCACCGCCAACGACCTGCTCGCCGCCCATGGAGACCAGATCGCCCAGGTCGTCCGTGGCGAGACCGCCACCCTCTCCGAAGGCGAGCGCCAGGAGATTCTCCAGTCGCGCATCTCGTACTATCCTCACGACCTCGCAGTCATCGGATGGAACGCAGCCTTCATCTACGACACCGCTGCCGGCGCCGAGACCGCCATCCAGCTTCTGCAATACGCCAACTCGCAGCTGCTCGAGTTCCGCCACTACGACGAGCTGATGACCAAGGAGTTGGAGAAGGTCTACGACTTCCTCGAAAAGGGAGGCACCGGAACCTGGGCGCGCTGGCGCACGGCCAAGGCCGCCGGCAAGTTGCACACCGTTCTGCTCGACGTCAACGAGCTCACCGAGCGCGCCGACAACGCCATCAAGTTCCTCAGCGACATGTTTTCCGCGCGGCTATACAAACTGTGCGCGCAAAAGGTAGGCGTCCCCGACTATAAGGACCTGGTCAAAGAAAAGCTGCAGACCGCAGAAGACCTCTACAAGTTCATGGTCGAGCAATTCAACCAGTCCCGCGCCTTCGTGCTGGAGCTGCTGGTCGTGCTCATCCTCATCATCGAACTGGTCTACTTCTTCAAAGGCAAACCCATTTAGCGATCGCGATGAGTAATTGGTTAATTAAGTAATTGGGGAAATGGGGAATTGAGAAATTGGGGAATTGAAACGGCCGCGCACTCGCGATGGACCATATAGGGACGGACGCATTCGTCCGTCCAGCGGCCCGGCAGTATCGGGCCGCAGCGTTCAATCGATAAGCCGATCTTTGGAACCGGGCCAATGAGAACCGCTTGGGGCTAGGCCTCGTTCATCCGGGTCGGTTTTAAAGGACTTAAGGGGCAAAAGTGTTCCTGCAGGAACACTTTTGCAATTTTCAAAAGTGGTTCGTTCGCGGACATTCAGACGTACGACAACGTACATACACCAAGCTTGAGCGTGTGATTTGTTGGTGTTGCGGGGTGCCGATATATCGGCAGGATTGGGCTCGAGGATTACCTTTTAGCTATCATTCCTAGGCAAACCTAGCTGTATCTTGCGAAAGGGAGAACACACACGTCATAACTGAGTACTGCGTACTAGGTACGGAGTACTAATTACGGCGAGGATGTAACTGACCCACCTACGAACCTGCCCGTCTCCCTCACTCCTTGGGCGGAACATACTCCTTGGGCTTCGCCGAGCCTTCCCCGAAGAAAAACATTTCCATCTGCTTCACGATGACTTCCTGGTCCTCGCGCCGCGCCGGATTCAGGCGGTACTCGTTGAGCAGCATCTTGCAATGCTCCATCCACATGCGCCAGGCTTCCTGCGAGACGTTATCGTAGACCTTCTTTCCCAATTCGTTGTCGAACGGAGGCTCGTCCAGCCCGGGCATCTCTTTCTTGAACTTCACGCAAAATACGTTGTGCGCCATGATTCCCTCAAACGGCAATCCGAAATTGATCTGCTGAAATTTATCTTACACGGATCAAGGCCGCTAGGGCCGGGTGGATCACTTGCTGGCGGCCTGGCAGGGATTGGGTGTGCGGCACAGGGCTAACAATGTGGCGCAGAGATGGATTCAGAATGCGGCGCGGGCGGCGCGCTATTTCGCCGCCACTATGCTCTTGCTCTCGTGGTCAGCCTGAGCCTGCGTTGGCACCGCCGGCGCGGGGCTGGCGGCTGTGGTCTTCTGCTTGATGCCGATGTAGACCGCCTCGTATGGCGTGTCTCCGAGATTTTCCACCTTGTGTTTGAAGGGGGGATACCAGCGCGACTCGCCGGGTTTGGAATACACTTCGCGCACCTTGCCGTTCTCGTCGGTGAATCGCAGGTGGGCTGCGGTGAGCGACACCACGACCCCTCCGGGATGCTCGTGCATGCTCGATTTTTCGTGCGCCCCATAGTAGACCGACACGACCTGCACGTGCTCGTTTTCGAAATCGAACTTGTAGTGCTTGGGCTCAACCTTGGTTGGATCCTGTGCCAGGCTGAACGAAGTGGCCAGACACACCAGCGCTCCCGCGTAGAACAGCTTCGAAAACATCCTCGCCTCCTGACCCCGAGCTTGCCGTGTGAAGGGAAAGAACTTTTTTCGAATCTACGTTTCTGTGAAGGTAGCTGTCAACGGGAACGACTGACCGTGAGAACCAAGGTAATACTGGGCCGCTGCACCGGTGGTGGGCCCACCAGGATTTGAACCTGGAACCAACAGATTAGTCGACAACGAATGAATCTAAATGATTTCAGCGGCTTCCGAACGTTGGTTTTGGTCACCTGTGGGGCAGTTCTGCTCGCAGTTATTGCATCAGTTGTTACCCGAATTGACCGGGCTGATTGACGGGGCTTGCTATTCCTTCCTCCGATTGGCGTCACCGCAGATCGTCTCCGACGAAATATGCCGGAAGGCATAAGAAGTAGTGACCGTGGCGATGAGTCCGCCGCCCACAATGAACATGAGCCCGATGAGCAACTCTTCTAGGCCTCCGGATACGGCGGCAATTCTCTGTCTCTGATTGGGGAAACAGCATTCGGGGCCAACGTGAAGAATTGCAATTTGGTCCCCAGTGCTGCGTTACTCTGTGTTTTAAACAACTTAAGTGACTCCAGGCGGCCGCCTAAGTACTTGAGAAGTCCTGAGAGACACGAGAATCGTGGGTGGAAATCGTGAGTTCAAGAAATCTGCGTCGACGCTCGAGATTTGTCAGGCGCTGGTCCCATGGCCAGCTAATCCTTCTCCGAATACTCATCGGGAACATCGTCTTCAGGAACCTCATGGGTGTGCACTTCCCTCGTATCTTGATCGTCCGCTTCCTCCACACCGGCGACAGCGCCAGCTTCGAACACGTTACCTTCTTCGACCAATTCGTCGACGCTTTCCGAGTCCGCCTGTTCGGTCCTAGACAAACCCTCCAAGTCCCCCGCTTGCCGCCCCGAACCTGTCCCTTTTCGGGCGGAAGTCTCCAACTGTTGTGCACGGCGCACCGGGGTTTTTCTCTTGCGGGAGGGACTTACTTTAGAGGATGTCATCTTGCTGGATTGCTTCTTCTTGATCGCCTTCTTCGGAGGGTTCGCCTGTTTCTTGCGAAGAGCTTTCTTCGCGCGTTTTGTGGCTACGGTGTTTGACTTTGTTTTTTTCTTCGCCTTTTTTCTCTTGGAGGGCATGGCAGCAGTCTACCACTGGGATTACTCGGCGGCAGCAACGTCGCCGAGATCAGGAACCCTTGCAGCACTCTCCGAGGGTATTTTTCGCCATGCGACGGCAGCGCTCGCTATGGCGAGACCAGCGCAAAGTAGCATGATCAGGCGGAACCCGAAGATGAATGATTCCGCGATGGCAGAACGAATGGTCGACTCAGTTTGCGAATCAACACCCGAGGGGGCACCCAAGCTGCCGAGCTTGGCTACGTTTGATTCAAGCTGTTGGACAACGCGCGCGTTCAAATGCAAACCGTCAAGCGAGTGTCGCAATGAGTGCGCGAAGGCTGCTGCCATGACGACGCCGAACACGGCCACCGCAAGTACGCTTGCCACTCGGGCAACAGCATTATTAATCCCCGACGCTGTCCCAGCCCGTTCCTGCTCAACGGAGTTCATGACCACAGTTGTCAAAGGAGCGACACAGATGGCCATGCCAAGCCCCAGAACAACGAAAGCTGGAAAGAAGGCGGTCCAGTAACGGGCCCCCACATCAGGGACAGCAAAGAGAAGGAATGCCACTGCGGCGATCAGAGGACCCAAAATGAGCGGCATCTTAGGACCGTAGCGGGTTATTAGTCCCCCGGACCAGCGTGAAAGGAGGAACATGAGCAGAATCATGGGGAGTGCAGCCGCACCGGTCGCTGTCGCAGAGTACTTCTGAATCTGAATCAAGTTCAAGGGAAACAGAAAGAAGAAGATTCCCAACGCAGCATAAAGAAATAGCGTTAGCAGGTTCGCGCCGCTGAAGCTTGCGGACTGAAACAATTTAAGGGGGACCATCGGTGTTTTTATTCTCTTCTCCATGAATATGAAGAGAGTCAGCGAACTCACACCGAAAATCAAAGTCGCGATGACGCCAGGATGCGTCCACCCGAGGATTGCCGATTCAAGAAATCCATAGACCAGTCCCGCCAAACCGAAAGTCGCAATCGACGC
Source organism: Candidatus Sulfotelmatobacter sp. (assembly GCA_035309485.1). Classification (GTDB taxonomy): domain Bacteria; phylum Acidobacteriota; class Terriglobia; order Terriglobales; family Acidobacteriaceae; genus Sulfotelmatobacter. Next base: position 6,934 of record DATGFC010000015.1, read on the forward strand.
GCCCAACCAATCGACACTTCCTGGATCAGAACTGCGGGACTCGGGAACGTGCCAGAACGAGATGATCAGAACAAGAGCAGCGAGCGGAATATTAAGGAAGAAGATCCAATGCCAGGAGGCATGCTCGATCAGCCACCCTCCGAGAACCGGGCCGAAGGCTGTGGTGATGGTCGTGAATCCAGCCCATGTCCCGATCGCTTTACCACGAGATTTGTCGTCAAAGGATGAACTGATGATGGCGAGGCTGCCCGGCACGAGGAACGCACCAGCGATGCCCTGGACAGAGCGCCAAACTAACAAGCTCTTGATGCTCGAAGAGACACCACAGCCGACGGATGCTACAGCGAAGCCAAGCACGCCGAACAGAAACATCTTCCGACGGCCGAGGGTGTCTCCAAGAGCACCTCCGACCAGGATTAGCGCAGAAAGAAATAATCCGTAGGATTCAATGACCCATTGCACATCTACGACGGTGGCGTGAAGGTCGGATTGCAGCGCAGGCAAAGCCACGTTGACCACAGTGCTATCGATGAACGCCATGCTCGAACCAAGAATGGTGGTTGCCAGTACCCATGGGCGCGATCTTTCCGCACATGGCGCACCCAAAGCTCCGGGCCGGATTACTGCTTCATCGCAGGGCTGCTTCATCTCGAATCTTATTGGGAAATCAGCGCACCGTCCTCAGGTGGCTACAACGAGACCGCCTGCCGCCCGAATGACTTCTCCGGTGATCCAAGCTGATTCGTCTGATGCCAGGAATACCGCGAGCGGAGCGATATCAGTGACGCGACCGAGGCGTCCCAGCGGCGTCTTTGCTGCCAGAACGGCCCCGGCACCCCCCTCAAAGGTCCCCGCAGCTACATTGCCTTGGGTTTCTGTATGACCTGGAGCGATGGCATTGACGCGTATCCTGCGCGGCGCCAGCTCAAGCGCCAATCCCTTTGTCAGCGTTTCGATGGCGCCTTTCGTTGAAGCGTACAACAGAGCTCCCGCCACCGGGTGCGAGCCGACAATAGAGCTGAGGTTGATAATGCTTCCGCCCTCAGACCCGAAGCGCTTGATCGCTTCCTGCACGGCGAGAATAACCCCGAAAACGTTGATGTTGTAAAGGAGGTGAAAGCTCTCCTGGGTAATGTCCGTGACAGCGCCGAAGCGGAATACCCCGGCGTTATTGACCAAAACGTCCAGTCTTCCGAACGCTGAGTCCACTTTTTGAATAGTCGCGCGACATCTGCGGCCTTGGACACGTCAGCCCCGACCGCGATCGCCTCGCCCCCGTTTTCGATGACGGTCTTAGCGATCCGTTCAGCTCCTTCGCGATCGGAGGAATAGTTCACGGCTACGCGTGCGCCCTCAGCCGCCAGGGCCGCTGCAATCCCAGCGCCTATACCTTTGGACGCCCCCGTCACAATTGCCACTTTGTCAGACAGGCTGCTCATAATTCACCATTGTTCTTGATCCGACTCCTCGTAACCCCCGAAACGTGCATCGTTATGAATTGCGTCGCGCGTTTGGAAATCTCGATTTATGCTCTTTGGTTTGTAAGCTGGTGACTCATCGGCGAGCGCTAGATAAACTTTGGCTTCGGCGGTGCAAACTAATGGTCCAACTCTCGGAGCCTCCCTCCGTTCCATAGCGCTCAGGGTTTTGAGATGAGCCTTTTCTCCGCTCTCGTCAGTCATAGACTACCGGAATTGGCTTCGAAGGTAGCCTGCCAGGATGCGCCCTACGAAGTAACCGAGAAGTTAAGTCCTTGTGTCCGTTCCGAGACATAGGTAACACAACGTTCCGGAGACATGGGTTACACTTTTCGGCCCGAAGGGAGTGGAGAGGGATGCCATGGAAGGAGCGTGGTTACCTATGTCCCCGGAACGTACACATTGGATTTGGTGGGCCCACCAGGATTTGAACCTGGAACCAACAGATTATGAGTCTGCTGCTCTAACCGTTGAGCTATGGGCCCGCAAGCCCAATCTAGCACACTCATCGCGGCGCAAGACGCAAGCTCCGGCCCGATTATCGACGCGGCCGCTTATTAGCCGAAAGCGCTCTAGTGTACTGCCGCAGTGGCCCGGATTACCTCGCGCGCGTGGTTCTGTTCATCGATCAGGACAACCACGGGGTCGTGAGTTTCCAATTCCGCCTCGCTGTACTGGGAATAGGTACAGATGATCAGAATGTCGCCGATGGCTGCCTTTCGCGCGGCGGCGCCGTTCAACGAAATCTCTCCCGAGCCGCGTTTGCCGCGGATCGCGTACGTACAGAAGCGCTCGCCGTTGGTCACATTGTAGATTTCAATGTATTGGTTGGGCAGGATCCCCGAGAGTTCCAGCAATTCTTCGTCGATGCCGCACGATCCCTCATAGTCAAGACAGGCCTGAGTGACGCGGGCGCGGTGCAGTTTGGCTTGCAGCATGGTTCGTAGCAACGTAGGCCTCCAGCCAACAGATGTTCTATTCGTATGGACCTGAATGGGAAGGAAGGGAACAATCAGCGTGCCGCGGAAAACCGTGGCGGCCGGTTCCCATCGACTGCAACAACAACTTCGCCGGGTGGAAGAATCCGCCAACTTCCGCAATCGGGGCATCAGGTGTTTACGGTAAGGTGGCCCGAGGAATTTCTGAGAGGAAAGACGTAACAGCCAGACAATCGATTGTGAGCGTAGATCGACTGGTCACATCGAACGTTATGGCTACAATTTCGCGGCTTTGCTGAGCTTTTTGGCCGTGCCGGCCAGTTCTGCTAACGAGGGGATCGATTCGGCACGGGTGATCCTGCGCTCGGGTAACTGCGCTGCGGGATTTTTAAACGCCTCAACTAACATCTCGATCGCGAGGTCGGTGTTGGGAGGAATAAAGATCGTTGCCGCCAGGGTTCCGTTGCTCACCCAGGACTGGCCAGTTTTCGGCATGCCATCGCAACCGGTTATTGGAATCTTCATCCAGCGGGCGCGGTCGCTTTCCGGAATCTCGTTGAATGCCCTGCGAGCGCCCATTGCCATGCTGTCGTCCTGCGCGCCTACGAGATCGATGTGCGCTTCCATCGAGGTGCGGAGCCGCAGCCATGAACTCACGGCGCGGTAGGAACTTTCTTCGGTCCAGTTGGCGCGCATGGTCTTCACCTGAATGTTCGCGGGCTTGACTTTCATCATGCCCAAGCTGCGTTGCTTGGCTGCCGAACTGTTATTGGGGCCCTCGATGTACAACATGGAACCGCCGTTAGGCAGCATGGCGGCGAACTGCTGGCCTTGAATTTTCCCCACCTCTTCGTGATCGGAAGTGATGGCGAAGATGGGAACTTTGTAGAGGCGGCGCAATTCCATGATGTAGTCGACCTCGTGATTGAGGACGACCCACCCGATGCCGGCCGCAGCCGCGGCGCGCGCCACCTGGGGAAATGCGGTACCGCCGGCAGGCTCGAACATGATGGCGTCAGGCTTGGCCACGTTGGAATCCTGCACGTAATGGAGCAACTGCTGGCTCTGTGCGAGGGCGTCATTGTTGGCGTGAACGATGGTGACGTCTGCGCCCCAGCGCCGCGCCGCTTTCTCGGCCGCTGCAGCCTGTTCCTGCTGATAATCGTTGTCATTGTTGGTGAGCGAAACCAAAAAGCTGAGTCGTTTCATGGTGAGAGCCCTATAAGGGATCATAGGCCGATGGATGGCCGTCACCAACGTAACCAGGGTAACCAGTACTCAGTATTCAGTACCCAGTATTCAGTACTCAGTACTCAGTATCAGTCTCGGCACAAGAGCGGTTAACTGACTACCGGGTAGTGCGTACTGAGGACTTCTGGGTGTTAGGCCGAGGTCTGTGGTCTGAGGCCTGACGTCGTGGCTGTTCTGCTGACTAGCGGCCGGCGGCAGCCGCGGAGGACGATGCGCCCAGAAATGTTTTTAGGCTTACGTCCAGAAGGTCGCGGCTTTCTTGCGGCAAGTCCACGAACCGGAAGGGCTGCATCCAGCCTTGCGTCGCCCACATGGGAAACAGCATCTGCGCCTTGCTGCGGATGGTGGTCTCGCGAATGTGGAAGATGAGTTCCACCTCCAGCTTTTCGTCCAGAGGTTTTTCGAAATGAATGACACCGCCGCTGGTGGAAAGCTGGTGGAATGCCGCGCGCAGAGAGCGCTTGTTGGGCAGGCGCACCAGGACCAGCACCGAGCCGCGCAGCTTCACGCGAAACGGGCGCTCGGGCACGTTCGCGGTGGCAGGAGCGGGGGGAAGCAAGCGCGCGGAAGATGAAATTTCATCTGGCATAGCGTGTAACAAAGTATGGCAGTCTCGGCACATCTGGCGTAGTTACCAAAGAACAAGAAGGTGGATTGTTTCTTCGATTGCGCGCCAAAGGAAGGATTTCTCACAGTCTGGCGAGGCTTCGCCGTGAGAAGGGTTAGCTGTTCTGGGCGAGTGGCGGCAGCAAGAGCCACGCTGCAGCAGGCAGGACGCCTACGCTATTCGTTCACGATCATTTGTGTCCGGGATGGGTTTCGGCGCCTTCAGAAAAGAGGTTGTAGGGCCAGGATTTCTTGCGGGTAGTGACCGGGGCCGCGGCGGGATCGGGTTTCGGGCTTGCGGGTGCGGGATCCGTCTTAGCGACGACTCCCCAATCTTCCGGCGGGTCGGCGATCCCCCAGACGTTGCCGTGGGTGTACAGCGAGGCTCCCACCAAGAAATATTGACCGTCGTTACCTAACGGGACGCAATTGGCGACCTGCCCGGTTACGCTGCCGCCACCGGGCAATCCGCTGAGCATGATGGGAGTGCCGATCTGCAATTCCTCGGAGCTGCGGAAGCCGCATCCCTGGGCGCTGACGATGAGCAGCGTGCAGCGCTCGCCATAGGGCCTTCTGCGGTCAAGGCTGATGACGCTGACCGGAATTTCCACGCGGACCCGCGTGCTGCGCCGCACGGCCTTGGGCGTTAAGACTTCCATAGAGAGATTCTCGGCAGAGAGGCGAGAACCTTCAATATTGTGGCAGATTCATTGGGGTTGGGGATGATGACCGAGGTAATGAGGGGTGGATACGGGCAGAGTTGGTAGAGCTTGGCGCAGCTTCATGCTGCGGGGGCGGGGACGCCCCCGCCACAGCGGCGAGACGCCGGCGGTACGGTTATTGTTTGGCGTTCTTGGTTGCTTGGGCAATTCCCGCGCGGAGCCCGGCGTTGACGGCGCGGACGTATCCGGCGCGATTCATGGCTTTCATGGTCGTTGAGGCAATGCCGCCGGGAGTAGCGGCTTCTTCTAACAGTTCTTCAAGGCTGAGTCCACTTTCTTTCCAGTATTGAATGCCGTCAGCCACGGCATGGGCCGCGGCGATCAACGCCGTTTCTCCATCCAGTCCGGCATCCTGCGCGGCGTGGGCCAGAGTGGCCAGCGCGTGATATCCGTGGCTGGAAGAGTAGGTGGCAGTGAAGGCATCGAAACTGGATTCAGGAACTTCGACTACCTGGCCCACACGCTCGAACATTTTTCGCACTTTTTCGCGATCGGATGAAGAGACGCGACGGTCGAAACACAGAGCGGTTAAGCCGCGCCCGATGCGGCAGACTGGACTAGGCATGGCGCGGGCCCATCGCGCGGGCGACGGAAGCCATGACTTCAGATTCTTCAATGGAATGCCGGCGGCCAAACTGACGCAGATTTCGGGTAACGCTCCGCAGTCGGAGACTTCGCGCAGAAGCTCTTTTGCCGACGAAGGGCGGACTGCGAGAACCATCATCTCTGCGCGCCTGACGGCGGACTTCAGGTCGCGCACGATCTCGACTCGTGACTCGCGGCGCAAGACGCGGAGTTTATCCGGATGGCGGTCGTAGACGGTGATCACGCGCTTGTCACCCGCGAGGCGCAGTCCCGCAGCCAGCGCTCCGGTAATTCGCCCACCACCAAGAAAGAGCATGGTTCGCATGACTAGTCCGCGGTCCCGCCGCCATCCACCACGAGAGCTGCTCCGGTCATGAACGAGGAATCATCCGAAGCAAGGAAGAGCACGGCCCTGGCAATCTCGTCGACGGTGCCCACGCGGCCCAGGGGACGGTTCGCGCAACCGGCAATGTACTCCTGCCATTTCAGGCCGCGCATTTTGGCGTCGGCCGGAAGCATGGGCGTTTCCACATCGCCCGGGCAAACGCAGTTCACGCGAATGCCCTGCCGCCCGTGATCGATCGCCATGGCCTTGGTCATCAGCACGACGCCGCCTTTGGAAGCACAATAGGCGACCGCGCGATCTCCGCCGACGATGCCCCATCCCGAGGCATTGTTGACGATCACACCGCGTTTGCGGGCGATCATGCCGGGCAGGACAAATTTCGACATGAGGAACGTGCCTTTCAGGTTGACGTCAATCTGCTCATCCCACTCGCGCTCGGAGCATTCGATTGCGGTCTGGGGATAGAAGACTCCGGCGTTATTGAACAGAATGTCGACACCTCCGAAAGCCTTGATCGTGGCATCGACGGCGCGGCGGCAATCCCTTGCCACACTCACGTCGGCACGTACGAAGATGGCTTCGCCGCCGCCATGCTCGATGCGCTTCACAACGTCTTTGCCGCGCTCGGGGTTGCGGCCGGTGATGGCGACACAGGCGCCCTCGCGCGCGAAGAGCAAGGCCGTAGCCTCGCCGATTCCGGAGGTGCCGCCGGTGATCAATGCTACTTTGTCTGTCAGTCGCATAGGGTCATGAGCTTCTTTGGCGCGGATTGCGCGGATACGAATTTTAGCGGCTCGCCAGGCCACCGGCGGTTTCGCCGCCGTCCATGGTGAACACCTGTCCGGTGGCGAACCCGGCGTCGTCCGATGCCAAATACGCGAAGAGGCCGGCAATCTCTTCCGGAGTCGCGTGACGTCCCAGCGGGATCTTGCTATTCACCTCGGCCAGCATCGCGTCTGAATACTCTGCGCGCTGCATCGGGGTCAGCACATATCCGGGAGCGACCGCGCACACGCGCACTTTGGGCGCGAGTTCCAGAGCCATCGATCGAGTCAACTCGATGACTCCTGCCTTGGTTGCGTTGTAGTCGGCGTAAAAGGGATAGCCCATCACGCCATTGGTGGACGCCGTTTGCAGGATCACACCACTGCCACGCTCCCACATGTGGCGCGCAGCGGTTTGCGCCACATAAAAAACTCCCGTCAGGTTGACCGCGATGATGCGATCCCACTCCTCGGGCGTAATCTCCAGAAACTTGTGGCGAATGCTGATGCCGGCATTGTTCACCAGGACGTCGACACCATCCATGAGGCGGATGGCCTCTCCGAACGCGGCCTCGACCTGCATGAGGTCGGTGACGTCGGCGATAATGGCCTCGCCCAGAGCCGCGAGTTCTTGCTTGATATGGCCGCACGCCTTCTCGTCGCGATCGAGCACGCAGACGCGCGATCCTTCTTCGAGGAAGCGCGCTGCGGTCGCTGCGCCGATGCCGCTGGCGCCGCCGGTGATCAGGACGCGTTTGTCTTTGAGACCTCGCATGGTTGCTCCTGTGAGCGGTGAGCTATGAGCAGTGAGCTGTGAGCATGAGCGGGACTGAGTACTCAGTACCCAGTACTCAGTGCTCAGTGCTCAGTGTTCGGTGCTCAGTGCGCGCCTCTTTTTTGCTCACTGCCCACTGCTCACTGGCCACTGGCCACTTATCATTGCTCATTGTTCATCGCTCACTGCTCATTGCTCATTGCTCACTGCCCGCCTCAGCATCCTTTTGCGCGCACTGCAATTGTATGCGGCACTGCTTTCAGCAGCGCCATTAGTTCCTGGTCGCAGGGGCGGTTGATATCGTAAATCGCGTAGCCCAGGGTTCCGCGCGTATTCAGCGACTGGCGCTCGATGTTGATGGCGCGGTCGGCCAGGATGTCATTGATGGCGCGCAAAATTCCGGGCACGTTGTGATGGATGTGCATGAGCCGGTACGATCCCTCTTCATATTCAAGGCGGCATTGCGGCAGATTCACGCTGAGCGTCGAGTCGCCGGTCTTCAAGTAATCCAGCAGTTTTGCGGACACGAATGAGCCAATATTCTGCTGAGCTTCTTCGGTGCTGCCGCCAATGTGCGGCGTGAGGATGACATTGGGCAAGCCGCGCAGGGCGCTGGTGAAGCCTGCGCCGGATTCCGGTTCCTGAGGGAAGACATCGATGGCAGCGCCCGCGATCTTGCCCGACTTGAGGCAGGCTGCGAGCGCATCGTGATCGACCACAAAGCCCCGGCTGAGGTTGAGAAAGCAGGCGCCTTCTTTCATGGCGCCGAACTCCTCGTCGCCAAACAGATTCCGATTCTGGGGCTTGCCATCGACATGGAGGGTGACAACATCGGCGATCTCGAGGAGTTCGCGAAAGGCGACGGCGCGCGCGTTACCGCGGGCCAGCACATGGGCGCTGTCGTAGAAAACGACGCGCATGCCCATGGCTTCAGCCAAATCCGAGAGTTGCGAGCCAATCTTGCCGTAGCCCACGATGCCCAGAGTCAAGCCGCGGACTTCATGCGCGCCGGCCGCAGACTTGTTCCACACCCCGCTATGCATTTCGGTGGAGGCGGCAAAGGTTCTGCGCAGCAGTAGGATGATCTCTCCCATGGCGAGTTCGGCGACGGACCGCGAGTTGGAGTGCGGATCATTGAATACGGCGATGCCGCGTTCGCTGGCAGACTTCTGATCAATTTTGTCAACGCCGATGCAAAAGGCGCCGACGACTACCAGTTTTTCGGCGGCTGCGAGCACGTCAGCGGTGACGCGCGTCTTCGACCGCACCCCGAGAATCGAGGCGTCGCGGATTTTCTGGATGAGGTCGCGCTCGTCGAGGGCTGGCTTCAGCGACTCGACCTCGTATCCGGCGTCGCGAAAGCCGCGCACCGCAACCGCGCTGATATTTTCCAGCAACAGAACCTTCAAGAATCCTCCGAACGGGGTGCAGGACAACCAAGGATTATCTCAAAGAGGGGCAGAAACAGCGTAGCGGAGGGCAAACCCAGTACCCAGTACTCAGTACCCAGTACCCAGTACTCAGTACCCAGAGTTCCGGTCAGCGTTCAGTTGCGTTTTGGAAGGCGTGCGGGGCCGTCTGATATCTTTATCTTCGACCTGTTCCCAGAACAATGCATTCCCCTCAGCGCCCAAGCCGGTGGATGGTGATTCTTGCCTTCGGACTCGTGTACCTGTTCTGGGGTTCGACGTATCTGGCGATTGATATTGCTGTGCAGACCATTCCTCCGGCGCTGATGTGCGGCTTGCGCTTTACGGTGGCGGGAATCGTTATGCTGGCGGTATGCGCTGCGACGGGACGCAGAATCTTCTATTCTCCGCGGCAGATCGCGCTAGCCGCGGTGGTGGGGCTGCTGCTGCTGATGGGCGGCAATCTGACACTCTCGTATGCCGAACTCGTCGTGTCCTCTGGCCTGTCGGCCCTGATCATCGCGATCACCCCGCTGTGGTTTCTGGTTCTCGACTCGCTCCTGCTGGGCGACCATCACATTTCGCGGCGCGGCAAAGCCGGGCTCCTGCTCGGCATTGCGGGATTGTTTGTTCTGGTTTGGCCGCAACTTCAGGCCGGCACGATGGGGCGCCGCGAACTATGGGCTTCCCTCAGCCTGATCGGCGGATCATTCAGTTGGGCGTTGGGCTCGGTGCTGTCGAAACGGTGGCAGTCTGGCATGGACGTCTTCAGCGCGACTGGGTGGCAGGTCGTCGCGGCGGGAGCGGGAAATTTTCTGTTTGCCATTTTCGCTGGCGACTTTGCGCACGTTACGTGGACCCCGCGCAGCCTCGCAGCGGTCGGTTACCTGGTGGTGTGCGGCTCGTGGATCGAGTACACCGCTTACATCTGGCTGCTGGGGCACGTGCCCACATCGAAGGTGTCTACCTACGCCTATGTCAATCCGGTGGTCGCGGTGTTCCTGGGCTGGCTGATTCTGCACGAGAAGGTGGACCGGTTCATTCTGGGGGGCAGCGCGATTGTTGTGCTGTCGGTGATCCTGGTTACCAGCGCCAAGGTGAAAGAAAGGACCGTGGCGGAAAAGTTGCCGGCGGTGGAAGCGGCCGGGGACTGAGGCAGGAAGGCAGAATGAAGAAGGCAGAAGGCAGAATGGAGATTGCAGATTGCAGATTTCAGATTGCAGATTTCAGAATGAAATTGCAGATTCTTAGACCGCACCGATTTCGGAATTAACGATTTGCTGCAGGCCTGCATTTCAGATTATCGGACTAGCATTAGGGCGAGTGATAAATCTTCATTCTTCATTCTTCATTCTGCATTCTGAAATCTTCATTCTGAAATCTCAAATCTGAAATCACTTGGTCTCGTCTTCTTCGTCCTCGCTCACCACGTCCACAACGTGACCGCGAATGGAAAATGTCTGCCTAGCGGTTGCTGGCGGGTCAAAACTCACGCGGACCGGGGAACGCTGCCATACTGGCGAGGGGCAGGCTGAGTCTGGACCGGCGTCTTCCACCGGACCGCTGCCGATTTCTTTTTTCAGTACCGGTTTCCGACGGGTTAGCTGCGCCACGATCGCGTATGTCTTCTTGCCGTCATCCGCAATTCCACAATAGGCCACGTAATCGCGATACCAACTGGCTGCGGAATAGAATGGGTCGAAGTCCGGCAGAGTCAGGGGCGAAATGCGACCGGTCACTCGATCCACCAGCAGCCATCCGCCTTTCTGCCATTGCCAGCGCGGTCCCGCATCCTCAGGGAGGCTGTCATTCGCTCGAAAGACTCTTCGAACCACAAACAAGCGGTCGGTCACGTCGTGAGGCGCGCCCAGAGTGTACTCCTTGACTCGCCCGTCCACGATGAGGGCGCGAATCTTGATTGTCGCGGGCTTCTGTTCCATCCCGGCGGTCCACGTCACGGCCATCCACTTGCCAAGATTGATGACATGAACCTTCGCCGCCGCTCCCGCGGCCGCGCTGACCAACAACAGACTCAGCGCGCATCCGATTGTCCAGGCACGAATTCTTTGGGGCATGAGGCGAGAGTAGGCACGACTCGGAGGGGTCCGCAAGGCTTCCGGTCACATCGGGCCGCCTCGGGTACCAAACTGGGAATGGAAAAGTTTGCTCACCAGTGGTAATGTTTTCCAAACTTTCGGGGGAGCCTCAAGCGAAAACGGAATTTTGGGGTTAGAATCGGAGGAAAGGGACGATTTTCATGAGTCTTTCTACTCCGTCTCGCAACCGCCCCACGATCCGGACAACTTCAATGACGCAACTGGCTTCATATCAGGTCATGGGGGAGCTTCTACCGAGCCGCCGTGCGCCACGCATCCTGGTGGTGGACGATCAGCCCAGCATCGCCGGCCTGATGAGCCAATTGCTCACGATGCGGGGATATGACGTGGTCACGGCCACCGACGCGATTCAGGCCGAAGCGGAAGTACACCGCCAGGCGCCGGATCTGATCCTGTCCGACGTCATGATGCCGGGCAAGTCCGGTTACGATTTCTGCCGCGCGCTCAAAGACAATCCAGCGACTCGGCTGATTCCTTTCGTCCTGATCACCGGACTCAGCGACAGCAGCGACAAAGTTCGCGGCATCGAGGCAGGCGCCGACGACTTCCTCAACAAACCCGTCCTCGCCGAAGAACTGATCGCGAGGGTGAAGTCGCTGCTGCGCCTGAAAGAATTCACCGACGAACTGGAGACCGCGGACTCCGTGCTGTGCACGCTGGGCCTGATCGTCGAAGGCCGTGATCCTTATACAGAAGGTCACTGCGAGCGCCTCTCGGTGCACGCCACGGATCTGGGACGCCACCTGGGGATGGACGAAGATTCCATTCTCGCGCTCAAGCGTGGAGGGTACCTGCACGATATCGGCAAGATTGCTGTGCCGGATGAGATTCTGAAAAAAGGAAGCGACCTAACGCCCGCCGAGTGGGAAGTGATGAAGCTCCACCCCATCACAGGGGAAAATATCTGCAAGCCGCTGCACTCGTTGCGGCTGGTTTTGCCTATCATCCGGCATCATCATGAACACTCGGATGGCTCGGGCTATCCGGACGGCCTTAGCGCCGGGGAAATCCCGGTTCTTCCCAGAGTGCTGCAGGTGGTTGATGTCTACGACGCGCTGCGCACCGCGCGCTCCTATAAGCCTGCGCAAACGCACGAAGAAGCGGCCCGAACCATGCGCGAGGAAGCGGCCCGCGGCCTGTGGGACGCAGAACTGGTTGACGAATACTTCTCAATGCTGGAAGAAAAGCGGCAAGTAGCGTAAGTCACGGATCCAGGACCGTCAGCTGCTGAGCCGCTGAGAAGTGGGTACCCCCTTAGAACTTCGTCACTTCCGTGAAGTTGAAATCACGCACCTTCATGGCGGGAACGACCATGTCGAATGATTCTTCTCCGCACGAGCGTGCGGGCTGGCTCATGGCCTCCACATTCGACAGCATGTGGATCAAGCTCTCGTTAAAGCGAAAATTCCGCACGCCGCCCTGCACGCGCCCATTTTCCACATAGAAGGTTCCATCGCGGGTCATCCCGGTAAGCATCTTTTCAAAGGGCTCGACCTCGCGGATGTACCAAAGCCTGGTGACCAGAATTCCGCGCTCGGTGGAGGCGATCATCTGCTCGACCGTTTTCGGATCAGCCGAGGGCGCAAAGACAATGTTCAGCGGCATCTCGCCGATCTCGTTCGGCAGCGGAAAGCCATGGCCGGTCGCGGCAATCGGACCAACCGCCGCTTGGTGTTCCGAACGCTTCATTCTCTCTGCCGTTGCGCGGGCGTAGACCACCCGTTTCACGACCCCGTTCTCCACTAATTCAACCTTCTGGCGCGATGCTCCTTCTCCATCAAAGGGAGAACCCGCCTGCAGCGGGTGCGCCACATCATCCAAGATTGTGATGTTGTCGCCGAACAGCTTCGTCCCGATTCGTCCCGTGAGAAACGAGCGCTGGTCGAGGATAGCCATGCCCGAGTAATCCCAAAACATGAAACCCACAATGTCGAGCACCGCCGCAGGCTCGAGAATCACGGTGTATTTCCCTGCGGGAATCTCCCGGGGATGAGCGGAGTCCACCGCCTTTTGCGCCGCGATTTCGGCGAGGCGAAGAGGATCAAGCTTTGCCACATCCGGAGAATTCGCCTTCTGCCAGCCCGATGAATCCGGCGCCAGCATGGTGACCGAGACCTCAGCCGAAGTCTGGGTGTGCCACGCGGTCAACCCACGAGAGTTGAAGATTCCTTCGAAGGATTCGCCGCTGGAGACGACTCCGGCGGTAGTGAGCTTGTGTCGATCGGCCACGCCTACAATCTTCTTTACGTCTTGCGCGCGAATTTCCGGGTTAATCGCGGCAGTCTGTTCGAAGTGCCTCGAAAGAACGGCGGCGCGGGTGCCCACGGTGCCCAAGGCTTCACGCGAATCAGGCATCGGCAAAAGGTCCGGATCGGGATGCTGCACCTTGGCCAGGTTCTCGGACGAGCGCACCACCTCGCGCAAACTCTCGTCATCAAATTTGTTGGTTGAAGCCCGGGCTGTCCGCTTGTCGAAGGTGGTGCGCACCGAAACAACCTGGTTGTCCTCCGCCACATTCTGATGGATGGTATTGTTCGCAAAGCGCGTCAGCGCGAAGCGTCCTCCGGAAAAATGAACTTCCACCTCTTCGGCGGAAGAGAACTTCTTAATGCGATCAAAGATATCGCCAGCTTGGTCTTTCGTCAGCATTCAGGATTTCGTAGTGCTCCGTGCTCCGTGAGTCCGTGGTGAACTAGCTTCCCTTAAAAGCGCTCCCGACTTTAATCCCGCGGAATCTCGCAGGCGACGCACCGTGTCCCGTTCCCATCACCTGCTGCGGCTGTCCCTTGCCGCAGTTCGGAGTTCCCCACAGTGTCCACTCGTCGCGCGAGCAGATCGCGTCCAGGGAATTCCAGAACTCGGTCGTAATCCCCGAGTACGATGGATTCTTCAGCATTCGCGCGCGCTTTCCATTTTTGATTTCCCATCCAATCTCGCAGCCAAACTGAAAGTTGTAACGCTTGTCGTCGATCGACCAGGAGCGGTTGGTCTGCATCAACACTCCGTGATCGGTGGACGAAATCAATTGCTCGAGGCTGAGCGGTGTTTCTCCCGGCAGAATGCTGATGTTGGTCATGCGGATCATCGGCAGCCGGTTCCAGCCTTCAGCCCGCAAGGTTCCCCCGGAGCGGTTCTCGCCGATGGTGTGCGCTGTCTCGCGGGAGCTCAGGTATCCGGTAAACAGCCCATCCGTGATGATCGGCGTGCACTGCGCGGGCACTCCCTCATCGTCAAAGCCGAAGGTGCCCAGCCCAGGACCGTGCTCCTGGCGCGCATCTGCTACGACATTCACCAGATCACTGCCATAACGCAGCTGGCGCAGCTTATCGAGAGTCAGAAACGACGTTCCGGCGAAATTGGCCTCCATGCCCAGCACGCGGTCGAGTTCAATCGGATGCCCCACCGACTCGTGAATTTGCAGCCCCAACTGCGAGCTGTCGAGAATGATGTCGAACGTGCCCTCGGGGCACTGATCGGCTTTATGCAGGGCGACCGCTTCTTCGGCGATGCGCCGCGCATTCTCCAGCAGCTTCAACTCATCGATCAACTCGTATCCCTTGTTCTGCCACTGCCCGCCAAACGAATTGGGATACGAACGCTTTTGAATTTCATTCCCTGCGAAGGCATAGGCCGCATATCCTGCCCCGGTCGAGAGCTTCGTCTGATGAATGTCCGCTCCGTCCGACGAGGCGAACCACTGCTCTTCGCGATTGAAATTCAGATTCGTCTCGGCGAGCGTGATGCCCGCCACCGCACGCAATTCGGCGTCAATTTGCAATAAGAGCTCGATATTCTGTTCAACCGAGACCGTAAACGGATCGATCTTGTAGGGAGTCGACCACTCTGCCACCACTGGCTTTTCGGGAGCGAGGCGCACGTCTTCGCGCTTGACCCGGGCCGATGCCCGCGCGATGGCGACCGCCTCAGACGCCGTCGCCTCCACTGCGGCGCGCCCTAACTCGGAGGATGCCGCGAATCCCCATGCGCCGTCGGCAAGCACGCGCACGTTCATACCGACGGACTCGGCATCAGATGCGCTGCCCACCTTGCCATTTTTCGTGCTCAAGGCGCGGCTGTGCTGCGCAATCACGCGTACGTCGGCATAGCTCGCCCCGCGGGTCGCAGCGGTGTTCAAAGCCCAGTTGGCGATGTGTTTCATACCCGAAATTTCAATCTAACACATTCAATGGGGAGTCTTGCTTCGGGGTCCAGGTGTTGCTCAGCACACAGTCACCTGTGATCAATGTCACAGTAGCGCAGCCAGCCACTGCCGTTCAATGAATCTGACCGTTTGTTTCTCAGCGAATTGCCCACGCTGCCGGTCCCAGGAGCTTTCTATCTATGACCGTAATTAAACGTAACAAAAAGATTAAATCCAACGAGCGGAAGAATGGCCGCGATCGCAAACCTTCTGCCTCAAACGCTCTAGACAAACAAGCGCAAAAGAAAGCCGACCTTGCCGGCCCCGGCATCGGCGACTATTCCGAACTGGAAAAGATTTTGCCCCGGGATTACGACTCGCTGATCAACCGCAAGGAGACGCAGAAAGCTGTCTTCGAACTCAAGCGCTACATCGAGGACAATCTATGTAAAGAACTCGGCCTGATGATGGTCGAGGTTCCGCTGATCGTGGACGTGGAAAGCGGCGTCAATGACATGCTCGACCGCGACGGATCACGCACCCCCATCCAGTTCCATATTTCGAACGATCGCGGCAAGAACCCCATCGATGCCCAGGTCGTGCAGGCCGCCACGAAATGGAAGAGAGTCGCGTTAAAGCAGTTCGACTGCCGTCCCGGAGAAGGCATCTGCACCGATATGCGGGCCGTCCGCAAAGATTATTTTCTCGACCACGATCATTCTGCCTATGTCGACCAGTGGGATTGGGAGCGCGTCATTACTTCCGAGGAGCGCAATCTGGAGTTTCTGAAGAGCGTCGTTCGCAAGATCTGGAAGGTCGTGGTCGGAGCCGAGAAATATGCGCAGGAAATGTTCCCCGAGCTGCGCAATCCCCGGTATCCGAACCTTCCGGAAGAACTCACATTCCTGCACGCCGAAGAATTGCTGGCGATGTACCCTGACCTTCCGCGCAAACGCCGCGAGACCGTGATCCTGCAGAAGCATCCGGCGCTGTTCATCATTGGCATCGGATGGCCTCTGAAAGACGGCTATCCGCATGAGATGCGCGCCGCCGACTACGACGACTGGATCACCGACACCAGCGCAGAGACGAATCGCGACACGCACGGGCTGAACGGCGACATTCTCGTGTGGAACCACGTGACCCACCGACGTCATGAGCTCAGTTCGATGGGCATCCGCGTGAACGCAAGAACCCTCCGCCAGCAACTCGAGATGTCGAACCTGCTCGACAACCTGAGGTTCCCCTATCACCAGGGGATTGTGAATGGCGAGCTTCCTCTCTCGATCGGCGGCGGCATCGGCCAATCCCGCACCCTGATGCTGCTGCTGCGCAAAGCGCACTTGGGCGAAGTCAGCGTCACCGTGTGGCCGAAGATATTGAAGGAGATGTGCGCGAAGAAACGGATCTTTGTGCTGGAATAGCGCCGGAAACTGTCAAACAGGTTCGTAAATCAGCGCCCATTTCGCGAGCGTCTCATGGAGGGCCGGAGGTCGAAACAACGTAGCCCAGCGGTGAAGCGCTGGGCATGCGGTCAAGAACTAGGGGAGTCCCAGAGGTAGGGACAATGCCACACTCCTATTCCAGCAATCGCATCCACATAATTTTCAGCACGAAAGACCGCCGGCCCTGCCTGGCAGATGACCTCCAACCCAAACTGTGGGCCTACATGGCTGGGATCGCTCACAACCAAGGCTTCGATGCAATCATCATCGGCGGCGTACAGGACCATCTTCACGCCCTCGTACTTCTGCCGCCCACACTCCCTCTGGCAAAAGCCGTTCAATTTCTCAAGGGCAGTTCATCAAAATGGATCAATGACACGAATGCTACAGGGAACAGTTTCGCCTGGCAGGAAGGGTACGGAGCGTTCAGCGTGAGCGCCTCGCAGACACAGGATGTTATTCGTTACATCCAGAATCAACATTCGCATCACGAGAAGAAGAAATTTGACGAGGAGTTCCTGGGGTTCCTGAAAAAATATGGCGTCTCGTACGATCCGAAGCACGTTTTAGGGTGACGTGTGCCGTCCCTACGGGACTCCTTCATTCGAACATCCCGTCCCCAGCGCTGAAGCGCTGGGCTAAGTTGTTTCGTTCGTTGGGAAGCTGATCTGTTCTTTTGGGGATCTTTTACGGGGTCGCGTGCGCCTCATTAAGCGCCTTCCGCACCGCCTGCAATTCCTTCAACACGCCGCGCAGCTTGGTCGACTCGAGCGCATTCGCCCCATCCGACTTCGCTTCCTTGGGATTGTCGTGGACTTCCATGAAGACCCCATCCACGCCGGCAGCAACCGCGGCCCTCGCCAGCACGGGGATAAATTCCGGCTGACCTCCACTGACCGCCGGGCCTCCGTCGCTCGCCTGTGATGACGGCAACTGCACCGAATGCGTCGCGTCGAAAACTACGGGAGCGATCTTGCGCATGATCGCCAGCGACCGCATATCGACAACTAAATTGTTGTAACCGAAACTCGAACCGCGCTCCGTCAGGAATACCTGTGAATTGCCCGCGTCGCGGCACTTCTCCGCCGCATGCCGCATATCCCAGGGGGCAACGAACTGTCCCTTTTTGATGTTGACCGCGCGCCCGCTCAGCGCGGCCGCGACCACCAAATCGGTTTGGCGGGAAAGAAACGCAGGAATCTGAATCACATCTACCACTTCGGCCACTTTGCCCACGTCCGCCGTCTCATGCACGTCAGTCAGGACCGGCAGGTGGAGTTCATCTTTAATCTTTTTCAGAATCCGCAGGCCCTCTTTGATCCCGGGCCCGCGAAAGCTGCGAATCGAAGTGCGGTTGGCCTTGTCGTAACTGGCCTTGAAGATGAAGGGAAAATCGAGCGACCGCGCCACGCCCTTGATGATCTCCGCCATCCGGATCGCGTGCTCTTCACTCTCAATGACACATGGGCCCGCGATGAGAAAGAGATCTCCCGAGCCAATGTGAATGTCGCCGACCTGGAAGGCGGTGGTCATTCAAAAATACTCAGCCACAGATCACCACGGATACCCACGGATCGAGGAAGGCAAAAAATAAAATCCGTGGAAATCCGTGGCTACGTTCTCAGATTCTTGCTCGCTCCGGCCGATGGAACATCTCGACTTCAAGCGTCTCTTTTTCCGCCCGCCGCTTCTGGCCGTACTCGTAGGACGCGCCAATAAACGTCTGGAAGAGCGGATGCGGCTCGAGCGGCTTCGACTTGAATTCCGGATGGAACTGGCAGCCGATAAAATGCGGATGATCAGGCAGCTCCACCATCTCCACGTAGGTACCATCCGGCGTGGATCCGGAAATGCGCAGACCGGCCGCGGTCATGGGCTCTTCGTACTCGCGATTGAATTCATAGCGATGCCGGTGCCGCTCGCTGATCTCGGACTTCTGATAGATCCTGTACGCCAGCGTGTTCGGCTCGATCTTGCAGGTCCACGCGCCCAACCGCATCGTTCCACCCAGTTCCTCCACACCGCGCAGCTCGCGCAATTTGTAAATGACGCGATGGGGCGTGGCGGGATCGAATTCGCTCGAATTCGCCTCTTCCAGTCCGACCACATTCCGCGCGAACTCGATGCACGCCGTCTGCATGCCCAGGCAAATGCCGAAGTACGGAACCTTTTTCTCACGCGCATACCGAATCGCCCGCAGCATCCCTTCGATGCCACGTTTGCCAAACCCGCCGGGCACCAGAATGCCGTCATAGCCTTCAAGTTGCGCTTCGTAACTCTGGTCGCCTGTCTCGAGTCCTTCCGCTTCAATCCAGTTCAGTTGCAGCTTCAGATTGTGGGCCAGGGCGCCATGGACCAGCGCCTCTTTCAGGGACTTGTACGAGTCCTCGTATTCCACGTACTTGCCGACAATGCCGATGGTGACCGTATCTTTCGGGTTGTACACGCGATGGACGATGTCTTCCCACTTTGAGAGGTCGCGATCCTTCGCCTCCATCCGCAGATGCTTGAGCACCAGGGTGTCAACGCCTTCGTTGGCGAACACCAGAGGCACTTCATAAACCGAAGCCACGTCCTTGGCCGTGACCACCGCTTCTTCCTCGACGTTGCAGAACAGTGCAATCTTCGATTTCAGGTCTTTCGCCAGGAATCGGTCGGTACGGCAAAGTAGGATATCCGGCTGGATTCCGATGCTGAGCAATTCCTTTACCGAGTGCTGGGTAGGCTTCGTCTTCAATTCCTGCGCTGCCGCAATAAACGGCACCAGCGTGACATGCACAAACAAAGTATGGTCGCGGCCCAACTCCTGGCGCATCTGCCGGATCGCTTCCATGAACGGCAGGGACTCGATATCGCCCACGGTACCGCCAATCTCCACGATGGCGACGTCCACATCCTGCGCGACCTTTTTCATCGCCGCCTTGATTTCGTTGGTGACGTGCGGAATCACCTGCACCGTCTTGCCCAGATAATCTCCGCGCCGCTCTTTGGCGATGATCTGTTCGTAGAGGCGTCCGGTCGTCCAGTTGTTGTCGCGGGAAAGTTTCGCGTGCGTGAAGCGCTCGTAATGACCAAGATCAAGATCGGTCTCGGCCCCGTCATCGGTCACGAAAACCTCGCCGTGCTGGAACGGCGACATGGTGCCTGGATCCACGTTCAGGTAAGGATCGAACTTCATCAGATTGACTTTCATTCCGCGGCTCTCCAGCAGGCAGCCGATCGAAGCCGCAGCCAATCCCTTGCCGAGTGAAGACACAACTCCGCCGGTCACAAAGATGTACTTCGCTGGCATCTCTTCCTCGCTTTGAATTGTTTTTGAAAAATGGTGCAGGTGGGGTGCACGATCAATTATGGCAGAAAATGCCTGTGGAAGAAACGGAAGAAATGCTATGTGGGGCAGCCGCCCTCGAGTGTCCGTCGTGCGACGCTGGACGGTGTTGCCGGCGCGTTGACTATCTGGGGGACCTCAGCGAGAATAAGAAAGGCCGTCCATGACGGACAGCCTCTGGTGTCCCCGAACAATGGGCCTGTGGCGCAGCTGGGAGCGCGCTTCCATGGCATGGAAGAGGTCGTCGGTTCGATCCCGACCAGGTCCACCATATTTTCAATCACTTACGAACGTCCCGACCAATCGGTTGGTGTCATTTGGTGTCAAAACGCTCTGACTTCTTCTAAATTGAGAAGTGGTCAACCCCCCGTTCACCACGCTTGCTTTCTGCTTCCGCACAGACGTCGATCTCTTCCTCAACTCCTTATTGATGGAATCGACCGTCGCCCGTACGCTCTTCGGAATCTCCTGCATATACACATCCGTAGTGGTTGCCGCGCGAGAGTGCCGGAGCACGCCTTGCACGTCCTTCACCGTGCCCTTCTTTTGCGCCAGCGTGGCAATTGTGCGCCGTATGACCTGGAAGGTGAGCTTTGGGAGCTCCAGCTCTGCCGCGAGTTTGTGCAACACGCGCTTGCGATAGTTGCCGGTGTCAATAAAGTCACCGTCCTGGTTCGGGAAGATGAACGCTTCGGGCGTTGGATCAGGACATTGTTGTTTCCAGCGCCAGAGATCAGCGGTCAGCTTCCTGGGAATATGAATAACCCCGAGACTCTTTCGGGTTTTGCCCCACGGGCGGATCTTGCCCATGTAGGCGGTTTCGCTCACGCTCATGTTGGATTCTGCGAGGTTGAAGCATTTCCATCTGAGCGCAAACAATTCGCTAGGACGGAGGGCATTAGTCATGTCCAGTTCCAATAGGAGCCGGTCACGAAGATCCAAGCGGGAAAGCGCTTTTCGGAGTTGCTCCCAGCTCAACGTTGTTTTGTCGGTCTCGCGTAGTTGGGCTGGGACTCTAACCTTGCGCGCCGGGTCCTTTGAGAGGAAGTCCTGATCGACCGCCTCAACAAAGATGTCCCGCAAGTATGCCCTCATCTGAAGCACCCTGTCCCTGGACCTCGTTTGTGCCAATTTGTTCAGGTGGACCTGCAAGGTGAACTTATCGAAATTCTCCAGCGGAATCTTGTCGAAGGGATCGATAAGGTCCTTTTGGATAAGCAGTTTTTTCACTTTGCTGGTTTCTTCCTTCCAGTTGGCCTCTTTCAGAGGCAAGAAGCGATTGCGAACGAACCAGCCGAAGCTCACAGAGCCGTCGTTCATCACCCTGCCAGCGTCGCCTGTCTGCCCGTTCTGTTTAGTGATTTCACGTTCCAGTGCCTCCCGAGCTTGCGATCTCTTCATTTGAGATCTGTGCCCAAGAATCACCGCGACCCTGACGGTCTTTTGCTTGGCCGTCGTCGGGTCAATTACGGTCTTGCGAAAATACCCGTACCATTTCTTTCCACGAGGGGTCACGTAACCCCTCTGACTCGATGTACCCATTCATTCCTCAATTTCTGTGGCGGGAACAATTGGGCCTGCAGCTATTTTACCCGCGTTTGCAACGCAGGTTGCTGAGACGTTCCCGCTCGTCAATGAACTCTTCTATTCTGCTGGCTCGATAACGTAGAGTCCCGTCGCCCATACGGATAACGGGAAGATGCGGAGCTTTGCGAGACGAATGGTCCCAAACCCAGTCCTTCGTCACATTCAACCGCTCAGCGACTTCGTCAGCGGTGAGGAGAGGATCCTTAAAAGGACTGCGGCCGGCAGTTCGCGGAGGATTGTCAGATTCGATGAAGCCACCAGAGGCTGGACTGGTGTCTGGAACAGGTTCAAATTTGCGCGGCTGTTCGCCCGAGCTTTGGAGTAGGCGCAGGCCTGATCCTGATTGCGAGTTCGACATTGCGGCACCTGCCAATGAGCACCCTCGTTTGA
The DNA here is from genome assembly GCA_035309485.1 of Candidatus Sulfotelmatobacter sp. Taxonomy (GTDB): domain Bacteria; phylum Acidobacteriota; class Terriglobia; order Terriglobales; family Acidobacteriaceae; genus Sulfotelmatobacter. The sequence goes on from DATGFC010000015.1 coordinate 28,816, forward strand.
GGTTGCGTGATTGGAATGCCTTTTAAGCCATCTTCCAAATTCGGTCAAACAGAGCTCACCCCTTCTTGGCGGTGTTCGTTCACCGCAGACGTCCAAAACCGTTTTACGATCTTCTTCCACCTCTGATTTGACCGAAATTCCAATTCGACTTAATTTCTTCACCACTCATGATGACCAGTATGGTCTCGGGGAGGAGCAGAGCATGTTTTCGTCCTTGGAACAGCTTGCGCAGAGACTACGCGCGAGCTGGTACATCGCTGATTCGATTGCCACCACAACGGTGTACTTAGCCGCAAGGCTGCGGAAGCCGCTACTGCTCGAAGGCCCAGCGGGCAGCGGGAAGACGCAATTGGCATACGCAGTCGCGGAGGCTGCTGATACTACGGTCGAGCGTCTGCAGTGCTACTCGGGAATCAATGAGGAAAAGGCCATCGGCAAATTCGACGAACCGCTACAGAGGCTTTGCGTCGAGTTGAAATCGAAGTCCAGCAGCGTCGATTGGGAATCCCTGCAGGTCGAGTTACATAGCCTGAAGTTCTTCAGTGCCGGGCCACTCCTACGGGCGCTGCAGTGCGAGAAGCCTTGCGTCTTGCTCATCGACGAACTGGACAAAGTGGACCACACATTTGAAGCCTTACTGCTGGAATTACTCAGCGTGTGGCAGTTGAGCATTCCGAAGCTGGGCACCATCAAGGCCACGAGCATTCCCTTCGTCGTGTTGACATCGAATGAAGAGAGGCGCATCGGCGATCCCTTACGCCGGCGCAGTTTCTATCTGCGGGTTGAACACCCCACGGCCGAACGCGAAGCCGAAATTGTTGCGTTAAGAACACCAGAATCCAGCCCCGAGTTTCACGCCGGCATGGCGGGACTCGCGAAGGCCTTGCGCGGCTGGAGCATGGAAAAACCGCCGTCCGTTTCCGAAATTCTCGATCTTGCGCAGGCGCTCGAGGTTCTCGGGACAGAACAGATTACGGCTGAGATGAGGGACACGCTGCTGCCTTTGCTGGCCAAGACCGAGGCCGACCGGCGAAAGCTGCTCCTGCGCGATGGCTTTGCCAGCCTGATCTACGACGCGCAGCAGTACAGTGCAGAAGCTCTGCGAGGGAGTGCGGCATGAGGTCGGCATTCATCTTGGCGCAAATGCTTTGCGCCATTTCGATTTCCTGGGCGCAATCAGGTAGGACACCAGCGCGGATTGAAGCTGAGTACTACGTGACGGCCTACGCGCAACACTATCGGGTGCCCATTGCGCTGGCACGCGCCATTATCATGCGCGAATCGAATTGGCAGCCCTGCGTGATCTCCCCGAAAGGCGCCGTGGGGCTAATGCAGTTGATGCCCGCCACTGCCAAGCGGCTGGGCGTGACTGACCGTTGCAATCTTGACCAAAACGTCTCTGGCGGTGTGCGCTATCTCGCTTGGTTGATGCGACAGTTTCATAACGACCTCAGACTCGTGGCCGCTGCTTATTACGCCGGCGAAGACATGATCGGGAGGCGAGGCCTTGCTTACAGAAATCCCGACGTCGTCGCGTACGTCTCAGCAATTAGAACAACTTACCTTCGAGAAGCCGGCATTGAACCAGAAAGCAAAAATACCATTGCGAAAAGAGATGTGAGATGAACAAATGTTTGAGTTTGGTGTATCTGATAACGACCTGTTTGCTGCCCTTCCACCTGGCGTCGGCGCAAACCGAGTTGCCGCAGGCACGAATCGTGAACCTGAGTATTGATCCGGAACAGGTCTTGGTCCTGCACGTGCGGCCGGGATATGTCAGCTCGGTTCGGGTGCTGGAGGAGGTGAGTTCGGTTGTCTTGGGTGATCCGGGAGCCTTTAAGGCGGAACACTCCGAAGCCGAGCCGCAACTTGTGTTTTTCAAGGCAACCAGCTCAAAACCCGCGCAAACCAACGCACTGATCACGACCAAAGGCGGGCATGAAATCTCACTTAGCCTGGTGAGCCAAGGAAAATCAGACCATAGCGAAGTAGTTGATTACGTCCTCAACTGCGAGCGTCCGCACAGTTTTCTAATCACTTCAGCTCATACCAGCTTTGCGGTCGGCGAAACAAAGAATGTTGCGCCAGAAGACCCGCCCGCCGCCGCTCCCCCAGAGAAACCTACCAGCCAAGAGCGACAACTGCTAAAGGCGCAACGGCTTGAAAATCCGCATTGGGAAGGCAAGCTGTTGCGGGTTGCGGTTGGACAGACGACGGAGAAGGATCAGCAGATGGCCCTCCCTTTCGCTGTTCTTAACGCTTCTGCACGGACAATCGAAGTGCTGCCACCGCAGATACAGCTTACCGGGACATCGAGAGACAAGCATCGGAAGGCGATCAAGGCCGAACCGGTCGCGATCAAGAATTACTGGATGACCACGCGCAAGCTCGCACCTGGCGCCAGGGCCGATGGAGTGGTCGTGTTCGAACGACCCAGTTTCAAAGAATCCAGCGAAAGGTTGCTACTGGCAGTTGCCCAAGCAGAAGAGGTCGATCGTCCAGTCTTGGCGCCGATCGCGTTTGTTGCCGCGGTAACGGGAGGTGCAAAGTGACTCGCCCCAACGGACACAGTGACAACGGCAACGCCGCATTAATGCAGGAGCCAGACGAAAATGAATTCCTGAGCAGTGTGCCCATCCCTCCGCTAGCCCCTGTCGCCGCACCGGAGTTTGCAACCAGGGCCAAGCAGAGAGCGAAGCAGCAGATCCAACAAAACCGATTCGTAATCATCGGCGCGGGCGCGGTCGTGACAGCGCTTCTGATCTTCGTTGCTATCTCCATGCCACATCGAGGGGGGCCAGAGAAGGCAAAGAGTCGTGGTGCAATCACTAACGACGAGTCGACGGGGCAAGCCAGCAACGAGGGCAACGACAAGAGCCTGTTCCCAATTACCGATTCCGGACGCCCTGCAACGAAGGAAACGCACCAAGGTTTTCTGAATGAACGAGACCTGCAGCGAACTGTAATTCGTTCGGAATCGAATGCTTCGCAGACAGGAAAGACGAATGGAGCGGGAACGCTGGGTTCGATACCACCTTTTGGCGACCAGGCATGGCAGGCACCACCTTATCAACCAGGCTCGAGTGTTGAGACTTCCGACGTGGGTAAGGCAGAGCGCGAGGCCATGGAGAAACCTTCGCTAATATATGTGCGAAAAGCCTCGGCAAGCCCTGCCGGTTTTCAGACCGTCGGTGAGGCAGCGCCGCAACTGGGATTGGGCTTGGCGACGGGTACACGCTTACGGGCCCGCTTGGAATCGGCTGCAAGCACGGCTGCACGAGTGCCAGTTCTAGCAGTGATCGAGTACAACTATGAGCGCGATGGAGAAATCATTGTTCCTGCGGGAGCCAAAGCGGTCGGCCATATCAGGGATGCAAACCGGTCAGGGTATATGGACCTGCAGTTTGATTCTTTGTTGATGCCCGATGGCGCGTCTGTTCCGATCGAAGCTGCTGCGACGGATTTGGATTTGCGGCCGCTGAAAGGAAAAGTTTCGGGCAAGAACACGGGAAAGAACGTCCTAGTCAGATCGCTGTCCGGAATCGGCCAAGCTGGCGCAATGTTCGTGGGACAAGGCAGTCTAAGCCAGCCGCTGAACGAATCCGATCTGATGCGAGAGCGAGTCAGCAATAATATCGGCGAAACCGGAGACGAAGAGGTTTCTCGATTGGCAGTAAACCAGCAGATCGTGGTGACGGTTTCGGCTGGGGCGCCTATCTATGTGCTCCTTGAACAAACACCCAAGTCCAAGCAACCTTCGACGCAAACAAGCCCCCGAAACAGTCCGACCTCCAACTCGTCCAATGCTGACCAACTGCGCCAGTTGCTCCAGTTGCAACAGGAGCTAAACCAATCGGCCACAAGCAACCAAGCAGCGCAGTAGACCATTGCTCATGAGACCAAAGGTTGCTCGCCTTCGAGTCTCCAGGAACGCCTGAGTGAATTCTGAACATGCTTGTGAGATGCACCAAAGTCAAACATTTGTTCATCTCACTAATTCGCCTCTCAAGGGGTTAGAAGCGGATTCCCTCGAATTCATTCGATTGCTGTTCCTGCTCATGAGTTCCCGGATGGAATCGCCGTGAAAGTGCGCTGACAGGCTGGATCACGTGTAATTACAAGGCAGCGGTCGCAACGCAACGCCCTGTAAAGAACAGCTAAGAACCATAAAGAACGAACTTTCGTTGCACCGTTCTTGTACCGCGAGTCTTGAACCAAAACTCTGGAAAAGGGGGGATTTGGCGATCTCGGCAATGAAGCACAAAGACGATTTCAAACGGGACTGGCAACCCTCGGCCAGTGCCCTAGTAGTCAGTGCAGCCCTGATCTCGCCTAACACTTGAGCGGCTTCTAGCGTCGCGGCTCCATGTAGGAACGCCCAAAGCGCGACGGATGCCTGCGCAGCTCGGTCGGACCCCGCAATTCGTTGCACCTGCTCGACAGTGAACATCCAGAGGCTTAAGGATGGTGCAGCGGCCTCCGAACGCGGGGGTCACTCCTTCTCAACTGCGACATAAGAGAGTTCTCCGTGTCGCTCAACTTGAAAAACGAGAGGAGCGTTTCCAACGCGTGCTGGTCGTGAAGCATTCGAAGCCAATGCCGTTGCCATCGCCTACCCGATGCAAGGACTGCAGATCCAGTTGGTCATCGCTCTTGATCGGTACGAAGCGCATCTTCGGCCGCCCGACTGCCTCCGCAATCGCTTCAGCATCAATGTAGTCGCTCTTGTTCGTCTTTACATACGGCTTTACATACTGCGCCGGCATCAGCCGTACCTCATGACCCTGCTCTCTCAGAGCCCGCCCCAGAAAGTGCGACCCTCCGCAGGCTTCCATGCCAATCAATTCAACCTGCAGGTTCGCAGTGAAGAGCAACAGTTGTTTGCGTGAAAACTTCTTGCGCACCACAACCTCGCCGCGCGGGTTAAGCCCAACCAGATGAAAGACTGTCTTGCCGAGATCAATGCCGATCGTGTGTAGCTGCATGGGAACACCTCCTTGCTCCTCTTATACCCGGCTGCTCTGGTAGAGGCGGCGGATCATCCCATTAGCAATGATGACGCAACGTGTTAACAGAAAAACGTGCCCACTGATATTGCCCGGTTCCCTCTCGTGTCCTCCCGCTCCCTGCCGTTCCATCTGACCGTGCCGTGACAGGGCAACAACGAGGTGCAACTTATTGGATTTCAACGGTCACTGACAGCCCGTTCTTGATCCTCTAAGGAATTCTTTGACCCGGCTTACCGGACCCAAATCGGACCCAGATTTGGAGAGAATCGCTCCGTTCTGACGAGTTGGTCGAACGGGGAGAGGAGCCCCTCAGGCGACCTCTCGTCTTTGCGAACGTATTGCAGCTTCCATCGCAGTCTCAGCCTGCAAGCTTTGGAGATCTCGCGAGATGGTTACAGTAGTGCGACCGCCTTTCTTGTTGAAGCACATTGCCACGATGTTCTCTAATGGGGAATTCTCCATTCCCATGTTCGTCCATGACCAGGTGCCACCCGGGGTACCTGTGATGAAAGAAAAACGCGCTGAGATTTCTTACAGTTTTGAAGAGTTACCAGCGGGAGGAAGGGTACGGATTAAGACAAAACAACCGGACGCGCTAAAGGCAATTCATGAATTCCTTCGTTTTCAGATTGACGACCACCATACTGGCGACACGACCGATATTGGCTCGTTATCGCCGCCGGCCGCCACGACATGCAGGCTGGTCACTCCGAAGTGGTTCTCTATTTTAGATTTCAACATGCGAGGCAACTTCTCCTCCTTGGTAGGCATAAGCCACCTCAAAGAAGCTCGCGCTTGACAGCGTGTGCCGCTCGATCGGTAGATTCTGGAACTGTGTCTTAAACTCCGCGGTCTGATGCGCGCGCTCCCATACCTCTTTGCTTTCCCATATGCCGTACACCACATACTCCTGATGAGGGTTCTTCAGCGATCGGTGAACTCTTACCGAAATGCATCCAGGTTGAGCGCTGATAAATCGCGCTAGTGCGCGATGAAGAGATTCGAACTCGGGGATCTTGGACGGCAGAACATGAAAAGTTACCAGAGCGTAAATCATGGCTTTCCTCCTTTGCGGTTTTTTCGGCTCAAAGCGGTGGTTGATTGCTTGACGGGCACGTCGTGCAGGTCATCAAACAGCGGTACAAAGTCGCCGGACGAGGCTCGGCGCAATCGTCCTTCCCATCGACCGAACACTCGTCTCAGCTGGGTGCGCAGATTCGAAAGTTCGTCAACCTCCCGATCCAGATCAGCGAGTTTCTGCTGGAGGAGATCTCGAACCGTGCGACAGGGGGCAGTTCCAGCGCGGTACATCCGAAAGATTTTTGCCAGCTCGTGAAGCGTGAAACCTGCTCGTTTTGCCGAGGCTACCCACTTGAGATACTGGACTTCTCGCGCACTCCAGAGCCGGTACCCGGCGGGAGATCGCTCCCCTTTCGGCACAAGTCCAATTCGCTCATAGTGGCGGATACTGTCCGGCCCAACCCCGGCGATACGAGCAAGTTGGCTGACCGTTAATTTCTGAGACGACATGTGATCCTCGAAGTAAACATTATCGAGCTTGGAATCGTATCCAAGGTCAAGTGTTTTTTGGATTATGATTTTGATAAACGCGACGATTCGCTTATGACAACCTCCTATGAACAGCACATTACTTAAAGCCTTAATCGCGTTTCTACCGGCGGGCGCGCTGCTTTCCGGTTCGGCTGTCTTGTTCCTTAGAGGAAAATCGCTGAGCTGTTTCCTTCAGTTGGTCGGAGCGGCGTGCCTAGTGGTAGTTGTCCTCGCTCACGTCTCCGAAGGGCTGCAGCTATTTCCGTGGATGCATTGGGGAGCGAAGCACAGCGTTGGTCATTATCTCGATTTCGTATCTGCTGTCTTTGGTCTCACGCTATTTCCCGCAGGCTATCTTCTTCATGCGCTTACAAACCCCGGCGATTGACGGATCGGTAAAAAGGCTAATTTGACGGCGTTTCAATGCACGGGCAATAGCAACTTGACTGCAAGACCGAGGACCGCCGCAATGAATATGCGCCGCAGCCAGACTGCGCTGAGGAACAAAGCGATGCGGCTTCCCAGCAGCGCGCCCAGAAACATGAAGCCTCCAAGGACGATACCAAGCCTCAAATCCACGACACCTCGCCAAATAAACACTACTGTGGCAACTCCCGATGAAAACACGTTGATGACCTTCGTGGTCGCCACGGCTTGAAGGAAAGTCATTCCGAAAAGCAGTACAAAGGCCGCAGTGAGCATCGTGACGTAACCGCCGCTGAAAAAGCCGCCATAAATTGCCAGAAGGAATGTGGCCGCGTACCCGGTAATTATCCCGACGTGTGACGAGGGAGCGTCATCACTAGCTCGTCCCAAGTTCTTATTCAGCATGGAAAAAACGGCAACGCCGATCATCGCAACAGCGATTGTGATTTGCAGAGCCTTGAGCGGGACACGGAGCAATAGTAATGCGCCCAATCCAGAACCGATGATCGTGAGAGCGATCGAGGGCAGGAGCCGGCTGCGGCTGAGTACGCCCCTACCGACGAACGGCAACGAGCCACCCACGCTCATAAACGTCAAAGCCAGCATGTTCGTTGCAACCGCAACGTGAGCTTCGATGCCCAATGCGATCATGACTGGAACTGTGATCATAGATGTGCTGCCAGTCACGATGCTGATCACGCTCGTGAAGAAGAACACAGCGATCAAGAGAGAGAGTTTGGCCCCGGACACGCGACCATGATAGCAAGGGCAAGCAGGTACAATGTGAGGGCAAGCTGAGGGGCTAGGAGCCGCCCGTCGTAGCGCAGCACAGCTCCGGGCGGCTCTCGCAGGGTTTTTGGGAGTCAGAACATACCTTTTTTAGTGGCCCCGCCAAGGTCCTCGAGGATTACACAGTCAGGCCCTGGTCCACCGGCGCACGCTGAATCGCACGCTGCCACGAAGGCCGCAAGATTGCGCTCCAGCACACGCATCTCCCTGACTTTGTTCCGCACGGCGGTCAGATGCTGCTGGGCCAGATCGCGTGCGTCCATGCAGGATCGTGTTTGGCCCTGCATGATGGCGATCAGCAATCTCACCTGCTCGATCGAAAACCCGAAGTCACGGCACCGGCGGATCAACGTCAAGCGGTTTACGTCTTCTACCTTATAGACGCGCTGTCCCCCAGCCTGACGCTCTGCCCGCCGCAACAGGCGGATCTCTTCGTAGTAACGGATCGTCGGAACGCTGGTTCCAGTTTGCTTCGCCAGCGTGCCAATCTTGAAACCTGACATGGCGTAATCCACCTCAAAGTTAGCCCTTGAACCTCAAGTTACTTGAGGGATTATATTCATACGAGTGGGGAGAGGCGAGCCAGCATGACATCATCCAACACAGGGCCGATTGCCTGTAGTCTGACGGCCGATAATCTTAAGAATCGCTTGGCGTGGATCGGCGAACTGACGCGCGATGCGCTGCGACGCCATGAGCGGAGGGACCTGGTGCTGGATCTGCGATACGCACCCGAAGCGGCCGACCGCGTGCGAGAGATGGTCCGCAAGGAACAGGAATGCTGTGCGTTTCTGGCTTTCGAGACGCACGAAGACCCTGACGAAATTCGATTGACGATCACAGCGCCCGAAGCGGCAAGAAAAGCCGCTGACGAACTGTTTGAGCAATTCGTTGCCTCTGTGCCGACGAAGACCGTCCTCGGCTGCTGCATATCGGAAGCGAAGTGTGAGCAATGAAGACGGCGGTTGTCTATATCCTGGCGGCGTTGGCGGAGATCGCCGGATGCTTCTCGTTCTGGTCGTGGCTGCGGCTCGGCAAACCACTCTGGTGGTTCATCCCGGGAATCGCCTCACTCGTGTGTTTTGCCTCCCTACTAACCCTTGTTGAAACTGGTGCGGCTGGGCGGGCTTATGCCGCTTATGGCGGCGTCTACATTACTGCATCGCTGTTCTGGTTGTGGGCAGTGGAAGGTGCGCGACCAGACCGTTGGGATACTGTGGGCGCGTGTATCGCTTTGATCGGTGCAGGGATCATTGTCTTTGGGCCGCGAGTTAATGGATGACACGATGATTGACAAGGAAACGCTCAAGATCAAAGCTCCCGAACGAGCCGCCCGCGCCGCGGCACTGACCGTCGCGGCCGGAGCCGTCGCCTGCGGTGTATGCTGCGTGCTGCCGTTTGCCCTTCCGGCGGTCGCTCTAGCCAGTGCGGGAGGCGTCATCGCGTGGTTTAGCGGCGTTCAGCTTTGGGCTACGGTGTTAGCCGCTATCATCGTGGCCGCTGCATGGATTTGGATCGTAGTGCAAAGCGTACGCGCGAACGCCAAGCCTGCGCGATCAACGATCTACATGATGGGAATAGCCACCTCTGTGTTGCTCCTGGCGCTGTTCTGGTCCCGCATCGAGCCACTGATCGTCCAAGCATTGAAGGTGTGACTCTCTCATTGAGACTGATTGCAGCCGGTCCGACAAAAAGAAAGACGGAGAAGCCATCGTCCTCCGCCTTTTAATCGTCTTTTGCATCTTTGATTTAGGCCGAGCTTTTGGCGGGCATGGCCCTCTCTTTCTTCTTCTTCTTCTTCTTCTTCTTCTGCTGCTGCTGCTGCTTCGCTGCGAACTCCTGAGGTACGGAATTCTGTACCTTTTCGCTATCAATGCGGTAGCGCCGAGCAGTGGTGTGCAGAACATCACTAATGATAGGCCCGTCACAGACACGCCCGCAGCGAAATTCTTGGCCGACCTCTGGCCCGGCGATAAGGGGGATGTGGGGCGAGCGGGCGAAACGCTATGCTTGGAGGACAATCCCGCAGGGTTTCCCGTTCACCTCAAGTGAGAACATCGGCGTGTGAAAACATGCCCAATTCTGCCAGGGGAAAACGGCCCTGCTCTCGACAAGGTGGTCGGTGATATCACCGTCAAATTCCAGAATGCAGACCTCGGGCACCTCCACCGAGATACCGGGCCCCTTTTTGTGCGAACGGCTTCGACTAGGGCTAGTGCCGTAAAGTCGCGTTCCAAATCAAGCGGGTGGGCTAACAGCGGGAGATCATTGTTACGATCGTCGATGAGTTTCATTTAAGCGTCGGGTCGTTCCGAGTAGTGACTTGACATCCCGTTCGATCAGAGAGATGTCCGTCTCACCTGCATGTTTGGCATAAATTCGACCATTTCGACCAATCAGAAAGCTGACGGGAAGGCCGAGAATCCCGCCATACCGCTCAGCGAGCTTCGCATCCCCGATAGCGACGGGATAGTTCATTGTTAATTGCTGATAGAACGCGCGCACCAGCTTCGGGTCATCATCGAGAGAAATCCCAATAATCTGCAACCCATCTCTGTCGTATTTACGCTGCAAGTCCACGAAACGAGGAATCTCGCTTCGGCAGGGTGAGCACCAAGTTGCCCAGAAGTTGAGGAGAACCACCTTGCTGCGATAACGAGAAAGCTGGAGCGTCTGCCCGCTCAAACCTGTGAGGGAGAAATCAGGTGCCAATGGATGCGTCACTGCGTTGTCGCCTCGCAGTGGCTCGGTTCGCCCATTCCAGTGACGGGTTGCGATAAAGGCGACAACTGCCAGAATGGCCACTGCAGCAAGGACTCTTGTTTTCACATGCTCCTCTCGAACCGATTCGGGTTCCAAAGCGAGTACGTCCGCTATTCGCTCTTTTCCACGAGATAACCCTTGTCAACCCAGTCTTTGCCGAAGTTGTCCGCAATGTAAAGTACCTTGATATTGCGGAATCCCAGGGCGCGCAGTTCTTTGTATGCGGGATTAATGTTTGGACATTTACTCCAAGGACAGCACCCGCAGTAAATAACGATGGATTGCGTGCGCGGCAGACCTTGAACGCGCTGGCGAAGACGCTGAATACCTTCCGGCTCCGACGCAGGGCCGATGTACTCCGAATGCGGAACATGCGCCTGCTGATAAAGGACGCGAAATCCAACCTGGAAGATGAGCGGCCTCGCGCCTTTCGGAGACTGCACGATTTTGACCAGTTCGTCGGGCTGGATGAGTTCCGGTGCGGACCCGGAGGATTCGTCGGCTGTCGTTTTTGATGAGACACCTTGGGCGAATAATGGAGCGGTCACCAGTGCAACAACAAAGGTTAGCGCTACAGCCATCCTGCTAACCGTGTGGCGGCGAAAGAGTGCACTCGTGATGCTGAACTGAGTCATGTGATATTTTCCTCTCTGTGAGAGCTTACGGATGCGTCACGGGACTTGGGATACTTTCAAGTTCGCGGTTTGTAGGTCCATGCGTTTCACGCATTCTGAACGCTACGTGTAGGCCGGAGAGTAGCGTCAACGCTGCAACCACTTGAATTGCTACCCTCATCCCGAGCAAATCCGCGATTACTCCGGAGATCAGAGCACCGAGGGCATAGCCCAGATCGCGCCAGAAGCGATAAGCACCCATGGCCGTTGCTCGCCACTCCGGATGCGCCACGTCGCTGATTGCCGCGAGAAGCGTTGGATACACCATCGCCGTGCCAACCCCCTGCAACAGAGCGCCGATCATCCATGCGGAGTACACGGGTACTTGCACCGTAAGCCAGATTCCGCCGGCCTGCACTACCATGCCGCCAGCAATGAGCCACTTTCGTCCCCAACGATCGCTTAAAGGACCGGTAACGAGCTGCAGGATGCCCCAGGCAGCGGGATACACCGCCTTGATGGTGCCAATTGCGGCCACGCCCAAACCGAGGCTGGCAAAAAACAGCGGGTAGATTCCCCAGGACATGCCATCGTTGAGATTGTTCACCAGCCCTGCCTGACTGAAAGAAAACAGGTTTCGGTCTTTCCATGATGTCAGCGCGAAAATTTCCCGCATCGAACGCGACCGCGAAAGATCATCTGCGCTGCCGTTTGTAGTGGGCGCATGGTGCAGCGTTGCCTCAAGGGTGGCATAGTGCCGTGTCTCTTTCGCAAAAAACACTGAGAGCAACAGTCCCGCAAACGCTACACCGATGCCCAGGTAGAACGGTTGTGGGCGCAGCGCGTAAATCGATGCAATGTAGCCCGTAATCCAGGCAGTGAAGCCAACGGCGAGGTAGCCGGCAAATTCATTGAGCCCGAGCGCAAATCCTCGGCGCTTGGGCCCCACTAGATCCACCTTCATGATCACCGTCATCGACCAGCACAAGGCCTGGTTGACGCCGAGCAGGATGTTGGCAATATCGAACCAGAACCAATGGTTTGCGAAGATGATGATGAAGGGAACCGGCAGCCCAATCAGCCATCCGAGCACGAGGACCTTCTTGCGCCCCACAGTCTCCGAGACGTGCGCTGCGAACAGGTTGCAAATGGCTTTCGTGACACCGAAGCTGACGATGAAGGAGACGATTGCGGTCTTCGAAACCAGACCGAACTCTCTCTCCCCAATGAGTGGCACGACCGTCCGCTCCACTCCGACCATCATGCCGACAAAAACGTTGATCAGCACGAGGAGGGAGAACTGGCCCAGATTTTCTTGAAGACCTAAACGAATCGGGTTGGTTTCGGTGTTCGCGTCCATAAACAAGCGTCAGGTGGTTTGAACACCGAGGTTGATTGCCCTGATCTTGGCGGCGTCAGCAGGCGGCGAGGGTATGTTCTCCAGCATGTGGCGCACAAATTCCTCTTCCTCCTCTATTCCAAACGCGCGGTTGAAGCGGCGCTCGAAACCGATCGTCGAACTGGGCTTGCCGCTCAATGAACGTCCGCACACTGAGCCGGAGAAAGCTCCCGGCAGCACTTCGAGGTAGTCGGGAAGATTCTTGAGTTTCCGTACGCTCTGGAAAAGCGACCTGGCGCCTTCCTCGGCGCTGGACGCCAACTCGGTCCGCCCAAGATCGCCGACCATCAGCGTGTGGCCGCTCAGCAGGAACCACGGCTCCGGTCCACGAGTCTTGTCAGTCACCACCAGAGCGATGTGCTCAGGGGTATGGCCGGGAGTGTGCAGGGCACGAATTCGCACGTTGCCGAGATCCAGTTCTTCGTTGTCTTTTACGCCACGAAATTTAAACCGCGCTCCCACGCTATCGTGCAATACATAATTAGCACCGGTGGCCTCGGCCAGGCGGCGGCCGCCGGAGACATGGTCAGCATGGACGTGAGTATCAATCACGTAGTGAATCTTCATGCCGGTCTCCTCGGCGATGCGTAGATACGGCTCAATCTGCTCGATGGGATCGCACACGGCGCCCAGGCCCTTACCGCCTCAACCGAAGACGTAGGACGCGGCCACCACTGGTTGTGTATGCAAGAGTTGACGCAGAATCATTAGTACACCTCAATTGGAATCAATGAGCCCGAGTTAAGCGCCTGTGCACAGGCGGTTCACCCACAGCAACCGGCAACCCTCTGGCGCGCCAATCGTGGACGCTGTCCTCTAGCCGTGAGGCGCGGAATCCATGCGAGCGGAGCACTTCAACGGCTTCCTTTGCCAGCACGCAGAAGGGACCGCGGCAGTAGGCCACTACTTCCTTAGTGCGTGGCAGTTCTGAGAGACGCTGTTTTAGCTGTTCCAGGGGAATCGGCAAGGCTCCCGCGATATGGGCCGTTCGGTATTCATTTTGGGGCCGAACATCTATGACAATGGCCCTCTTTTGCTGCACCCGCTCTAAAAGCGTCCTGCGATCAACGGGACTGACTTCTTCGTCTTCGCTGAAAAAGCGACGCCGGATTTGTTCAATCTCTGCGAGGCGGTTTTCCGCCAACAACCGGAAGCGCCGAAAGAAATCAGAAACCAACGCATCCGCGAGCCGATAGACAACATACCGGCCATTCTTCGTGGTCTCTACCAGCCTCGCCGTCTGCAACGCCTGCAAGTGCTGTGAGGTATTGGCCACCGACATCCTAGTTTCACTGGCTAACGCCTCCACGGTGCGGTCGGACTGGCACAGCAGATCAAGCAACTCCAACCGTTTCGGACTGGAGAGTGCCTTCCCGATGCGGGCCAGCTGGCCATAGGAGGCGTCCTTGAAGTCACGTTTTTGATTCGCTTGGTATGTATTCTCAGGCATAGTTCAATTATTCAATTAAGTGCTTGAATATGCTAGTCGCACTGCTTTCTAATGTCAAAGCTCACTAGCCACAGTCCTCGCACTGGTCGAATGGGGGCCGGCTCTTTAGATAGTCACATCAGGTCGTCAGCGGTGTTCGGGAGAGAACGCGAAAACCATGCCTTGCATTGTTCCGAGATAGAGCAGGTCTGAGGTGGTGCCGATGCCCCGAACCAGTTGTGCCGGAAAGTCGTGTGACCACAACAAAGAGTGATCGCTTTCCTTGTACGCGTAAAGGTGTCCGGTGTCGCTCACGAGAACCTCGCCTCCCCAGAGATAAGGCCGTACCGTGCCCCAATCAGCGCTCTCCGCGGAGGGACGGGCAAGCAGTTGGACCGTGTGCGATGCAAGGTCTAGAGATAGAATCTCGCTCGGCACACGCTGATAGAAGAAATCACTGGAAATTACCAGCAGATGGCTCCCTGATACCGTCGTGTTTCGCCAAGGTTTGACAGGAATAAGAAATGAACTAACCACCCTTCCATCGTTTGGCCGGAGAGAAAAAAAGTGGTCGGACGTGCCAACGTAGATCATGGAATCAGCCAAAACGGGAGTCGTGAGAACGGGAGTATGAAGGTCTGTTTTCCAAGTTAGCTTGCCAGAGTGCGCATCGAGAGCATAGACGACACCATCCTGACCACCGAAAAGAATCGTGTCCCCGTTTATCGCGGGAGAATTTTCCCACGCCGTGTGTTGGCGGTCGAAGCCGCTGGCAAAATGCCAGCGTACCGCCCCTGTGGTAAGGTCGAGACACAAGAGGTCATCGCCGTTTGCCACTGCGTAGATAGCGTCGTCCTTCCTCACAATATCTGAAGCGACGCCGAAATCTTCGAGGTCACCAGTGCGGACGAGGTATTTCCAGCGAACTTTCCCTGTCGCCCGGTTAAATGCGTAGATGTGACCCTGCCGTCCTGCATCCGTGCCGATGACCACAAGGTCGTCTGCAATGAGCGGGTCGTCGTGAAAGCTGCTTTGGTCGCCATCTTGCTTGATGTTGTAGCTCCAGCGAAGTTGGCCCGTATTCTTATCGAGAGCATAGAAATTCCCCGAGCAGGAACCTATGAACAATAAGTCTCCGGCGACCGCAGGAGATGAAAACACTCAACCATGCGTATCGAATTGCCAGCGAATGGCCGGGTCCAACGATTTGTCTGATTGCTTTACAAGAGGTACGGCTTGGCCGTGGGATAAGACAACTACCAGAGACAGAGAGGCGATCACAAATGATGCCGCGAGGACGCACGCAAACCGTAGCTGAGTCATTATGTCCGCCCTTGGCCGCGTATATTAAGCCGCCTCTAGAGTCCAGTCAACGGCCCGCATTACTCCAGCGGGTCGTCCCCTACTCCACCGATTCCGGCCGCAACGTGCCGCGCCGCATGGCTCGTTCCTTCATCAACACGAAGAAAACCGGAACTAGAATCAGTACGTGAATCGTGGACGTAACCATTCCGCCGACCATAGGAGCGGCAATCGGCTTCATCACATCGGAGCCAATACCGCTTGCCCAGAGGATGGGAATGAGGCTGGCGAGAACAGCACAGACCGTCATCAGTTTTGGCCGGAGCCGGTGCACGGCACCCTCGATGGCCGCTTCGTGAATGTCGGCATCTGTGAGCGGGCGACCTGACGCGATGCGCTTATCGAGCGATTCGTGCAGATACACGACCATCACCACGCCGGTCTCCACCGCTATACCAAATAGCGCGATATACCCGACCCACACGGCGACGCTGAAGTTGTAGCCCAGCAACCACTGCAAGATCAGCCCGCCGGTCATGGCATAGAACGTGGGGAAGATCAGGACCATGGCCTCCGTGAGGTTGTGGAAGACCATGTATAGGAGCAGGAAGATGACGAAGAACACCACCGGCAAAATGACCTTCATTCTTTCCTTCGCTCGAAGCTGGAATTCGTATTCGCCCGACCACTGATAGGTGTATCCCGCCGGCAATTTCAGCTTTTGCCGCAGCATGTTGCTGGCCTGATCTACGAAACCGCCGTAGTCGGTGGTGTTGAGATCAATGTAGACATATCCTGTGAGCTGACCATCTTCATCGCGGATCATCGCCGGGCCGCGCGAAAACGAAATCTGGGCTACTTCAGAAATCGGTATCTGCGCCCCGGAAGGTGTCGCAATCAACACGCGATTCAGTTCCCCGACGTTGTCGCGAAAGTCACGCTGGTAGCGGACATTGATCGGATAGCGGCTGCGGCCTTCGACGTTTTCGGCAACGTTCATGCCTCCAATGCCGGATTCCACCGCTTGTTGCACGTCGGCAATGGTCAAACCGTATTTCGCCGCTTCTGGCCGGTTGACGTCTACGTTGATGTAAAAGCCCTGCGAAACTCGCTCCGCAAAAACCGAACGTACCTGCGGTAACCCCGAGAGAATCTTCTGCACTTGTGCCCCGAGCTGCTGGATTTGCTCCAAGCTTGTTCCTTGGAGTTTCATTCCCACCGGTGTCTTGATCCCAGTGAGAGCCATGTCCAGGCGGTTTTGTACTGGCATGGTCCAGGTGTTCGTCAGCCCCGGAAACTGGAGCTTCTCGTCCATTTCGCGAATGAGCTTTTCATAGCTCATACCCGGCCGCCACTTTTCCCGCGGCTTCAGCATTACAGTCGTGTCATACATATCGAGAGGAGCATTGTCGGTAGCGCTGTCGGATCGTCCGACCACACCGAAGACGGTCTCAACTTCTGGAAAGGACCGGAGAATCCGATCCTGTTCTTGCAAGAGCTGCGAGGCTTGTGTGATCGAAATACCGGGAAGTGCCGTAGGCATGTAGAGCGATGAGCCTTCAAACAATGGCGGCATAAATTGACTGCCCATCCTGAACATTAAGGGAAAGGTCACCAAAAGGAATGCGAGATTGAGCAACAACGTCGTTTTGCGGTATTTCAGGCAGAGTCGTAAAACCGGCAAATAGAGTGCCTGCGTAACCTTTGAAATCGGATTTGCCGATTCGGGCCGCAGCTTCCCTCGAATGAAAATGACCATCAGGATAGGCACCAGGGTGATGGCCAACAAGGACGAGAAGCCCACAGCTAAAGTCTTCGTCCATGCCAGCGGACGGAACATGCGTCCTTCCTGCGCTTCCAGCAGGAATACCGGGAGGAACGAGACGACGATAATGAGGAGAGAAAAAAACAGCGCGGGACCCACCTGCTTGGCGGCGTCGATGAGAATGTGCACCCGCTCACGATCCGATGCCGGAACGGGCTGCTCGGATAAGTGTCGGTATCCGTTCTCCACCATGACGATGGCGGCGTCCACC
>DATGFC010000016.1:0-14743 GCA_035309485.1 Candidatus Sulfotelmatobacter sp.
CAACGCCTATCGTGTATTGCTCACCCGAGCAAGGCAAGGAATGATCGTATATATTCCAAAGGGAAACGAAGATGATCCGACAGTTCGGCCGGAGGAGTTTGACGCGACCGCGAGGTATCTGATTCGCTGTGGTGCGATTCCGCTCGGTTCCGACTAAGATTCAGCGCCGGTGTTGCTGCTGCCATACATTGCCCCCAGGGGCTAAAGCCCGCCTTTATTGGTGCTTCAGCGGTACGGCTGAAGCCCACGCCCTTCCACCACTTCGCTTACTGGCCCAGGTCCTTTTCCGTGACTCAGGTTCGTGTGCGGAGAATCGCTGCTATCACGCGCGGATTGCGACGGGCGTGAAGGATCGCGATCACCACAAGCGGTTTTTCATCGGGCGCATACGCGATGACGTACTCGTGAACGATCTGAAAACGCAACGGACGCGATGTCAGGTCTGGACGGCTGTACCCAACGAAGGGAAATGGCACGAGAGATTGGATCGTCTGGAATATCTCTTCGCGAAATCTATCCGCAGCGTCGACATTGTCGGCGGCAATGTACTCCCAAATTTCTTCTACATCTGTAATCGCATCAGGGTGAAGAACAAACTCGCTCATGGGCGCGCGCGACGCTTTTCGCTCTTGCGACGGAGTTCTGCAAATGCCTCTTCACCGTCGACGGCTTTCACGCGGCCGCTCTTGAGGTCGTCGTAGCGGTTATCCAGAGTGCTGCGAAGGTGAGAGAGTTCCTCCAGATAACCAGCCATCGCGTCTTCGATCAGGTCACCGGGTGCGCGCCCAGTCTTGTTGGCGAGTTCCTGCAATTGCGACTCGGTGTCGGGACGAAAGCGAACTTCCATGGTTGCAAGTGTAGACAGCGGTACGGACTGTGTCAAAGGGCGTGTGCCCCATCCTTGCGTTCTTTGCAAAGGGTTTCCACGTTAAGTTTCCTGCCGCATAAATGAAGGCACTATCAGAGTTGTTGGAAGCCTTTTCCGTTTTGGGACGATGCCATCAAAAATGTGGAATCTACTCTCATTTGTCGAACGGGGAGGAAGGTGATTGAGTTTATATTGAGCGCTAAGGGAAAGCACGCCGTGGCGGACTCACTCGGGTGCTGAAGACCACGGACAGGAGGACGTTATGTGCATCATATGTGAGCGCGAATTATGGGGCGAGCACCGAGCGCTGGAACGCGAGTTCTTCGAACCTTGCAAGACCTGCAAGAAGTTTCCGGGGACCAGTTCCGAAGGAACCTGCTATCACCGTTTTGCTGTTGGCAGCACGATTGAGGAGTGTCCCGAGTGCGCGGGCAAACCATGGAGCGAAGAATTTCTAGAGGCTAAGGAGGAAATCGAAGGCCCGGACAAACTGCTGGTCCCGTTCTAGCAAACTCATTCCGCTTCTCCATGGGTCAGCCGGCGCGGCGCGCTTTGCTTTTCCGCCGAACTTTAGCGAATGCGGCTTCACCCTCCAGGGCTTTCACACGGCCGCTCTTGAGGTCGTCGTAGCGGCTATCCAGAGTGCTGCGAAGGTGAGAGAGTTCTTCCAGGTAGCCAGCCATCGCGTCTTCGATCAGGTCATTGGGTGCGCGGCCAGTCTTGCTGGCGAGCTCCTGCAATTGCGCCTCGGTTTCGGGGCGAAAGCGAACTTCCATGGGTGCAAGTGTAGACAGCGGTACGGACTGTGTCAAAAGGCGAGGCGGTGTCTGCGGACTTTTTGGAAATGTGACACTCATCGGCGTCAATATTCCCATTTCTCCCAAAAGCGGGGAGAAGTGGGCATTTCCATCGATCATTTGAGCCTTTTCTTCCACATTGCGGTTACCAGCCGATTCGACTGGTTCCTGCCACCAGGTCGAAGTGCCGATCGCGGCTGAGCACGGGAAGCGAGTGCTGGCGGCACAGTGCGGCGATCCAAAGGTCGTTGGTCGGGATCGGCTTGCCCGTCCGCTTTAACTCGAGAATGATCTCGGCATAGTAATGCGTAGTGGGCTCGTTGACATCCAATACAAGGCAATCGTTGAGTAACTCCGCCAGCCAGTTTTCGTAAGCAGTGCGATGCCGCGACTGGGCTATGCCATAGCGAAATTCGCCGAGCACAATCACCGGAATGGCCACCTGTTCCGAGCGCGCAAGAATGGAAATCAGTGGGGGATCGTCATCGGCCGCGGCGGACAGCGCGTTGGTGTCCAGAATCATTGCCAGATTTCGCGGTCGATGTGTTCGAAGGCTTCCTCCACCCGGTGTTCGACTCGCTTTCGATCCTTACGGAGATGTTTGAGCTTTCCAAGGTGCTTCATCCATGGCCTTTCCTGAGATGTAGTTTTCAGTTTTTCCTGGACCGCCTCGGTCACGAACTGGCGTAGGGGAATACCACGCTCAGCGGCCACGGACTTTGCTCGCCGGAACACAAAATCGGGGATTTCGAGGGTTGTCTTCATCTTCGCCATATTACCATATTTATGGGACGAGTGAAAATTATGAAGTCAGCTCCTTCGTCCCGGTCAGGATCGCGGGGCGGACGAGGGCGACCGCCACTCCATGCAGCAGGAATGATCGAAACGCAAGCCTAGTAGCTTCTACGGATTCACGGGCGGCAGCAGTTCGCAATGTTCGACGCACTGGACTGTGTCGGCCTCGACGGTGGCTTTCTTGTGGCCGGAAAAATCGATGTCGGGAAGGATCAGCAGCGTTTGCGTGCCGTTGGCGACGTTGAACGTGCAGTTGAAATTCATCGACTGGACGCCGCGTTCCTTGCAGCCCGTTTGGTCGAGAGCATCGGTGAGGGTTACGGTCTTGTCATAAACCTGGTCGGCCAGATGCGAGGGGAGGAGGGCGACCGTCAGGGGAATGGGCGACTTGATGTGCACGCTGAGTTCCTGGCCGTCGTGATCGGGAGTCATCAGACTGTAGACCTTGGGCGCCGACGTGATCTGATATTTTTCGTTCAGGATGCGGCGCCAGTGGAACTCGGGCTGAATGCAACGGTAGTACTGGATATGGAGATCGTTGGGGTTGATGAATTGCCGCGCGCCCGGTCCGAGGATGGCGCCGATGGTGGCGACGACAGGCTTCTCGGGCCTGCGCTCATCGCGGAAGGTGATGATCATGGGGCGATCGGAGGGGAGATGACACTCGTAAATTGAGCTGGTGACGTGCTCCCTGACGCAGATGAAGCTGAAATGCGCAGGAGCTTCGGGGTGCTGCATGGCGGCGTTCCATTCGTCGGCCCAAGCCATGGCGACGGTGACCGGATATCGGGAGTCAATCTGCACGTGCATGTCGCCGCCCCCTACGGCGGGATGATAGACGCGACCGGCGTGAAGGCTGGCGGGCTCTAAAGGGATCGTCTCGTTGTCGGCGGCAATCCAAGTGAGAGCGGGATTTTGCGCATAGGAGGTCGCGGCCAAGGCGCAGAACAGCAGCACAGTGAAGATGGAAAGGTTCCTCATAGTAGAAGTATTTGCTGGTTCGGGAGTGCGCCCTAGCGAATTCGCTGGGACGGGATTACTGAGGTACCCGGCGGGCATTTGGTTGGGATTCCAAGTTCGGAAAGCGATCAGGGGCTAAAGCCCGGGCTTGGTGGACGCTTTAGCGGCGCGGCTGAAGCCGTGCCCTTTCACAAACTGCACTCGCTTGCGCTCGGGGCGGACTCGGTGTCCCCTCTACATCGAATGGATTGCCTTGGCGCTTCAGGCGCTGGCTTCGCCTGGTACTTCGGCTGCGTCGTCAAATTCCTCTTGGATGTTGGGATTGGTTGGGCGCTCGCGGCGGCCGACGAAGGCTTCTTTGATCAGCTTGAAAATTGTGTAGCGATTGTCGGCGACTACTTTCAGCCAGGCGAACTTTCCCAGCATGGGGAAATAGATTCCTCGGAAGCAGAGGCGGGCCAGGAAAATGTTGACGCGGTAGCCAAGCGGCTGATCGTCAAGCGAGTCGACGGCGTGGGCGAGGGCTTCGGGGCTATAGGAGTGAGCCCATCCGTATTTCACTTCCGCGTGGGCTTCTTCGATGGACATCTTCAGCGGGGTGTGGGCCATGGCGAAGGGAATAAATTCCTGCCAATGCTTGCGGCGGGTGAGGCGTCCGGCGGCCTCGAGGCGCTTGTAGAGCGGGGTTGCGGGCAATGGAGTGAGCAAACCAAAAATCGGCAGGCCCGGAGGCCAGGTGCGTACTTGCTCGAGCGTGCGCTCGGCAACGCCGACGGTGTCGTTGTCCATGCCGAAGATGAATGATGTGATGGCGTAGACGTTGCGTTTGGCGAGGCGTTCGAGAACCTGGGCGTATTCGCCGGGCTTGTTGAATCCTTTATTGACGTCTTTGAGATTGGCGGGATCGATGGATTCCATGCCGATGAAGACCCACTTGCCACCGGAAGCGGCGATGAGGTCGCAGAGTTCCTCATCGCGCAGGAGGTTGGCACTGATCTGGGCGACCCAGTGGACTTGAGCGTTGGCGGCAATGATGTCGCGGAGCAGAGATTTGGTGCGTTTCACGTTGATGGCGAAATTGTCGTCGATGAAGAAGACGGCCATCTGGCCTTTCTCTTTGCGGGCGCGGGCTTTCAGGAGCAGGAGTTCGTTGACGACGCTTTCGTTGGTGCGGAAGCGGATGGAATCGCCGAAAAATCCGGTGACGGTGCAGAATTCGCAGCCGTAAGGACAGCCGCGGCCGGATTCGACGGGGACGATGCGGAAGGTGCCCCAGCCTTCGCCAACTTTCTTGAGCAGAGGGAAGAAAACGTTGGGCACGAGATTGAACTGGGTGAGATCGATCTTGTCCCAGGGAATGACGGGGTAGGATTTCAACGAGGGCTTGCGCTCTTTGCCCTGCTCGTCGACTGGGGCATAAATTTCTTTGAGCGCGCCGCGAACAGCGTCGTTGACGATCTGAGGCCAGGTTTCATCGGCTTCGCCGAGGGCGACGGCGTCGGCATGGCGCGGGCCGCCATCGCGGCCGAGAGCTTCATCGGCGAGTTCGGTGACGTGGGGTCCGCCCATCACGACGGGGACTCCCGTTTCTCGAATGGCATCGGCGATGCGGTAGGCCTTGGCAATCATGCGGGTCATGGCGCCGATGCCGACCAGTCCGATGTTCTGCTCGCGGACGTATTGGGCGATTTGGGATTCGTCCATGGGTTGGGCGTTGCCGTCGATCAGCAGCACTTCATGGCCGGGCGGGGTCAGCGACTGGAGAAGGAACATCCAGAGGTGAGGCATGAAATTGCGAGTGACGCCGTTGTCGGGGTTATAGAGCAGAATTCTCATGAGCTCCCTTCTGAAGCCGTACCTACTTCACGCCAGGTCCGTCACGAGCGATGCTGCGGCTTGGGCAGACAAGGCCGTGCCTTGCGATTAATGTTTGGATCCCCAGTGTTATTGAAATTGTACTCCGTTGGGATGTGAGAGTGAATGGCTGGGTGGATGCGTAAGAATTCCCCGGCGCACCTAGTAGGGCGAGCGGGAGGGACTTTCTTTCTTAATCTGTCCGTGACGGGGTGGGACGGACGAGGGCGTCCGCCCCTCCACAAACGATCAGGCTACCACTTGTTGTTGGTGTTGATAGGCCGGGACGAAGGATTCGGCTACGAACGTTTCGTAACTGGTTGGAGTGGTGTTCTGCGGGCTGCGTGGTTCGAGGGCTCGCATGGATCCGGAGTTGAGGGAGGCGGTCATCTCGAGGAGCAGGCGGGCGAATGGTTCGGACATTCCCATTTGAACGAGGAAGCCGCGCATCTGCTCGTCGGGCACCTGAACGTATTTGAGGTCGGGCTTGCCGATGGCCTTGCCGATAATGGCGGTAACTTCGGTGTAGGAGAGATCGCGTTGTCCCTGCAATTCACGGGTTTGCTTGCCGCGGACGGTGGGGTGCAAGAGGGCATCGGCGGCTGCGAAACCGATGTCGCGAGTGGCGACCATGCCCAGTTTGAGATCGGCGCGAAGGGGTCCGGCGGCGGAGCCCATCATTCGGATCGGAGCCACCTGGGGAAGAGTATTTTCCATGAAGTATCCGGCGCGCAGGTGCAACACATTCGCGGCGGCGATCTGGTTGAGGTTCTCTTCAAGATGATGAAGACCAACTACGGGCCCGGTGCCGCTGGATTTGTCGGCGCCGATGCTGCTGAGCGCGACCACATTCTTAACCCCGGCATTTTGAACGGCGGCGGCGATGGCATCGCTCACCCGCGTGTAATGTCCCACAGGATCATTGCTGGCGGTATTGGGTGGAATCATGACGTAGGCGGAGTCCGCCTGGTGGAAGGCCTTGGTAAGACCTTCGGCGTCGGTGGCATCGGCGATGAAGGGTTCGGCGCCTTTTGCCGCGAGAGGCTGTAAGTGGGCGGCGTTTCGGCCGACGACGCGAACTTTTTGTCCGCCGGCAAGAAGATTGTTAGCCACGATGTGTCCGGTGTTGCCGCTGGCTCCCATTACGACGTACATAAGATTTTCTCCTTGTCCCGCTTGGATGCAGCAGGATGCGGTTTGGACTCGGAGATCGAGAGGATAAGAATGGCTAAGTCAGAGGGAAGGCTACATACCATCGCAAAAATCGCGCGCAGCCGGGTCGGCCTGAATTGCCGATGGTACTTACTTTTTTTTCGGAACGAACATATCCGCTTCGGTCAGGCCGCATTTCTGCGCCATCCGGTAGCAGTAGTAGAAGTGGGCCGCACCTTGCGGAGTGCGGGAGTCGGTGCCAAAGGTGAATTTCAATCCAGCCCGTTTGGCCAGCGTGATGAAGTTTTCGTCGGGGACGTGAGCGACTTCGTTGATCTCGATTGCGATCTTCCTGGCTTCGGCGAGTTCGAGGATGCGGGCGATGCGAGCGCGCGTCCAGAGCTGGCTGTACTGGCGCGCGATGGGGACGGGAAGAAAGGTCGGCCAGCCGAAGATATCGATGGGCTCGGTGGTCAGCACCTGCTCGATGAACTGCAGGTAGCGGGTCATGAAGGCGTCTTCGTCGTCGACCATGGTGTCGATTTGCCAGATCGCGAGATAGCCGCCGTCGGGCTTGGGCAGGGTGAGCGCGTCCATCAGGACATAGTCGAGTTGGTCGAGAAGACTCTTGGAGAAAGCTTTGGACCAGCCCGGGTACACCGGCTGCAGGCCGATGCGCACGGGATAGCGGCGCAGGGTGTCGAGGTACTGCTTGAGATCGGCGTCGGTGTGGAGCTTGTATTCGGGGCCGGGATGCTCAACGATGCCGATCTGCACCTGGCGCTCTTTGCCGAGAGCGACGGCTTGCTCGATGGAGAGGTGCTCGCTGAGGTGGACGTGATAGTCCGCGACCGGGAAGGCTGGGGTGGCTGGCGGCGTGGATGCGAGCAGGTGGGGCGCGGCGGCAAGGGCGGCTCCGGCTATGAGCGAAGTCTCAAGGAAGTTTCTGCGCGAATAGAAATGCTCCATGGTGTCTCCGGGATGGTCGAGGGGAGGATACAGAGGGGAGCGGGGGGCAGCAGTGATTGAGGTCACTTCGGACGAGGGGGGGTGTTCCAGAATTCTCAGGAAGAGATTGCGGCGGGCCACCGTGCTAGAGGCGCAAACCACTAAGGGCACGAAGGTGCACGAAGGAAAAACTTGCACGGGTTCCGCTGGACGACGCCTGACGAATCTCAGGTCCTGCGTTTGTAGTGGATCGGCCAGTTCACTTGCCAGGTTTTGCCGCCGTCGGTGGAGGCTTCCCAACTCCAGTCCAGCTCGTTGGTGGGTACATTTTCCCAGAGGCGCAAACCACTAAGGGCACGAAGGTACACGAAGAAAAAGCTTGCAGGGCTTCCGCTGGACGACGCCTGACGAATCTCAGGTCCTGCGTTTGTAGTGGATCGGCCAGTTCACCTGCCAGGTTTTGCCGCCGTCGGTGGAGGCTTCCCAGCTCCAGTCGAGCTCGTTGGCGGTTATGTTTTTCCAGACCATGCGCTGGAGGATCCTGGTTCCATCGGGACGCGTGGCTTCGCGCTGCAGGATCATCTGGCCGTTGGAAAATTCTCCGATGAAATCGAGATAGCCGCCTTCATTGTCGACCCAGGTCTGCTTCCATTTTCCCTCGCGCGTGTCGAAGATGGAGACACTGGTTCCCCGCAAGGGCATGGAAGACTGGCCGGAGAAATTCTCTTCGACGACGCAGCCATCGAGGATGCGCTTGATGCTGTTGGTGCCGTGCCCCGAGGCGCCGCCGTTCGCGCCCGGCCAGGTTAAGTCCCACTCACCCACCCAGAAGTCGAATTGCTTTTGTTGCGGGACAGAGCAGGGGGTGGCAGGGTTTGTCGCCTGCTGGGCGAAGATTGCCGGCGCGGAGAGCAAGAGGAGCACGAGGGCACCTGACAGTTTTTTCATAGCGATCCTCAGGTCAGACGTGCGGAGGGGTAAAAGGTGAGTCAGTTGGGCCAGCCGCCCACACGCTCCGTACTCCTAGGTGCAGCTGAAGGGTAGGGCACCCAACGCTACGCGAAAAAGGCTGCGCCAGGCTGCGCTCGCATCTGAGAGAATCGTCGGATGTCGGCTGCGAATGTCCAGGCTGCGAAAGCCATACGCGTGGACGCCCCTTTCGCGATGGGCGCTGGTGAGAGCAGGTCTGGGCCAGTCCCCCACCATCGAGCGAGCCCCACCAATGAATATTGGACGACATTCATCCGCGACCACCTGTTGGCTGGGAGAGGTCAGCAAAATACTCACTTAGGTCGTCGTAAGCATTTCTTAGTTTAGTTTCTCGCTCGTTGGGAATGAATGGGACAACAGGTTCACGAACTATTTGCTCCCAATAGCGCGCAATTGAAAGCTCACGCTCCGCCCTTTGCGGCAGTGGGTCTTTTAGAAATAGCTCGGCTGCTATGAAATTGTTGCTGCTTTTTATTTCTTTGTTTTCTGCCCCGCTCGGGAATCGCTCTTTCAACATTTCGATGTCCTCCCGAGTCAGCAAAGTGGGAGCACAATTTGCGGTTCTGCGGATATGGAACCTGTCGACGGAAAACTCTTTGTACCTAAATCGCAATGGTCGTCCTAGTATAGGCTCCTCGTCCGATTTCATGATGAGACGGGCGCTGCCAATCCACCGTTTCCACACGTTGAGAGCGTAAATCGGTGAACTGTGCTGATAGCCCCATCGGGCGACGGCTACTGCGTTATATCTATCTTGGATGTGCGACAGCCAGCCAGCCATAAGGGCTTCAATGTTTACAAGCAAGCAATTCCTCACACCTGCAAGCCGGAGGTTCGTTGTAGTCAACAAGGCAGTACCTAAACTCGTGAAGAATACGGGAATGGCTTGCTCGAATTCGAAAACTTCCATCAAGGCCCGATGGAACTCATCTGTAACTGCAGGCCCCTGTGGTGCAAAATGCAGGAATTTGGCTAGCGCCGCTAGTGCCTGTGCTGCAAAAGCTTGTGTCCGAAAATCCAAATCCAGGTTCGTGAGTCCGGTTCTTTGCAAATTCAGCGGGAGATTGCCATCCGGATCAAAGACTGAAAAATTCGGCACCCTGAGACTAAAGGTTTCTTGGCTGGGAAATAAGTCGCGCTTCCAGTTGACGATGGCAGGATCTTTTTGAAGAAGGAATCCGCTGCTCGTTTCCTTCACTTTAATTCCGTTGCAAACTAAATCGTTTGCATGGATGCCCTTGGTGCCCGGGACCAGCATATGCACAGTGCGGTAGTCGGAGGACGGCAACCGATGCCAACCTCGCGGCAACTGAGACTCCTCGGTCGGAAGTGTCACGAATTGGTTGAGTATCTTTCTATTGCGGCCTTGGAGCCGCAGCACGGAAGGGGATTCCAAGCAGTACCAGTCCCACAAATCAGTTCCAGTTAGGATATTGGTGCCGGTTACTCCGTCCGGATCTTTCTTGATCTTCGTCACTTTCACTGTAACTGTAGTCCCTATGGGTAAGTCGCTCTCATAGTTCAACTGGATAGGAGTGATTTCTAGAGCGGGCGGTAGGAGGTCCAGTCGCACGGAGAACCTAACTCCGCGATCGCGCGTGACGTGCCGCGTCACGACCTCGATTTCATCGGCCAGCAGAAATGCCGAGAAGACACCTATACCAAAACGCCCCGAACGTAGCACCCGCGACTTGAGGGATGTTTCGCCGGTGTTGGATTCGAACTCTCGCTTCCAGGCGATGCTCCGCCTAAAGGATGCGCCTGCTTTGAGAAAATAATTGATGACGGTTTCTTCCGTCATCCCAATTCCGCAGTCGCTAACGGTTAGCAACGCAACTCCGTTATCATCAGGATCATCAAGCCATACGATTACATCGGCCTCTTGCGTCCGAGATTGTGACGCGAATTGCTGGTGCTTCTTCAGATATTCCCAGCGTTCCCTGACCGCGTCGACCGCATTCTGTATCAACTCGCGAATACCATATTCGGGGTGTTCACCATAAAGAGGCTGAATAAATAGCTTCAAAACGTCCGGGCTCGCCACGCCAACTTCGACCCTCATTGGAACAAAGGATGAATTCTTCGCAAAACCTCCTGGATCGTCTATGACGTTTGATCGAACCCTCCTAATGGTCAAGCCGAATTGGGAAAACTTCTGATGCGATCCGTACACCTCCCCAAAGACGGCCCAGGTCGTGTCCAGTTCCGATTGGATAGCAATCAGCCATCGCTTGAGCTCCAGAAACGACCAAACATCCATAGGCTTGGCTGGGATATGGATTGATTCGGGATCAGGGTTACCCCAGCTAATCTTTCGGAACGCTTGGTTTGTTCTCCATTCTTTCTGGGAGACTGGACTCTTGAATTCTTTGTATGCAAATGCAATGAGTGGGGCTCGGTCAGTGCCGAGTTCAAGGAAATCAGCCACCCTGAGAATACCCATCAAGAAAACTGGATGAACATCGTCGTGTTCCAGTTTATTAAGTTGCATTTCCTCTAAGAGCTGAACGCATTGTCGAAATGGAAATCCGTGACTGCGCGCCACGGCGCCAGCAAGTTTCTTGAATTCTGAGTCGAAATCACCGAATTGGATAAGCTGACCGTTGGGGCCAGGAAATCCAAGAATGGCAAATTGATAAGCAAATTCCGCATGGTGCTGCCTTATGAATTCACCTATGAGTTTGCGGTCAGTTTCCTTCAAGTTGTCATAGTGATCGAGTGGATTTTTGACGAGGGCACGTGGAGCGCCGCCTTCATCAGCTCCGAATAGCTCCACGAGTTTGCGGTCATCCCAGTGCCTCGCTACCGCCAAGAACTCACTCCACTTCTCCTCCCACTTCGATTTGGATTCTGGTGGTGTGGATTTTAAGAGGGACAAGAATCCCGCTTCGCTGATGTGGAGCGCCAAATCGTGCAGCAGTACGGAAAAAATGAGAACGGCAGTATCTTCGGCTGTAAAGAAATTGCGTGCACGATCAGGTATCAACTTCTCTGCTATCCCAAGCAGGTTCCCCAGATGCTCTGCGCCGTGACCTGTGTAGTCGGGGAAAAAAGGCAGCTTACTAATTTGGAGCACGTCACTCACGACGCTAATTGAAGAATCGAGACGCGCGCGCAAGTTCTTGTTCCCGAGCAGCTTGTGTTCAAAAAATTCTGGATACTCAAGTGACGAAGAGGTCATCTTTGTGCGTTGCCGATAATGCCCCAATTCTCTCATGGCATCAATGTTTTCATTGATCGCATCTCCTCTCACCGAACGAGGTACTTTCCGAAGTCGGGGCCTCTGAACGAGCCGGAGAGGAGAATAGCCCTGGTCGCGTGAGGGCAGCGCTCGTACAAGTCAAAACCGGGGCGGCAGTGGTAGGTAGGAGGTGTGCCAGTCACAAGACAGTTCTCGACGGGCTGATGGCCGATGAAACCTAGCGACAAATTCGCCACGAACCCGATCCGAATCGACGCACCAGCCTCGTAAATCTTTGCTGGGCGGCACCCATGGGCGGCACCCATGAGAAGCTGCATCCGAATCCCGGCTCCCGGATTGACGCCCCCTAAGTTCCTGCCGTGTGCGCTGCCAAGTCCACGGTCACCGGATCCGGCTTGACCGCTCCTCCTGTCTTACTTACTGGATTGAACGTAATGGTTAGCTGTTTGGCGGTCACATTGACGCGGAGGAAGCCGGAGTTTTGCTGGTCGTGGTGGTTCAGCTTCAGGCTGGTGCCGGAGAAGATGCTGCTCTTGTCCATGTAGCTGACATCGGTGTTGTCTCCGGGTTCCGGGGTGTTCTTGCCAAAGGTGGATTGGGTCAGCGGGCTGACGTTGTGGCCGCTGTCTCCGCAGATGATGAAGGGCACGGAGTAGTTCTTGCCCGCGACCTTCAGCGAACGCGTGTAACGCTGGTAGTTGTGCGCGTGGCCGGAGATCACGGCGTGGGGATAGACGCCGGTCTGCTGGCAGATGGCGTCGATCTCGGAGAGCATGATGGGGCTGCCGTAGTGCTTGCCTCCGCCGGAGCCTCCTTTTTGCGGGGAGTAGGTGAAGGGAGGATGGTGCACGGCAATGATGACCGCGCCCTGATAGTTGCTGGCCTTGATTTGCTGCAGCTGCGCGGTGAGGAATGCGAGTTGATAGTCGGGAACGGCGGGCCAGGTGGCGCCTCCGCGTTTGCCGCGGCCTCCTTTTCCCTTCCCTTTCCCTTTCGCCGCGGCGGTTCCGCCGCTTGACTCGCTGGAGATGACTCCGGGATCTTCGAGCGCGTTGGAGAAGAGTCCGAGAATGCGGACGTAGGGGGCGTCGAGAGCGAAATAGACTCCGGGCTGCGTCATGCAGGTGCGGTGGAGCGATCCGGCGTCTTTGGTGACGGCCAGCGACGTGCCGCAGAAATTGCGCATGAACGTGGTGAGAGGCTCGTCTCCCTTAGCCGTGCTGGGCAGCACGAAGGAGTCGTGATTGCCGGGAACGGCGAAGATGGGCGCGGCGTAGTTGCGGAATGGCTCGTAGAACTGATCGTAGTAGTAGTTCCATTCGCCGAAGTTGTAGACCACATCGCCGAGATGGAACATGAACGCCGGACGGTTGGCGGCGTTGGAAGCGTGGAAGTCGTTGGTGACGGCGTCGGCGACTTTGATTTCAGACATGTACTTCGCGGCGGCGGTTGCGCCGCTGTCGCCGATCATGTGAAAGGCAATGCAATTCGCGGCTTTGATGGAGTTGATGACGTCGGAGCCGTGAGGTCCCCAGGCGTCGGCGAGAGAGAAAAGATCGGAAGGCTTGCCGGAAGCCTGGGGGAAAGGGACGACCTCGGTTTTGAGCAGGCCTTGCACCTGGGTGGTGTAGAACTGCTGATCGTTGGGCGTGACTTGGAATTGCGAAGGGTCGGGAGTGGGGACTTCCTCCTGGAAAACGGGTTCGCTGAACAGTGGCTGGGAGAGAGTAACTTTGGTTTTTCTTGGCATGGCGGTGTGCCTTCCTTTCGTGATGTCGGCAGTCGTTATTTCGGCAGTCCTGGGCCCGGGACGTTCTGCCCCCTCAATGACCGGGAATCCGCCGCACTCGGAAGGCCCGCGTTGTCACATGGCGATTTGAAACAGGATCGCCGGAACTGTGCGCCGGCGTGGTCTCGGATGGACCACGAAGGCGCGCGGGGAAAGGTGAATTAATTTACTGCGGGATTGAGGTTTGCGCAACGGGAAAGTAACGGTCAACCCCCGCACCCGAATTGTCTGCACCCGAATTTTGTGAGTTTCCCCTAGAATGGAAACGTGCAGGAAGTGAATTCGTCAGTCGAGAGAGCGGAAGATCCGGTGGAGGAGAGCGGGCCGCAGGCGGTGGCTCCGCCGCGGCGCAGTCCGCACGAGATTCCCGGGAAAAGATATGGCTGGCTGAGCAAGCTGCGATCGTACGTGATTCTCGACCCACTCATCTGGTTTTATACGGTCGTGATGGGGCTGGCAGCGTTGCCGGGCGGAGTGTTCGATCCCAGCGGGCGGCGGCAACACTGGTTTTCGCGGACATGGTCATGGCTGATCATGAAGTCTATCTTCTCGCCGGTAAAGGTGACCGGGCTGGACAAAATCGATACTTCGAAGCCTCACATTTATGCGGTGAATCACGCCTCGGCGCTGGACATTCCTGTCCTGTATGTGTACTTGCCATTTCAGTTTCGGATCGCGTTCAAGAAGGAGTTGCTGTCGTATCCGGTCGTGGGGTGGCATTTGAAGCGGTCGGGGCAGGTATGCATCGATCAGCAGAATCCGTCGCATTCGATCAGCAGCATTCGGGCAGCATTGAAGGGACTGAAGGCGGGACTGCCGCTGGTGATTTTTCCCGAGGGCGGGCGCACTAATAGCGGAGAGATCAAGCCATTTCTGGCGGGCGCATTCTTCATGGCCATTAAGGCGCAGGTGGATGTCGTGCCCGTGGCGTTAGTTGGAACCTACGAACTGCTGCCGATGAATACCTACCACATCAAGTGCCGGCCGCTGGAGATGCGGGTGGGCGAACCGATCTCGACGACAGGGATGACGATGCGGGATCTGGAGGCGCTGTCGGGGCGGGTGCAGAAGGCGCTGGAAGAGCTTTATTACAGGGGATAGGGGGCAGGGGCTAGGGGCTAGAGTGTAGTGGTCAGTGATCAGTGGCCAGTGCGGACCTTGGACTTCCGGCTTCGGACTTCGGACCTCCGACCTCGGACTTCCGACCTCTCGGATCGCAGATTGCTGGATTCCCTAGTCCCTAGGCCCTGATCCCTAGCTGTGGTGTATCAACAGGTTGTTCCGGTCGAGACCGGATCGGCTGATGGGTGGAGCGTGGTTCAGACTAGCATGGGGGCGATGCCAGTTGTACTGATGGAGCCAGGGGAGTAGGTGAGAACAGCGTTGGT
>DATGFC010000017.1:0-6034 GCA_035309485.1 Candidatus Sulfotelmatobacter sp.
CGCGATCAGAAGGATTGGACCATCGAATCTCACACCACCATGGTCATGGATAAGATCAAAAAGCACGTCGAAATCGGCGGCGGCACGGTCGACAGCATTCTTCAAGCGAACGTTTTCCTGGTGAAGATCGAGCACTGGGACGGCATGCACAAGGTATTCGCGACATACTTTCCACACGGTGGACCAGCCCGCACGACGGTTGCTGTAGCTGCGCTGCCCGGAGATTCGCTGGTGGAGATCAACTGCATCGCGGCGGTAACCCGCAAGTAGACGAACAAGGAGCGTCACATGCGATTTGGCTCGACGTGGAACCGGCGTGGATTTCTGGGAACAGCTGCCGCCACCATTGTCATTAGCGGCGGCGAAGGGCGCCCCGACCTTACGATGTGCTCATTCATGCTTCAACCCGGTGAGGACAGGATCGTAGCCGAGCAATTGTCACGCGTATTGCGGGAGCATTCCGCGTGATCTGCATACATGCGGAAGAGGCTTGATAGATGGCACTTTCCACGAGAGCTAGCATGCACTGCCCACGTGGCCTATTGTGGCATGCGGAGCTTCGAGCCCTTCGCTTGCAACCAGGCATTGAATTCTTCGATCATCTGCGGCGTCCATTTTGCATCGATCTGTCCTGGCGTGTACTTCCCTTCCCGCAGCATGTTGTGACCCCATTCATCGATCATGTGATCCATCTCGGTTTCGTCAGCCAGTTTTTCCGCCAGCTGCGGAGGGACAAACGTAACTCCCTCCGGATCGCCAATGGCTATATCACCTGGCATCACCGTCACATCTCCGATTCGAATGGGGACGTTGATCCCCGTGAGCATGACATTCTCCAGAGCAGAGGGATCGACGCCGCGAGTGTAGACCTGGAATCCCGGCATTTCCTGAATACCGGTAACGTCGCGAATGGCGCCGTTCACGATCAGACCGTTGTGGCTTTTCGAAAAGATGGCGGTCGCGAGATTGTCTCCAATGATGGTTCCGTAGCGGACCTTCCCGAAAAGATCGACAACCAGGACGTCGCCGGGCTTAAGGATGTCGATGATCCAGGAGTTTTCATCACCGATGCGATTCTCCTTTTTTCCGTTGGCGCGAATCACCGAGTCCACGTCGGGACGGCGCGGCATGAACACCGCAGTCACCACGCGCCCTACCAGTCGTTGCCCGGGGTTAATTATTCTCCAGCCGCCTTCGAACTGGTTATGGAAGCCCGCCTCCTGAAGAACGTCCCAAGCCTCATCCGCCGTGACTTTTGTCAGACGGGCAAGCACCGCATCCGGAACATTCGGCCGTCCATCAGGAAACCGGTCACCATGCCAATCAGGCGTGAATTCAATCCGTTGCTCTTTGGAAAACAGATCGAGCTGAGAGAATCCGGGTGCGGACAATGCAAGCACGCACGCCAGAGGAATGACCGCAGAAAACGCCTTCATTTTCGTCATGAGATTCATTTCAGAGTCCGGCAATGTGAGATCAATTGCAAACCGCTGGCGAAATTATCACACGGCAATAATCGAAACAATCGCACCGGGAGATGCCGCGGAGCGATTGCCAGTGTGGCGAGGTGGGGGTGACCGCTGCAAAGACAACTCGCGTGCGCTGGTTTCTCGTCTTCTGGCTTTTCATCCTGAGCGCCGTGTCTTATCTGGACCGGGTCAACATTTCCATCGCCGCTGGCTCCATAGTTGATGCGTACCATCTGACGGACGTGCAACTGGGGAAGGTCTTTAGCGCGTTGGTAGCGGGTTACGCGCTGTTTCAGACGGTTGGCGGTCATCTTGCCGACCGGTTCGGTCCCCGACGCGTACTGACGGCGGGAGTTGTTTGGTGGGGAATCTTCACCGCCGCAACGGCACTCGTCCCTGCTGATATCGGCGGCGCGCTTCTTTTGTTTGTCGTGGTTCGGTTTCTTCTCGGCGCGGGTGAAGCAGTGATCTATCCAGCGGCCAATCAGTTCGTTGCGCGGTGGATCCCGGTGCGGGAGCGCGGCATTGCTAACGGCTGGATCTTTGCCGGCGTTGGCGCCGGGGCTGGCCTTACGCCGCCTCTCATCACTTATCTCATGATTCACTATGGCTGGCGCTCGTCGTTCTGGATGTGCGCCGTCATTGGGTTTGTGGCGGGCGCCGTCTGGTTCTTCACCGCGCGCGACAGTCCGGCGGAGCACCCGCGAGTATCGCCAGCAGAACTCGCGGCAATCCAATCCGGACTTACGGTGACGGACGCCCAATCGCCCCAAACGGCACTTGCCGGCACGATTGTGCCTTGGAAACGGGTTGTGCGAAGCCGCGAGGTCTGGGCGATCACGGTCAGCTATTTTTGCTACGGCTATGTGGCGTGGATTTTCTTTAGCTGGTTTTATCGCTACCTCGCCAAAGTACGGGGGCTCAATCTCAAGGCAAGCGCTTTTTATTCCATGCTGCCGTTTTTAGCAATGCTGGCATGCTGCCTGTTGGGAGGCACTTTAAACGATCGCCTTACAAAGTGGCGCGGACCGCGGCTGGGACGATGCATCCTGGCAGCGTTTGCCATGGGACTAGCAGCAATTTTCATCGCGTTTGGCTCGCAAGTTCAGGGCGTCCGGCTGGCGAGTGTAGTGCTTGCGGGCGGCGCCGGGGCGCTGTATCTATCGCAAAGCTCATTCTGGTCGGTGACGGCGGATATTGCGGGAGGCTCCGCAGGCTCGGTGTCGGGATTCATGAACATGGGCGGGCAGATTGGCGGGGCGCTGACCGGTTCACTCACGCCCTGGATCGCCGTGCGCTACGGCTGGACAGCCTCATTCCTGGTAGCAGCCGGTTTATGTCTGGTGGGAGGGTTGAGTTGGCTTGCGGTGAATCCACTGAACGTCTTGACGCAGCCGGCTGCTGAAAATCTCGGAGCAGTTACAGTTCTAAAGAAATAATCAGGTCACCGTCGCCTGTGAATCTGCCTTCAATGCCGCTTGCAGAGCGGGACCCAGCAGGACCGCTGAGTTCCAGTCCAGATAGACGGTCGCATTGGGATGACGCCGCAAGATCGATGCCGGCGCGTTAGGACCGATCGCTCCCTCGAAGCACGCTTTCACCGCCTGCGCCTTGCGCTTGTCCGGCACCACCGCGAGGATTTCTTTTGCCTTGAGAATTTGCCGCGCCGACATGGAGATGGCTTGCTTCGGCACTTGCGAAATGTCGGCGAACCAGGCCTCGCCTACCTGCTGCTGGCGGCATGCCTCATCGAGATTGACGATGATATACGGCTCCTCAGTATTGAAATCGGCAGGTGGATCGTTGAACGCAATGTGCCCGTTCTCACCGATGCCGAGGAACGCAATGTCAATTGGCGCCGAGGCCAGTTGCTTGCCGACTTCCCGAATCGCAGCGGCCGGATCGCGGGCATCACCTTCGAGCAAGTGGTAATGCGTGATTCCGGTTTTTTCGACCAGTTGCTCGGTCAGCATCTTGCGGAAGCTTCCCGGATGCGTCATCGGCAAACCAATATATTCATCCAGGTGAAACGCTTCGACCTTCGGCCAATTAATGTCTTTGGCCTTAGTCAGAGCGCTCAGAAACTCCAACTGAGAGGCAGCGGTGGCCGCGATGATGCGAGCGCGCCCGCGCTCTGAGATGGCCCGGCGAATCGCACTCGCAGCTTGCTCGGCGGCGGCTTGACCCAAACTCGATTTGTCCTTGAATACTTTGAGTAGCATGGAATATCCCGAAGTCAATCTGGGATTGGAAAGGGCAAATTATACAAGGCAAAATTCTGCGCCGATGCAATTGTGAACTGGAGTCTCATGGTATGAAAACACAGAATCCGGATCGTAGCGGGACTGCCGTGACCTGTTGTATGACTCTTGTGTCGTATTCGCGCTGCGATTGTGGAGGAGTGTTGCGATGACAGCATCGGAAAGGCTTCGTGCCGCCTTAATTTTGACCACCGTTCTTCTATGCGGCATGGACTCTCCCGCACAGACCGTAACCGTTGATGCAGGACCCGGCCATGTGGTGAACAAATTCAGCCCACTGTATGCCTTGGGATCCACTGTTGATCGTGTTCCCAGCAACGCAACCGACGTCTTCTTCCGTCCCGACCAGATCAAGAAGGTCCTCTCGGCCGGGTGGGGAGTGATCAGCTATCGCCAGAACACGGACTTGTTTGTACAGGCGTGGCATTGGAATCCGAAGGGGACGTGGAGCGACCCCGCTGGCAAGGGATACTTCACAGGGGACGCCACTCCGACCAGCGAGATGATCCGCCACTCGTACGGCTACTCATTGCGCCACCGTGGCTTCACGCGCAACGGGGGCACAGAGTTTGACGGCTACTCCCGCCTGGACGATGGGGATGCGGAGTCGTACTGGAAGAGCAACCCGTACCTGTCCCACGAGTTCACGGGAGAGGACGACTCCCTGCATCCGCAGTGGGTGGTGATTGCGCTCGACAAGAAAGAGAACGTTAATGGAATCCGCATCCGCTGGGCTGATCCGTTTGCTCGTGACTTCCAGGTGCAGTACTGGGTTGGCGATGGCGACGCCATAGACGAGCAGGATAAGGGCGCATGGAGGAATTTCTCCTCCGGCACAGTTACGGATGGGAAGGGTGGCGACTCAACTCTGCAGGTGTCACCATCGCCCGTAACCACGAAATTCATCCGCGTCTGGATGACTCGTTCTTCCAACACCTGCGACACCCACGGATCCGCGGACCGCCGCAACTGCGTGGGCTACGCTATCCGCGAACTCTATCTGGGCACCCTGGGCGATAACGGCGAACTCAAGGATCTTCTTCATCATTCTCCCGACCAGAAGCAAACGTTGACGCTCTGTTCATCCGTTGATCCCTGGCATGAGCCGTCTGATCTTTATGTAGCGCCCGACCGAATGGAGTCGGGCGATCAGCCTGGCTTCGATCTTTTCTTCACTAGTGGAATCACTCGCGGCCTGCCGGCGATTGTGCCGGTTGCAATGCTTTACAGCACGCCAGAAGATGCGGCCGCACAAATGAGCTACATCAAGAAACGCGGGTATCCGGTCTCCTATATCGAAATGGGAGAAGAGCCCGACGGGCAGTACATGCAGCCCGAAGATTACGCGACTCTTTACCTGCAATTTGCAACTGCGCTGCATCGCGTCGATCCAAATTTCAAGCTCGGCGGACCTGTCTTCGAAGGCGTGACTGAGGACATCAAGGTGTGGCCCGATGCGCAAGGGCGGACGTCCTGGCTCGGGCGCTTCCTCGATTACCTGAAAGCTCATGGACGCATGCAGGATCTGGCCTTTATGTCCTTCGAACATTATCCCTACGATGGATGCGAAACGCCTTGGGAGAACCTTTATCAGGAGCCCGAGCTCATCACCCACATTATGAAGGTCTGGCGCGATGACGGCTTGCCTCCGGGAATTCCTCTGCTCGATACGGAAACTAATGCCCATGGAGGAGAGGCCTCCGTCGACATCTTCGGCGCCCTATGGCTGGCGGACTCTTTCGCAGGTTTTCTCACAGCGGGAGGCTATTCCACTCACTACTACCACGACCTGTCCTATTCTCCGCCGCATCCGGCGTGCCCCAATAGTTGGGGGACCTACCACCTGTTCATGACGGACGATCACTACGAGATCCAGCAGCCCACTTCGCAGTTCTTTGCCACTCAACTCATCACGCAGCAGTGGGCAGAGCCGAAAGATGCCGAGCATCTTCTCTATCGGGCTTCGAGTGACGTCAAGGATTCCGCGGGGCACACCCTCGTGACGGCCTACGCGCTGCATCGTCCGGATGGTCGGTGGTCACTGATGTTGATCAACAAGGACCATGATCGTTCCCACCAGGTCCGGGTCGTGTTTCATGACGCTGACGGGAATGGGGACTCATCCTTCGCCGGGGAAGTCACGATGATTACGTTTGGCAAGGAGCAATATCAGTGGCACCCAGCTCGCAAGAAAGGCCACGCCGATCCGGACGGGCCGCCTGTGACTCGAACGCTCCATGCCGAGCAAGAAATGCAGTACAACTTGCCCCCGGCTTCGCTCACGGTACTTCGCGGCGGCCTCAG
>DATGFC010000018.1:0-2785 GCA_035309485.1 Candidatus Sulfotelmatobacter sp.
CCTTGGCAACATCCATGGGAGGTTTCGCCGTCTCCTGGCGGTGCTTGACTTGTATGAACGCACTGGCTGATCTGTCGCAACCAGTACAAACATTCTATTCTATCTGTTTGGATGCGCCAGCGCCAAGAACGGCGACACACCTAAGAACTTGGGAAGCCTTCTAATTCAGGAGGGTATCAAGGGTTCGGCAGCTACTACCGGACTCTTGGCGTCCGCCATGGGGGTCGAATGCGAGTTATTGTCTGCCAGCAGGCGGCGATATTTGCTGCGTTCGTCCAAGCTCATATCGACGATTTCGAAGGCCATATCCTGTGCGCGGTAATCCCGCATTAGAGCCGTGGCCTGCACATGGCGAAGCCCGAGTTGCAGCTTCAGTTGTACTTGCGTGCCGGGAGCGAGATGCCTGCTGATGGTGGCCACACCGCCCGAGAGGCTCGCCGTCTTAATTTCCAGGCGGCAGGCTTCCTTGAGATTTGTGCTAATGGCGGTCACGGGCTTGTGCAACCGAACACGGGTGTGGCGGCGCTGGCGGACAAACTTTGAGTTCGCAGCAACTTCCAAGGGCGCCAGGGCAAGGTCGTCGCTGGCGAGGCTACTCTTGGCGGCAAATTCGCGTGCCCAATCCGGTTCCAATCCCATGAGCGCTTGCAAAGCGGCGATGCGGAGCTCCTGGGCATGCACCCAGCCAAACATCTTCTTCGCCTCCACTACACGCTTGAGGGTGGAGATGGACTCCGGTGCATGAATGCGGCCGAGAGCCTCGATGGCCTTGACCTGCAAATAGGGGCCCGCACCCGCGGGCAGGTCGCCATCAACGATGGTGAGCAAACGCCCAAGCGCTTCGCGGTCAAAGGTCACGCCAATCTCGTCAATCACCAGGGGCATGACCAGAGGATCGACATGATCGAGAAGCTCGAGAAGAATTCGGGAGCGTGCGGGAGCGCCGCTAGCAGAAATTTGACGTATGATACGGTCCTGCGACGTTCTGGGAAAATCCTTCATCCGCGCAGGCAAGAACACTTCGACCGCTTCCGGATCGAGCTTGCTTAAAAGTCCGGTCATCTCGACGGCCTCGGTAATCGGACCGCCTCTCACCGTGCTCCGCAAGTATTGCAACCCTTCTTCGCCAAGATCCGCGGCCAGGTTGGAGACGTGCTCGGCATCCTCGCGCAGGCTGCAGCGATTGAATCGCGTGGAAAGCTGCTCCATGGCGGTTTGCGGAAGCATTTTCAAAACGTTGGTCATGCCCGCGGCTGCCTGCCGCGCGCGCAAAGCCTCATCAATAAACTCAGGAACACGCTCTTCAATTCCCAATTTCGTGCGTAAGCTGCGCCCGATTCCGGGCCGTTGCGCTTCGACGCCGGAAATCAAATCAAGCGCCTGCTCCATGACCGGGAAGCAGCGGCTGGTGGCGGCCTCCTGGCTGAGCCTCACAAAGGAAGCGCACACGAGAGTTTGCAGTTCGCTGTCCTGCTCGACGCTCAAGCGCAACCCCAGGTGCCGCAACGCTTCGCCGAGCAGCCTGGGATCGGCCTGGGCGTAGAGCTGGGCCAGCTCGGAAAGACCCATCGTGGCTTTCTTCCGCGCATCGGCGTCGTCGCTCTCCGCGCACGATGCGTAGTTCTGCAAGATGCTGACGGCTTGCGCGACTTCTCCCTTTTCGATCAATTGGGCCACGTAGGACTGCACGTTCTTCGGCGGGATGCACCACGCGTCACCCGACATAAGGACGGCGCGCTTGCCGCTTTCGGGAACAGCGGCCCAAAACTGCCGATCGAGAATCTCGCGATGGGATTCGACCATCAATCCCGCGTCAGTCATTTTGTCTTCGTGTGCACCGAGGATCTTGCGAAGATTCTCGATCTCGTGGTTCATGCGGTCGAGCATCTGTCGCACCGCATTGACCTTGACTTCTCCGCTCTCAAATCGATCGAGGGCAAATTTAATCGCCAGGTGTTCCGCCAATTTCACAAGAACGGATTCATCCGTTTGGCCAGCCGGCGCTTGCGCCGCGAGTGCTGCAATGGCTCTCTTCAACGTGTCTTGCGCGTTGCCGGGCAATTGAGACATCTGCTCCTGGAACGCTCCAGCGGCAGCTACGCCTCCCTGACCTGCGCCTACATTGCCGAAGCTCGTCAGCGCACCCAATATTCCAAAGAGCTCATCCTCGCTCGGTCCAGCACCGCGGCCAGTTCCCCGCCAACGCCCACTGCCGGGGCCACCGCTTCCAATTCCCCCACCCATTCCACTGCCCGGGCCTGCGCCAAGAGCGGCCCCTGGAAGACTCCACATTTGACCAGCGCCCCCAGCGACTCCAGTTCCCACCGTAAACGGTTCGCCAGCCGGGACTCCTCCGACTCCTGATCCAGCGGCGCGTGATTCGCCGTCACCGGCCGTGATTCCTCCGGTCCCTCCCCAACCGATCCCTTCGCCGTCGCTCCCCGCTGGAGAGTGACCACTGCCGGGACCAGCCCCGCCTGGTCCAGCGCCCGTGCCAATCGCTCCGCCGCCCTTCGAGCCTTGCGCTGCGGCAATCAGCTCGAGCAGTTTCTGTGGATCATTAAGCCACTTCTTGAACTCCTCGTGGTCGTCGCCGAGTGATGCTGCCGCGAGTTGCGCGGCCACGGTGGCATCCTTCAAGCGCGAATCCGTAGCGACGAAACATACCTCATTTAGACGTATGCCCTGGGCGCCCACGAGCGCCGCTTTCAACTGTTTGGCGAGTTCGATGGGTTTTGCTTTGCCCGTCGGAAATGCGCGGGCAAACCTGCCAATTTCTTCCTGC
>DATGFC010000019.1:0-96439 GCA_035309485.1 Candidatus Sulfotelmatobacter sp.
ACCAACGCTGTTCTCACCTACTCCCCTGGCTCCATCAGTACAACTGGCATCGCCCCCATGCTAGTCTGAACCACGCTCCACCCATCAGCCGATCCGGTCTCGACCGGAACAACCTGTTGATACACCACACCTAGCCCCTGATCCCTGACCCCTAGCCCTGACCCCTGACCCCTGACCCCTGACCCCTGACCCCTAGCCCCTAGCCCCTGGCCGGCACCATCAACGCACCGGATCGCTGATTCGCACAGGGCCTTATCGTGCTAGGCTAGCGCTTACCGCCGTAACAATTTAGAAGCAAAACCTCTGTGGAGGCGACATGTCTGCCAAACGGCTTTGCGTTGGGTTGCTGTCGGTGGCTCTGCTGCTGACCGCGGCGATGGCACAGGATGAGAAGAACGAACTCGGCGGAGATTTCGGGCACACCTTCATCAGCAACCAGGGCATCACCAGCGCCAGCACTCCTTCCGTGATCGCGTTCGGCAAAGGCTGGACCTTCGATGTGAATTATTCGCGGCGCTTCCTGGTGACTCCATTATTCGCGCTCGCGGGAGAAGTGGTGTTCGCCTATAACCCCGATGAGGACATCAACGGCGGCAGCTTCGGGAATGCGGTTGTGCCCCCGAACATGAAGCAGTTGTTCATCACGCCGGC
This sequence comes from Candidatus Sulfotelmatobacter sp., assembly GCA_035309485.1. Lineage (GTDB taxonomy): Bacteria > Acidobacteriota > Terriglobia > Terriglobales > Acidobacteriaceae > Sulfotelmatobacter. The sequence continues at coordinate 652 of DATGFC010000019.1, forward strand.
TGTGCGACTGAACCTGTTTCCGGAAACTGCGGTGTCTCCCTGGGTGAGCCTCGGCGGCGGCATTGGACATATCGGCCAGCCCAGCACGTTGATTTATGGCGGCAGCAATCCAGGGAAGTCGTCGACCACGGCGGTGTTCGAGGGCGGACTGGGGCTGGATGTGAAACTTACGAGAAAGGTTTACATCCGCGGCCAGGTTCGCGACTTCTGGTCGGGTGAACCCGATTTTCCCCTGGCGCCCACCGGCAAGACTCGCGAGCATAATTTTTTTGTGAGCGCCGGGGCCTATTTCAGGTTCTAGGCAAGATTTTTGTTTCGGCGAGACTGATCACGGGGCAAAGAGCCACATTGTGTACCCGGCTGCTCTTCCATGGTGCGCTCCGTTGGCCCACCCTTGATGTAAATTCCTAGTCTGACCGATCTAGAGGATGAGCACTTTCGAGCATGATTCAACTCTCTGACATCCAGGCGGCATTGGCGAGGATTCGCGGCGACATACGAGTTTCCGCCTGTACGCGCTCAGAGACATTTTCCACGCTTACCCACAATTCCATTTTTCTCAAGCTCGATAACCAGCAGCGCACGGGAGCGTTCAAGGAACGCGGCGCGCTCAACAAGTTGCTCACCATGAGTGCGGACGAGCGCGGGCGCGGCGTGATTGCCGCCTCGGCGGGCAATCACGCCCAGGGCGTCAGCTATCACGCCGGCAGGCATGGAGTGAAGGCGCGCATCGTCATGCCGCTGCCCACGCCCTTGACCAAGGTTTCCGCCACCCGGGGATACGGCGCGGAAGTTTTGCTGTACGGCACAAACTACGACGAAGCCTACGAAAAGGCCGTCGAGCAGAGCCGCGACGAGCGCCTCACCTTGATTCATGCCTTCGACGACGACGCGGTCATTGCCGGGCAGGGCACGCTGGGGCTGGAAATTTTAGAGCAGCATCCCGAGATCGATGCCATCGTCTCGCCCATCGGCGGCGGCGGCCTGATCGGCGGCATTGCCTGCGCCGTCAAGGAGAGCCGTCCGGCGATAAAGGTATATGGCGTGCAGCCGGCGAAAATTCCTTCGATGAAGGCGGCCGTCGAGGCGGGCAAGCCGGTGACTCTGGATTCCGCCAAGACGATTGCCGACGGCATTGCGGTGCGGCGCGCCGGGGAGCGCACTCTGCCGCTGGTGCAGAAATATGTCGACGACATCGTGACCGTCGAGGAAGAAGAGATTGCCAACGCCATCCTGCTGCTGCTGGAACGCGAGAAGACGCTGGCCGAAGGAGCGGGCGCGGCGGCGATCGCGGCCGTGCTCAATCGCAAGGTCCGGCTGGAAGGGAAGCGGGTCGCCGTGCTGGTGTGCGGAGGCAATATTGACGTCACGCTGCTGGCGCGCATCATCGAGCGCGGCCTGGTGAAAGATGGCCGGCTGGTGCGGCTGCGCGTGCATCTGCCCGACTATCCCGGCGCGCTGCACCGCTTGACCGGAATTCTCGCGGAGCATCGCGCCAACATCGTGGAGACGGCTTACGATCGCGCCTATCACGGCGTGAATCTGGGAGACACGGCCATCGACATCACCATGGAAACGCGCGGGCCCGAGCACATCGCCGATTTGCTCGCCGCGCTGGTGGCGGCGGGCTATACGCACGAGAGAATTTTGTGAACGAACGATTTGCGTTACTGCGTCTAGGTCTGTGCCTGCCTGCCGCTACTTCGAGGTATTTGCCACGTGTAAGGGTCGCAACACAAGAATGTTATCGATGTACCCGTTGAAATCTCCATGTGGAGGTGGCGCGTGATACAAACCGGAGACGATCACATAATTCCCGTACATGCCTCGAATCGAGTTGCTGTCGCGCACGGTGAGGTCAACTGCATTCGAGAGAATGCCATTAAGCGCATCTCGATCGGACACGAATATGCCTGGGGCACCATCCAACCCGGCGTCTCCTAGACATCCAGCCACTTGTACGTGTTCGCCATCAAAGTCGCCGGGGTTCGCTATAACTCTGATGAGGCTCACTCTGTGAAGACGTCGCTCGTCCGAGCGTGATCCTTTCTCCTGCGGATACAGACTTGGTACAAAATGCGACATTCCTATAACTAGCGCAAACGTGAGCATGCGTTTCATGAAACCCTCGGTAATCTCAGCAATGGAAGCAAAAAGGACTGCGCGGCGAATTGGATGGTGCTTTCCGCAGGATTAGAAAGTCAAGGCCCGTCTCCGGCACGATTGCACTGAGAACCGTGCAATGACTTTGTAAGTAGCTGATTCAATGCTTACTTCTGGCGTGAAGTGCTGTGTAAAATATTCCTTGTATCTATCTGATTACAAGCCACATAAATATCGCAGCTAAATCGATTTAACTCCCCGCAGGGCTGGTCCGATGGCTCACGATGCTCAGCATCAAGGATCATCCCGATCGGCGCTCTGGCGCCTCCGGACGAGTCGCAGCGCGCATTTCTTAAGGTGAGCAGCACAGCAGAGAATCCTCCATTGGGCCGATTGCCAACTCTCGCAGAATTCCCTTTGCCCGCTCCCTCTGTGTACCTCTGTGACCTCTGTGGTGAAGATTTTAATTCTCACCACGGAGGTCACAAAGGCTCACGGAGGAATTCCATCTAAGCACTTTTCGATCATCGCTGCGCTTTAGAATTACGGATGATCCCTTTGTAATGTTCTGACGCATTGGGTAAAACTTTGTAAATCACCGAGTTGCAATCGTTCCAGCAGGGTAGATTAGAGGTGAAGACATGAAGCAACTGAGTTTAATCATGATGGCAGTCTTGTGGGCTGCCCTTGCCGGGGCGGCGGCGCAGGAGCCGGCGCAGTCGTCCATCGCCAAGCAGATTGGCACGATCAAGGCCGTGAACGGGAACGCGATCACGTTAACGCTCGAGTCGGGCGCGGACGTTCCGGTCACCGTGGAGGAGAGCGCGCGCATTCTGCGCTTGAACCCCGGCGACAAGGATTTGAAGAACGCCACGCCGATCCAGTTGCAGGATCTCAAGGCCGGCGACAAGGTGCGGGTGCGCGGGCATGCGGCCGGGGCGGGGATCGATGCGCTGGAGGTGCTGGTCATTACCAGTTCTGCCGTGGATGCGGTGCGCGACCAGATTCGCCAGGACTGGCAGAAGCGCGGCGTCGGCGGGCTGGTCAGCAGCGTGGATCCGGCGAATGGCACAGTCACTATCTCGGTTACAAGTTTGAGCGGCAAAAAAGAAGTTACGGTGAAGACGGCGAAGAACACTGTGATTCGGCGTTACGCGCCCGAGTCGATCAAGTTTGACGATGCCAAGCCGAGCACGCTGGCCGAAATTCATCCGGGAGATCAGTTGCGCGCGCGCGGCGAGCGCAGCGCCGATGGTTCGGAGCTGACGGCCGAAGAAATTGTCAGCGGCAGCTTTAAGAATGTTGCCGGAGTCGTCAATTCTGTGGATGCAAGCGCAGGCACCCTCACCGTTCAGGATTTGTTGACCAAGAAGCCGGTAGTGGTGAAGGTCACGGCGGAGTCGCAATTGCACAAGCTTCCGCCGGAGATGGCGCAGATGATCGCGATGCGCTTGAAAAGCACCCTGCCTGCCGGGACGCCGGGCGCCAGCGGGGCAAAGCCGGAGGCGAAGGCCGACGAAGCGTCGCGTCCCGCCGGCGGTGTCCCCAACGGAGGCGCGGCGGGCGGGGCAGGCGGCGGCATGGGCGGAGGAATGCGTGCGGGCGGCGCGCGCGATTTTCAGCAGATGTTGAATCGCATGCCTGCGGTCACGCTCAGCGATCTGCACAAAGGCGATGCGGTTCTGATCGTGGCCACCGAAGGATCGGCGGGAGGCGGTGGAACCGCCATCACGCTGCTAAGCGGCGTCGAGCCCATTCTGCAGGCGGCGCCCAGCCAGGCCATGATGCTTACGCCCTGGAGTTTGGGTGGCGCGCCCGGCGGAGACGCTATGCAGTAACGCAAAAGCCTTCACCACAGAGGTCACAGAGGGGCACAGAGGAACGCTGGGAAACTTTTTATAGAAATGGAAGACGTGTCAGAAATGAAGTCTTGGAAAAACACAATCAATTTTATTATCTTGCTCTTCTTATTGTTGCCGGCGAGTTCATTACTCGCGCAGAACGGCACGGCGGCATTGCGCGGGGAGGTGACCGATCCCTCGGGAGCGGCCATTTCTGGAGCCAGCGTGGTCATGACGCCAGCGACGGGATCCCCGATTGTCATTCAGAGCAACGGGCAGGGCCAGTACGAGTTCAAGAACCTGCCCCCCGGCAAGTACACGCTCACGGTAGCAGCACAGGGATTCACACTTTACGAGAATGACAGTGTCGTCGTGGCCGATCAACCCCTGCGGCTCAACGTGACCCTGAACATTGAGGTCGAGACGCAGAAGGTCCAAGTCTCAGACACGGCGCCGACGATCGATGTGAATCCCACGAATAATGCCGGGGCGATCGTGATCTCGGGCAAAGCGCTGGAGGCGCTGCCCGACGATCCCGACGAGTTGCAGTCGGACCTGGAGGCGCTGGCCGGGCCGTCGGCGGGGCCCAGCGGCGGCCAAATGTACATTGATGGATTCACGGCGGGGCAGTTGCCGCCGAAATCGTCGATCCGCGAAATCCGCATCAATCAGAACCCGTTTTCGTCCGAGTACGACAAGCTGGGCTACGGCCGCATCGAGATTTTCACCAAGCCGGGAACCGATAAATTCCACGGGCAGGCCTTCATCATCGGCAACGATTCTTCGTTTAACTCTCCCAGCCCGTTTGCCGGAAGCGAGCCGCCGTATTATTCGACGCAGTACAACGGGAACGTGGGCGGGCCGATCGGGAAGAAAGCTTCATTTTTCTTCAACCTTGAGCGCAGGAACATCAACGAACTGGCTGCTGTGAATGCCTATGAACTCGACCCGACGCACACCCAGCCCCAAGCGGTGGTCGAATCGATTCCCAATCCGCGGCAGCGCACTAATATCAGCCCGCGCCTCGACTGGGCGCTCACCAAAAACAACACTCTCACTGCGCGCTACCAGTACTGGCGCAACACCGAGACCAACAACGGCGTGGGCGTGCTGAATCTTCCGTCGCAGGCTTACTCGTCGAAAGAGGTGGAACACACGTTTCAGGTCAGCGACACCCAGGTCTTCGGGTCGAACATCATCAATGAGCTGCGCTTCCAGTACGTGCGCGACACCGACGGGCAGAATCCGAATGACCTGAATCCGACCGTCAACGTGCTGGGGAACTTCGTAGGCGGCGGCAGCGGTGGCGGGACGGAGACCGACCAGCAGAACCGCTATGAAGTGCAGAACTACACGTCTCTGATTCACGGCAACCACATGCTGAAGTTCGGCGCGCGGGTGCGGGCCACACAGGATACGAACCTGACGACCTCCGGATTCAACGGTTCGTTCACGTTCTCGTCGCTGAACTCGCCGGGCGATGTGCCGGGAAACAATTGCACGGTGGGCGGCAGCGCGCCGTGCCCGATCTCGCTATCTTACGCAGAGTTGCATCCCTTGAGCTCCGGCGGCACGCCTTATGCGACGCAATTGACCTACACCACCGGGCTGCCGACCGCACAAGTGAACTACTACGACGCCGGATTGTACGTACAGGACGACTGGAAGCTGCGGCCGAACTTTACCTTGAGTACAGGGCTGCGCTTCGAAACCCAGAATGCGATTCACGATCATGGCGACCTGGCGCCGAGGCTGGGGTTTGCCTGGGCGGTGGGAGGGAAAAGCGGACCTCCGAAAGTTGTGATTCGCGGCGGCTACGGAATTTTCTACGACCGCTTCCAGACCGGACCGTTGCTGCAGGCCGAGCGTTTGAATGGAGTAATCCAGCAGCAGTTCATCGTGAATAATCCTACGTGTTTCCCCGGAACTGACGTGGCCATGCCGGCCAGCGGCTTCGCCAATTGCGGGCCGGTGGCGAACTCGGTGTCGAACATTTACGAGGTCAGCCCGCGGCTGCATGCGCCGTACACGCTACAAGGGGCGCTCAGCGTCGAAAAGCAGCTAACGAAATCGGCAACGGTCACGGCGACGTACCTGAATTCGCGCGGCTTCGACCAGTTCCTTACGATCAATGCGAGTGCGCCCTATCCGGGGACTCCGTGCTATCCCAATTGCCAGACGATCAGCGGAGGCAACGTGTACCGCTATGTCTCGGAGGGGAACTTCAAGCAGAACCAGCTGATCGTGAATACGAACATCAAAGTGCGCTCGACGGTGCAGTTGTTCGGGTTCTACACCTTCGGGTACGCGAACAGCGATACGTCGGGGGTGAACAGTTTTCCGACGAACTCGTACAACATCAGCCAGGACTACGGGCGCGCTTCGTTCGACGTGAGGCACCGGCTGTTTCTGGGCGGGAGCATCGCCTTGCCGTACCTGATCCGGCTGAATCCGTTCATGGTGGTGCAGTCGGGGTTGCCGTACAACATACTGTCACCAATCGATTTTAATGGCGACCAGATCTACAACAACCGGCCGAGCCTGGTGTCGAGCGCGACCTGTGCGACGTCGACCATCACCAGCGGGACGAACATTTATTGCACGCCATTGGGAACGTTCGACGCGTCGGGAGCGACGGGCACGGCGCTGCCCATCAATTACGAAACCGGTCCCGGGCATTTTGTGCTGAACCTCCGCTTGAGCAAGACGATTGGGCTGGGAAGCAAAACCAAAGGTCGCCAAGGCGGCGCGGGAGGAGGCGATGGCGGTCATCGGCACGGCGGGCCGCTGTATGGCGGGGGCGGGCCGATGATGATGTCTTCGAACTCCGACCGGCGCTACAACCTCACCCTTGGCCTGGGTGTGCGCAACGTCTTCAATAATGTGAACGTGGCCAATCCCAATGGAGTGCTGGGATCTAGGCTGTTTGGTGTTTCGAACTCGCTGCAGGGCGGACCGTTCTCGCCCAGCAACGCAATCAATCGCCGGGTGGAGTTGCAGGCGACGTTCAGCTTCTAGACGTAGCGCCGGGATCTTGCCCGCGCTCCTGGGAGCTAGCAGCGGCGTGGGCGGGGACGCCCACGCGACAGCCGCCGGGACGGCGGCGCTACGTGAACATTTAGGTTCATAGGCTGCGGCCATCGGCTCGCGGTATGCTGGAGTGTGGGTTGCCGCCGATGCGGCCAGGGCTCGAGAACGATTGGCTCTTTCTCCGATTAACCGCCGAAAGTTTATTGGATTAGCTACCGGTGCGGGCGTGGTGGCGCTAGCCGCCGACAGCATCCTGCTGGACCCGAATTTCCCGGTCGTGATCCGCCGCGAGATTTCGCTGGCGCGCTGGCCGGAGAAGCTCGATGGCTTCACGATTGCGCTGCTCAGCGATTTTCACTACGACCGGATTTTTTCCGTCCATCCCATTGCAGCGGCCGTCCGCATGGTCAACGATCTGCGGCCGGATCTGATCGCGTTGACCGGGGATTTCGTTTCCGTGCCTTGGGCCGGGAGTCACGCCAAGGCAGCGGCCGCGGCAGAGCCGTGTGCGCGCCTGCTGGGGCAATTGCATGCGCCGCATGGAGTGTGGTCCGTGCTGGGCAATCATGATTGCTTCACCGATCCGGATCGCGTGACCGCCGCCCTACAGGCGGAAAAGATTCCTGTCATGGTGAACCAGTCCGTGGCCATCGAGCGCGATGGGGCGCGATTCTGGCTGAGCGGAGTGGACGATGTGCTGGCCAAGGGCGCGAGTCTCGATCGAACTCTGCACGGGGTTCCGAAGGATGAGGCCGTGGTGTTAATGGTTCACGAGCCCGATTTTGCCGACAAGGTGGCGCGTTATCCGGTAGACCTGCAGATTTCGGGGCACTCGCATGGCGGGCAGGTCCGCATGCCGCTGGTGGGTCCGCTGTATTTGCCGGAACTAGCTCGCAAATACGTTTGGGGGCTCTACCGCATCGGAGAGCTGACCTTATACACGAATGCGGGTTTGGGGACGGTGGAGATTCCGGTGCGGTTCCGTTGCGCTCCGGAGATTACGATGCTGACGATTCGAAGAGGGAAGTCGTAGTCCTCCGTCATCGGCCCCGGTGTTATCCTGCTTCGATTATGGAAGCCCACGGTTTGACTCCGATATTGAACGTGTCTGACATCGCCAGCACGGTCGCATGGTTTGAGAAGTGGGGATGGAATAAGTTGTGGGACTGGGGAACCCCTCCGACGTTTGCCGCGGTGGGATCGGGCAAGGAAGCGTGCATCTTTCTTTGTCAGGGGGCGCAGGGAGGCCGTGGCCGCGGCACCAACACTACCACGTTTCAGCGGGACGGAGACGAGCAGGGCGACAAGGGCGTGTGGATGTCGGTGTGGGTCGACGACGTGGATGAAATGCACAAGCAATGCGTCGCCGCCGGGCTGGAGATCACATTTCCGCCCACCGATATGCCCTGGAACGTTCGCGAGATGCACCTTCGCCATCCGGATGGCCACGTGTTCCGGGTTGGCCGGGGATCGGAGCCGACAAAGTAGAAATCGGTTCATCCATGCCCAGCTGCTGATGAGTTACTGGCCGCAGCAAGGAAGTCGAATTCACATTACGCACCGATAGAGGATTATCGGGATTGCTGCCGTCAGCGGTGATTCAGCTATCGAGCGCCCACAGTGTCAATCCAACGCATCCGTAGACGCCAGCATCCAGCGGCGCGATCAGCAGGCCTCCTCGGCGCACAAGAGTCCAAGAATGCCGTTGAAGTGACTCCAGTAATTAGCTGCACGGCGGGGTGTGTCGGTAGAGTTCACAAAAGAGGCAAAGTATGAAGCGAGTCCTGATTCTGATTTTGGCACTAACGACCTTGGCGGCGGCGCGAGATAAGAAATCAAAAGCTCAGCCCGGACCGTATGTGTTCACCAGCAAGGCGTCTGCGCAAACGCTCAAGGGGTTGATCGTCCAACAGAATCTGAGAGGCGGCTACACGCTCGATGCCGACCAGCAGCTCCAGTTCCGCTTCTCGAAGCCAGCGCAGATGCCGCTCATCGAATCGGTTTTTGTGGCCTCAAGTGCCTGCCCGGGGATGACCACGAAAAAAGTATGGTCGTACACATTGGCGGAACTCAACGGCACCACGACGGTGACGGTAGAGCCGGTCTGGGAATATCCAGACGATTACTGCCACACGCAGACTCAGGCGCTGATATGGAGCCAGCGGGATGAGATTGCGGCATTTCAAGCCATGCTGGACAAGGCTTCCACTTCAACGGCTGCGCAATGATTGGGGAAAGATTGATTGCGCGTCTGGGTCGCAAGAAAAATTCTGTCTTACTGTCCATTTCACAATGCTGAGCATTCATCGGACGGCCGGAAGTAATCTTGTAACCCGCTGACCAGTCCTCCTAGGATGAAACTCAACCATGTTTACTCGGCTTCCTTTGCTGGCTTGCGCTATCGTTCTCGCCATGGTCCCTATTTCGTCAGGCCAGGGGAAAGACAGTTGTCCAATGGCGAGCTTGCCCTCTGGGGCACAAGCGGTTCTGGGCCGGCAATATGGGGAGTGGCGGCCCAAGCGGGTGTCAGACCTTGGCGCGGATGACAAGAAAATCTGGGCGGAGACACATCCGAAGGACTGTCCGGGAATTGCGATTGGCCATTTCGAGAAGCCGGATCAGCTGGCATACGCCGTGTTGCTGGTCCCCAAGTCGCAATCAAGCCACGGCTATAGGATCGTTGTGCTGAGCAAGGTTGCAACCGGCGACAGCTATGCCGCGACAGTTCTGGATCAGGGCGACGCGCAGGATGCCGATTCTGGAATGGTCATCTCCACAGCACCGCGCGGTTCATATTCCGACTTCGAGGGGACTGCATCGGTGCAAGTGAAGCTGGATGCCGTAAACGTCGAGTGGATCGAAAAGGCGGCAGTTCTCTACTACTGGGCGCATGGTAAGTACCAGACCCTTCAAACCGAGGACTAGACCTCAACGGTGCAGGCAGCGGTTATACGCAGAAGACCCACTCGGGGACGATGGAGTGAAAATGGGGATCTTTACGAGAGTCTAGTCGCGTCTCCCTAAATTCTTGCTTACCGGTATATCGAAACACCGTCTAACCGCACGTGGCCAATAGATTGTTGTTTGGTCCACTGTTGTCGGATGCAATATTTCCTCTCATTTCGCGCCTCCTGATAAGCGCCATCTCTGTACAAGCAGCCCTTGGCAAGATTATGGAATGGAGCGGCCAGGCTTCGTACATGCAATCCCATCAATTGCCAGCGCAGTTGATCCCCGCAATGCTCGGAGTGGGCGCTATTGATCGAGGTGGGAGGAGTGCTGTGCTTGCTTCTTGGCTGGAAAGCCCGGGCTGCAGCATTCATCATGTTCCTTTATTTGGCGATGGTGAGCGTGCTGTTGCACAACTCTGGGCCCTGCACGGCGCGAGCGCAGGTGGCATGCAGACTCAGTTCCTGAAAAGTGTCGGCGTCATGGGCGGTTTGCTGATGATCGCCGCCAGCGGTCCGGGCAAGTGGTCTTTGGATCGCTAGCGATGGAGGGGAGGTCGCGCCAACTGCTGCTTCAGGCCGATTACTCTCAGAACACCCACTCGGAGGATGACGAGTGGAATGGCGATATTTCGCCAACTACCGGACAGAAATTGGTGTTGGTATCATTTTCGGGTGCTGGTGAGGTGAATCATGCCCGTCGCAACGAACACGACTACGAACGTTAAGCAGGCAGTGCCGTTTTTCGGCGTCACCAACATGGAATCTTCACTGCGGTTCTATGTTGATGGGCTTGGATTCAAGATTAAGCACCAGTGGATTCCAGATCGTACCGAGGACAATCCCGACGGAAGAATTCGTTGGTGCTGGCTTGAACTTGGCGAAGCCGCCATCATGCTTCAGGAGTTCTTGCCCGAACACCGCTCAAAGGAAACGCTGGGGACTGGAGTAAATGTCTGTTTTCAGTGCGAAGACGCGCCGGCTCTTTATCGCGAGTTCAAATCACGTGGAATTCAGACGCGGGGACGTCCGTCTGTAGGAAACCGCTTGTGGGTCGTGCCGGTTACCGATCCCGACGGCTATCGCATGGAGTTTTCGAGCCCAACCGACGCGCCCGAGGAAAGCGAGCTAGCGGAATAGTTTTGGCCAAGCCCAACAACTGTCGTTATCAGGACGCTACACTCAAGTGCCCAGCGCAGGCCATGATGAGTGTTATGACGATCTTTCAAAAACTGAGGGCCAACCCTTTATAGTCATGACATGCGAATCTCACCGATTGGCAACGGCTTTCGGCACGCGATCACTGCCATCGGGCTATTTCTGGTTTTCGGCAGCAGCATGGCCGCTCTTGCAGGAACCATGCTGATCTGGCCTGGAACGACGCTCGACAGATTGTGGTCGCTAAATGAGACCGCTCATGCAGAGCTTCGGAAAGCAGGAAGCTATCTTGGCCCACTCTTCTGGTCGCTAAGCATAACACTGCTAGGAAATGCTGTAGGTTGGTTCAGGCAACGGGTGTGGGCATTCCGCCTGACTGTTGCTATCGTCTGCAGGCAGGTCGCCGGGGATTTGGTGAATATGGCGAGAGGCGACCTCGTGCGTGGCGGGGTGGGCGTCCTCATCGCTGGTGCATTGCTTCTGTATCTTCTACGCTCCGATATTCGGACAGCATTCCAGTCGGGCGGCACATAGTTGGCTCTTACAGAACGATTGCGGCGACTTCGATCGCGCCGAGTACTGCCCAGCAAATGGCCCTTCGATGTTCCCCCGCACCCACATAACCAGCCGCAGCACTGAAACAAAGGATTGCACTGGTCCATCCGCTTGCCCAAGCCGTGGGTTTGGCAAGCATTTGAAGGATTCTCACAAGCCTCACCTGTCACCTCGAGGTTCCTTGACCTGAGATCTTATTCTGTCAGAACTGTGTGCGTCTGTGGGTTTTTTCGGAAGCCAAAAATCCATTGGCACGAATCCGCGTAAGGGATCGTTGGCGAGAACAGGCGATTGCGGAAGCGTGCGCTTTTGCTTCGCCTTTTCGGTGTGAATGACGCTATGGCGATCTTTCGCCAGTTGGCTGCGTGCTACGCTTGCAAGCTGCATGAAGAGGAGTTTATGACTTCCTACAGGCTCACAGCAGCTGCTGTCTTTCTGTTTCTCACGGTCTGCGCTAGCCAAGCCGGAGATGGTTTCGAAGCAGTGGTAGACCTGCAACTGATTCATCGAATCCTAGATTCAGCGCGCGTCCCCGGATCGCTTGCATATTCAAGCTGTGGTTTTCGCAAGCGCGTCCCCGACGATCTGCCACCGATGCGGGTTTTGCATGACTATTCTGGTCCGCCGAGGGAAGTTCTGCAGAAAGTTTTTGCTGCCGATCCACGCATGCGCGTGAGGACAGAGAAAGGGGGCGTGATTCGAATGATGGAGACAGACGTGCCGACGGACCTTCTGAATTTTAAGATTCGCCACTTGTCATTCTTTCCTTCCGGCGCCGCAGAGTCCGATGCAGTTCATGGCCCACAGATGGCTGTCTTTGCCATTATGGAGAATCCCGAAGTAAAGGCTTTTAAGAAGGCGAACAACATCGGGCCGTTCGGCGACAGATTCATGTTGCCGGGCAATTGCTGCGGCGGTGGACGCGTTATTCACGGGGAATTGGACGACGTAACGGTCTCTCAGGCGCTGGATTATGTGCTGCAGACGTTCCCCGGATTTTGGGTCTACGAGAACTGTGTGAGCAAAGAAGGAGAACGGTTCGTCTACTTCAACGTTCATTGACGGTCTCCGACTCCGTCGCTAACCGTTGCTAATAGGCGATTAGACTCAAGAGGAGTCGTGGATGCGCTTATTCGCGGGGCATCACGCGTGACGAGCATCACTGACAGTGCCTGAATCCAGAGGGAACATCCCGGGAGCGGCATCTTCGCGCTGCCGGGGTGATGTGAGATGTTGATGACTCTCTGGACGCGAATAAAGGAGAAACTGAATGATGCGCCAGGCGCTCGTGATATTCATCTTCCTTGGAATGACCTGTCTCGGCAGTAAGCCGGCTCAAGCGCAAATCAATCAAAATGTGCGGGCGTGGTGGGTCGGAGGCGAATTTGGGGAGGGGCAACTCAGCCTTTCGTCCGACCAAATTCACCGCGACCGGACGCCAACCTTCGCGCTTGGCTTTGTCGGCGGTCACACATTGGGCAACCAGGCCCGCGTTGGGCTGGAGGTGAACGGCTGGCTGCTGCAAGCGTCCAACCTGAACGATCCGACTGTCGGCGAAGGTGTGAGCAATGTGTTGGGCGTGATTGACGTCTTCCCAACACGCAAGATTCCCGTGTTTCTCCGCGGCGGTGGCGGTCTGGCGATGTATCAAAACAATCGTCCCGCAGAATCGGGCGGCACAGGATGGGCCTGGACAGGTGGTGCGGGATACGAGTTTCGTTTGGGCGAGAGACTAGGGCTCGCTCCGATTGTCGATTATGCGTACGGCAGGTTTGGCGACGTTCGCAACCCGATCACGGTCGAGACGGGCCGCCACTATTCGGTAGTCGAGTTCAAACTCGCGGCGATCTGGCACTTTGGCAAGAGAGAGTAGCGCCACTTGACGCAGCTTTCGCACGGAAGCTAAGGGCTGTCCGGGCACGGTGAACAATTCCCGAGCGACCGAAATTGTTCTCTATGCGGATCATGGTCGTTAGCGGGGTATTGCGCTCGGAATCGGGGGTTCGGCGGTTTGAGTGAAATAGAGATATTTCAACAGCTAGGGTTTTGCGGGCCGGTCGGATCGAACGATTTACGAGCTTTACACCGTGCTAGAGTGGCACCCCTTCTGGGCGCTCGGCACAGCTGTTTTTGAGCACATTTGAGCGCGAGTACACGGTGAAGCAGTATAGAGCCGCGCCAAGCAAGGGGAATAGCATTACCAAGAACCAAACAAACTGTTTCAATGGGTGCGAGTCATCGAACCGGAACAAGAAGAACTCCATTCCGACAAATGTTATTCCGGCACCCAGGACACCAGCTAATAGGAGCAGTCTCACCGTGGATGCAATAGTCGACGGAATGCCACCGACAAACAATATCGCCCACCAGCCGAAAAACAGAGCGACCGACAAGGCTGCTGAGGCGCGGTAGACGCGCCGTGCCGTTGGGGACACAATCCATTCCTTGTTGATGTATTCGTACTTCAGCATGAGTGCCGGGTCATTGTATGCCCGTCATGTGCCGCGATCCAGCAGTATCCACCGGATGCTCCGTCCGGATTAATGAGTGAAATGACGAGATTTTTCATCAATCAAGACAAAAGCCGGACGTCCTACTCGCCAGCAGCAGCGGTCGGGTGCTGGAAGCGAAACACATTGCCCGAGTCCAAAAGTGCGCCGATTGCATACGACAGTGTCGTGTAGAACGGGATGGTGACGTTGCCTTCGGGATAGTGCGGAGGCGTTCCTACGAAGAAGTGCGCCAATGCCGTGTGCCAGTTCTGGTCTGCGAGAACAGTTGTTGAGGTCCACAGAATGATTTTCATCGCTAAATAGAGAGTTGGCAGAACCCACACCCAAAAGCGATGATTGCCCCTGAGTACCCCATAGCCGAAATAGCCCGCCACCGCAGCCAAAACTATCTCCAGTGGGTAGTAAGGTCCGGTCCCAATCGAGATTAACTTAGCCTCACCGATTGCCCGCCCTAAGACTGGTTTCAGGATCGCTTCCAACAACATCGCAGTGGCCAATCCTACGCCGAGGGTCGCAATCAAGAGGTGCAACAGATACAGGCCGATCCATCGCACAGAAGTTTTCATTGCTGTAAATGTACAACTTTCGGGGCCGACAGGAATATGGTTGTCGCTATCAGATGGGATGAGAAGGCCGGTCTCCGGACGGGATGCGGTGTACGCTCCCAAGTTATCGACGTGCTCAAGGCACAGATAAAAAGGAGACCGGCAATGAAGAAGGTTAGCACCACAACGGCAAAGCTGAGAAAAAAAATCTGGGCAGCAGAAGTTAACCATCGGATTGGACCTGGGGAAGATCGCTCGAGCTGAATTGAAGATCTGTGCCTTCTCGCGGCCAGCGTCAAAACGGTAATTCTAGCGGTCGATTCAGCCCCATGTAGTAGTCAAAGCCCTTGAACAACGCACGACCACAATCAGTAGACAGGTTGGCATTGCACAACGAAACATTAAGCGAATCTCCGTCGATAATGGAGCTGCATTCTTTGCTGCTCTTACATTTCGCAATCCCATATTGAGTTGCTACCGAACTAATGTCATTGTTTTCCACGCAGGTCATGTGGATCGTGTGAACCAAATCAAGTTTGCCTTCATCATCTAAAGTTGAAACCAATCGGTACTTGCCCGAGGTGCTAATAGATTCTTTGAGCGAAGCAAGCACGATAGAGGATAGGTTGTTATCACACCGGGGAGCCGCTCTTATAAAAACGGGTTGACTGTTGTCGGCGAGATTCGACATGGGCATCTGGCGTGGGGCTTGCTGAAGGTCCTGTGGGTGAGCCTGTGGTTGATCCTGCGGTACGCTTGGCAAGGAATTTAATGAGGCGGTCTGCGTGGCCGGATGTGCCTCTATCCACTTGCGAATGCGTTCCTGCACATCAGCAAGCTGAGCTGGTGTGAGCACTGCTTCGACCTTATCGCGATAGTCTTTGACAAATCCTTGTTCGAGGGTCGACGCGGCAAGCGCGATCCAGAAATACGCTTGCAAGTTGTCCTTTTCTACGCCTGCACCGGCGCGATATGCCAGCCCGAGGTTGTATTGAGCCTTTGCAAGGCCTTGTTCGGCGGCCTTCTGCCACCAGCGAGCCGCCTCGACGGGATCCTTTTCGACGCCGTTTCCTAAGTAGTAAGCCTGTCCGAGGTTGTATTGGGCCGCTGCGTTGCCGTGGTCGCCTGCCTTGCGATACCAGCGCAGAGCTTCGGCGGTGTCCTTTGCGACGCCGGTGCCAGAGTAATACGCGGCTCCAAGCCAGAACTCGGCCTCAGCATTGCCCTGATCGGCGGATTTGCGCAGCAACTTGATTCCTTCTGCCTCGTCCTTCGGGACCCCGACGCCCTGGAGATTGAACATTCCCAGCGTGAACTGGGAAGCTGCGTTGCCATTTTCGGCAGCCTTGGTGTGCCATCGCAGACTTTCAGCATTATCTTTCGGAACACCCGTTCCTAACCCATACGCCGTTCCGAGATTGCCTTGGGCTGTTACATCGCCTTGCTCGGCGGCTTTCTTCCACCAGCGCACAGCGGCGGCGTCGTCTTGCGGAACACCCTGTCCGCCTAAATGATAAAGTGCTGCAAGATCTGATTGAGCTTGTACGTTGCCCTGATCGGCGGCTCTGGTATACCAGCGCACAGCTTCGGCATCGTCTTTTAGAACACCCTGTCCCGTGTGATAAACGAGTGCGAGTGCCCGCTGGCCTTCTGAGTTGCCCTGATCGGCGGCTTTGGTATACCAGCGGACAGCGGCCGCGTAGTTCTTTGGAACGCCCGCCCCAAGTGAATAAGCAGTTCCGAGGTTGACCTCCGCTGTCGTGTCCCCATGCTCTGCAGCCTTCTCCCACCACCGGACGGCTTGTGCCTCATCCTTCTCGATGCCTTCACCCAAGTGATACGCCCTCGCAAGTGCCAATTGTGCTTGTACATCACCGTCCTCAGCCTTGCCCTTGAGTTCGGTAATGCTTTGCGAGTACCCGAGGGGCAGTATCGCGAATAAGCACCAAAGGGCGCACAAAAAGATATGCCACCAAGCAGTGTGTGTGGGGCGCGCTGCTTTCATGCACAGCAGATTACTCTTGAATTTGCAACACTTCCAGAGTCGACTACCTTCTACCTGGGGCGGCCGAAGAACAAGACGTAGCCGTTGGGGTCGGTGATTTCGAAGCCGCGAAGGCGGTCGTGGGTGTCCTGGAGCGGCACGCTGAAGGCTGCTGCACCATCGGCAAATCGGTCCGCAAATTCCGCGGCGAGCGCATCCGGGTCGGGAGCGTAAACGAAGGCATCCCAACGCATCGAGGGATTGCGCTTTGGGTTCGGGAGCGGCGGCGTGTTTTTATCGGACTTGATGAAGATCTGGGCTCCGTCGCGCCCGATGATGGCGAAAAATGGATTTCGGTCGGGCTGCTGGAATCTGGTCTCAAAGCCCAGCTTGTCACGGTAGAAAGCGATGGTTTGATCGACGTTGGTGACGATGAAGAACGGTGAAATTGCCTGCGTCGTTGGTCGGGTCATAAGCGTGGAGCCTCTCGCGCCGGCACTCCTATTTACTAGTCTGGGCAAAAATGCGATTGTCCTGGGCAGCGCTCGACGATTGAGTTTATTCCTGGACTGCTGGATCCAGCGATTAGACTCGGAATCCTCCGGCTCGGTATCCGTACCCGGCATCGTTGTGCAAGTTGCTGCACAAGGAGTGCACCTGCTGGATGAGGCATCGGTTGTAAGTTGCTGTATTGTAAGGAAGAATTCTGGGCGCAGGCTGGTCCAAAACGTGCCGCGTTGTCGCGGGGAATGAGGATTAGGAGACGGGATGCGCTGCATCTGGCCTGTGATTGTGTTGTGCGGAATGCCGTGGCTAGCCATGGCGGCGAACACAGGCAGTAATCAGCCGAGTTTGCTGGCGCAACGCGAGTACCAGGCGTCGAGAAGGTTGAGGCGCGCCGCGCAATTTGCCTATGTGCCGCACGTGAGCGCGCGCGCGCAGTGCCAGGATGTGCAACCACCGGAGGCGTTGACGACGCCCGATCCGTTGTTCGCGGCGGGGGCGCGCGGGGCCAAGATAAAGGTGAGCTTTATCATCGGCACGGATGGCCGGGTGCACAGTCCGCTGATTCTGGTGAGCGCCGGGCTGGCCGGAGACCGGCACGTGCTGCAGACCGTGCGCACCTGGAGATATCGTCCGGCCATGTGCAACGGAGTTCCCACCGAAACCGAAGGCAAGGTCGAGTTTTCCAGCCGATAGCACCTCTCCCCATGGCTGGGCTAGAATCCTCACAGGCAGTGGGGGACGTGACTCGTGGACAAAGAGAATAAGGGATCGAAGACCTTCGGCGCTCCGCTGGATACGCCGGTGGGCAGTTCGGAGTTGAAGGAACTGTATCGGCGGCTGGAGCCTTCGATGCGGCGCCAGAAGCCGGGCCCGGATGCGGTGGCGGCGGCGCTGGAGTCGGCGCAACGCCTGGCGGCGGAAGCGGAGGCCGAAGAAGCGGCGGCGGACACGGCGCACGATGTGGCGGCCGAGGCCGGGACCGTGGTGTGCGCAGTCTGCGGATATCGCAATCGCGAGGGCAACAAATTCTGCGGCATGTGCGGCGCGGCTGCAGGCGCGAAGGCGTCGCAACCGGCGCAGGAGAGTGAACGGCCGGCAACGGCTATGATGGTCGCTCCGAACGCGGCTCCGGAACATCTAGGGCGCCCGGCGGCGACGCAGCCCACCGGGTACGAAACTCACCATTATCACCACCACTATCACCACCATTATTTTCCCGGTGGAATGGAAGCGGGCTATCCGCGGGCGGGCGCGGAGGCGGTGCGCGACGAGAAGCTGCGTCCGAACGCCGCCCAGCGCGGCGACATGAGCCGTGCCGAAGCCGCGGTGCGGCAGGTGACGCATGAGTGGGTGCTGGCCTGCAACACCAAGCATCTGGATGACCTGCTCGAGTTGTATGTTTCAGATGCGCTGGTGCTGCGGTCGAATTACGCGCCGATCCGCGGGGCAGCGGCGGTGCGGGAATTTTTCTTTGGCGCGCTCGATGCCGGGCTGGGCGAGGTCGAACTGGAGCCGCTGCGGGTGGAGATTGTCGGAGACCTCGCGTATGAGGCGGGACGTTGCAAGGCGTTGATTCCGAGTTCGACGGGGAAGCGGCGGGAAGAGCGCGGAAAATATTTGTGGGTGTGCGCGCGGCAGAGCAATGGGGAATGGAAATTGGCGGCGGATTGCTGGTCGAGCGATTTGACGCTGGCGGTGATTGAGGCGGACGTGCCGGCGAATATTGCGGTGAAGACTAGCTCGCAGAGGAAGTAGGAGTGGGTTCACCACGGAGGCACGGAGGAAGGCTAAGTTGCTGTGCTGATTTCAGGGCACCTCGAACCTACGCTCTTCAAATCGTTCGAGTTCTTTTTTTAAACTTTCTGATGTGTGCTGGGCGTCGGGTGCGCGGGCAAGATGCCCGCGCTACAGCCGGCAGGATGCCGGCGCTACGGGGTTACTTCCAACTTTTTCAGGGCTGATTTCAGCTGATCGGGCGATTGCATTTGAATGGTGTGCATGCCCAGTTGGGCGGCGCATTCCAGATTTAATGGGCGGTCGTCGATGAAGCAGCATCGCTCTGCTGGAAACTGCGTTAGGTCGAGGGCGAGGCGGTAAATCTCGCAATCGGGCTTGCGCAGGCCTACGAAGCAGGAACTCACGAAGAGCTCAAAAATCCTCCGCAAGCCGAATTTTTCAATCCGAAAATCGTTGAGCTCGCGCGATTCGTTGTTGATCGTGCCCATGAAGTATTTGCCCGAGTTGGCGAGCGACTGGGCGAATGCGAGATTCTCGGGAAAGGCCTGCGAGAGCGAGAACATGCAGTCGCGGAAGGCTTCGCGGGTGAAGGGGCGGGGCTGATAGAAGATGGTCTGGTCGAGGTACTGGTCGAGGGTGATCTTGCCGCGTTCGAACGAGGAGACCACAAGTTCATGGCGCGACTGGAATTCGCCGGGGTCGAGTTGAAATTGCTGCAGGGCTTTGGCGCGCTCGTGATGGTCCCAGGCGTTGGTGAGCAGCACGCCGCCGACGTCCCAAAAAATGGCGCGAATCGCTGGCAAAGTGTTTCTCCGTGCAACGAGGGGCTGAGAAAGAGTGTAGAAGAAATTGCGTCAGGCGTGGGCCGGTTCGGCGACCGTACTGGTGCGGAGCTGCCAGAGCGCGATGATGCCGAGGATCATCAGGTTGGGAAACAGCAGAGGGGCCATCGGCGGCGCGCCATAGATGAAATTGTCGAAGGCGTGAACGGACGGGCCGCGGAGATTCGCCGAGGCGTGCAGCACGAAGCCCCAGAGTCCGACGCCAGCTTCGAGCACGAGGACAGCGGCGCAGAGGTCGATGAACTGGCGCGAGACTCGCATGACGAGCGGCACGAACAGAAAGCCGACCGCGATGGCGCTGGCCACGACCGGGACCCACTCCAGCGGATTGAAGAATCCATTGCCGGCGTGATCGGCGAGGCTGAAGACGAAGTTGCCGACGAATCCGCCGAGCGCGAGCAGCAGCACCCATTGCGCCCATTCCTCACTCTCGGGGTCCACCATGCGGTTCATGATCACCAGAAGTCCGAGGCCGGTATAGGCGAGCGGTGCCGCAAAGGGTGCGGAGTAGGTGAGGCTGCCGAGGGTGCGCTCGTAGAAGAAGCGGCTTTCTAGATGAAGAATCACTCCGGTGAGTCCGACAAGAACCGCCACCCAGGCGACGAGATAGCCGAGATCTTTCCAAACCTCGGGCCAGCGGTAGCGCAGCGCGAGCGCAAGAATCAGAACGAGCGGGGCGATCGCGGAGAAGAACAGCGGAATGTATTCGGCGTGATTGCGGAATTGATTGACCGAGTGCGCCAGGTAGATGTCGAAGGTGAGAAAGCCGACGTTAAGGATGGCAAAGAGTTCGATCCAGATTTGCGGGCGGAGGAGCCAGCGGCGGGTAAATGGAGCGTTTACGAGCAGGAGATCCTTTGGTTCGCCGGAAAGGCGGCTCCGCTCAGGATGACGCCCGCTCTCTTTATTCTCGTGACTCTCGTGGGGCCCGCTCTGGGGATTCGGTGGAAGTTGGTTCATAAGCGCCCGCAGTCACTTCGTCTTGCCATGCTGTCTCTTGAGTTCGGCGGCCAGGGCGCGGAGTTCAACAGATTTCTGGAGCATAGGATAGTTGCCGTGCCACTGGACGAAGTCGGCACCGCCCATGAACGCGCCGTGCTTGCTGGTGCGGCCGTCATAGTGCCAAAGATCGAAATAGACGAAGTCAATCGGCTGCGAGAACGGCGGGCCACTCAATGTGCCGTCTTTGCGCAGACTATTGACCAAGTCCTGCGCGGATTTCACGCGAACATTCGTGGACTGTACGACTTGTTCGGCCTGGCTGTAGACGCGGTCGATGAGCGCAGGGGTATGGCATTGCGAGCAGACCTGCTTCATCTTGGCCTGGGCGGCGGCGTAGTTGGGGCGCCTATCGGTAATGGCGTTGGCGAGATAGTAAGAAAGGCGCTCGGAGGGATCGTGAGTGATCCCAACGCCATTGATGCCGCTCATGTGGCAGGTGGCGCAGGTGGGCACGAACATGTCGCGGGTGGTCAGAGTTTTGGGTGGGGCATCGAGATTCAGCAGATTTTCCTGGGCCTGGAAGACAATACCGTGCTTGGACTCTTCATAGATCTCGATCTGCGAGTGGTCGGGCCCCATGTGGCACTGGGCGCAAGTGCTGGGCAGGCGGGCGATGCGGACGGAGCTGGTGTGACGGGTGTGGCAGTCGGTGCAGTTGCCGATGGTGCCATCGGGGTTGGGCCTGCCAACGCTGTGACACTGCTCGCAGCCGCTGGTCATGGCCGATCCGCCCTCGAGCGTGACGAACGGATGCGGCGGACGGCGGGTGCCTCCTGGCTGATAGGTTTCGGAAAAATTCACCTGCTCGGGGGTGAGTCCTTTTTCGCCATAGATGGCGGCCCAGGCGGGAGCGGCATGGCGGCTGCGGAGGAACTGCTGGTAGATGCCTTCGTGGCAGCTGCGGCAATTTCCCGCGGTGAGCTTGGTGGCGATGACGAAGCCGTGGTGGTCTTTCTTGTCCTGTCCGGGCGCGGGCTGGTGGCACTCAAGGCAGTTGATGCCTTTGCGGGCGTGCGCGCTCATCTCGTATTCGTGCACGACGGAGTACTGGGTGCGCTCGTGGCACTCGGCGCATTTTCCGGTGGCGCGGACCAGAGCGGCCGTGGGCTGTTCGGTTTCCACCTTGGGACGGGAGCGATTGAGGAGAAACGCAGCAAGGATCAGCGAGAAGGCGATGACGAGGGCGAGGAAGACAGAACGAAAAGACATTGGCTACCTCTTGGAATGAGCGCGCCTCGACCGCGGACGCGAATTCATTTTAGTGGAAGCGATGGGCCAGACACCCGGCACGCGGGTTATCGAACATGATGCAGATACCAGACCACGCCTACGGCGCCGAGGCGGACGACGATGACGAGACCGCCGATTGCGAGGGCTGTCCAGAACAGAGCGCGCTCGAAGCGATTTAGTTCGGCAGGAGTAGCGGACATCCGTAGCACCTTTGCTGAAAACAGCATGTTCCGGATGGATTTTTTCGGCAGTGCGTGGGATCACCGGCGAGTGTGAGTGGGGCTGGGGTGCGGTGCGGGGGACGGGAGGCCGGCGCTACCTGGATTCGCCATTTCACCACGACCCACTGCCTCTCGTGCAACAGGAATTGCCGAACACTGCTTCCTACTAGGAGGGGTGCCGGTTCCGCGATACACTGCGGTGCATGCGCGTACTGGGCATCGACTGTGGCGGAGAATGCACCGGGTACGGCGTCGTCGAAATGGATGCGCGCGGCAGACTCTGTTGCCTGGCTTGCGGCGCGATCAAGCTGTCTCCGCGTGAACAACTGCCCCGACGGCTCTCGCGCATCTACACGCAACTCGGCGTCATCATCTCCGAGCACCAGCCGGATGAAGTGGCCATCGAAGACGTCTTCTATGCGCTCAACGTAAAGTCCGCGCTCAAACTCGGTCAGGTGCGTGGCGTGGCCATGCTGGCCGCCGCCTCGGCGGGACTCGAAGTCGCCGAATACTCGCCCTTGACCATCAAGTCTTCTGTGGTCGGGTACGGCCGGGCCGAAAAACAGCAGGTCCAGCACATGGTGATCCGCCTGCTCGATCTCGTCGAACCTCCGGAGCCCATGGATGTCTCCGACGCCCTTGCCATCGCCATCTGCCACCTCCATACCGCCGGAACCCTCAACCGGCAGCGCGCCGTGGCTCGTTAGTGCTCCAATCGCGACCGCATCTTTGGCATAATTTACAAGACAGCGTCGGCGTCTGGCCGGCTGACCGCCGAGCTCCACAACCGGAGTTCGCGAGTGTAGCCACAGCATCGACGTTGCAGCTGCAGGTGAGCACTACGAAAGCCGATCAACTCCAGATCATTGCGCAGGGAAGAGCGGGGTCGCGAAATTTACGATTGCCGCTGTGCAGCGCGATCGTGCACTCGTTATTACTGCTCGGCTTCACGCTTTTGTGTGCGCCGCTGATTTTCGCCGCAGATTCGGCCAGCGTCGGCTTCTCGCTGGATTTTCCCAACTCCGCGCCAGAGCACTATTCGTTCACGGTGCAATCCGATGGCCAGGCGCATTACGAATCCTCCGGCAGAATTTCCGCCGATTCCGACGAGCGCCTCGATTATCAAACCGACTTCGCTTTTTCCGATGCCACCCGCGCCCGCATCTTTGCTCTTGCCGCCCGTGCCCAATATTTCTCGGGCAAGATCGATTCCGGCAACAAGAAGCTGGCCTTCACGGGCGCCAAGAAGCTGACGTACAAAGACGGTCAGCGGAGCAATGTGGCCGATTACAATTTCTCTTCGGTTCCCGCGGTCCAGCAGTTGACCGCGATTTTTCAAGGTGTGGCGGCCACTTTGGAATATGGACGTCGCCTCACCTTCTATCACCAATATCAGAAGCTCGCCCTCGACGGCGAATTGAAGCGCATGGAGGATCAGGCCGTCCACGGCGAACTCGCCGAGATCCAGGCGATAAAGCCAGTGCTGCAGCAGATTTACGAGGATGGCTCGGTGATCAATGTGGTGCGCGCCCGCGCCCAGCGCATTATGGAAATGAAGCTCGCGCCCGTTCCAGGCGGCTGAGTGCAGCGCAGAATTCTCGCGGGTCAGAGTGCGCGAGACCTAACTTTTACAACTCCCCGCTCAAAAGCGTGTTCTAATAGGACAGAAGATCCGGGGGTTTCTATGTTTAAGCCTTCTGCGACCAGATGCAGCCTTGCCCTCCTCGCCGTTGCCAGCATGCTCGTCGCGCTGCCTGTATTCGCCGACTCGCAAGCCCGCATCGTCCGCCTGAGCGATGTTCAAGGTTCCGTTCAAATCGACAAAAACACCGGCCTGGGATTCGAGAAAGCTTTCGTCAATCTCCCGGTCACGCAAGGGGCGAAGTTGCGCACCGGCGCCAATGGACGGGCGGAGATTGAGTTTGAAGATGGCAGCTCGGTCCGCCTCGCCCCCAACACGTCGGTTGAATTCACCACGTTGGCTCTGAACGACGCCGGCAAGCGCATGTCGCAGGTCAATCTGGTGGACGGCGAAGCCTACATCAACTGGTTGGGCAAGGATGACGTCACACTCAACTTCGCAAAAGAGACCGTGTCTCTGGATCGCCCTGCCCACTTCCGCGCTGAGACCTCTGCGGAGATCGCCAGCCTCGCGGTTTTCAAGGGCGATGTCGAAGTCGAGACTCCTTCCGGCAAGGTCACCGTCCAAAAGAAAAAGACCGCGACCTTCGATCCCGATAACGACAAGTACACGCTGGCCAACAAGATTACCGAAGAGCCGCTGGATTCCTGGGACAAGGAATCGATCGACTATCACAATGAGTACGCGAAGAATAACCATGCGGACTCGCCTTACGGCTATGGCCTGGCCGATCTCAACTATTACGGTGCCTACTCCAACGTTCCGGGCTACGGAATGATGTGGCAACCATACTTTACGGGCATGGGGTGGGATCCGTTCATGGATGGCGCGTGGGGCTTTTATCCGGGATTCGGCTACATGTTCGCCTCGGCCTATCCTTGGGGATGGATGCCGTACCGCTACGGCAACTGGATCTTTGTTCCGAGCATGGGGTGGATGTGGCAGCCCGGCGGATGGAACACCTGGCTCGCGGTGCCGCATTACACTGCAACACCGATGGCTCATGTAAATCTGGCAGCACCGGCAACCGGTACGGTTAGAACGGTGGTGGTTGGCCGCGCGGCAATCAACTCCGCGTTTTCTTCTCGAGCAGTCGTGAACGCCGGTTCAGCCGGTTTTGGGATTCCCCGCGGCTCGCTGAACAATCTGGGCCATCTGAATCATCAGGTCGCAAAGACCGGATTCGTTGAGGTGCGGCCCGCGCCGCAGTTCTCGGCCACCTCTCCGAACCGCTCTTCTGCCGGCTTTGGAGGCAGCGCACGCGGTTCCGCGGAAGGCCGCAGCGCGGGACGTTCTTCGATGGCAGCGCCGTCGATGAGCGCTCCCCACGCATCCTCCGCCGGACACGCCTCGAGCGCCGGTTCCCATAAATAAAGTTGCAGCTATGTGAAAAAGGGCTTCACTCGAGTGAAGCCCTTTGTATTTAGCGGCGGCCGCGCCTGGCTTATCTCCGCAGAGTCACCGACCCGATCACCTTCTCGCAGAGCTTCTGCAGTTCTTCCGATCGCGTACGGTCTGTACTGCGACTCACCGGAACCACCTTCCCCCACGGCGTGAGCATTAATCCCAACATGCCATGAATGTTCGTCAGATCGGGTTGCGTCGCGTCGAAATCTGTAATCAGCCCCGGATATCCCATCAAGCGTCGCGCTCCCCGGTCACAGCGAACCTTCAGTTTGAATCCCGCGTCACGCTCGCGGGCTGCACGGCCGCATCCGGCAGATCGATTTGGATGGCGCTGTTGTAATCGGAAAAGGTAGTGCGCGAGTTGTCGAAATCCACGTCCAGTTCGTAGGGAAGATGATCGTCCAAGCCGATACAGATCGTGTCGTGCTCCAGGCCGCTAAAGCCGCCCTTCAGTGTGACCAGCCACTCGCGGCAGCGCACGCTATTGACCGTCTTCTTATCGCCCTTCTGAAGAATGCCGCGCTTAATCATGGTGGCGACGCGGGGAAGCAGGTTGCTGTCACTGCCCTGCGCCAGGTCGCGGCAGAAGGCCTTGGCAGATCGATATCCCCCGGGATAACGCGGCGGCGCCCATGATCCATCGCTCTGATGATCGTATTGGTGCCCGGCGGCATAGAGCTGATCCTCATTCAACTCGTTCGCCGGATCCACACTGGTGTCCACCAGGTGCCGCTGAAAGTGAAGGACGTCGTGCTGGCAGTCAAGTTCCCAGGATAATTCCATGTGCTGCGTAGGACGCGGACTGGCGGTTGTGGCAATCCGGACGCTCTGCACCTGCTTCATTGCATCCAGCGTCTTCTGAAATTCCTTTTCGGCGCCTCCGCCCTTGACATAGCTGAACGCCCAGGCAAACATCACCACCGCGACCGTCAGACGCGCGATCAGCCAAGTCCAATACCGCCCGCCCATAGACACCCCCGAGTAGCGTCTCTGGCAAGGTTAATAGGGTCACAAAGGAGGATAAAGTTACCGAGGGGTGGAAACGAGTGCCGGTTCTCTGCCGAAATCACCTGGTTTTGCGCCGGTTTTCTGGAGAGAAGCGCCGGTGTCCTGGCCGGCTGTCTTAGAGCCTGACTTGAACGAAATGAGGGGTCTCTTCGCCGCGACGACGGTTGCTACTGGGGTGCCCACTTCTCGCCGTCTTTGCGAGAAGCGGGATTGTCGACAGAGCGATGAGAAGGCGCTCGTGCCCGTCAGAGTTGTTCTTTAACCATTTCTTATCGCTCACCGCTCAAAACACATCCGCCGATCCCTTCTCCAACCTCGACGCAGGCGCTCCCGCAACAACCGTACTGCCGTCAATCGATACCGACCATCCCAGCTGATCGTTCTTCGCACCGTCCGAAGCAATCAGCTTCGAGTTGAAGTGCGATGTCGTCTGCCACCCCGATGTTGGCCGCACATATACATACGCCGCACCCTGCGTAGTATTCGAACCGATCGTCGCGAACGGCGCTCCCGCCACAATCCGGTTGCCGCTGATGCCTACGCCATAGCCGAACCAGTCCCCCGCCGCGCCATCGGACGCCGTCAGCGTCGCCGTCTGGTTCATGTCAATCCACCCATTGACCGGTTTGACGAACACATACGCGGCACCCTGCTCAGAATTAGTTCCGACCGTTGCGGATGGCGATCCGGTCACCACCGTATTCCCGCTGATGGCCACCGAGAATCCGCCCGCCGATCCTCCACTCACGATAAGTCGCGCCGTCTGCGTCATCTTTTTCCAGCCGGTCGCCGGCTTCACGAATACATATACCTTTCCTTGACCGTTCGGCTCACCGACGACAGCCGTGTTTCCGTTGATGCCGACGCACGTTCCAAACGCCTCGTACGCCTGGCCGTCGGAGGGGAACAGTTGCGCGTCGGCAGTCATGTTCGTCCATCCGCTCGCCGGCTCCACAAAAACAAAGGCAGAGCCTGCCGTTCCGTTGTTGTTGGGTGCTCCAGCGATAATTGTGCTGCCGCTGATCCCCACCGAATTTCCCATCAAACCGTATGTGCCGGACCCGCTCAGTTCCGCCGTCTCCGTTCCGTTGGCCCAACCGCTAGCCGGCTTCACAAACACATACGCCGCTCCCAGGTATCCGTGCGAATTCGGCGCGCCCGCGACCACGGTGTCTCCGCTGATCGACACGGAATAACCGAGGTAGTCGTTGGCAGCGCCATCGGAGGCCACGAGCTTCGCGGTCTGCGTCATGTTGCTCCAACCGGTAGCGGCCTTCTCGAAGATGTAAACCGCGCCCGGCAGGCTCGTGTCCGCCATACCTACGGCGATCGTGTTTCCGCTGATTGCCACGGAAACGCCAAAAAATCCGAGATGTACTCCATCCGATGGGGTCAGCTTCGCTACCTGCACGATAGGATCGATCACAATCGGATAGCGCGCCCCCGCATCTCGCACCTTCAGCAAGAACTCCGTGCCCTGCACTTCCATCTGCGACGGTAATTCTTTGCCGGACGCGTCGCGTGCCCACAGTGCTCCGTATCGAAACACCGGCTCACCCGCGGTGCTCAAAATTAAACCTGCGCCGCTACCATCCATCGAGGCACTCAGATTTCCGGACATGGCTATCGTGAGCACTAACGGTTCGCTCGCGTTTCCGCCCGGGCGTTCTGTAAGCGTGAATCCCTGCTCAAGCCCCAGCGGCCCGTTTACGTACCACTCCGACACCGGCCCGCGCCGGTATTCAACCCGGTTCTCGCGGCCCACGGGAGCGACATTCCTGGGGAAATGATTGGCTCGTTGTCCCTCAGTGGTTCGTTGTGACCCGCGCCCAAGTCCCCGCAACTTCAGTCTCAAGTTGTGGCCCGGCCTCAGTATCTCAGGGCCTGCCGAAGTGAAATTTGCCGTGAATCCCTGCCGGAAATTCTCAATCTCGAATCCCACTGCAAGCTCGCGCACGCGATAGACACCCAGGGCCCGGCCCAGAGCCGCAGAAATCCCAGCCTCCACCTGAATCGGTAGCAGGGAACTGGCATTTGCAGTCGTGACGGACCTCTCCCCGTGCCCCCCAGTCGGCGCAATCAACATTGCCAAGAGCACCGCGAAACAGACCCACACTGCTGGACCCGTCTTTTGCATAACGCCTCCCGTTTTTCAGCCCGAATAGCTTACTCGCATTCACCACTGGTCGGTAGAAGAAGAAAGACCCGGGTTTACATTGCGCGCACCGCGGAGACTGCGGCATTGCTGGTAGAGGTTGCGTCATTTGGATATACTGCTCCGGCGATTCCACACGATTGAGTGATCCGTCCCAACAGGTGAATTGCGTTTGTACCCAGGCTCTTGAAGCAGCTATGACACTCGATGCCGTTCCAGCGCGAGGACGAAGACTAGCCGCCTGTTTTTTCGCGCTGTTAGCCGCGTTGCTCAGTTTCGGAATGCCTGGCGGCGCGCAGACCGCTTCCGTTCCGAATCAGGCTGCTCCTGCGCAGGATTATCTGGTCTACGTAGTGTGCGAATCTGCCGATAAGGTCGTGCTGGTGCGCTTCGGGGCGGGTGGCGCCCGCATCGAGAGCGAAACCCGGGTCGGGGTCATGCCCATCGACATCAACGGCCCCCATGGCATCGCCGTCTCTCCGGACAAGCAATATTTCTACGTTGCCCTGGGCCACGGTCTCCCGAATGGCTCGGCCTGGAAATACCGCGCCGGCTCGAATGACGTCATCAAATACACCAGCCTCGGTCTTTTCCCCGCGACCACCGACATCAGCCCCGACGGCAACTTCATTTACATCGCGAATGCTAATTTTCATGGGGACATGGTGCCGTCATCGGTCTCCGTGGTGGCCACCGATCAGATGATCGAGGTCAAGCGCATTCCGACCTGCACCATGCCGCACGGATCGCGGCTCAACCAGGCGGGCACCAAACATTATTCGGTCTGCATGATGGACGACATGCTGGTCGAAATTGACACCGCCAAGTTCGCCGTCGACCGCTACTTCATGGTGGCGGCCGGAAAAGAAATGGGGATGACGGGCGCTCCTGCCGCGCACTCGATGTCCGAACACAAGCCATCGTGTACCCCGACGTGGGCCCAGCCTTCGAACGATGGATCGATCATCTACGTGGCCTGCAATCAATCGAACGACATCGTGGCGATCCGCACCGATAGCTGGACGATGGCGCGCCGTTTTCCCGCGGGGACCGGCGTCTATAACCTGGCCATGACCAAAGACGGACGCCTGATCGCCACCAACAAGCGCGGGCAGTCGGTGTCGATTTTCGATCCGGTCAGTGGCAAGGAACTGGCCCGGATTCCGACGAAGAGAAAGATCGTTCACGGCGCGGTAGTTTCGCCGGACGACCGTTACGCCTTCATCTCGGTGGAAGGTATCGGCGCAGAGCCGGGAACGGTGGAAGTGATCGATCTACAGAGTTTGAAAACTGTCGCCACGGTCGATGTGGGATCGCAAGCGGCAGGAATCGACTTCTGGAAGATGGAAGCCAGCAAGCCTTAGTATCTGCAGCTACCGCGAACGAGAGCGATCGCGAACGAAGCCGCGAGAGATTACAGCCCACGGCTGAAGCCGTGGGTGAAGCGGAAGGAATGAGGCGAGTCCCGGAGGGAAGAAAAAATTCCCCCTCGCGTCGAAAAGGAAACCGAATGTTCAAACGCATCGTCGTAACCATTGCATTCCTGACACTCTCACTATCAGCGCAAGATGCCACCAAGCCGCAGGAAACAACTCCGACGTCGGTTGCCCCCGCGGTAGTGGAGATCACTCCCAAGACACTCGACGCGCAAGTCGGGGAGAAGGTGAAATTCGCGGCCGCCGCGAAAGACGCGGCCGGCAATCCCATCGACGCGAAGCCATCTACCTGGTTCGCCGCTCCCTTCGATCTCGCGGGCGCGGATGAATCCGGCGAAGTCACCTTTCACGCGCCCGGCATCGTCACTGTGGGCGCCGTCATAGCCGGCAAGGCCGGCTACGCCACCGTCAACGTGGCCAACTCCAAAATTAAAACGCTCGAACTCGAAGCGCTGCCGCAGGCGATCGCCGCCGGCAGCTCGGAGAAACTCAATGCCATCGCCCGCGCAGAAAACGGCAATCCCCGCGCCGGGGCGAAGATTCAGTGGACTTCCGACAAACCTTCCATCGCCACCGTGGACGCCGCCGGACTGGTCACGGCTCTCGCTCCGGGCACGGCCACCATTAAAGCCACGTCGGATGCGGCCAGTGGAACCGTGAAAGTTCAGGTGGTGCGCGACAGCATTCGCAAGCTCACCGTGAAGCCCGCGACAGCCGACGCCCGCACCGGCGACGTTGTTCACTTCACCGCCGCGGCCGACGGTTCGAAGAGTCCCGCCGTGCACTGGTCAATCACCGGTACCGGCGCCGCGGTTTATCCCGATGGCGCTTTCGTCGCTGAAAAGGCCGGTACCTACGTCATCACTGCTTCGAGTGGCCAGCACACCGCCTCCGCCTCGGTAGTCGTGCGCCCGCGGAACGTCGAGCGCGAAGTCGAAGTCGTCGCTCACGTCCCCACGCCCGACCTGCAGATGTCGGAAGAGTGGATCATCGGCCACCATGCCTACCTCTCCACTATCGCCGACAAAGTCTTCGTCTACGACATTGCCGATCCCGCCAATCCCAAACTACTCGACTCGCTCAAGGTCGACGCCCGCATCATCAACGACATCAGCACTACGCCTGACGAGAAGATCGGGGTCTTCACGCGCGAAGGCGCTTCCAATCGCAAGAACGGAATTGTCTTTCTGGATACCTCCGATCCGTCGCACTTAAAAGTTCTTTCCGAATACACTGCGACCGTCACGGGCGGCGTGCACAGCGCCTACATTGACGGCCATTATGTCTACATCACCGACGATGCCACGGGCTCGCTGCGGATCATCGA
Source organism: Candidatus Sulfotelmatobacter sp. (assembly GCA_035309485.1). GTDB lineage: Bacteria > Acidobacteriota > Terriglobia > Terriglobales > Acidobacteriaceae > Sulfotelmatobacter. The sequence continues at coordinate 31,843 of DATGFC010000019.1, forward strand.
TTTTCAGGATGTGAAGCATCCCAAGGAAGTCGCGCGCTGGCAAACCGAGAATCCTACGGTCGTCACCATCAGCACCGAAATCGGATCGATGTCGAGCGGACGTTACCTCCACGACCTGCAGGTGAAAGACGGGCTCGCGTATCTCGCCTACTGGCGCGATGGTCTCGTAATTCTCGATGTCGGCAATGGGATGGCGGGCGGCACGCCGGAGAATCCTAAGCTCGTCACGCAATATCACTTCAATCATTACGAACTCTACGGGGACGGCTGGCTCGCCGGAACGCACAGCGTTTTCCGCTACAAGAATTATCTTTTCGTCGGCGATGAAGTTTTTCCCGCAATCTTCAACATCGAAGACCGCGACCGCATCCCCGTGCGCGCCATCCTGCACGTGATGGACATCTCTGATATCAAGCATCCGCGCGAAGTCGCGCAGTACGAAGTTCCGGAAGGCGGCTCGCACAATTTCTGGGCCGCTAACGACATGCTGTACGAGGGCTATTACAGCGGCGGCGCCCGCGTGCTTGATATCTCCGGCGAACTGCGGGGCGATCTCTACCGCCAGGGCCGCGAGATTGCCCGCTTCTGGACCGCGGACGGCAAAGGCTACCGCCCGAATCTCCCTTTCACCTGGGGAGGCCAGCCCTGCTCGATCCAGTGCGACTCGCCACTGTTGAACAGCCTGATGTACTTCAACGATATTCACTCCGGCCTGTGGATCACAAAACTAGGCGAGCCCAAATTCCAGGGCTCCACGACGGCTCCGCCCGTGCGCAAGACGGAGCAGATGATTCACTAACGGCAGAGGAGTGATATAGGAACAGTGATATCGAGAGGGAAAGAGCCTGCGGTGGCGTTGCGGGATGAGGGCGTCCGAGATTGCAACTTCGCGGGGAATAAGTGTCCTTCTGTCCTACTTTTCCCCTAATCCTTATAAAACGATTTGCCAGTTTCCTGCGTCTAACGACGGAGCGCCGCGTTTCGTTCTAGTAAACGTGTAGGTCCGGTCGCATCACGTAAATGGGTATACTATAAAGGTTTGTAAGATCCGGGAGGAAAGTAGCATATGGATGCGCGCGCAATGTGGATGCGCCTGAAGGCTCATGGTTGGGCCTACACGCTCAGTATATTGGCAACGCTGACCTTAGGAATTCTGATCGGTACCGTCATTTCCCAGGGCGTGAAGGGAAAAGAGGGCCAGAAGAGCGATGCGACGCCGTTAACGTTGCCCTCGCCCCAGCAGATGTCGAACACATTTTCGCAGATTGCGAAACAGCTGGAGCCGAGCGTGGTCAACATCAACACCGAATCTACGATCAAGAATGTGCGCCGGCGGCGTGGCGGGAACCAGGGCGGCGGTGAGGACGACGAAGATGGCGGTGGCGGCATGGAAGATTTCTTTAACCACTTCTTTGGCGCTCCCGGGCAAGGTCCCGGTGCTGGCCCAGGTGGACCGGGAGAAGGACCGATCCGCGAGCGCTCTCTGGGATCGGGAGTGGTGGTCGATCCAAAGGGTTACATTCTGACGAACCGTCACGTGGTGGAGAAAGCGGATCGCATACGCGTTCGATTTCAGGATGATCCGCCCGGGGTACAGCACGACGCTAAAGTTATCGGTACGGACCAGGAGACCGATCTGGCGGTGATTAAGGTCGAAGTGGACCGTCCATTGCCCTCAGCCAAGATGGGTAACTCCGACGGCGCGCAGGTCGGTGATTGGGTGCTTGCGATCGGCAGTCCTTTTGGCCAGGCAGGAACGGTGACGGCAGGAATCGTATCCGCCAAGGGGCGCGACATCGTTCCCGGACGGCAATTCCAGACTTTCATCCAAACCGATGCGGCGATCAATCCTGGCAATTCGGGTGGGCCGCTGGTTAACATGGCCGGGGAAGTGATCGGCATTAATACCGCCATCCTGAGCGAAACCAACGCTTATGCAGGCATTGGGTTTGCTCTTCCTTCGAAAACGGTTGTTGAGGTCTACAACCAGCTGACCGGGCCGGAGCACAAGGTTTCGCGCGGCTCGATTGGCATCATGTTTGACGCAGTGGAGAATCCCGCGATTGCCCGCGTCTACGGCTCGGGAAGCGGCGTGACCGTGTCCAGCGTGGTAGCTGGCAGCCCGGCCGATCAAGCCGGACTGAAAGTCGGCGACACCATCACCACCGTAGACGGCAAGAAGGTCTCCAAAGGATCGGAACTGGTTGCCGATATCGCGTCGCGCAAACCGGGATCGAAGGTCACTTTGGGCTTCTTGCGCAACGGCAAGCAGCAGGATGCCACGGTTACTATCGCCGATCGCGCGAAACTGTTTGCAGCGCGCCTGGGCGAAGATCAGGACAATGAGGACGAGAACACTCCCAAGCAGAGCAAGTTCGGAGTCACGGTCCGGAAGCTCACGCCAGAGATGGCGGACCGGCTCGATGTTCCGTCAGGCAAGGGCGTGATCGTGCAGGACGTCAAGCCGAATTCGTTTGCCGAAGACATCAATCTCGGACGCGGCGACGTGATCCTCGAAGTCAACAAACAGCCGGTGAACAATGAGGATGAGTTCGCCAAAATTGAATCGAGCTTGAAGAGCGGCCAGGACGTGGTCTTCCTGGTGCGCCAGCGCGGCACCACCCGGCAGGACGGCACCATCTTCCTGGCCGGTACACTTCCGTAACCTGAATTTGCCCAACCAGGGCTGGCACTGTAGTCAGAGATGCAGCATGATTACAGTGCCAGCGAGCAGGTTGGGCATTTTCTTTTGGACGGAAAGGTTCGGGAATCGACGCCGATGTTCATGGATCGAATTCCAATCCGAAACGCACGAATGGGCGTCATAGGCACGCTGGTATTGGGTTGCTCGCTGATCTCAGTCGCAGGAGCGCAGGACAGTTCTGTGAAAACCGCAACTGCAAGACCGGCTACGCACAAGCACACAGCTGCGACAAAAGTCTCTGCCTCATCGAAAAAGCATTCGCGCCGGAAGAAATCGTCCCGCGTGCGCGGCCAGCAGAAGATCGACTCGGAACGCGCCCTCGCCATTCAGGAAGCTCTGATTCGCGAGCATTACCTGAAGGGCACTCCTACGGGCACGTGGAACGAGGCCAGCCAGGAAGCGATGCGGCGCTATCAAGCGGATAACGGTTGGCAGAGTAAAACGGTGCCCGACTCGCGGGCATTGATCAAGCTGGGTCTCGGGCCGAGTAAAGATCACTTGCTGAATCCCGAGAGTGCGATGACTACAGTGCCCGACCCACCGAAAGCGGAGCCGGTGACGCCGGCATCCCACAGCGCATCGCCCGCAGCGGACCCCGTAGCTCCTGCCGCCACGCCCTCGACCCCTGGGACAGCGAATCCTTCCGGCCCGCAAGGGAATTCCAGCAATTAGGGTGATGCCGAGCGGACAGATGACGCCGGCGAATTTACGTCTCTATGCGGGGGCGAGACGCCCCCGCGCAGCCGGCGGGACGCCGGCGTTACGCTTAATCACTTGTACACGATCCTGCTGTAATAGACTCGACCTATGCCCGTGACCGTCGAAATGCACAATACCGGCAGCGCCGACTCGCAACGCGACGTGGTCGCCCTCATCGAGCACGTCCTGGCGGACCGCACCGGAGACTGGCGCGTTGTAATCCTGGGGTCGCAGGGCAGCGACCGCTGGGAGATGAAAATCACCGGCCCGAACGCCTTCGAACGTTCGTACACGTTGGAGGGCGAACTGGGACAGCACGAGCCCTCCAGCGTAGCCGCAATCGTTTCCAAGATGCTCCCGCCCAAGCCATAATCACGGCGAGATCTCAAGGTGCAGACGCGTGGTGCTGCTATTTACACCACCACCACTCCCGCGTATCCCACCACCATGTCGCGGTCGCCCGACACATCGCCGGACGTGGCGTACTTCACCAACTCGGCTGACTTCGCGCCGAGTTGCCGCGCCGCGGTGAGCATTGCGACGGCGGGGCCAAAGCCGCACATGGAAATGTCCTGCTGCGTGACCACGTCAAACAGTCCGCGCGCATCGAGCGACAGGATGCGCTCGATCGCGCGATGATCCTTGGCGCGCGTGACCGCGTCTGACTCGTAATGATTCATGTCGCTGGAGGCCACAATCAACACGGACTCGGCTTGCAAGGCGATTACTTCGGCCAAAGCGTGTCCCAGTCCGGCCAGCGCCTCAAACTGCGCCGTCCCCAGCGCAATGGGCAGGAAGCGCAGCCGGGGTTGGCGCAATTGCAGGAAGGGAAGCTCGACCTCGGCGCCATGCTCGGCGCGATGCGCTGCGGAATCCTCCTGGAGAGCAGGGAACTGCTGCTGCAACGCTTGCGCTAGCTGCGTGTCAATTGGAACTTCGCCGAGCGGAGTCTCCCACCCGCCCTCGCTCATCATGGCCAACGGTCGTCCCATGCCGGTATGGTTGGGGCAGAGGAGCACGCACAGCTCGGGAATTTCAATGTGCGCAAAAACTGCCCCGGCCACCTGCCCGGAATACATATATCCAGCGTGGGGAGCGATGCATCCGATGGCCTTTACTGGAGGCTGGCTGGTCTGGGAAAGGTAAGCGCGCGCTTCCGCACGCAAGTCGTTGGGATCTGAAGGATAAAATCGTCCCGCAACTGCGGGATGTCGCAGGGGTGTGCCGGCCATGGCCCCTCCTTTCGTTCACCGATAGCGGAGAGCGGCCTAAGATTGCCGATTACAGATTTCAGAGTCGGAGACGGTCGTCAGTTTCAAGCAGTCCACATCCATCTGCGGTCTTCCATCTTCCATCTGAAATCGCCACCAGCCTATGCTACGAGCCTTTCTCCCGGCTATGCAAGGCGCGATATACAGCGGCGCTCTGTTGCAGAGACAACGTCTCGGCCCGCGCGCTCGGCTTCACCTTGGCGTGGGCGAGGGCGTCTTTCAGTTCAGCTTCCTGATATTTTAGTTTTAGGTTGTTCCACAACGTCTTGCGCTTTTGTCCGAAGGAGAGGCGGAGAAAGTCAATGAAGCCGTCGCCGGCTACGCCCAGTTTCTCCTGCTGTGGAGCAATCGTCAGCCGCAGCACGCTGGAATGAACTTTGGGCGGAGGCGTGAAAGCTTCCGGCGGCAAGGTAAACAGATTCTCGACCCGCGAGTAAAGTTGGGCTGTGGCCGAGAGCACGCCATAGTCGCGGCTTCCGGGCTCGGCGGCGATGCGGTCAGCGACTTCCTTTTGCACCATAATGATGATGCTCTCAAAGTATTTCGAAAATTCGAACAGGCGCAGCAGAATGTCGGAGGTTATGTAGTAGGGAAGATTGCCCACCACCTTCACGGGCTGAAGGGTGAGTTCGATGCCCGGGCGGCCCAATCCCGGCTTGGGCCCAAACAGCGAATCGAAATCAATGGCGAGCACATCGGCCTCAATGATCTCCACATTGCGGGCCATGCCGAACTTCAGCCGAAGCTGCGCGGCCAGCACGCGGTCGAGCTCCACCGCAATCAGGCGTCGCGTGTTTTTTGCCAGCAGCGAGGTCAAAATTCCGCGGCCAGGGCCAATCTCGAGCACCGTATGTTGCGAAGTATCGGCGAGCGCTTGCACGATGCGTTCAGCCGCCTGTTGGTCGGCTAAAAAGTGTTGTCCCAGTTTGGGCTTGGTTCGCGGTCTATGAGCGGATGCTACCTTTGGCACGTTGCTTCTCAACCCCTCGGGAAGTAGACTTTCAAGTCGGTCCTCGCATCTTAGGATGTCGGACCGGGAACCCCTGGTTACATTCATCATAACGTGGGCCGCCCAATTGCGCCCGCCGTGGAGGCTCCGTACTCATGAACATCGCTTTCGTCGCTTCCGAAGGAGTCCCTTTTTCCAAGACTGGCGGCCTGGCGGACGTGGTCGGCGCCTTGCCGCGCGCGCTGGCCGCTTTAGGGCACCACGTCAGCGTATATCTGCCGCGCTACCGCCAGACCAGACTTAACGATTCCGCCGCAGTGGTCCGGAGTATCACCGTTCCGTTCGATGACCAATATCGCTTCTCTTCGGTTGTCTCCGGAGGGAGCCAGCACGGGGTGGGATTCTACTTTGTCGAGTATCCGCCCTACTTCGACCGCGAGGCGCTCTACGGCACGCCGGCGGGCGACTATCCGGATAATGCGGAGCGCTTTGCGCTGTTCTGCCGCTCGGTTCTGGAGGCTTCGAAGATCATTGGAGCGCCCCACATCTTTCATTGCCACGACTGGCAATCGGCGTTGGTGCCCGTGCTTTTGCGCACGGTTTATGCCGAGGACCCCGCCTTCAAAGAGGTCGGGACGGTCTTCACCATTCACAACATGGGGTACCAGGGCCTGTTCCCGCCGGATACGCTTCCGCTGCTGATGTTGCCGTGGGATTTATTCACCATGTCGAAGATGGAATTTTTCGGACAAGTGAATTTTCTCAAGGGCGCGCTGACCTACTCCGACTACATCACCACCGTGAGCCGCAAATATAGCCAGGAAATTCAGACGGCCGAATATGGCTTCGGCCTCGAAGGCGTGCTGCGGGACCGGGCCGCCACGGTGACTGGAATTCTCAATGGCGTGGACTACGACGAATGGAGCCCCCAAACGGACAAGTTCACCGTCGCCAAGTATTCGCCGCAAGACCTCTCGGGGAAAGCTAAAGACAAGCAGGATCTGCTGGCCGCTTTTGGCGTGAAAGATGCCGACCCCAAATTGCCGGTGATCGGCATTGTTTCCCGCTTCGCCGCGCAAAAAGGTTTCGACCTGATTTCGCAGATTGCCGACCGGTTGGCCCGCGAAGAAATGATTATTGTGGCGCTTGGGGCCGGGGATAAAGCCTACGAAGAAATGTTCCTGCGCCTGAACAAACAATTTCCGAACAAGATCGCGGTCAAGGTCGCCTACGACAACGCTATCGCCCACAAGATCGAAGCCGGGGCCGACATGTTCCTGATGCCCTCGCGCTACGAACCCTGCGGGCTGAACCAGATTTACAGCCTTAAGTACGGCACAGTGCCCATCGTCCGGGCTACCGGCGGACTTGACGATACCATCGAGCCCTGGGATGCCCGCACCGGCAAAGGCACGGGGTTCAAGTTCACTGAATACAATGGGGAGTCGCTGCTGCTGACCATCCGGCAAGCGCTGATCGCGTACCGCGACCAGACCTCGTGGCAGTTGCTGATGCGCAATGGGATGAACAAGGATTTTTCCTGGAACGCTTCCGCCCGCGAGTACGGCAAGATCTACGAACGCGTGAAGCAGATGCGCGCCTCGGGCGGAGTTCAGGAAAAGTCTCTGGTAGGCATCTCGTCCTGAAAGAGAAACGTAGCGCAGGCATCCAGTAGCCGGATTTTTAAGCAGCCGACCAGCAAACCACCAACTGCTGCCCGGCGCTGCTCAGTGAGCCGTGCGGCCCGCTGAACCTCTGCTTCCCACCCCTCGCCGAAATTCTCCTATCGAATCGCCGGCAAACATGAGACCATAAGGGTGGCAGTGGCGGTGACCAGCCACCGCCACCAAGGAGAAAGCAATGTATCAAAAGCGGCCGGGAGTGTTCATGGCGGACTGGTGGGATGCCGACGGGCGGCGGCACCGCAAGCAATTCTCAACTTCTGCGGCAGCGCGCGAACACGAGCACCGCGAGACCGCTCTGGCACATGCCGAGCGCGCCAGCCGCGAAATGAAGCTCGCGGCGCGGACGTCCAGCGTGAAACGCTCCCGCCCGAAGACCGATAGCGGCACCATCGAGCCCGCGAAAGGAAAGCTGGGCGTGATGATTCCAGGCATGGGGGCGGTGGCCACGACTTTTGTCGCGGGGGTGGAAGCCGTTCGCAAAGGGATCGCCAAGCCGATCGGTTCGCTCACCCAGATGGGCACCGTGCGGCTCGGCAAGCGCACCGACGGCCGTTCTCCGAAAGTGAAGGAGTTTGTTCCCCTGGCCGCTCTCGATGACATGGTGTTCACCGGCTGGGACATCTTCGAAGACAACATGTACGAATCTGCGTCGAACGCCGGCGTGCTTGACTACCGGTTGCTCGAGCAGTTGAAGCCGTTCCTCTCGTCGATCACACCGCGCGCGGCCGTCTTCGATCACAATTATGTGAAGAAAATCGAGGGGCCAAACGTGAAGAAAGGCAAGACAAAGATGGATCTTGCCGAGCAGTTGCGCGACGACATTCGCGAGTTCAAGAAGACCAGCGGCGCCACCCGCCTGATCACCATGTGGTGCGGTTCGACCGAGTCGTATATCGAGCCGACCGAGGCGCATCAGTCGCTGAAATCGTTCGAGAAGGCGCTGCGTACCAATGACGAGATGATCGCGCCCTCGATGATCTATGCCTACGCCTCTCTGATGGAAGGGGTACCCTTCGCCAACGGTGCACCGAACCTTACGGTCGATCTGCCGGTGATGCTGGAGCTTTCTCGCAAGAACGAAGCTCCGATCTGCGGTAAAGATTTTAAAACCGGCCAGACGCTGATGAAAACCGTTTTGGCGCCTGCATTCAAGGCGCGCCTGCTCGGCCTGAGCGGATGGTACTCGACCAATATCCTGGGCAATCGCGATGGCGAAGTACTCGACGATCCGGGGTCTTTTAAAACCAAGGAGGAATCGAAGCTCGGCGTGCTCGAACATATTTTGCAGCCTGGGCTTTATCCCGAGCTCTACGGCAACATATTCCACAAAGTGCGGATCAACTATTACCCCCCGCGCGGCGACAACAAAGAAGGCTGGGACAACATCGATATCTTCGGATGGCTGGGCTATCCCATGCAGATCAAGGTTGATTTCCTGTGCCGCGATTCGATACTGGCTGCTCCCATCGTCCTCGACCTGGTTTTGCTGCTCGACCTGGCGCAGCGCTCCTCCGAGTTGCGCGGCCTGGGCATTCAGGAATGGTTGAGCTTCTATTTCAAATCGCCGATGACGGTGCCAGGCCTGTACCCCGAGCACGATCTTTTCATCCAGCTGATGAAATTGAAGAACACCCTGCGCCACCTGAAAGGCGAAGAGCTGATCACGCACCTGGGGCTGGAATATTACGATTAGGCTACGGGCAAAGCCGTTCTAAGATGTTATAATGACCATGGTCATGATGGAGTGACCAGTCATGAAAACCATGGCGGCCGGCGAGTTTAAGGCTCGTTGTTTGCAGGTGATGGATCAGGTAAGTTCGACGCGCACTTCCGTCGTAATTACAAAGCGCGGTAAACCCGTCGCCAAGTTGGTACCTGTGGACCAGTCCCGGTCCGAGGTCTTCGACTCGCTCAAGGGAAAAATCGAAATTCTGGGTGACATCGTTTCGCCCCTCGTACCTCCTGAGGACTGGGACGCGCTGAAGTGATTCTCCTGGACACTCACGTATTAGTCTGGATGGTCTCCGACTCCAGCCGGCTTTCGCGAGCTGCCGCTCGTGAGCTGCGTAAGGCAGAGCAGCATGGGGAAATGGCGATCGCTTCCATCACGCTTTGGGAACTCGCCCTCCTTTATCACCACGGACGTTTGAGGACATCCGGCAGTATCGAGTCCGCCATTCGAGCGATCCTCGAGAAATCGCGCGTTCAGGTAATCGAAGTGACTCCCGAGATCGCAGCCCTGACAACAACCTTTCCTGAGACATATCCGAAAGACCCCGGCGACCGCTTGATTGGCGCAACCGCACGCGCGTATGGCCTGACCTTAGTCACTCAGGACGATCGCATTCTCAACAGCCCACTCATCCGTTCGATTTGGTGAGGCGGACCTTGTACTCGTCGAACTTCGCCAGGAATCTGTCGATGTCTTTCTTCTGCAGATAATAGGGCGTTGAGAGCCGCAACTTGTTGGGGTCTCCGCCGCGGATACGGATCTTGTGCGCTTTCCACATCCAGTTCTCAAGGTCCATACGCGGGACTGGCGGAACATTCACGGTAACGATCGCGCAACGCAGCGCCGGGTCGGGCGAGGTCCACGATTCGGCGCCGCGCTTTTTCATTTCGTCCAACGTATAGTCGGCAAGCTGGCGATGCCGCCGCTCGATGCGCTCCAGCCCAATGTCGTTGGCCAGTTGGATGGATGCGCGCAACCCCCACAGCGACGGCACGTTCGAACTGCCGATGCGCTGAAAGCGCTCGGCGCGAATCTTCGGATCATCCCAGCCCTCGGTGGCGATGGTGTTCCATAGGCGATCAATCACTTCGTCGCGCACGTAGAGAAATCCTGTGCCCTTCGGCGCCATCAGCCACTTGTGGGGGCTCGACGAATACATGTCGCAGCCCAGTTCGCGCACGTTGAGCCGCATCATGCCGGTCACGTGCGCCCCGTCCACCGCAGAAAGAATGCCTTTGGTCCGCGCCAGTGCCGAGAGATCTTTGGCGGGCAGAACGACTCCGGTCACCGTGGTGATATGGCTGAAGAAGATCACGCGCGTGCGCGGCGTGATGGCGTCGTTGAACAGGTTGAGCACCTCGGCCGCATCCTTTGGCGGCATGGGCAGCTTTACCTTCTTGATCACGATTCCATAGCGCTTGGCCTTCAAGTCCCAGGGATGCTGGCCACCGGGATGCTCCTGATCGGTCATCAGCACTTCGTCGCCCGCCTGCATATCCACTCCGTTGGCGATGTAGCTGTTGGCCTCGGTGGCATTGCGCAGCAGGGCCAATTCGTCACGCGTGCATCCGATGAACGCGGCCAGGGGATCGCGGAACTCGTTCCATGCCGCGTATCCCCAGATGGGATAGTCCTCAGGATCGGCCTGGTCCATCTTCTCGGTGGAGTTGTATCCGTCAAAGACCGCGCGCAGGACGGGCGCAGGACTCGATCCCACGGTGCCGTTGTTCAGGTAGATTTCGTTCTCGGGAATGAGAAACTGCCGCCGCATTCCGGCCCAGTAAGCGTCTTGGTTCTGATCGAGCAGGGAATGGTCGGGCAGCGGCGGGATCTTCTGGAGTTGTGCGAAAAGATTCCGCGAAGAAGCGGAGAGCGCAGCCAGCCCGCCCGCGCCCGCCGAAAGAGCGGACAAAAAATGACGCCGGTCCGCATGAAGTCACCTCAAAGCAGCGCAGCCATCGTACGACTGCAAGGAGGCGGAGGCAATAGGCGCAGGGCAGCGCGCACACTGGCGCACCTGGATCTCACGGCGATCTGGCGTGGGAAGTGGGCGAGCCTTGTGTCAGGCGATTTTGGGCAGGTTCGCTTGCGACCTGCAATCGCATGCGGGCAAGTGCAAGGTGCGTGTCAGTTCCGTCCCGCATAGCGAAAATGTCGCGGGAATCACGCGCATCGCTTTCCCGCAATGCGGACAGAACTGGGAGTTGGTACTTTCCACACAATGCGCTTCGAGGAATTTCAGAATGGATTCCCGGATCTCTTGTTGCCTTTCAGAAACAGAACTCATCGTGGCACATCCCTTGTTTTCGGCTGGCGTTTGCACTGCTTCTCCGTTTGGCGGAGCGCAGGATCACGGCTTATTTCCAGCTAAACAGACGGCGATCTTCCCGTCTGCACGGAGTGCGACATTATTGTGTCCGATATGCGACATTGGTTCCTGCGCGCGTTTTTGCGCATATTGGGACACATTTTCCCTGTCGACGGTTTTTCTATCGGTTTTGTTTGCACGTAACCGCAGAGTTATAATCGGGGAGTCGTCCATTGGGGGTTTTGGACAGAAACATTCTTCGTTCTCTTTCAGACTAGTAGCAGATCGTTTGCGGAGGCGGGATCATGACCGTTCTTCCCTCGCTGAACTGTGCGATTTGCGGAAGATCCGTAGCGCCCGAAACGTGCACGCTGGACAAACTGAGCGCCCCGGTTCACAAAAGCTGTTACGCAAAGAAAATCCTCATGGGCGAGCGCACAGCTTCGGCGAATCCGCCCGAGACTGATCGAGGTGATCGTCGTGAACCCAATTGAGTGAAGCCGATCGCATGGCGAACTCCTCGCGGCGCACTGTCAAACTTGCGGCCTTGTCCCCATCTCCCGCCTCTGGAGGCCAAAAGGTCAGCAACCTGATTCTGAAAAACATCGGCCGCAAGGAATGCGGCGACATCTTTCCCTCTCTGGAGTTCGTACGCCTACGTCTTCACCAGATCCTGCACGAGCCTGGGGGAGTGATCCACTCCGTCTACTTTCTCAATGACGGAATGGCCTCGGTCTTGACCGTGCAACCTGACGGCAAAAGCGTGGAAGTCGGTCTCATCGGCAAAGAGGGTTTCGTTGGCGTCCCCGTGGTCTTCGGGTTCAAGACCAGCGCCACCCGGGTCATCACGCAAGGAGACGCCACCGCCTACCGGCTCTCGGCCGACGTGTTGCGCCGCTTTCTGCCCACATGCCCCCGATTCAAGCTAGAACTTCAGCGCTTCTCGCAGATGCTGGCGTTCCAGTCGACACAGCTCGCCGCCTGCAACCGCCTGCACGGTGTCGAGGAGCGCCTAGCTCGGTGGCTGCTGATGAGCTACGACCGCATCGGCAACACGACCATGCCACTCACGCAGGAGTTCCTGGCGCAGATGCTTGGCGCTCGTCGCACCAGCGTCAGTGTAGCGGCCAGCATTCTCCAGAAAGCCGGCATGATCACTTACACGCGCGGTAATGTCACCATCTCGAATCTGGCGAAGCTCCGGCAAGCGGCCTGCGACTGCTACGATGTAATCCAGAACCAAACCCAAAGCTGGCAGAACGAAGCGCAGTAAGCATTTTTCGCGCTCTACTTGCCGAAGCCCGCCGCCTGCATCCACCAATAAAACTCCTCGATCCAGTGATCGCTGGTTGTCCCCTGCTTCTTCATGCCGAACCCGTGGCCGCCGGCGCTGTAAATGTGCACCTCGGGCTTATTTCCCGCGGCCTTCAGCGCGTCATAAAATTTCGCCACCGGGGAGGCTGCCAGAGAATCATCCTGGGCCCAGGCCAAAAAGACGGGAGGCAGGTTCGCAGTGATCGGAGGCATGGCTCCAAACGGGCCGCCATAGATTGGGGCCGCAAAATTTGGACGGCCGACCGCATCCGCTTGCAACAGCACTCCGCTGGTTACCATCGCGCCCGCAGAAAACCCCATGAACCCGATGTGGTCGGGCGCGACGCCCCACTCTGCCGCATGTTGCCGCACCACTTTCAGCGCCTGAATTCCATCCGCGATCCCCCACTGGCATGCCACATCCAAATTCAAGTCCGCCGGCATGCCCTCACCCTTCTTCTCCTGCAGGCGATACTTTAGCAAGAAAACTGCAATGCCTCGCTCCTTCAGCCAGAGCGCCACCTGCGTGCCTTCATACGTCATCGCCAGCCGGATGCACGCTCCTCCGGGCGCCACGATCACTCCCGTTCCCGTCGCTTTGTTTTTGTCGGGCAAGTAAATAGTGAGAGTCGGTGTGACGACGTTTGCGAGAATCGTCCCTACACCCGGGACTTCCACGGATGTTTCCTTCTGCGTCCACTTCTCCGAACCTGGCGCAATGCCTGGCCAGATATTTAGCGTCTGACCTTGCGCAGCGGCCCAGCCCACAGCCAGAAAAAGGAATGCAGTCAGTCCTGCCTGGAATTTCATTAGTCGCATGATCTCTCCGCACGAGCGTTCATTCTGGAATGTCAGTGCCCATTGAAAGCCCTTGCCGCGACAATTTTCAACCCAGTATCGCGAATCGGCAAATTATGGCGATTTTGTGGCCCTCGTGTGCAGAAGGTCGCTAGGCATTCGCCTTTCATTCGCAGTACCTTGGTCATTTTTGTCGGCGTCTTCCATGTACGAAACTCATGCGCGGGGGGAAAAATGAAAAAATCCGTATTTGCCATCATCCTGCTGACCAGTCTGGCCGTCGCGCAGGACAAGCCAAGGGTCTTTGTTCAGGGCAAGGGATCGGAAGATGTGCAGAGTTCCGGCTCTGGGGGCGGGGGACGTCATTGGGGAGCCTGGGGTTCCAAGTCCACCATCGATTCTCACGACGAAGGAATGGAAGTCAGCAAAGATCTGCAGAAGAATTGTCCTGACGTGACCGTCACGTTGAATCAGCAGAACGCAGATTATACGGTCATGCTGAACCGCGAGTCGAAGAAGAATCGCGGCCTATTGCGCTCGAACAGCCAGGTTGAGGTTGCCAACCGCCAGGGAGACGTGCTGGGCACCAACGCCACGCACACCGTCGGGAACGCCGCCAAGGACGCTTGCCAGCTCATTACAGCCGACTGGGCACAGCACGGGCCGGTAGCCTCTCCGAATGCATCGTCGGGTTCACCTACTGCTGGAAAGCTCCAGACGGTCTCGACTGTGCAGAGCCAGGAGCCGGCTCCGGAATCAGAAGCGCCCGCTCCCACAGCCAGCGACAACACAACCAGCGTGGGCGCGGCTGCCAAGCGGCAGCAGCAGCTCAAAGCATGCCAGGCGCTCGCCAAGGACAATCCCAGCATCGTCTGCAAGTAACGTCGTAGAGCCATCCATCCGACGCCCATCTTTGCCTTTGCAAAGATGGGCTTTTTTGTCCTCGGCGAAGCCACCAGCCAGCACCGTCCCGCGTCCCTGATGCTCGGAGAATCTGACAAGAAGTTCAGCGGATTAGGCAAGCGCTCGAAGCACCGGCAAACTACACTTTCTTCATATCGTGAAGCTGCCCTCACGGTCTGTGGAAGGAGAAATAATGCAAAAGCGCAAACTTGGAAGAAGCCATCTGGAAGTCTCGGCTCTCGGTCTGGGCTGTATGGGGCTGAGCTTTGGGCTGGGCCCAGCGGTGGACAAGCAGCAGGGAATCTCATTGATCCGGGCGGCCGTCGAACGCGGCGTAACTTTCTTCGACACGGCCGAAGTCTACGGCCCATTCGCCAACGAAGAACTCGTGGGCGAAGCTTTGGCTCCCTTCCGCTCGAAAGTGGCGATCGCCACAAAATTCGGATTCAAGATCGAAAACGGGAAGCAGGCTGGCCTCGATAGCCGCCCGCAGCACATCAAAGAAGTCGCCGAGGCTTCGCTCAAGCGTCTCAAGACCGACGTGATCGACCTGTTCTACCAACATCGCGTCGATCCCGATGTCCCCATTGAAGACGTCGCGGGAGCGGTGAAGGACCTGATCCAGCAAGGCAAGGTGAAACACTTCGGCCTTTCCGAAGCAGGCGTAAAGACCATTCGTCGTGCTCACGCGGTTCAGCCCGTCACTGCGCTGCAGAGCGAGTATTCGCTGTGGTGGAGAGAGCCTGAGGCGGAGGTGATCCCGACACTCGAGGAACTCGGCATCGGATTTGTTCCGTTCAGCCCGCTGGGAAAAGGTTTCCTGACCGGCGCCATCAACCAGGACACGAAATTCGACAAATCCGACTTCCGCAACATCGTTCCACGCTTCTCAGAAGAGAACCGCAAAGCGAATCAGGCTGTAGTCGATCTGATTGGCAAGTTCGCGCAACAGAAGAAGGCGACACCCGCGCAGATCGCTCTTGCCTGGCTGCTCGCGCAGAAGCCCTGGATCGTTCCCATCCCCGGCACGACCAAACTCCATCGGCTGGAAGAAAACATTGGAGCGGTTGACGTGCAGCTCTCGCCCGCCGACCTCCGCGACCTGGAAGCCGCCGCGTCGAAAATCCCGGTACAAGGCGCTCGCTATCCGGAGGAGTTGCAGAAGCTGGTGGGCCGATGAATTTACGTAGCATGACCACGCTTATCTCCCGACCATTAGGGAAGAACAGAAGATGCGGGTAACAAGGAACTGGACATGAGGAGACTGCATTCGATCGGCGCAGTGGCCTGCTGTATCGGTATTACCGCGATGACGCTTTCCGGCACCGGGAATCGTAGTGCGGATGAATCTGTCCAGAACCGGTTCATCGGGGCATGGCGGCTGGCTTGGCTCGAGGAGGAAGGTGCGGACGGAAAAGTTCACCGGGCTGACTGTTCCGGGCTGCTCGTCTACACCCGGGATGGCCATATGTCGGTCCAGGTGATGTATCGGAATCCGCAGCCCGCGACCAATGCGGCGTCAGCGCAATACGCGCAGGGCGGCTACGAAGCCTCCTTCGGCAAATATGCGATCGACGAGCACGCTCACACGTTCACCTTTCACGTTGAGGGCGCACTGGTGCGGACGCTTGTCGGCAAAGAGTTGACGCGCGTCTACGAGTTCTCGGGCACGCACCTGATCGTGAAGTCGTCGAACCCAGATGAACACTGGAGAGTGGCGTGGGAGCACGATTAGATCACCTCGCGCTACCTGCAAAGGAGTCACTATGAGCAAAGAACCTTCTGTCGCCCAGAAAATGATCGGCGATATCGCGCCTAAGCTCGCGGATCTCACCGACAGCGTGCTTTTTGGCGATGTCTGGGAACGCAAGGATCTTTCCAAGCGTGACCGCAGTCTTGCAACGGTCGCCGCCCTGGTTGCCATGAATCGTCCGGATCAGTTGCGCTTCCACCTCGGCTACGCTGTGCAAAACGGCGTAACAAAAGAAGAGCTGATTGAGGTAATCACACATCTGGCTTTCTATGCCGGTTGGCCTAGTGCCATGAGCGCCACGATGGTGGCAAAAGAGGTGCTCTCCAAAGACTGAACGTTGAGAGCTTTCAAGGTAAACATTGGATAAAGGACTGAACATGCCCGCGCAAAACGATACGCTGAAAAAACACCTAGTCCACGCGAGCGAAATTACGATTACCGTCAAGGGAAGAAAGTCGGGGCGGTCGATCTCGAACCCGATCTGGTTCGTGTTTGAGCAGGACACGCTCTGTCTCCTCCCGGTACATGGCTCTGAGACGCAGTGGTACAAGAACGTGCTGAAGAACCCATCGATACACATCGATGCAGGAGGTACGACGGCGGCATTGAAAGCTCAACCAGTCGGCGACGCCGCGCAGGTGAAGTCCGTGGTGGAGAAATTCCGCGCCAAGTATGGCCCCGGCGATGTGAAGAAGTATTATTCCAAGCTCGACGTTGCCATCGTCGTCCAGATACACTGACTGCCACTGTGGCCGCAAATAAGGTATCTTCGAACCCGTGAAAACGAACCACAAAGTGATCCCGTTGCGCCGCCCGGCCCAGGAATCCGCCTCTTCGGAAGAAGATATCTCCAGACTGGCCCGCCTGATCGCCGCCTACGCTCCCTATGACGGGGCTTTTGAACTCCGCATTCCCGGCCTGCACGCCAGCCGCTCCTCACGGACCAACCAATGCTTTCACAGCCTGCGCTTGCCCTGCCTGTGCCTGGTTGCGCGAGGGGCCAAGAGCGTCATCGTCGGATCTGACATCTACGAATACGACGCTTCACGGATGATTGTCTTCTCCGTGGCCTTGCCGGTCGCTTCTCAGATTACGCAAGCCAGCCACTCCGACCCGTACCTCGCTCTGCGCCTCGACCTCGATCCACACAAGATCGCCGATCTCGTATTTAAGGTGTATCCGCAGGGTCTGCCGCCGGTCCAGGAGAAAGAGAGGCGCGCCGTTTACGTTGCACCGGTAGACGCCAGCATCGTCAATGCCGCAACCAGATTGATGGGATGCCTCGCGCAACCAGGCGAGGCCGAACTGCTTGCGCCGCTCATCCGGGACGAAATTTTGATTCGCCTTCTTCGCAGCCCGATTGGCGTTCGCGTCGCGCAAATGGGCTTCGCCGAATCCAGCGTGCACCGCGTCGAAAAAGCAATTTCCTGGCTCCGCGCCAACTTCTCGCAACCCATCAAGATCGAAGAACTCGCCGGCCTGGTGCACATGAGCGTCTCCTCGTTCCACGAGCACTTCAAGTCGGTGACTTCGATGAGCCCGCTGCAATATCAGAAAGCGTTGCGCCTGCAAGAAGCCCGGCGCCTTATGTTGTCCACCATGATGGATGCCGGCGTCGCGAGTCAGCGCGTCGGGTATCTGAGCGCCTCGCAGTTCAGCCGCGAATACAGCCGCTTTTTCGGCAGCGCTCCAACGAAAGATATCGCCCGCCTGCGTCAAGACAATCGCCTCTGGGCGTGACCACCCATGAACGCACTTGCCGGATGGGAGAACTTCTACGTTATCGTCGGCTCTTCAGCCGGGGCCCTGATCGGTCTGCAATTTGTGGTGCTGACCTTAATCGCCGACCTGCCTCATGCTGCGGACGCCAAAGCGGGAGACGCCTTCGCCACGCCCACGATCGTTCACTTCGGAAGCGTCCTGCTGCTTTCGGCGATCATCAGCGCTCCGTGGCGGACGTTCACGGGCCCCGTGGTGCTCTGGGGATTACTCGGGTTCACCGGATTCGTATACGAAATCATCGTCGTCCGCCGCATGCGAAGCCAAACGGTCTACAAGCCGCAATTTGAGGACTGGCTGTTTCACTTCTTTGCGCCCTTCGTCGCCTACGCCATCCTGGGTGCTTCCGCGTACGCCGCTCGCGCCAATTCGTATGGAGCCATGCTGGCCGCCGGAGCCGCCGCCCTCCTGCTGCTGTTCACCGGCATTCACAACGCGTGGGATGCCGTCACCTACCACATCTTTTTTGTTGGAAGACGTAAAAACGAGAAAAGGAACGACGATAAAACGAACGGCCCCGTCAGTTAGCCGTCTCACGGCGCACCCTGTACCCGGGCTGTCATTGCTTTTTCATGGATTCGGTACTAACATTCGCGGCCAGGAGGATCCCAGATGATCCCCTTCACCCCGATTCGCCAGTGCATCGTGCAGTTTGCTGTACTCGGCTTGCTAGCCGTCCCCGCGTTCTCCCAGGCCCCGCCCAAGTACGATCGGACCACGGAAACGACCATCAAAGGAACCGTGGAGGAATTAAAGTTCGTTCCGCCATCCGGCACCAAGCCCGTCGCGTATATCGTCGAGCAAACCGGGCCCGATAAAGATAAGGACACCGTTCAGATTTTTCTGTGTCCCAAGAAATTTCTTGACGACATCGGCGTAGCCTTCAAAGCCGACGAAGCCATTCAAGTGACTGGCTCCAAGGTAAAGCAGGACGGCGCCGAGATTATCCTGGCCCGCGAAGTAGTCAAAGGCGGGGAAACGCTGACCTTCCGCTTCCAGGATGGCAAGCCCGCGTGGTAGGGTCCGGTGGTGGAAGGCTTCGCAAAGCTGCCATCATTAATCAGCGCTAACTGAAGCGCTCGAGGATCCGAGCGTAAACTTGAATACCGCTCCCTGCTCGACCGCTGCCTGCGCCCACACCTCACCTCCATGGCGCTGGATAATCCGCCGCACGGTCGCCAGGCCAACTCCGCTGCCCGGAAACTCTGCCGTGGAATGAAGGCGCTGAAAGGGCTGAAACAGGCGTGCCGCTGAGCGTTGCTCGAAGCCGCTGCCATCGTCCTTCACAAAGTAAACGGTTCGCCCATTCTCGTGGGAAATTCCGAATTCAATGCGCGCGCTCTCGTGGTGCGAAGTGTACTTCCAGGCGTTTCTCAACAGGTTGTCCATCACGATTTGCAGGAGATGAGCGTCTCCGACGACCTCGGCCTTGGGAGCGATCACAAATTCCACCTTCCGGTCGGGCGCGCTGCGGCGCAAGTCTTCGGTGATGGCGCGGGCGATCGCGCTCAGGTCGACGTTCTCGGATCGCATGGCGCTGCTGGTAAGCCGGGAGAGGTTCAGCAGATCGTCGATGAGGACTCCCATGCGCCTTCCGCTCGCACGGATGCTCTCGACCGCCTCGCGGGTCTGCGGCTCAAGCGGCTGTTTCAGCAGCACGTAGCTGAAGCCATTGATCGCATCCAGAGGGCCCCGCAGGTCATGAGAGACCGAGTACGAGAATGCCTCCAGTTCCTGGTTGGCCGAAACCAGTTCGCGAGTGCGCTCCGCCACGCGCTGCTCAAGTTCATCGTGGCTGGCCTGCAACTGCCGCAACATTTCGTTGAACGAATCCACCAGGACCGTCAGTTCATTCTGCCCCGCCAAGGCCGGGACGCGAATCGCATAGTTCTTGTCCCGAGAAATCTCCTGCGCCGTTTCGGCCAGCTGAGTGATGGGGCCTGCGACAGACTTGCCGAAAGTAGAGGAGGCCAGCGCCGCTCCCAGAAGGGAAATGATCAGCACCGCCAGAGCGATGAGGGCGTAGCGCCTCAGCCGGCGATCGATTTCCCCCAGGCTGGCTCGCAGGAAAACAAAACCGATCGGCTTTCCTTCCGACAAAATCTCGCGCACCAGTTCCACGTGTGCACCGCCGAACCAGTGCGATTCCACTCGATTCGGGGGCAGCGCCGGAATGTTATCTATTGCACCCGAACCGTTCCGCACAAACTGCGACAAAGGCTGGCGCTGGATCGTAAAAATGCCCGCCGCCGTGATGTTTTGAGAACTCCGCAACGCCGATAGAGTGTTCGCCGCAGATTTCGGGTCATCGAAGAGAATGGCCGACACGCTGTTCGATCCCACGATCTCCGCCTGTGCCGAAAGAGTCCGCACCAGACCCTGGCGGAAGGTGATCTGGTCGTAGGTGAAAAATCCCGCACAGGCCAGCAGCAAGGCTACGCCACTCACGAGCATGTTCATCATCATGAGCCGCATCGAGATCGATCGTCTGCGAAGCCTCGCCATGTTTATCTTTCTGCTTTGCTTGCAATAACGCGCACAGCCACCTTCAGCAATTCCGAACTCAGCGCGAGATGGCTCTGTTCGGCTGCCTGGCGGTTCACTTCAAAGCGCACCCGATCCTGCTGCGTGACCAGGCCGATGACTCCTCCGCGCTCGGCGAAGTGAGTCATATCGCTCACGGTCAGCAGATGCATCCTCTGCGCATCGGCAAGGATCTGCCCAAGACGGCTTTGTTCCGAAGAACTGATGAAGAGAATGTTGCAACCCGCCGCGTCTGGCATACGCGAGAGTCTTCGCACCGTAATCTGCTTTTTGCCTATGCTCTCGCCCCGCACGGTCGCGTCGAGAACCTCGCGGAATGGATCTTTTCCCAGAATGCAAATGACGAACAGGTCCTGGTTCGTGGCCTGACCGGGAGGCCAGGTCACGAACTTACCGAAGTTGTAGAGGTACGCTGCCTTGATCTGGGATTCACTGGGCTGTTGCTGTGCCGCTAGATCATGGGACCCAGCCGCCAGCGGGGCCAGGACGATCAGCGAGCGAACGCATTTCCAGAACAGCCGCCGCCGTGAAAGCGGCCTGCATTGCGAATCAGCCGCGATGCTTACTGTTGCCACGCAAGTTGTCCGTACACACTGCGTTTCACAGCGACATTGGGCCCGGGGTCACTGGCTGATTCGTAGTGATAGGGTTGGAAAAGATTTTGACCGACAACCGAAACGTTCCAGTGGGGTCGCACATGCCAGGTAAACTGCGCATCGGCCGTTGAATACGCGCGAATCTTCTGTGCCGTCAGGTGGCTTACATAGCGATAGCTCAGGTCCAGGCTGAACTTCTTGCTCAGATCGAGCCCCGAAAGGGCGCTCACCTCATGTCGTGGGCTTGATCCTTCGGTAATCGGCGCCGTTCCCACATCCAGCGAATTGGTGCCCCGTCTCAATTCCATTTGCAGGAAAGAGTAGGAAGCTTCCAAACGCCATTGCGGCATCGGCTTCCATTGCGGAGCGATCTCAATGCCTCTCGTCGAGCCCACTAATCCGTTGCCGAAGCGCGCCGGCAGCAGGTAGTGCGGCGGCGCCGGATTATTTTCCAAAAGAATGGGGAGGAGCAGGTCCTCACTGAAGAAGTCTCCGTAATGGTTGTAAAATGCCGCCACGTCTACGAAGACGTTCTCGTGCATTAATTGCCGGTATCCCAGTTCGTATCCATTCAGCTCCTCCGAGTGAAAATCCGGATTCGCATTGAAACGCGCAAAAAAGGGCAAGCCGTTGATCAAGCTTCCCGTGAACCCGGTGAGGTAGAAAGCCCTCTCGGCATCGGACGGCGTGCGCAGTGCATGGGTGAAGGCGGCCCAGAAAGTTTGGTTCTTTGAAGGCGTGACCAGCAACCGAATGTCGGGTTGCCACTGCGCCCCGGTGTAGTTGGTCTTCAGCAGTTTTGTTCCGAACGACAACGACACGCGGTTGTCCATGAATGCAATCTCGTCCTGCAGGAAACCGGTAAAGAGTTCGTCCGTTCTGCTGCCCGGAAGGAAGTACAGCCCGGATACAATCGTGGGATTGGTGCCGCGACTGAAGCGCGCACCGAAACCCCAGGAGATTTGCTGCTCACCGGGCAACCGGAAGCGGTCCAGAAAATCCACATCGAACGTATCGCGCAGGTCCGCAAAATTCAGCTCATGGCGGTTCGTCCGGTCATAGTACGCTTGCACCTGGATGTCCTTGCCTTCACCCTGAATTCGCTGCCAGTGCGCCAGAATATTGCCGCCCGACAGGCGCGATGTGCCGTCCAGCACCTGGGAGTAGGGTGGCGCGTAAGTAGTCGCCGTAACGCTTTCGCCTGCGCCCTCGTCGTAGATATCGCCTTGCAGCGTGAAGTTGTCGCGCTCGTTCCGGGCGAAATCCATCCGAAATCCGCCCTGTATATTCCGCCAGCTGTCGTACTCCGCGTCGGCCGTATGGTACTCAGGGCCGCGATCGAACGCCATTCCGTACACTCGATAGTTGAGCCCGTGCTGGTTCCCGCCGCCGTAGCGGGCATTTATGAATCCCTCGTCCACATTCCCGCCGCCCAGGCTCACGTACGTTCCATGCGTATCCTTACTGCTCCTGGTGATAATGTTTATGACGCCGTTGACCGCGTTTGGCCCCCAGATGATCCCTCCCGGGCCGCGAATCACCTCGATCCGGTCCACATCCGCCAGCATCAGGTTTTGCACCTCCCAATATGTGCCCGCCAGCAGGGTTGTATAGACGGTTCGGCCATCAATGAGGACCAGCACATCGCGAGTGAGCCGGCTGCCAAAGCCGCGGATGCCTATTGACCAGCGATTGCTGTTAATCCGCGCAACTTCCACTCCGGGGACGAGCCGCAGAGCGTCCGGGATCGTGGTTGCCCCCGAACGCCGGATATCGTCGTTGGTCAGAACGAACGTTGCCGCTGAGGTCTTCCAAATCTGCTCCGGCGCCTTGGAAGCGCTTGTCACTTTCACATTGCCCAATTGCTCCAAGGTCAACGTCTTCAGCTGGGTGTTCTGATCGAGGTCGGAGCTCGCCGCAATAGCCATGCCGGCGAAAAGCAACGAGACAAGGATGTGGAAGCTCACGCCTGACGCCACAAGGCGGCGAGCGCAGTTCTGTTTACTCCAGAATGGAACTTCAGCTTTTGCTGGTTTCATTCCGCTTTCTTACCTTGAGCGTGGAAATTGCGAAGCTTGATCAGCCGGTCGACTTCGTTGACCAGATTCTCCGGATCAAGACCCGCCTTGCGCATCCAGGCATCGACCATCGCGGATTCTCCCGGCAAGGCGCTGAAGCCCGAAAACATTACGATGGGAGTCCGGGGACGCAGCCGTTTCATCTGTTCAGCAGCGGCAGTGCCATGTCCCCCTTCGCCGGAGAGCCAGTAGTCCATTACCACGGCATCGACCGGGTGTGCCTTGAACATTTCTACCGCTGCCTTAGCCGAACGGGCTTCCAGCACGTGGTATCCCGCCGCTTCGAACAACATCTTTCGGGCTTTCAGTTGCAGCTCTTCGTCTTCCACGCAGAGCACGATTCTCTTTGCTGCCGATTCGTGCTCTCTTGCCCGTTGAGACCGGTCGAGCGTCTCACTCACCGTGCCGAGCAGCAGCTCGGGATCCGCTCCTTTGGGAACGCTCGCATCCACGGACTGGCGGAAGGCGCTGGGCAATTCAGCTCCGGAGACCACCACCAGCGGCAGCTGTGGATACCGCTGCCGCAGCGTATTGGCCAGTTCATCTCCATCCATGCTGGGCATCTGGTAATCGAGCACCACGAGATCGGGATTCGCTCCGTGCTCCAAAACTCGTAGCGCCTCCAGACCTGAGGCAGCGGTCAATACCGAGTAGCCATGGCTCTCGAATAAGATTTGTCGGGTTTTCAACGTGTCGGAATCGTCATCGACACACAAAAGCCGTACCGGGTGCCCATTGTCTGACATAGCTTTATAAAAGCTTTCGATGATTTCAGATCGCGAGGACCGTTCGGTATACAGGCTTTCCCTTATATCTGCTTCGTTAATAACGGTACAGTTATAACTCCCGCATCGGCGGTTTGCTCGGGTTGGGGGTGGTCTGCGCGTCGGCTACAGAATGTTCCCGAAATTAATCGCAGCGGACGGCAAAGAAGGCACGGCTTCGCCGCCATAGATCACTCGCGTATCATGTGGCAAGAGCCTGCGCCTGTGGAGCAGGCCGGATGGCATCTGCAAGATCCTGCGCCTGTGGAGCAGGCCGGATGGCATCTGCAAGATCCTGGGAAAGAATCGTTCTCACCATGGACAAGAAAATTCGTGTGTTCGCCACCTGCGATATCGGGGAAGCGATTGATGTGTTGCGCACGCGAGGGTACGAAGTGGAGGTATATCCGCATCCAGAAGCGCCGGCAAAGAGCGTGATTCTCGACCGCGTGCGCTCCGGTGTGGACGGCCTGATCACGACGCTGCGCGATCCGATTGACGCGGAGGTGTTCGAGGCCGGAAAAGGGAAGTTGAAGGTGGTGGCGCAGATTGCGGTCGGGTTCGACAACATCAACCGGGCGGATGCAAACCGGTACAAGGTGCCATTCACGCACACGGCGGATGTGCTGACGGAGGCGACGGCGGAGTTTGCGTTCTTCATGATGGGAGCGCTGGCGCGAAAGATGTGGACGGCCGAACATCTGACGCGGGAGAACAAGTGGGGATACTGGCATCCGTACCTGCCGTTTCTGGGAGACGAAGTTACCGGCAAGACCGTGGCGGTGATCGGGACCGGCAGAATTGGGCTGGCGTTCATCAAGAAATGCGTCGGCTTTGACATGAACGTATTTTGTTACGACCCGGCGTATCAGAATCATGCATTCGTGAAGACGATTCAGGAGATTCACGATCTGCGGCACGCGCGGGGGCTGACCAGGGAGAAAGCGTGGATCAAATATGTCGCACTTGAGGAAGCGCTGCGCCATGCGGATTTTGTGAGCGTCCATGTCCCTCTGCTACGCAAGGGAGAGAGCGATACGCCAACGTTTCATCTGTTCAATGAAGAGACGCTGGGAATGATGAAGTCCACGGCGTATCTGATCAACACGTCGCGGGGGCCGGTCGTGGATGAAGCAGCGCTGGCGCGGGCCTTGCGCGAGAACTGGATTGCGGGGGCGGCGCTGGATGTTTACGAGAAAGAGCCTCTGCCGATGAGTTCGCCTCTGAGGGATCCGGCGATTGCGGATCGCTGCCGGTTGATGCCGCACTTTGCCAGTGCGGCGCGGATCACACGGCTCTCGACCGATCCGGAGAAGGGAATGGCGGGACGGTGCGCGCAGGGATTGATCGATGTGCTGGAAGGAAATTATGGCGGGGATATCAGCAAAATGCCCTATGTAGTGAACAAGGAAGCATTTGCGAAGTGAAACATTTCATGACAATAACGAGTGAAACATTTCATGACAATAAAATGACAGAACAATTACAGACGCTAGGGGTTAAAACAGCTGGGAACGTATATTCTTTGGCGTATTGACGGAGGCGCTCAGCGGGTACAATAGGGGCGTGGGTTTCGTCTCCGGATTGATGCAGGTAAGGGGTTCCATGAAAAAGCGGCTTTTAGGAATATTGGCGTTTGCGCTAGCGTGCGTGCCAGCGGTAATGGCACTGGATTCGCCGAGCGGACCGGGCTTGAAATTAGAGCCTGCGCCGAAGGAAGTACAGCTGCGCACGGGCGGCTTCGAGCTGGGGCCGCGAACGAGGATCTTCGTGTTGCTGGGGCACCAGGCCGAAGACCGTATTGCGGCGGAGACGCTCGCGGAAGAGGTGGAAGATCAATCGGGCATGAAGCTCGACATTGTCGGGATGAAGTCTGCGGGCAAAGCTGAAGAAGGGGCGATTGTGCTGGCACGGCTGCAGGATGCCCGGGTGCGGCGGTTCCTGGCGCGGAATGGGTTACGGGCGGATCAGGCCATCGGAGAGGATGGATACCTGCTGTTCTCGGATAAGTCGCACGTGATTGTAGCGGCAAATTCAGGGCAGGGATTGTTTTACGGAGTCCAGACGCTGCGGCAATTGTTACGCCCCGCGGGCCGTGGATTGATTTGTCCGGCGGTAGGAATTCGCGATTGGCCGAGCATGCAGCAGAACACCGCGCAAGATCGCGCGAACCGGCAGCCGGAAGTGGCACGCAGCGAGGTGCGGCCGCCTCGGGGGTAGAGTATTGTTCGTTGTTACGAGGGCGTCCAGGAAGGGACGCCTTTTTATTTTGTCCGCAGCGAATATGGAAAAGCCTTAATCGACGCTCTTGCTGCTGAGCTTATTGGGCCGGATTTATTGATATGGGGCGGTGGGCGCGGACGCCCACCGCCACAGCCGACGGGACGTCGGCGCTACGATTGATTCCCTCGTGAAATGACTCTTGTTGCCCCGTTCACATCGCATAGAATCCAAGGCATGTTTTCGGAACGAACGAATTGGCGGTTGGCGCAGAACCCTTTTACCAAAGCGGTGGAAGAGGCGCGCGCTCGCGGGACCGCGTTGCTGGATTTGACCGCTTCCAATCCGACGCGCGTCGGTTTGGAATATGACTCCGAGGCCATTCTGCGGGGATTGGGATCGAAGAAGGCCTTAGATTACGATCCCCAGGCGAAGGGATTGCGCGAGGCCCGGAACGCAGTGGCGGAATATTACGGCCGAGAGCACGGAATTCGCGGCTTGGATGCAGAGCGGATCGTGCTGACTACAAGTACGAGCGAAGGATACTCGTTTGTGTTCCGGCTCCTGTGCAATGCCGGGGATGAGTTGCTGGTGCCGAAACCGAGCTATCCCTTGTTCGAGTTTTTGGCGGATCTGCAGGACGTCAAGCTGGTGCCATATCCGATGATCTATGACCACGGGTGGCAGATGGATTTTCACTCGATGGAGCAGGCCGTGACGGAACGGACGCGGGGCGTGGTGGTAGTGCATCCGAACAATCCCACGGGGTCGTATGTGCATGCGGAGGAAATCAAGCTGCTGAATCAATTTTGTCGCGCGCATGGATTGGCTGTGATTGCCGACGAAGTTTTTCTCGATTACCAGTTAGAAGAGATCGTCGATGGCAAGGGCGTCGATCTTCGCTCGACCGGACAGGCGGAGGCGGCTGGCCCAAGATGTTCGTATCCGAGTTTTGCGGGAAACCAGGATGTGTTGACGTTTACTCTCAGCGGGCTCTCGAAAATTTCGGCGCTGCCGCAAATGAAGGTGGCCTGGGTCGTGACTAGCGGGCCGGGGTCTGAGGTTGGCGAGGCTATGGGAAGGCTCGAGGTGATTGCCGATACATATCTTTCGATGAATGCTCCGGTGCAGTGGGCGACGGCGGAGTTGCTCTCGCAGCGGCAGGGTATTCAGAAGCAGCTGTTGAGGCGGGTTCGCAATAATCTTGCGGAGCTGGATCGCGCTCTGGCGGGGCAAACGGCTTGTCAACGTCTGATCGTGGAAGGCGGATGGTATACGGTTCTGAGGATTCCGGTGACGCAGTCGGATGAAGACCTGGCGATTGCGTTGGTGCGGGAGAAAGGGGTGGTCGTTCATCCCGGGCATTTTTTTGATTTTCCGAAGGATGGATATTTGGTATTGAGCTTGATCACGCGGGAGAAGGAGTTTGGGGAAGGGACTGAGAGAGTCGTGGCCTTCCTGAACTCTTAGTGCGAAATTGGCCGTACGCTTCGAGAGTTTACTTTTAAAAACAAAAGCTTTTAAACGCTGAGTTCGCTGAGAAAGGCCACGGAGAACGCTGAGAAAAGCCTTGCTCAGGGCTCCAAAAAAACTTTATCCGCCACTTACGGCTGGGACTATGGATATTTGAGCACCGTCAGGTACTCGTGTGGCCAGACCGCCGGTGTAGCGGATGTGTTCGTTGCCGAGGAAGAGGTTGATGTGCTGGCGGATTTGACCTTGCTCGTCGGTGATGCGGTCGCGAACGCCGGGATAGAGCGTCCAGAGCGCAGTCAGGGCGTCGGCAATGGTGGCGGGGGAGGCGTCAATCTTGACTGTGCTGCGTCCGGCGGTGAATTCGCGGAGCGCGGCGGGAATGTGAAAGGTGACGGGCACGTTATTTCCTGTTTTTAGTCTTGGGGGCGCGGGTTTTCTTTCTGGCTGATTTGTGCCGCGGCGATTTCGACGACGAACGCTGCGGACGCGATTCTTTGGCGGAGGGCTGCACGGCCATAAGCGATCCCTCGTCGACGACCGCGGTTCGCAGGCACACGATAGCCGGCAGGCCTTCCAGGATCTTGTGCCAGGTTTTGCCCTCATCGCGCGAACTGAACAATTGTCCGCTGCGAGTGCCGAGATAAAGCCCGTGGGGATCGTACGAATCGGCGGTCAGGGACTCCCGCAGAACAGTTTCATACGCATTCTTCTGTGGTAGCCCGCGCTGGAGGGGCTCCCACGAGGCTCCAGCGTTGCGAGTGCGATAGACGCGCAGGCGGCCATCGCAAGAGCACCGAAATCCTTCCGATTCGACTGGAACGACATAGGCGCAATCCGGATTGTGGGGATGCATGACCATCGGGAAGCCGAAATCTGAAGGGACGCCATTGGCGATGTCGGTCCAGCTCTCCGCCGAGTTGTCGGTGCGATAGATGCCCCAGTGATTTTGCAGGAAAAGGCGCTCCGGACGGCTGGGATGCATTGCGATCTTGTGGACGCACTGGCCAAATTCGGGATATTTATCGGGCATGAACAGGGCGCGAATGCCGCGGTTTTGAGCGGTCCAGGTGGCCCCCCCGTCATCGGTGCGGTAAACACCGCCAGCGGAAATTCCGATATAGATGCGCTGCTTGTTCGCGGGATCGAGCACGATGGAGTGCAAGGCGAGCCCGCCGTTGGAAGGCATCCAGCGAGGGCGGTGGGGATGATCGAAGAGGCCACGAATGAGAGACCAGGATGCCCCGGCATCGCGAGTCTCAAAGAGGGCAGCCGGTTCCACGCCGCAATACAGATGGTCGGGCTCATCGGGCTGGCCGAGCGCAATCTGCCAGATATTTTTCAGAGAGACGCCGGTGTCGGCGGGAAAGCGAACAGGGCATTGTTGCGGGTTAGTCCAGCTCTTGCCGAAGTCATCGCTGGAGCGGAGCAGCGTTCCCCAAAAACTTGACGTGGAAGCCCAGATGCGGCGCTGACCTGCGCGTCCGTCGTACGCAATCGTATAGATTGCGTTCCCGTGAAAATAAGGGCCGCCGACCTCCCAGCGGGTGCGCTGGGCGTTGGAGCGAAGGACGAACGCTCCCTTGGTCGTGCCCACCAGAAGGAGGAAGTCTCCCTTCTTACAGCGCACATTGTGCACCGTATGCATGATCGCCATTGGGGGCGGGCCGGTAGCCTGGGCAGGCTCGGCAAAAACTGTTGCGCCAGACTGGACGGCTTCGAGAGCGGCTTGCACTTCCCCGGCGCGTTGATAGCGCTGCGCGGGTTCCTTCACGAGACAGCGCTGGATAATTGCCCAAAGGCCGGGTGGAACGGGAGGTCCGAGGGGCTTGGGAGTCTCCCGCATGATGGCGGAGCTTATTTCGAAACCAGTGCGTCCTTCAAAGGGCAGGCGTCCGGAGGCGAGTTCGTAGAGCACGACGCCGAGAGCCCACAGATCGCCGCGAGAGTCGGGGGCTTCTCCACGAAGAATTTCAGGCGCCATGTAGGGCAGGGTGCCGCTCATGCTGGAAGCGGTATTGACCGTGGAAAACGACATCGTCGGAGCGTCGAGCAGCCCACCGCCTACGCGCTTGGCAAGGCCGAAATCGAGGACTTTGACCAGACCATCCGGAGTGACAACGATGTTCGAAGTCTTGAGATCGCGGTGAATGATGCCGCGGTCGTGAGCGCGCGCGAGCGCTCCGGCAATCTGCACTCCGTAGCGAAGAATGGACTCGGGGGGCAATCCGTTGCCTGCGGTCATGGCGTGGAGAGACTTGCCTTCGACCAACTCCATGACGATGTAGAGTTCGCCTTCGGTCTCGCCAACGTCGTGGATGGTGCAAATATTGGGGTGAGACAGGGAGGACGAGGCACGGGCTTCGTGAAGCAGGTTCTGGCTCGAAGAGACGTCGAAGCCGGCGCCTTTTCTCACGACCTTGACAGCGACGTCGCGATGCAGGAGTTCATCATGGGCGCGATAAACCACGCCCATTCCTCCTTCCCCGATTTTCGCGGTTATGCGGCAGTGGCCGAGGGTCTGGCCGATCACGAGTTCACTCCTTTTCAGTTCATGGTAGGCTGCACTGCGGAAAATCGTCAACGAAACAGAGCGGTGCACGAACCGTGCATCGTACAGGAATATTGTTGATTGTTGATTTTTGATTGTTGATTGAAAAACTCGTAGCGCAAGGTGCGGAGATGAAGCCCTCTTTTTGAGGGGAAGAAGGTTGCCCTTTATTTTCAGTGGCAAACGGGGTTCCAACCGCACGTTGCCATGTGGCATCCATACAAGGCTAACCAATCAGTTGCTTCGGGAGGACGAATTATGCGTCGTAGGGACCAAGTTCTGGCTTCACTATTTGTGTCGGCTGCGCTGATGGCGCCGATCGGGGCTATGGCGATGCCAGGGCCGCAAGATGATCACGAAAGGCACGAGCAGGAAGAGCGGGAGCACAGAGACAGAGTATATGATCCCTATCACAAGGATTACCACAACTGGGACCAGCGCGAAGATCAAGCCTACCGGCGCTGGCTGGACGATCGGCACGAATCCTATGTCGATTACAACCGCCTCAACCGCAAAAGGCAACGGGAATACTGGAGGTGGCGTCATGAACACCGGGAACATGAAGGGCACGACCGGCAGTAGGTCGATGATGGGCTAGTTTGAACGGAGCGGCGGGAGCATCGGCTTCCGCCGCTTCTTTGAGTAATGAGGCTCGAACTACCAGCTTTGGTTGAAGAGCCAAAAGTTACCGAGTAGAGGCGCGAGAGGCTAAGATCGGCGGGCATTTTGAGGTATAATCCGACGCATGCCTGCTGCGCCCGGAGCGACCAAGGCCGTCGGGATGGTGCCCGACGAGCTGAAATTTGAGCCCAAGTCCAAAGGACTTGCCACCCCTCGCAAGAAGAAGCCTAAAGAACTAGCGGTGATCACGGAGTGCTGCACGGGATGCGCAGGATCCCCTGCCTGCGTCGAATATTGTCCCGTGGAGGACTGCATGTTCTGGGTGCCGGACGAGGATAATCCGCCGTTCGGGCGCATCCAAATCGATCCGATCCTCTGCATCGGATGCAAGAAGTGCGTCAGCAAGGGGCCGGATGGATGCTTTCTCGACGGCTGTCCGTGGGACGCCATTGCCATGGTGGATACCGCGGAAGTGGAGAAGGAAGTCGGAGTGATGGCCATTTGAGGATAGCTATTAGCTCTTAGCTTTAGTATTCGTCTTCTGATTGGGGGCGTCAGCATTTTCTCTAGTTTTCAGCTGCAATAGATCCCACCTGTTTCCGTAGAGATCTTCAAACACTGCAACTGTTCCATACGGCTCCGTGCGCGGGGCCTCGCGGAAAGTTACACCTCTGGACCGCATCGCTCGGTAGTCTCGCCAGAAATCATCGGTATGAAGGAAGAGGAAGACGCGGCCTCCGGTCTGGTTGCCGATGCGGCTGGCTTCCTCCGGGCTCGAGGCCTTTGCGAGGAGCAGCTTGGTGCCTTGAGAGCCGGGCGGCGCTACCAGGACCTATCGTTTGTCGCGGCCTTGGCGATCTGTCGAGGGGGAGTCTTCTACGAGAACGAATCCCAAGAATTGAGTGAAGAAGACAATGGCTTCGTCGTAGTCGCGGACTACCAGGGCTGTGTAGTCTAGATTTTGGGACATGCTGACCTCTTAGCCGCTCGAATGATTGTGGCAGAAAACTGGGGGCTGTTGGGCGCTGCCCGCGGCGAAGGCGAGGACGCCCTCGCTACTGTGCTGACGCTCGCTTCTGGATTGCCTTCTCGGCCTCGATCGCTTGCTGGCGGACGTCGTTGGAGATGTCGGGGAGGTCGCGCTCGAAGGGGCGAATGGCCGCGAGATCGTCAGGTTGGCCGATCAAATATAACGCCCGCAGAGCTTCCCAGACTTGTTCGCTGCTGGGATCGACTATTGCCAGTTCGGAGCCGGCTGTCACCGTGACGCCGGGCAGAGGCGCCGAGCGGATTCTTCCGGGGATCGGAGAGCGGACGTCAATCGGCTGAGATGCGCCGCCGGGCGCAAGTTTCGCGATCAATCCCCCTTGATGGATTGCGGTGCCGGGGCGATCGGCGTCGACAATCTTGCCTGCCGCGGGAGCGGTGATGTGTGCGGGTTGCAGAAGCAGGGCGATCTGCGGGCGTCCAGTAGCGTCGCCGAATCTCACCAGTGAGAGCGCGGCATTGCCGCGAACCATCGGCGAAGAATCCTGAAGCATTTTCAGAAGAGTCTCGTGAAACGTGGAGACCGACGCGTCCTGCCCCATGACCCACGCGTCGGTGTTACGAACTTCTTCCACGGGATTAGCGGCGAGGCGAATCAGGTCGGGATACCACTGCCTGGCACTGGCATCGTTGTGGGTCATGCGATCGCCCAATTGAACCAGAGCGTGCTGAATGTGGCGCGGCTTCTTGTCGTCGTGAAGATATTCGGTCATTTGCTGGTCGGAGAGATGGCGGCCGAACCAGGTGTTCCACCAGAATAAAAACGGCATCAGCACGATCAGCCATCCGGTGACGAAGAAGAGAATTTTTTGCGTGGGCGAGATGCTGCGCTTGGGCTTGGGAACGAGTTGGTCGGGTGTGGAGATGGAGTTTTCGGATTGAACAGACATTGGGAGACGATTGAGAAAATATAGCAGATTTAGTAGCAATACTCAGTACGCAGTACTCGGTACTCAGTACTCGGTACTCAGTACTTCCAGCTTTGAGTACGAATCTGACAAGAACAATTAACATCCTCACTCAACATCTGCGTCCAGGACGCGTTCTTGTTCGAGGTAGTGCGACATGGCGTATTGGGCCAGAAGCGGCGTCTGTAGGCGGATTTCGGCGCCAATCCATTCGCCCTTGGCGTGTGCAGCGTCGGGCGGATGATTACAGCGGCCCCCGCTGCCAAATTGCGGTCCGAAGTCCGCGGATTGGATTTGCTCGAACTGACGGATCTCGCGCCAGGCCGCGTCGCCTATCGTGCCGGACACGTCGATTTTTAGCTTCAGGACTGACATGAACAGAAAAACATTTTTGAATTTTGATTGTTGATTGTTGAATGAAAACCTTGCGGCACCGATGCTTCTGTTGTTTATTCAACAATCAACAATCAAACTTCAAAAATTCTTCTAGCGCCCCGTGGTGAGTCAGCTGTGCGGGAACCATTGGTAGAGCATGAAGTAGACGATCACGCCGGTGATGGAGACGTACATCCAGAGCGGCCAGGTCCAGCGCGCGATGGTGCGGTGCTTGTCGTAGCGGGCGCGAAGGCCGCGGTTCAGAGTCACAATCGCGAGCGGAACGATCACCATCGCGAGAATTACGTGCGATATCAGAATTGCGAAATAGACGGGACGCGCCCAGCCCTGACCCAGGAAAAGAATATTTCCAACTTTGAAGTGAAAGAATAAATAACAGGCCAGAAACAGCGCCGACGCGACTACGGCTGCGATCATGCAGACGCGGTGGGCGGCCATGCGGCGCTTGGCGATCAGGACGCGTCCCGTAAGCAGCAGCGCGGCGCTCGCCCCGTTGAGCGAGGCGTTCAGAGCGGGGAAGAACGCGTACTGCTCGGCGATCGAGTTTCCGGCGATCAAGCGGCGGGCCTTGTGCTGCGGCGGTTGGCCATCAGAAATGCGAGGCCGAACATCACCAATGAAAACAGTAGCAAGGTCGCCATCGCGGATGACAAGGGGAACAGTGTGCTCATGCCGGGATAGAGCAAGCTGCGGAGCGCTTCGACCCCGTAGGTCAGCGGGTTCAATCGCATGATGACTTGCAGCCATTTGGAGGCGCCGGTGAGCGGAAAGAGCGCTCCTGAGACGAGCCACAAAGGAATCAGGAACAGGTTCACAATGCCGTGAAAGGCCTGGGAGGAATCCATCGGCCAGGCGATCGCGAATCCCAGAGCCGTGAGCGCGAATGAAACCAGGAATACGACTACGAAGACCAGCAGGATCTGCACGGGATCAAGGTGTATGCCGGCGAAGGGAGCGAAGATCAGGAAAATCATCCCTTGGATGGCCGAGAGCGTGGTTCCCCCCATCACTTTGCCTAGGACGATGGCGGTGCGCGGGACGGGAGCGACGAGCACGGACAGCAGGAAACCCTCTTTGCGGTCCTCGATTACCGACATCATCGTAAAGATCGACGTGAAGAGCACGATCATGATGAGCGCGCCGGGATAGAAGTAATCGAGGTAGTGTTGCTGGCCGGGGCCTCCGCCGGAACGGAAGGAGGTGCCGAATCCCGAGCCGATGACCAGCCAGAAAACCAGAGGCGAGGCGAGCACGCCGATGACACGGCTGGTCTGGCGATAGAAGCGGACGATCTCGCGCCACCAGAGCGTGAAGGCGGGCAGTAGAACGCCGGCCGATGACGAGCGGCTAACCGGGCGCGCGAGGGTTGCGGCAGTTGCCATTATGGATTGGCCTTCGCTACGGGAGTCGACGCCGGAGTCTGGGCCGCAGCTTTGGGCGCGGGTGCGGCCTTGGCCGGCGCGGCCGCCACTTTCTTCTTGCCAATGAATCCGCTATCGCGCGCTTCCCAGTACGCATTCAACAAGAAGCACAACGAGAGCGCCAGCAGGATCAGAGTGGTGAACAGCCCGTCGACGGTGGCGGAGAAGGGCGAGATCGTGATCATTCCGCTGACGAAAATCCAGACCACCCCTACGAGAGGAACGATACCGAGCACGAGAGACAGCACCAGGATCAGGGAACGCAAAGTTAGCTCCTCCTTTTCGGCTTCTGCTTTTTCTTGTCGTCTTTACTGGCTGGAGAATCGGCTTCGTAATTTTCGGTCCAGAATTTGTGTCCGGTGCGGTGGATGAAAACATCTTCCAGAGCAGGCTTGCTCACCGAGATGGCCTGAATCTCGCCCGGGAAAGCCTCGACCAGGTCAGGGACGAATCGATGACCGCCCTCGCGCTCGATGCGGACTTGATTGCCCAGAACAACGGCGTCAACCTGGAAGCGCGAACGAATGTGTTCCGCTAAAGTGGCGGCATCGTGGGCAGCGTCGAGCAGGATGATATCTCCACCGATTTCGCTTTTCAATTCCGCAGGAGTACCCAGCGCGACGAGATTGCCTTCGTTCATGATCGCGAGGCGGTCGCAACGCTCTGCCTCTTCCATGAGGTGCGTAGTGACAAGAACGGAAACGTGCTCTTCGTCGCGCAAGATCTGCAGGTACTGCCACAAATCGCGCCGGGCGCCGGGGTCGAGGCCGGTGGTGGGTTCGTCGAGTAGCAGGACTTCCGGATGATGGAGGAGTCCTTTGGCGAGTTCGATGCGGCGCTGCATGCCGCCGGAAAAAGTCTCGACGCGCTCTTTGGCGCGATCGGCAAGGCCGACGCGAGTGAGGATTTCTTCGATGCGTGTCTTCAGCGCGGCTCCGCGCAATCCGTAAAGATGCCCCTGATGCCAGAGGTTCTCGTAGGCGGTAAGCTTCGGGTCGACACTCTGTGCCTGGAATACCACGCCGATCTGACGCCGCAGGGTGGCGGGATCTTGCGCGGCATCATAGCCCATCACGAGGGCGCGGCCGGAGGTAGGGATCATCAAGGTTGAGAGAATTCGGAACAGGGTGGTCTTGCCGCTGCCGTTGGGTCCGAGCAGGCCGAAGAGTTCGGCTGGGCGGACGTCGAACGAGACGCCGTTCAGGGCGGTGCGGCTTTCGTAGCGGTGAACGAGATTTTGGATGGAGATGACCGGCGCGGAGGCGTGCTCCACCTCTGGACCGGCATCGGCGAAAGCGGCGGCTCTTGTGACCAAAGAAAGGACCCCGAAGACTACAACCAGTTTACGACATCCCGCGGCAAATCAGACGCAGGGAAACCTATTCACCACGCAGGCACGGAGCCACGGGAGGAAAATCCCTCATTTTTCTCCAGGGCTCGGTGCCTTCATGGTGGAAAGAATCTGAGCTCATCAGGCGACGGAGGGATTCTGCTCGGCCTCGGGCAGGCGTTCCTCGAAGGCTACGGGCACATGACGCCAAACTTGAATGGCGAGTACGACCGTAGTTGCCAATAGAAGTGCTCCTACCGCCACGTGGGCGACCGTCGAGATGATCATGGGAATTTCGGGCTGGACAGCGTCGCGTCCCCAAGCTACGCGGGTCAGAAAAGCCGTGAAGCCCAAACACAATTGGGCGATCACCAGCGACAGCATCAGAATGGCCGGACGGCGGACTGCTTCGATGTGCGAATACACGCTAAGGGCGCGAATGACGGTCCAGGCCAGTACGAAAGAAACGACACCCGCGTGCACTACGTGCGGCCACCAACTCAGGCCGTGATGGCGGAACATGGCTCCCAGAATCAGCTGGACGTAGAGCACGAAGATGGACAGCAGAGTGAGCGTGAACAGGCTGGGGCGGCGCTGGTCGAATTCGACCCGCGGCTGTTCTTCAATCCATTTTTGACCCGTGAAGACCGCCATAGCGACGGCAATGCAAAAGAATGTCTGCGCGAGGGCGGCGTGGGCAGACGACACGGCGGGAGGCAGATAGAACAGGACCGTGATGCCGCCGAGAATGCCTTGTGCGATTACCGCTCCGAGCGCAGAAAGGCCGAGAATGCGCATCCAGCGGCGCTTTTCCGAGCGCCACGTCCAGACCGCAAGAATGATTGTCAATAGCCCGGCGCCTTGCGCAATCATGCGATGAGTGTGCTCGAATTTCACGCCGCCGACGAGTTTCGGAATCTTGTACCAGGAACCAAACGAGGTGGGCCAGTCGGGAACCGAGAGTCCGGCGTCGTTGCTGGTTACGAGCGCGCCGGCAATGATCAGCAAGAAAGTCCAACAGGCAAGAATGACGGCGAAGCGGTGGAGACCGCGGTTATACCTTGTGGCGATGGCTTTCAGAGCGATGCCCCTTGGGTCATAAAGCTTGGCAGAGAGTTATCGTAGCGCCGCATCATGCAGAAATGGCGGCGCTACGATAACCCGATATTTTCTCAAAACAAAATAGCTATTCGCCGGCTGCGGCTTTGAAGCTCTGGTCGACGGTCTTGGTTTCTTTCGGAGCGACGGTCACCTTCTGGTCCT
Source organism: Candidatus Sulfotelmatobacter sp. (assembly GCA_035309485.1). Taxonomy (GTDB): domain Bacteria; phylum Acidobacteriota; class Terriglobia; order Terriglobales; family Acidobacteriaceae; genus Sulfotelmatobacter. The sequence continues at coordinate 68,950 of DATGFC010000019.1, forward strand.
GTTCGCCCAGTTTTTCCTGCACGAAGGCGAGGGTGTAATCGCCCGGTGGCAGGCCTTTGATTTCATATTTTCCATCTTTATCCGTGACGGCGAAGAACGGGCTCTTCACCACGTTGATGTACATTTTCATCCACGGATGCTGGTTGCACTTGACTGGCAGCATGATCTCTTCGCGGGCGAAGGTCTTCTCGAGCGCGGGAGAAGATGGCGGCTGCGACTCGTTCCACTCGCGGTTGTCTTTCGGCGTAGGGTGGATGTTGTGCGTGGTGGGATCATCGTTCTTGATGGTGACGGTTTGGCCCGTCATCACACCGAGCACGTGCGGATGATACTGGCAGCCCTTCTGGTCGAGCACGACGGGATCCTTGGGAACGTCGAAGGTGCGGTTGCCCAGGCCGTCTTTCACGTAGACGAAAACGTTGGCGAGATCACCGCCGTTGACGACGATGTTCTCGGCCTGGTTCGTGCCCTTGCAGCCGGGGTCCTGGCTCATATCGATTTTCGCTGGCTTGGGAGCGGTGCCGTCGAATTTCACGGTGCCGTTGATCGTCGCTACCGTGGCAGGATCAATCGGAGTGGCGGCGGGGGCCGAGGTCTCGGGTGCGTTGTTGGATTGCTCGGTGTTCTCTTTCTTGCTGCACGCGCCGAGCGCGAGCAGTGCGGACAAGCAGGCTATCAGTATCCAACTGTTTTTTTTATTCATAATGTCGCCTTTCCATAGGTTGAGTATTCGCTGCATACATCTGTGCGGGCGGGACGCCGGCGCTACGAAAACCAAACTGGCTATTCTAACGCGAACCGCCACCGGCTGTATGATGCGATTCCACGGCAGCCTGTTTGCGATTGCTTGAAGGCTGAAGAGCCGCCTTGGCGCGCGGCATGGAAGCGGCGACGCGCCGCTGCTCTTCCGGTGTCAGCTGGAAAATGTAATCAGTTAATAGTTTGCGGTGATCTCCGGTATAGCCGTTGAAGGTCGGCGGCGTCGGCCCGGCGAAAACCCACTGGTTGCTCTGCTGCTTGAACAGGCCTGACGGCATGGACGTGCCGGGGCTCACCGCCTGCGGATCGGTGATCCAGCGTTCCACCCAGTCCGGCTTCAGGCGTTCTTTGGCGAGCAAGAAGTTGGGTGCGGTGGCGATCTTGTCGTGCGCAGGATCACCCGTCGCATGGCACTTTAAACAGGGTGCTGCCGTGCTGGAGAACAGGCTGCGCGCCATGTCGGTTTCTTTTGTCGTCAGAACGGGCACCTGCTCGGGAATATAAGGCAGCGGCTGTTGCGAGAGCGCCTGGAAGAAGCGAACCAGTTTGCGCAGTTCGTTGTCAGAGAACGAAAACGTGGGCATGCGGACTTTCAAGTACGGGCGCACGCCGTTGCGGTTCGTGTCCGTGGTGCTCAGCGAGGGATTCGATAGGAACTTGCGCAGCCATTCAGGATCGACGCGAGCGCCTTCGGTGAGGAGCTTGGGTGGCAGCTGTTCCTGCGCGTCCTGATATTGCTTGAGTCCCATGAGAATAGTTTGCTGGCCGGGGATGAACTGATGGCAGCCCATGCAGTTGTATTTTTTGACGACCCACCAGCCTTCCTGGATGTCGTGGCGCGCGTCGCCAGGCTTGTATTGATAGCTGGCGGGCAGCGAAGTTTCTGAACTGCCCATCAGGAATGTGGTGAGGTCGAGCACCTGATCCTTCGTCAGGTGCACGTTGGGCATGCGCAGGGCTTCAGTCTCGCCCTTGACCATGCCTTCGTCATAGACATTGGGCTCGGCAAGCTTGTGCTCGAAGAATCCCTTGTGGTCGTACCAGGGCTTGGTGGCGGGACCGTCAGGCAGGCGGGCCAGATCGTCTTTATCTTTGATCGGCTCGGAACCCTTGCCTCCGCGCTGCGCAGGTTCGGTAGAGAGAGCGAAGTCGAGACGCTCGATCGGCTTGCTGCCTTCAAACGTTAGCTCGGTACCGATACGGCCTTCGTCTTCGAAGCCGGCAATCTCGTGGCATCCGGCGCAGCCGTAGTGGCGGACCCACTCCTTGCCTTCTTCTTTCAGATTGGGATCGTCCATGAACGAGGCGTCCGCGTAGGCAGAGGGCTCCTGTTTCTTCTGCGTGATCAGGTAGCTGGCGATGTCCTCGGCGTCTTCCGGAGCCAGGCGCAGGCTGGGCATCACGGTCATGTTCTGCACTTGCAGTTCGTGGCCGTCGTTGGGGCAGCGGCTGTGCTCAAGATCGAACTGGTAGGGAAGACCCTTCTTGGCGTAATCCTCGGGGCCGATATCTTTCTTCTCGTAGGGGCAGTAGGGGCGCGTGCGTTCGCGGGCGTTGTGAATCCAGCGCACGAGGTAATCGTAGTTGGCCTTCTCGCCAACGCGCGTGAGGTTCGCGGCAAAGGTCCCGCCCATCATCTGATCGCCTTCGCCGATGGAGTGGCAGGCAAGACAGCCGCGAGTCTCGAAGAGTTCTTTGCCGTGGGCGGCATTGCCCGGCTTGTGCTTGGGGAGAGTGTCTGTGAAACCAGACTGCCAGATGAATGCAGAGATCGCCTGAATCTGATGATCGGTCAGCCGGAAATTCGGCATCTTGGTCGTGGGGCGAAAGTCAGTCGGCTTCTTCAACCAGACGGGAATCCAGTTCTTGTTCAGCTTAAGGCGGACGTCTTTTAAATTCGGACCGATCTTCTTCATGTCCTGCATCAGGCTGTGCGATTGAAAATCGAGCTGCTGCAGGCGGCCATCGAGCTTGCTGTTGGAAACCCGAAGATCAACGGCCTGGGTGTTGAGCTTGTTGGCCTCTTCGTTGGATTCGGCGGAGTCGGCCTGCTTCATCAAGTAAGCGGACTGCTTCAGATTGTTCTTCTTCTCGGTTTCGATCTGCTTGATCTGCTGGCTGATCGAGTTAAGGTCTTCAGGTTCCTTGTCATAGCCTTCGTAGCGATGGCAGCCGTTGCAACCGCGCTGGCGGAAGAGATCTTTGCCGGCGTTGATGGTTTCAAACTGCACGTCGCCGGAGGCGAGCACCATGTCAGCGGAGTGGCAGCTCTGGCATCCCGCCTGGGCGTTCTCTTTCGGAAAGAGCGGCCACAGCCAGTGCTCGTAATTGCCGTGCGCTTTCTCGACGCTGGTGGTGGCGCGGCCATTGCCCTGGTGGCAGGGCGAGCAGCCGAATTTTTCGGGATCGTGAATCTGCAAAAGTTCCGGTTCAGGATGGCTCGTGAAGGCGCGCGCATATTTATCCGGCTTCTTCTCGCCCTTGGTAGTCATCGAAGCCGCGGTGATTTTCAGCGGCTCGCGCGTATTCATGTGGCACGACTCGCAGCGATCCACGATGTTCGCTTCGGCCACATTGATCTGCACGATAGCGGGATCCCAGTCGACCGCGCGCTTCTTCAGGCCATCGATCTGCTGCGGGGTCAGGTCGACCAGGTGGTCGGAGACGTATTCGTCGAGCTTGGCGCGAGCATCGGTGACGGGTTTGAGAACTTCGCCGAGTTGAAGGCTTAGCTTGGTGCGCTCGTCGCGAATCTCGTTATAGGTCTTTTCGAGCTCCTCGAAATTGAATTTCTTTTTTGTGCCGTCGGGAAATTCGACGGTGGCTTGTTCCGCCTTGTATTCGTCGATTTTCTTCTGCTTGCTGGCCTTGGCCGATGCGCTGTCGCTGGTTTCGAGTTCGTAGGTGAGGGCATTGACGTAGGCGCGGCGATCGGTGAAGACGCTCTGCACGGCCAACAGGCGGGCGCTGGCATCATCCAATTTCTTGCGGATCTCGGCGCTCTCAGGCGCGGAATCCTGACTCGCTTTCTTCCATGCGGCATTCAGGGCGGCGTAGTCGGGACTGCCTTCGACGTCCTTTTCCGAGGTCTGAGATTTGGAGCGCGCGGTATTCAGGAAGGCAGTGTAGCGCTGCTTCCACTGATCCTGGAAAGCCTTCCACGGGCGCTGTCCCCAGGCCTCGTCCCACAACGCCCAGAACAGCGTGGCCATGAGTAGGAGCGTCGCGATGACGTAGTGCGCGGCGTACGACTTGCTGGTTATCGGATCCAGCTCGGGGATGGGTTTATCGGGCACCGAATTTTCCCTTCCATACAACGATTTCAGATTTTCGATTGCAGATTTCAGATTGCACTGGATTCAATCTGCAATCCGAAATCTGAATTCTGCGATCGTCTTCAAATGTTGAACCACGGCGTAATCCACACGTACTTGATATGCCACAGCAGGCGCAGCCCCATCTTCAGCGGCAGGGCGACCATGGTCAGAAGCAAGAACTGCATGATGGAAAATTGCAGCAGGCTCATGCGCTGAAAATCTTTGCCCATGCGGCGCCGGAACAGCGAATAGACCAGACCGCCGCCCAGCAGGTAATAGCCGACGACGATGATCCCGCCGAAAATTGCCTTGGCGAGGTTCGACGTGATGCCGAAAATATCGGGCAAGTCGCGGTTTACCTCATAAATCAAGCGATTGTGGTCCCATGTCTGCCCAGGCCAGAACCATTGCCATCCGGGGCCGCGAATGAATGTCCCAATGATGATCATGGCGACCCAAAGAATGACGAAGCCGAACAGGAAAGTGGAAATCGAAAATTTGCGCTGCTTCCAGGTGTAATAGCCGCTGCCCAGCGGGTTCGTATCAATGTAAGGGATCACCATCAGGCCGACGATGATCATGGTCGGCATGACTACGCCGGCGATCCACGGATCGAAATAGACAAGCATCTCCTGCAGCCCGAGAAAATACCAGGGCGCCTTGGCAGGATTCATGGTGAGGTTGGGATTGGCGGGCTCTTCCAGCGGGGCGTTTAGCGTGATCGACCAGACCATCAGAATGATGGTGACGATGATGGCCGCCAGAAATTCGATGCGCAGCAGGAACGGCCATACATGGACTTCTTTTTGCCAGCCGGGTTTGAAGGGCCAGGTCTTGCGATGATGAGTCTTGGCGAGCGCGGGATCGCCCTCGAGCTGGGCGATCAACTGATCGTTGGCGTGCGCCTGCCTCCATGCCAGATAAATGAAGAAGGCCAACAGTGGAATCAGTCCCACGATAGGGACGTTGTCGGGGGCAGAGCAAATTTCCCAAAGTTGTCGCCAATCCATAAGGTCTCCAGGAAGTCAGAAGTGAGAAGTCAGAATGAAGAAGTTTCTTACTTCCGCATTCCGCATTCTTCCTTCCGATTTCACGAACTCACTCTCCGGCCGCTTTCGGACCGCGGCGCGGTTTATCGGCTTCCTCGGTAAGCATCACCGGAGCCGGTCCGGAAATGCCGCCATCTTTTCGAACGCGCCAGAAGTGCACAATCATCAAGACTGACGCCACAATGGGAATGCCGATGCAATGCCAGATATACGAGCGCAGCAAGGCGTTGGCGTCGACGATAGAGCCGCCGAGCAATCCGAAGCGGACGTCGTTATACGGAGTCATGCCGAGCTGCGCGCCGAAGGGGCCTTCGTGCCCCAGCAGCGGCGTGGCGCGCGCCATGTTCGTTCCTACGGTGACGGCCCAGAATCCCAGTTGATCGTCGGGCAGCAGATATCCGGTGAACGAGAGCAGCAGGGTGAATACCAGCAACAGCACGCCGATATTCCAATTGAATTCGCGCGGCTTTTTATACGATCCGGTGAGGAACACACGGAACATATGCAGCCACACGGCAATCACCATCAGGTGGGCGGCCCAGCGATGCATGTTCCGCAGAATCTTGCCGAATGGAACATCATGCTCGAGGTAGAGCACGTCGCGGAAAGCCTGCACCTTGCTGGGGTGGTAATAGAACATCAGCAGCACGCCGGTGTAGGTCAGGATGATGAATAGGTAGAAAGTGATCCCGCCCATCCCCCAGGTGTAGCTATAGCGCACGGCATCGCGATTAATCTTCGCCGGATGCAGGTGCAGGAACACGTTGGAGAGCACGCCCAGCGCGCGGTTGCGGGGCGTGTCGTCGTGTTTGTGGCGGAAGATAGACGTATAGACCTGCGTCTTGGTCGGATCTTTCAAGCCCTCGATCTGTTCCTTCGCCTTGGTAGGGATGTCAGTCTTGAGGGCTTGAATGTCGTCTTTGACTCCGGTGGTTACCTTTTCGAGGAGTCCGACTTTGCCGCCGTTTTTTCCGTTGCTGCTTCCGCTGCTGCCGTTTCCACTGGTCGGGTTATTTGAGTCAGCCATGAGAGTCCTGAATTGTCAGTCAAATGTCAGTTGTTCTACGCAGGCAAAAATGCTCCGGGATCGTTGAAGTGCGATGGTTGGCCTTTGGGCCAGGAATAAAGCTTTGAGGTGTCGACGATGATCTGGCCATCGGGCGCGAGTTCGAGGTGTGCGCGATCCATGGGACGCGGCGCTGGACCCTCGAAGTTGATGCCTTCGCTGTCATAACCGCTGCCGTGGCACGGGCACTTGAATTTGTTTTCGCTGGGCTTCCAGTCGGGGGTGCATCCCAGGTGCGTGCAGCGAGCGTAAATCACGAAGAGCCGGTCGGGCGTTCGGTCAACCCAGATGCGGTATTTCTGCTGGAACTTGGTATCGACGCCCAGAGCAAATTCTGAGGGATAGCCGATTTTGAAGACCGAGTTAGGTTCGAAAAGCGTGCGCGGCAGAAAGAAACGGAAGAAGGCCAGGAACCAGGCCACGAGGAAGCCGGTGACCATGGTCCAGACAAAGCGACGGCGATGGCGATCAATCTCGGTGAAGGGCGCGGTGCCAGCGATGCCGCCCGCTGCGGCCGCTTTCGACGTCCCGACCGCGGGGGTGCCAACGTACTTGGTGGCATCAGCCGCGGGCTTGGCCGGCTGCTTGGCCGCTTCCGGATTCGGATTGACCTTATTGGTCTCCAACTCCGCCATGAGTCCCTCCTCTGACTGAACTGCTTTTACACTGTGTTTAGTCGAGCCCGGCAGCGGCCGCGTACTCCGGCGCCGCTAGCTTCCCAAACGTGCCAATCGGAATTGCGGGCGAAACTTTATTTTGCAATGCGTTCAGAACGATATGACTGAGCGCCTGAATGAACTTTGGAGAATCATTCAGGCCGCCGCTCATTTCAAATTGCGTAAACCCCAGGTGCTGCGCCTCATGCCGGGCTTCATGATCGATTTCGGCAAGCGTTTCCACGTGATCGGAAACGAACGCGACGGGGACGACACAAATCTCGCGCACTCGCTCTTGTGAAAGCTGCCTCAACGTGTGATGCAGCGAAGGTTGCAGCCATTTGCTTGCGCCGACTTTGCTCTGGTAGCAGAGACGGTGGGCATTCAGCCATCCCCCGCGATCCATCAATAGGCGGACGGTCTCTTCAATCTGGCGCTGATAGGGGTCGCCCTTGTCGATCACCGACAGCGGAACGCTGTGCGCGCTGAAAACAATCTCGGGCCGCTCGGGGTCAGGGAAGCGCGAGAGCGCCTGGTTGACCTTTTCGATCACGGCATCGAGATACATCGGGTCGCGATAGAAAGTCTCCACGCGGGAGACAGGTAAATCGTCGCCGAACAGACGATTCCATTCGTTCAGGCTCGATCCGGTCGTGGTGGAGGAATACTGCGGGTACAAGGGCAGGAGAACAACTTCATCACACTGAGCGGCGCGGAGTTGCTCGATAGCCTCGCTGGTGAACGGATGCCAGTAGCGCATGGCGACGAAGCAGTGTGCGTCCATACCCTGATTTCGCAGTTCGGTCTCGAGAGCCCGCGCCTGGCGCTCGGTATGGCGGCGAATGGGAGAGCCTCCGCCGATGGTCGAATAGTGATGCTGTACCTTGCGCGCTCGCGTGGTGGAGATCAGCTTGGCGAGCGGCTTGCGGCCGATGCGGGCAAAGGGAAAATCAATGATATCGGGATCGCAGAAGAGGTTGTAAAGGAACGGTTCGATCGCTTCCAGCGTGTCGGGTCCACCGAGCTGAAAGAGAACTATCCCCACACGCCGAGCTGTGCGCGTCATTTTCCCCAGAATCCCCAGAACGCAGGCAGAGTACTCCGAACCGAGCGCGGGAGTCAATGGGGAGGCCTTGGAAAAGTCACGCGCGAAGGCAATTGCAAAATGTCGAAGCGCGATGCAAGCTGATCGGATATGCCCGAACTGCCCGATATTGCCGCGTACATCACTGCTCTGGAAGCGCGAATCGTCGGACAGCGGTTGGAACGAATTCGGTTGGGGAGTCCGTTCTTGTTGCGCAGCGTGCAGCCCCCGCTCGGCAGTGTGGACGGGCGAGTCGTCGAGAGTCTGCGCCGGGTCGGCAAACGTATCGCCATCGGCGTGGAAGGCGATCTGTGGCTGGTGCTGCACCTGATGATCGCCGGGCGGCTGCACTGGAAGAAACCGGGAGCCAAGCTGGGCGGGCGGCAGAATCTGGCTTCCTTTGACTTTCCTGACGGCTCTCTGTTGCTGACAGAGGCGGGCAGCAAGCATCGCGCATCGTTGCATCTGGTCAGCGGAGAGGTGAACCTGGCGTCATTCGACGCGGGAGGCATCGATGTATTCGAGGCCGATCTGGAGTCGTTTCGCGCCGCGCTGACTGCGGAGAATCACACGCTGAAGAGGGCGCTGACCGATCCGCGGTTGCTGAGCGGGATTGGCAATGCGTATTCCGACGAGATTCTGCACGCGGCGCAGCTCTCGCCCATCGCGCTCACGCAAAAACTTACGCCGACGGAATGGGGCCGGCTGTTTGGGGCCACGCGGCAGACGTTGCAGCTTTGGCTTACGAAGCTTCGGGCACAGGCGGAGAAAGGATTTCCCGAGAAGGTCACGGCATTTCGTCCAGATATGGCAGTGCATGGGCGCTACGGCATGCCGTGCCCGCGATGTGGCGACAAGGTTTTGCGGATTCGCTATGCCGATAAGGAAACGAATTATTGCGCGCGCTGTCAGACGGGAGGAAAAGTGTTGGCGGATCGCAGTTTGTCGCGGCTGCTGGGATCGGACTGGCCGCGGACGTTGGAAGAGTTGGAAGCGTTGAGGAAGCGGTGAAAAAATTGTTGATTGTTGAATAAAAAAAGCTTCCGGAACTCGACATCCCGGTTTTCATTCAACCATCGACAATCACAAATCAACAAATGTTTAGGCAGGTGCGGGTTCGACCCTGGTCTTTTCCATCTCTTCGATCACCGCATCGGCGAATTGCGAGGTTCCTGCCTGGCCGCCGATGTCGCGGGTCAATTTTTCCCGGTGCCGGTAGACGCGTTCGAGCGCATTGCGAATCTGGGTGGAGGCGGCGTGCTCGCCTAAATGCCTCACCATTAACAGAGCCGATCGCAATAACGCCGTGGGATTGGCAAGATTCTTTCCCGCGATGTCGGGGGCCGATCCGTGCACGGCTTCGAATATGGCGCAGTCTTCGCCCAGGTTGGCGCTGGGCACGAATCCCAGGCCGCCCACGAACGCAGCGCACAAATCCGACAAAATGTCGCCGTAGAGATTTTCCATCACCAGCATGTCGTACTGATAAGGATTCATGACCAGTTGCATGCAAGTGTTGTCGACAATGTGCTCGCCGTAGGTGATCTCGGGATAATCCTTGGCGACGTTGCGGGCACAGCGCAAGAACAGGCCATCAGACATCTTCATGATGTTCGCTTTGTGGATGGCGTGAATCTTTTTGCGCTGATTCTTGCGGGCATATTCGAAGGCGAACTTCGAAATGCGCGTACAGGCCTTCTCGGTCATGATCTTCAGGCTCTCCACTACGCCGGGGACAACTTCGTGTTCGAGTCCAGAGTAGAGGCCTTCGGTGTTCTCGCGCACGATGATCAGGTCGACGTCGGGATAGCGCGTAGGAATGTGGGGCAGATTGCGGATGGGGCGGAAGTTCGCGTAGAGCTCGAACTTCTTGCGCAAGGCGACGTTGATGCTGGGAAAGCCTCCGCCCACGGGCGTAGTGACTGGACCCTTAAGCCCAACGTGAGTGCGCTCCAGCGACTCGATGAGATCTTTGGGAATGTATTCGCCGGATTTTTCATAAGCCTCAGCACCGACGGCGAAGGTTTCCCACTCAAACTTCACTCCCGTGGCTTCCAGAATGCGCACGGTGGCGTTGGTCACTTCAGGGCCTATGCCGTCGCCGGGGATGAGGGTTACTTTATGAGTCATGATGATGATTCCAGGAGTTCAGTACTCAGTACCTAGTACTCAGTACTCAGAACTGAAGTTGCTGCGTACCGAGTACTGGGTACTGAGTACTAGCCTCAGACCGTTTTCACTTTCACCAGATCCTTCAACTCGTTCATGAATTCTTTAACGTCCTTGAAATCGAGATAGACCGAGGCGAAGCGCACGTAGGCAACTTTGTCGTAGCGGCGTAGGCGGTTCATGATCAGTTCGCCGAGTTCACTGGTCTTGCGCTCGCGCTCGGGGGATTCGATGACGAACGATTCGGCCTCGTTCACGATTTGTTCCAGTTTGCTGATCGGCACGGGGCGCTTTTCGCAGGCGCGCAGCAGGCCATTGAGCACCTTCTGGCGGTCGAATTTTTCGCGGCGACCGTCCTTCTTGACCACCATATAGGGGATCTCGTCGATCCGCTCATAGGTGGTGAAGCGCTTGCCGCACTTCAGGCACTCGCGGCGGCGCCGGATGGATTCGGCTTCCTTGCTCTCGCGCGAGTCGACTACCTTGTCATTGGCAAAACCGCAAAAGGGACATTTCATGGCGCTGGGGCGATATTCGAAATTGTAACAGTTGATGCGGTAGCCAAAGGCGGAAGCGTCTGATGTGGGTGACGGGCACGCGGGCGAGACGCCCTCGCGACAGCCGGCGGGGACGCCGGCGCTACGAGAACATTGCGCTACGAACAAAACGGCGCTCGCACCCCCTGCGGTACGAGCGCCTGTTTTTCCTCACTCCCTCCCGGTGACGGAGGGCCTGAAGCTTGCGATCCGCGGTGAGGGAGGGCTGTCCATTACCGAGGATCTGGCGATGAGTTTGCCCGAACGGCAGTTTCGTTTTGTCAACGGGATGTCTGTTTGTTGTAAAAAATCAGAGGTTCTGGCTGCAATCGTTGGTAACCCAAGCAGCGTCTGGCGCACTGTTATCATGAGGGTTCCCCCCTCTAAGAATCCCGTGTGGCTGCTGAAGAATCTCGGAATCTTCCTGCTGGCTTTGCCTGCCATGGGGCAAGGCAACATGGGCGAACTCCGTGTCAAAGTGACGGATCCGCATGGGTTCGGGGTGAAGACCGCTGTCGAATTGGTCTGCGAAGTCAATGAATACCAAAACACGTTCGCGACCGACGACTCGGGCGGAATCGTCGCCAAGCGGCTGCCGTTTGGGTTGTACCGTGTTCAGATCAGACAATCGGGTTTCGCGGAGGTGTCGGTTCCGATCGAAATCCGGTCGGCGGCGCCTGTCGAGTACACAATCTCGCTCGGCCTGCCTACGGTGACCGCATCGGTTACGGTGCAGGCTATGGATACCTTGATCGACCCGCACCGCGCGGGCTCGGTGAATGAAATCGGATCGCAGGCAATCGAGACGCGGACAACTTCACTGCCGGGGCGCTCGCTGCAGGATCTCGTCAATTCGCAGCCGGGTTGGCTGTATGAAGGCAATGCGGTACTGCATCCGCGCGGGGCGGAATATCAGACGCAATTTGTCGTGGATGGAATCCCGCTCATTGACAACCGCTCGCCCAGCTTCGGCCCGGAGATCGAGGCCGACGACGTGGACTCGATGAGCATCTACACGGCGGGAATTCCTGCTGAGTTTGGACGGAAGATGGGCGGCGTGGTCGAGGTCAATACGCTCAAAGAAGCCAAGCCGGGATTTCATGGCCAGGTGGATCTCTCTGGCGGCAGTTTCGATACTGCCGGGGCCTTCGCTCAAGGGCAATATGCGTGGAAGGGAAACACGCTCGGGGCCAGCGCATCCGGCTCGATGACCAGCCATTACCTGAATCCAGTGGTTCCCGAGAACTATACAAACAACGGCACGACGGGAGATTTCTCTCTTCATTACGAGCGGGATATTACGACTAAGGATCGCCTGGGCCTGATCGCGCGGCACGATTTTTCGCGCTTTCAGATTCCCAACGAATTGGTGCAGCAGGAGGCCGGCCAGCGGCAGTATGGGGACAACTTCGAGACCATGGGCATCGTGTCGTACCAGCATGTGTTCTCGGAGAATACGCTGGGGGCAGTGCGCGGGATGGTGCGTGACAACTCCAGCGACTTGACTTCGAATCCGCAATCGACGCGGGTTGTCGCCTTTCAGCACAATCGTTTTCGCGAAGGGTACTTCAATGGGTCGCTAGCCGTGCACCACGGCCGGCACGAGTTCAAGGCGGGCATAGAGTCCGACAATTTGTTCTTGCACGAGAATTTCAGCGACATCATTACCGACCCGGCGCAGTTCGAAGCGGGTACGCCCTTGACGTTTGTATTTCCCGGACTGCGGCCGTCCGAGGCCAGCCGTCCAGATTTGGAGCAGGGGGCTTACGTACAGGACCTGATACGCCTGGGGAAGTGGACGGTCAGCGCCGGGCTGCGTTGGGACCATTACCAGTTGCTGGCGAATGAAAATGCGGTGAGCCCACGGCTATCGGTGGCACGATTTTTCTCTTCTTCCGGACTGGTAGTACACGCTTCTTACGATCGCGTGTTCCAGACGCCCTCGTTTGCGAACATCCTGCTGTCGAGTTCGCAGCAAGTAACATCGCTCAATCCCAACGTGCTGCGGCTGCCGATCAAGCCATCGCACGGGAATTATTTCGAAGTGGGGGCCACGAAGAGCTTCTTCGGTCAGTTTCGGCTAGACGCCAACTACTATCGCCGCTACGCCGATAACTTTGCCGACGACGACCAGCTTCTCAGCACGGCGGTCAGCTTTCCGATTGCGTTTCGCAAATCCATTATTTACGGCGCGGAAGGGAAGATCGAGCTGCCCAAGTGGCGTCACGTTTCCGGATTCGCCAGCTATTCGTACCAGGTGGGGAATGTGTGGTTTCCGGTGACTGGCGGGCTGTTCCTCGGAGACGAGGCAATCAACGCACAAACTCGCATTTCCGGCCACACGCCCGACTCGCAGGATCAACGGAACACGGTGCGCCTGCGCGGGCGGTACCAGGTAGCCTCGCGTTTCTGGGTCGCCGGCGGGGCGGAATACGGCAGCGGTTTACCCTTTGATTGTTCGGAGATCTGCCAGCAGGCGTTGGCTGATTACGGACAGGCCGTGTTGGACCGGGTGAACTTTGTTCGATACCGGGTGCGCCCGTCGCTCGCGGTGGACGTGTCTGCGGGTGCTGATGTTCATAAAAGCGACCGCTTTTCGACGCAGCTCCAGGCCGACGTGCAGAATCTGAATAACCGGCTCAACGTGCTGGATTTTGGCGGGCTATTTTCCGGCAACGCCATCGCTCCGCTGCGAAGCTATTCATTGCGGTTGCAGACAATCTTTTAGCGACCTTGGCTACACCACGAAATACTTCGCGCCGGGATGATGGACCACGATCGCAGAAGTCGATTGCTCCGGCTCAAGCAAAAATCCTGACGTGAGCCGCACTCCTACGTTCTCCTCGGGCTTGAGCAGCGCAAACAGCTTGGTCTGATCCTCCAGATTCGGGCACGCGGGGTAGCCGAAGGAATAGCGCGATCCGCGATATTTTTGGTGGAACAGATCGCGGATCTCTTTCGCATCCTCGCCGGCAATGCCGAGTTCTTCGCGCATTTTCTTGTGATGCAATTCGGCGAGCGCCTCCGCGGTTTCGACGCTGAGCCCGTGCAGGTACAGATATTTTGTGTACTCTCCGCCTTCAAACAATCGCTGCGTTTCGACGCTGGCTTTGGGCCCAATCGTCACCAGAGACAGTCCGATCACGTCCATCTTGCCGGATTTTTTTGGGGCGAAGAAATCAGAAATGGCCAAGCGGCGTCCTTCGCGTTGCCGCGGAAATGTGAAGCGCAGGATTTCTTTGGCGCTGGCTTGCCATGGATCTTTGCAGGGCCGTGGGCTCGCATCTGGAGGCTCATACACGATCACGTCATTCCCATCGCTCTGCGCAGGGAAGTATCCATACACCACCGCGGGGCCAAACAATCCCGATACCGCGACCTCGTCTTCCAACTTGTGCAGAATCGGCCGGAACTTCTCGTCCACCAGCCGCACATAGTCCGACTGCGAGGCGGTTTTCAGCTGCCACTGGTTTTTGAAGAGCGCGGTTTCGTTGATGTACTGGAACAGCTCGCGCAGATCATAGTCCTTGCGCACGCGCACGCCCCAGAACGGCGGCGCTGGAATATTCGGAGCGTCGGTGACCACCGGGCTGCGCTCGGCAAATACGGGACCGGTCTCTTCGTCCACAGCCGCGGCTTTGGCGTATTCCTTCACCGTGCGCCCCTCGGCCAAACGCGTGTCGTGCGCGCCATTCGTGGTCGAAAGGTCCTCCATGATGTGCAGTCCGGCGAAGGCGTCGTCGGCATAGAAGACACCGTTGGCGTACTCGCGCCGCAGATCGTCCTCGACATATTTGCGCGTGAGGGCCGCGCCGCCGCAGATCACAGGGAAGTCGAGCTTCTGGCGTTCCAGATCCTGAATCACGTACTTCATTTCCAGTGTGGACTTCACCAGCAGCCCGCTCAGCCCGATGGCGTCTGCCTTATGCTCTTGCGCGGCGCGGATGATCGTGTCTCCGGGTTGCTTGATGCCGAGATTGATGACCTTGAATCCGTTGTTCGACAGAATAATGTCGACGAGATTTTTTCCGATGTCGTGCACGTCGCCCTTCACGGTCGCGAGCACAATGGTGCCTTTCTGGGATCCGGTCTTCTTCTCCATCTTGGGCTCGAGATAGGCCACGGCCTGCTTCATCACTCCGGCTGAATCGAGCACCGAGGGCAACTGCATCTTGCGGGCTCCGAAAAGGTCGCCGACGGTCTTCATGCCATCAAGCAAGACAGTGTTAATTAACTCTAAGGGTGAGTAGGTTGCAAGCGCATCTTCAAGCAACACTTCAAGAGACTTTTTGCTCGCCCCCTCGCCCACCGATTTCTCGCCGTTGATGATGGCGAACTTCAGCTTGTCCTCGACTGAGAGGGTGTTAACGTGAGCCGTGGTCGAGGCCGCGGGCTTGCCTTTCATGCCGGCAAAGTGCGCCATGTATTTTTGCAGAGGATCCCCGTCGGAATTGGCGTCGCGGTGAATGAGCTTACGCGCGAGTTCCACTTCTTCCTGCGGGATCTTGTAGAGCGGATAAATCTTGGTGTAGTTGACGATGGCCATGTCGAGGCCATGGTCCACGGCCTCGTGCATAAACACGGAATTCAGCACGCGACGCGGGTAAGCGTCGAGGCCGAACGAAATATTGCTCACCCCCAGGATCGTCTTCACCGACGGCAGCTCTTTCTTGATGCGCTCGACCGCTTTCAGCGTTTCCATTCCGGCGGTCCGGTATTCTTCCTGCCCGGTCGAGATGGGCAGGGTCAGCGCGTCGAAAATCAAGTCAGTGCCATCAAGGCCATACTTTTTTGTTGCGAGGTCGTAGATGCGGTGCGCGATCGCGACCTTTTTGTCGGCCGTGAGCGCCATGCCGTCTTCATCGATGGTCAGCGCGATTACGGCGGCGCCGTAGCGCTTGGCCATGGGCAGGACTTTCGACGTGCGCTTCTCGCCGTCTTCAAGATTGATCGAATTGATGATGGCGCGGCCTGGGATGCGCTTCAGCGCTTCTTCGACCACATCGGCTTCGGTCGAGTCGACGAGGATCGGCGCAGGGACGCGCGTGGCAATCCGTTCGAGAATCGAAGTGATGTATCCCTTCTCGTCCTCGCCTACGATGGCGCAGCACAGATCCAGCATGTGCGATCCCTCATTCACCAGGCGCTTGGCGAGCGCGAGAATGTCGTCATATTTCTTGCCCTGCACGAGCTTTCGGAAATGCTCGACGCGGGTAGTCGTATTCATTTCCTCTGCGACGATGAGCGGCTTGGGTTCGAGATCGAGAGGAACGCTGCTATAGGCGCTCGAGGCGGCGCCCACGCGCTTTACGTCACGCTTGGCGGGCTCCACGCCGGAGACCGCGTCCACCACGGCTTTCAGGTGCTCCGGAGTGGTGCCGCAGCAGCCTCCGACAATGCGGACTCCGTAGTCTTTGACGAAGTGCAGGTGGTACTCGGCAAGTTCCTGCGGCGACAGTTTGTAAACCGCGTGACCGCCGACGTTCTGCGGCAGCCCGGCATTGGGCAGCACCGAGACTTCTTTGGTCGAGTTGAGCGCGAGGTAGCGGACCGCATCGTTCATCTCCTTCGGTCCGGTAGCGCAATTCAGGCCGATCGCGTCCACATCGAACGGTTCCAGCGCGGTCAGGGCTGCGCCGATCTCCGTCCCTAAAAGCATCGTGCCCGATTCTTGCAGTGTGACCTGAACGGCTACGGGCAGTTTCCTGCCCGCTTTCCGCATGGCTTCGAGTACGCCGATGGTCGCAATCTTGGCTTGCAGTAGATCTTGCGCTGTCTCGATGAGGAGAACATCAACACCTCCTTCGATCAAAGCGACAGCCTGTTCTTCGTAAGCCGCCACCATGGCCTCAAAGCCGATATGCCCAAGTGAAGGCAGCTTCGTCGTAGGCCCTAGCGAGCCGGCCACAAATCGGGGCTTGTCTTTAGTGGAGAACTGCTGCGCGACTTCTTTCGCGAGTTGTGCGGCCTTCACATTGATTTCGTGCACGCGGTCGCGAAGGTCGAATTCTCCGAGGACAATCGAAGAGCCGCCGAACGTGTCGGTCTCCACGATGTCGCAGCCCACGCGGAAGAAGTCCGCGTGAATGTCGCGAATGATGTCGGGACGGCTGAGTACCAGGACTTCGCTGCAGTTTTCCTTGCACCAATAGTCATCCAGAGTCGGATTCCGCTTCTGGATGTTGGTGCCCATGGCTCCGTCGTAGACCACAACGCGCTCGCGTACGGCTTGTAAAAAATCAGACATTAAAGCTTCTTGCTCCTAAGCCCCAGCTCAAATCCTAATGGTTGATCCGCGTTCATCCGTGAAATCCGTGGCGATAATCTTTAGTGCCACATGCACGAACGCCGGTCGCAATGGACCGGCGTGAGGTCATACTGGAAATCTAAAGCTCAGCTTCCGGGCACCATTTCCGTTGGTGCTCCCCCATTCACGTCGGCCTGATTGAAAACGATGTTGGCGCCCATGTGTGCTGGCCGGGGGGCCAGCATCTGCTCCTTACGCATCACGAGATTGGTGGCGTTGAAGCTCGCCAGCTCAAATCCGTGACCGTGCGTGATCGCGTCCGTAGGACACGCCTCTACGCAGTATCCGCAAAAAATGCAGCGGTTATAGTCAATGTTGTAAACCTTGGCATAGCGCTCGGCGCCACTGACACGGTTCTGCGCGGTATTCTCAGCGGCTTCAATATAAATGCAGTTCGAAGGGCAAGCTGCCGCGCACAGGAAGCAGGCGACACATTTTTCCAACCCGTTTTCATCGCGTTGCAGCACGTGCGCGCCGCGGAAGCGGGCTTCGATGCGCGCGCCCCGCAGGGGATCCTTGCCGTCGGGATAATTTTCGACGGTCGTAGGCTGGAACATCTCCATGAAGGTGGTGCTCATGCCCTTGGCGATGGCAGCGATATTTTTCAGAACCGGCATGCGTATTCAGTATACCGAAAGAAACTCTACATCGTCCGCTGCCAGCGCGGCTAGCAGGCGGCATTGAGCAGCGTTTATTTGCTGGGAGCAGCGGTTTTAGAGGGGCTAGCCGGGCTTGCGTGCTCGGGCAGGGCGGAGGCGGCGCTCTCCAGCCATGCCGTGTACCAGAGATCGAGCAGCATCTGCGATCCCGCAGCCAGGCGGCGCGTGGTGAAGTCGAAAGCGGCCGGCGATCCCTTTCCCGTGAAGCCGCCAGCCTTCTCGAGAGAATAGACATTTTCCACTAGCGTATTCGAGTTTCTCAGGTAGGCGACGTAGCTCGCGAAAGGATCGTCGAGGCGCTGGGGAGTTTTCACCAGTCCTGCAAAATCTTTGGCCTTGATGTTCTCGGCCACATACGTGCTTTCGAACAGGCCGTGAATATGGTGCTCAGTGGTGTAGCCGTTAGGATTGGGGCCGACCCAGCCGTTGTATTGAATGGTGGTGTGCAGCGGTTGCGATCCGTCGGCTACATAATGCCCAAGCCAGCCGGCGTAGAAAATGATTGCCTGTTGCACCGCTGCCGTGGGCTGGTGGGCAACGCGCAGCTGGCGGTATTCGCGAAATGCGGCCTTGAGGCGGCCGTAGACCTCCATGGTGATGTACGGCTGCAGGCCGACGCGCTCGGGAAGGTACTCGTCCGGATGGTCGGTGGTCGCGGCGCGTTTCTCGTAAAGCTTGCGATAGAACTCGTAGCGCCCCGGCGGCAGGGGATCGAGCCACGCGACGCGTTCGAGGTCGATGAAATGATCGGGCTCCTGCGCATTCTTAAGGGCGAACTCCGAGGGACTGCGCCAGCGATCAGGCTCGGGTGCGAGGTAAGCGATTTCGGCAATGGCGCCCGCGCTCCGCAAAAACAGCGGCATGCTCGCCGGAATTTTCTGCGCGGCCACGCGGTTAACGTAGGTGTGGCCTTCATTGCCCCATGCCGAAGCGAAATCGGAGTGAAGAAAAACCAACATCATCAGCATCAAGGTGATGACGGCTCGCGACGAATTGCAGACTCTCATGTCCCTCCGAACTTGGCTCGCTTATCGGAGTTAGAAGGCTAGGTGCAGACTCAACTGCAGGAAACGCGGGCTGCCAATCGTGTGCTGGATAATGCCCAAGCTGCCTTCCGGGGGAATCGACGGCGGACCTACGAAACTTGGAAAGAAGGTCACGTTGTTGTTCGGAGTGTCGAAATCGGGATGGTTGAAAATATTGAACGCATCGGCTTCAAACCTGAGCTGGAAGCGCTCTTTGATCTGGAACTGCTTGGCCAGGCTCATGTCGAAGCGCACTTGGAATGGGCCTCGAAAGGTGTTCCGGCCTGTATTTCCATAAAGAGACTCAAAGAGATCGCACCCGCTGCTATCGCAGGGGGGAACGCCGTTGGTCCCGGGAGCGACGAATTGGGGCGCGAAATCAGCGGAATTGAGCTTACAAATTTTCGTGGATAATCCCGCGCAATTCGCGCCAGGATGTGCTGCCTCGGCGGCAGTCACGCCCGGTACCAGCGGCACAATGGGGTTTCCAATAAAGTTAAAGGTGCCGAGGTACAGGCTCGCAACCGAGCCCGAAAAATCGTAGACGCTGTAGGGCTGCCCGCTTTGCGCCACCGTCTGGCCCCCTATGGTCCAGCCGTTGGCCACGTAGCTCCATGCTCCACTATCCACGACTTTCGGAATCGTATAGCTGTAGTTGATCAGCAAAACGTGGGTCTGATCGAAATCCGAGGAGGCATAGTTTGCCCGGGGAGTGAGCGGATTATTCCCGGTGAAAAACAGCCCCAACCCGCTCTGCTCGTCCAGCGAATGAGACCAGGTGTAAGACGAGGTGAATTGCAGACCGTTGGACAGGCGCTTGTGGACCTGGAGCTGCAATGCATCAAAGTTCGATATGCCCTCCGCCTTGTACAACACCGAGTTCATGTCATAGCCCGGATAAGGTACGCGGATCGGCGCATTCCCCGAGAATTCGTTCGTGAACACCGGCTCATTATCCAGGTACAGCGGAGTGGTACCTCCGTAGGAAGTGGTCTGCCCGTTCACCACATTCGACGATGTGGCGATTAGAGGTTGGTTGAAGGGGATGGGCAGCACCAAATGGGTACCGTGATTGCCCACGTAACCGGCCTCGAACATCCAGTTGTTGGAGGCTTGGTATTGAAAGTCGAGCGTCCAATTCTGCGTATAAGGCAGTTTGTTGGAGATATCGTAGCCGCCAAAAAGGAACGGACCAAAAAGATTGCCGGTGGGCCAGCATCCCGGGAAACCGCACGCAGTCTGCTGGAGATTCGGCAGGTAGGAGAGGAAGGCTGCTCCCGTTGGGGGCGGTGGTGGCGGCAGAGTCGTGCCGAACGGCTGATCGAGTGTCGCACCCTGCGCGATGGAAATCGGTTGGACGAATGGAGGTGCCAGCGTCACGCCGAATGGCCCGTTAAATCCAGATCCCGCGCTCGGGGACAAGTAGCTGAATAGCTCGCCGCGATCGAAGTACATACCATACCCGGCGCGCACCGTCAGCTTCGACATGGGAGACCACGCGATTCCAATGCGGGGCGCAAAACCCCACTGATGGTTTTTCATCAGCGAATTGCTGGCTCCTGGCGAGGCCCCACCCTTGTTATTCCCCGCGATCACCAGACCAGAGCTCGTAATCGCGTCGGTGCCTGAGTCGCAAGCGCCACCGTTGTAGAAAGTTAAAGCCGGATCTGCTGGAGCTCCGCCGACGGTGCATTGCACGTAACTGTATTTCGAAGGATCAAAACCTGTAAGCTTGCCGTATTTTTCTGAGAGCGGCCCGTCGATATCCCAACGTAACCCTGCGGTTATCGTGAGGTTTTTCCTCATCTTGAAGTTGTCGCTAATGTAAGTGCCGATGGTATTGGACCGATAGTAGCGACTCGCCGAACCGACGAACGCATCGCCCCCGTGTAAGTTGCCTTCCACCAAATCGAGGAAGGTCTGGATGTCAAGCGTATCGGTATTGGTGTTGTTGTTGATGATATTGAGCTGTGTGTGGTCCCAGGTTGTACCTACACTGACGATGTGCTTTCCCTTCACCCAACTCGCGGAGGTTCCATATTCCCATTGATTCTGGAACATGCCACCATCACCAAAGCTGGTGCTGGGCCCAAACTCTAAACCGCCATTGATCGTCGGGTCTGACGCTTCGATTGTTACGTCAGGAAAATTCGCCGAGCCGGGCAGGCTAATTCCCACCGACCCTGCTGTAAATGCTTTTGTTGTCTTTGCATAAGCTCGCAGGCGGGTGAAACCGATATGCTGCTCCCAGGTGAGGTTGGGGGAGAGCACGACGGAGTTCGATAGAGAAAACACATGGCTCCCAGCGGAAAGCTGTTGGGCAAATCCAAGCAGCGAACCGACCGCGCCAAAAGGATTGCTGGTTGGGTTGCTCTGAATGTAATACTTCGCGGACAAGCGGTCCTTCGAGCTTAAGACATAATCGATGCCGGCGATCCCCTGGTTTACGCGAGCTTGCGTATTGAAGCCTTGTACGATGGCATCGTAGCCTAGCGTTTGCGCCTGCGTTGCGTTGTACTGCGCGCTAGGTATCAGGTACTGCCCATTGGGAAGCTTGGCATTCAGGAGCTGCGAGGCAGCGCTATTGATCTGGCTGGCGGTGATGGTGGTGCCGTAGGTCGTCTGAATCATGTTAATGATGCCCTGCTTACTGCGGTCATCCGTCAAGCCCAGAGGCACGGTCACGTCTTTGGTGGAAGCCTGCGCATCGGCAATGCGCACTCCCTGATAGGACCCAAAGAAAAACAACTTGTCTTTGATAATCGGTCCGCCGATGGTCCCGCCAAAAGCGTTGCGATTCAGGAAAGGACGAGGAAGAAAAGGCTTATTGGTGACAGGGTTGATGCCCGCAGCATTGTAGAAGTATGGCGTGGCATTCATATCGCTGTTCTGCCACTGTTCCCATAGCGAACCATGCACCGCATTCGTGCCAGACTTAGTCAGGACGCTGATGTGCGCGCCGCTGTTGTTGCCCTGTGTGGCGTCGTACTGGGAGGAATTAACGGCGATCTCCTGAATGGCATCGGGGGGTGGGGTGGGAAGGGCCTGGCCAATCGCGCTATACACGGACGTACTGGTTTGGATGGTGCCGCCCGCGCCGAAGTTCTCACCGGTGTTGAGCACGAAGCGGTTCTCGCCTACCTGGCTGGTGGAATTGCCGTTAAAGATGTTGTTAGTGCTGATACCGTTCAAGGAAAAGCTATTGCTGGTGTCCCGGTTTCCGTTCGCGAAGATGGCCTGATTGCCAAGACCCGTGTTGGCGCCACCTCCACCAAGGAAGTCCGCATGAACGCCAGGACTGAGAATTGCCAGTTGCGTAAAGCTGCCGGTACCCAGCGGGGTTGTTTCGATCGTATTGGTATCGACCACATAGCCGATCGTGGTGTCCACCTGGTTCATCAAGGGCACGGCGGTCACTTCCACCGTGGCGCTGATCGAGCCCACCACCAGAGACGTATCCACTGTGGTCGTACGGTTACCTGACACCAGGATTCTCGTGTGGGTTTCTGTTTTGAAGCCGTCCTTCGTGATCGTGACCCTATAAGTTCCGGCGGGAAGATCCGGAATCACGAAACCGCCGTTTGCTTTGGTCCGAGCCGCAACTTCGAGGTTGGTCGCGATGTTGACCGCTTTCACATTGGCGTCGGACACCACCGCTCCCGACGGATCAGTCACCGTGCCGGTGATGGCGCCCAAAGTTTGCTGGGCGGAGGCAAACTGCGTTAGGCACGCGAGCGCCAAAATCACTAAAACAAGGGCGCGCGAGAACTTTGAAGGAGATGCCAAAACCCCGATGCCAGGCGTATGCACGGTAGAACCTCCGGTAATTGGGAAGCCGTTATAGCAAAATGACTTGGCGGGATTCAAGCCAGTTCGGTGTAAAAGACGATCAAAATTCAATGAATTTTTCTTCAGGTTCGTAGCAAGAAACTTTGCTGAATGCGCGAGATAACAACGTGGAGCGAGACGATTGGGCGAGACGCCGTTCGGGCACTGCAGGGAGGGTTATTCTGTGATCATGAGTTCCGAACCAGCAGACAAACTGCGTGTAGGCCTGTGCGCGAGTTGCCGCTTTATGCGGACGATGGAGTCGGATCGGGGATCGACTTTCTACTTGTGCCAACTCTCGGCCACGGATCCCAATTTTCCGAAATACCCGCGGCTTCCTGTGCTGCGCTGCTCGGGATACCAAGCGTTGCGAGACAATCGGAAAGATTCAGCCGGGTAATCCTGCGCTATGTCCGGAAAGTTACAAACCATGCCTGTTATCACGCGTGATTCGTGTCACTGCGCGATCAAAACGATTTGTGCAGGATAACTCTAACCTTTCGATCCACAGGAGGAAGTTATCATGCTGCTGAAAACGGTTGGAGCGGTGGCCATCTTTTTGTTCGTGGTTTGAGCCATCGCTGTGCTCCAGGCTTGGAGCAAAAGTTCATTTTCTTCTCGAATGACCGGAGTGGTCTTCATGGCCGCTTTTGGCCTCGCCGCGGTTTGGGGAGTGAGAACGCTGTTGGGCATCGGGCACTGAGGGGGCGGTATGACGAATGCGTTCGCCGGCCGAAGCGAACCGCCTACTCAAGCTGAGGTTGCAATCGCTTTGGGTAATAGCCAGAGTTTATGGCAGGACCTGGTCTCGACCTTGAAGCAGGAGTTCCAGCTAACTGAGCAGTGGGACAGTTCGTCGATTAAAGCAGGCTGGTCGCTGCGGTTGCAAAGCAAGAAGCGCAATATCGTCTACCTGGCGCCGGGACAGGGCAGTTTCCTGGCGTCATGTGCATTGGGGGATAAGGCGATTGCGACAGCGCGGAAGAGCAACCTCCCCGCCCGAGTGCTCAAGATCATTGCGGAATCCAAACGCTACGCGGAGGGAACCGCGGTTCGCATGGAAGTGCAGAAGGCTGAAGATGTGGACGCGGTAAAGATATTGGCGAAGATCAAACTGGAAAACTAGATTCGATCAGCCAAGCCCCAATTCCTTGGCCAACGCCTTCCACTTGCTCTCCACCAGAGCCTTCGTCTTTGCATCCATCACAATCTCGTCGGGCCAGGGGCGCGTGAAACCTTCGGTAGCCCACTTGCGCGTAGCGTCGATGCCCATCTTCGATCCGAAATTCGGCAGTCGGCTGGCGTGGTCGAGCGAATCGATGGGCCCCAGCGTGAACTGAATATCGCGCTCCGGGTCGATGTGATTCAAGACTTTCAGCGTCACGTCGGCGAGATTCTGCACGTCGACATCTTCGTCCACCACTACGATGCATTTGGTGAACATCGCCTGCCCCAGCGACCAGATGGCATTCATCACTTTGCGAGCCTGGCCGGGATAGGACTTCCTGATCGAGACGATCATCAGGTTGTGAAAGATGCCCTCAATCGGCAGGTTGACGTCGACTAGTTCCGGAATGGTGAGCTTCATCATCGGCAGGAAAATGCGCTCGACTGCCTTGCCCATGTAAGCGTCTTCCTGCGGAGGCTTGCCGACTATGGTCGTGGCATAGATGGGATCCTTGCGGTGCGTGATGCAGCTCAGGTGAAAGACGGGGTAAAGATCCTCGAGCGAATAGAACCCGGTGTGATCGCCGAAGGGGCCTTCGCTGCGGAGTTCGTCGAGGTGGACGTGGCCTTCGAGAACGATTTCGCTGCTGGCGGGAACTTCCAGGTCGACGGTTTCGCACTTGACCAGATCGACCGGGCCGCCGCGCAGGAAGCCGGCAATCAGGTATTCCTCGATCTCCGGAGGCGCGGGAACAATGGCGGAAAAAGTTAGGGCCGGGTCGGTGCCGATGGCGACGGCGACCTCCATCTTGCCTGAGGGACGTTCGCCTTCGGGCAAAACGCTTCCGCCGGAACTGCGCGCCATGATGTCCACCGCCGCCGACTTTCCTTCTACCGTAGCGCGCATGCGCTCGCGCGCATGTTCCGCGGCAACTTTCTGGCGCTGCCAGTGCATGCCGGTGGTGTGTTCGTCATAGACCTGCATGCGGTACATGCCGACATTGCGCTTGCCGGAGCGCGGATCGCGAGTGACCACGCAGGGCAGCGTGATAAAGCGTCCCGCATCTTTCGGCCAGCACTGCAGGATGGGGAAGTCGAGCAACGAGAAATTATCGCGCTGGATGACCTCTTTGCATGGTCCGGTGGGCACGGTGCGCGGGAAAAATTTTCCGGCTTCCGTCAGTAGCGGCAGCATCTTCAGCTTGTCGAGAAATCCTTGCGGCGACTTCATGTCCATGAACATGCGCATGCGGGCGCCGATTTCGTCGTAGGAATTCACGCCGACCGCCATCTTCATGCGGGCTTCGGAGCCGAATTGATTGATCAGAAGCTGCGAGCCGGGATGGCCTTTGATGTTTTGGAAAAGCAGGGCGGGGCCTCCGGGCCGGACAGCCGAGGGCGGCTGTCCCCTCATGTGCATTTTCGAGACACGGTCGGTGATTTCGGCAATCTCGAGAATGGGATCGGCTTCGGTCTGAATCCGCTTGAGTTCACCGGCGCGGTCCAGGGCGGCGATCCACTGGCGGAGGTCGTCGAAGGGCAAAGGTTTCCTCTCTGTGACCGACGATTATAGATGTGCTGGGAACTTCATGGCCACGGATCATGCGGATTAAGCGGGTTATTTCCTTTGCTCCAGCTTTACGCTTGCCGTGACCGGTTGCCCATCACGCAGAACTTTCACGTCCACGACGTCTCCTACTTTGCTGCGGCGCAGGGCGTCGGTGAAGTCGTAGAGATTCTTGATGGGCTTGTCGCCGAATTGCACCAGGATGTCTCCGGCCTTCAACCCTGCTTTGGCTGCCGGGGAATTCGGCTTCACGTCGGAGAACTTTACGCCATTCTCAGTCTGGCCGAAGTCGGGAATCGAGCCAAAATATGGACCGTACCCTGCGCCTCCACCACCGGCCGGAGGTTTATCTTCCGCGACGACCTGGAAGGCGGGAGGCTGCTGCGCGTTCGCCAGTTGCAGCGTAACGCTCTCGACCATGTCGAGCAGGCGGGCGGCCGACGGCGCATTGATCTTGTCCCAGGTGTCCGACGGCTTGTGATAGTCGGAGTGCAACCCGGAAAAGAAGAACAGCACCGGAATTTTCCTGGCTACAAAGGAAGTATGGTCGCTCGAAGAATATCCGCCGGAAGAGTATTCGATTTTGAAGGGCTGGTCTTTCTGAGCTTGCTCGAGCACAGATTTAAACGTCGATCCTGTGCCCACGCCGCCGATATAGATTTTGTCGTCGCGAATGCGGCCGATCATGTCCATGTTGATCATGGCGACGGCTTTGGCGAGAGGCCGCGTGGGCTCTTTGACCCACTCGGCGGAGCCGAGCAGGCCGAGTTCTTCTCCTGCAAAGTTCATGAAGAGGATGCTGCGCTGTAGTTGCCGGCGCTGAGGAGCGAGCAGGCGCGCCAGTTCGAGAACTCCCGCGGTGCCGCTGGCATTGTCGTCGGCGCCAGGATGGATTTGCCCAATCTGCGAAGGGGCGAGCGAATCGAAGTTGCCGCGGCCTAGATGATCGTAATGCGCTCCCACGATGACGTACTCGTCCGTCTTGCCCGGCAGCCAGGCGAGAACATTATTGACCGTAGCCCGCGTAGTCTCGATGTCAACCTGTATCAAAGCGTGAAGACTGTCAGGGAAGTCGAAGGAAGCAGGCTGGGTGCTCGAGTTGATCTGCTCCTGAACGTCTTTCAAAGATTTTCCCGCAGCTTGGAACCAGGACTCGGCGGCTGCGTTCTTCACCTGCACAAAGATGACGCCGATATTTTCCGGCCCACTTACGCTGCCGAAGCGGGTTAGTAAATCTTCTTCGCCGTCGCCCAGCTTGCCATTGAGCACGATTACGGCACGCGCCCCGTGATTGCGCGCGTTGATGGCCTTGGTCACCAGTTGCGCGTGTTGGGTAAGCCCGTGATGGCCGCTCTTCTCGGCAAATCCCGAGGGCTCGTAGCGCAGCAGGACGACGAATTTATTTTTTACGTCGAGTCCGGCGTAGTCGTCATAGTGAAACTCGGGCGCGGTGATCCCGTATCCCGCAAAGGCCAGTGACGTGCCGCCTTGCCCAGAGGCGGAAAAGCTGAAGGGAACAAAGTCCTGATTAATCTTTAAATCTTTCTTCGCATTACCCTGCTGGGTAGTAAACCAGTTATCCGATTTCAAGCGCGCCCCGGTGATCACCGAAAACGGCTGTGCGTATCCTTTGACTCCTGCGGGATCGAGATGAAGCGCCTTATATCGCTTCTCGATTATGCGCTCGGCCAGTACCAGGCCCTCGGAGCCGTCGCCGCGGCCTTCCATCTCCGGAGATGCCAGCGTCTTCACATCGTCGAGATAGCGTGTAGAATCGGCCTGCGGAGCGGTCATTGACGCCGCAGTGAGGAGCGCGGCAAGAGCGCCAACAAGAAAAAGACGGTGCAGCTTTACACGATTGAACATAATGATTCCCCGGCGAACCGAGAATCGTATGAGCCAGGAGCAAAGGTGTCAATGACGCGAGCACGAAGGTAGGGCCGGCGTCCCGCCGGCTGTCGCGAGGGCATCCTGCCCGCGTTGCCTGAGTGACGAAGAAGTTTGTAAGAGTTACGCGACCAATTGCAGCACAGTCTCTTCGACCTTCTTCCAGGCCGTGGAGCGCGGGTCAATCAAGTCGAAGTGATCCGCGCCGTGAATCTGCAGCAGGTGAGCGTCTTCTTTCTTTTCTCCCGAACGCTTCTGCTTGGCCGAAACGTAGTCACGGCTGAACTCCGGAGGGACTACGTCATCCGCCTGGCCATGGATCAGGAATTGCCGCGCCTGCGGAATGGAAAGCTGCATGGGATCGGCTTCGCGGTAGTGATCGGGCACATCGCGCGGCGTGCCGCCCAGAAATTC